>JBOGNA010000079.1:0-79508 GCA_050746925.1 Candidatus Acidiferrales bacterium
CGCCGGTGGTGAAGATGTCCGGCTGGATGACTTCGCGAAGCGCGGCCGTCATCACCTGCGGCTTATCGAAGCGGGCGATTTCCGCGGGCTCCGGCGCTTCCACGTACACGGGAACGACGACGCGCGAGTCCATCATCGAGACGGGAATGTATTCGGAGAGCGGCTTCAGGTCGAAAGGCTTGGGCTCGATGCTGCGCGGGACAAGCGACCGTTCGATGAGGACGCCTAGCGGGAAATGGCTCGGGATGGTCGAGTTGCCGTTGAGCGGCGGCGCATCGGAGAGGCCAGGCGGGACGACCATGCGGTCGTCCATGTAAGTTTCAAAGCGTGTGGCGGGCTTTTTCTTGGCCGCGTCTTCGCTCGAGAGCGGGCGCACGTCAGTGGGAACCAGTATTCGCGGGATCATCGAGCGTCCTGTGGGGCGAAGCTGGATAGTTGGACGTGGCGAGCGTGTTCGAGGATGCCCGACATGACGCGGTCGGCAAGTTCGAGGGCGCGGCGGCCGGCGGCACCGTCGACGGCGGCGGGCTTGCGCGTGCGGACGGATTCGGCGAAGGCGCGAAGCTCGGCGCGCAGCGGCTCTTCGGGTGTGGTCGGCACTTTCTCGAATTCGATTTTCGGCTGCGCGGAGTTCGTCTGGACGCCGCTTGCAGCGGCGGGGGCAGTAGCCGAATCGACGCGCACGCGAAGAACATCCTGGCGCGTGAAGTCGAGCGAGACGTACTCGTGCTCCTGGAAGAAGCGCATCTTGCGGACGCGTTCGGTGGAGACGCGGCTGGCGGTGAGATTGGCGACCGTGCCGGTCTCGAATTCGACGCGGGCGTGAGCGATGTCCACTTTTTCGCTGATCACGGGGATGCCAACGGCTTTCAGGTCGACGACGGGCGCATGGACGAGCGAGAGCAGGATGTCCAGATCGTGAATCATGACGTCGTACACGACGTCGATATCGAGGCTGCGCGGCGAAAAAATGCCGAGGCGATGAATTTCGAAAAACATCGGGCGCGAGACGATTTTCCGGACGGCGACGACGGCGGGATTAAAGCGTTCGACGTGGCCGACTTGCAGAATGCAGCTCTTGCGGCGAGCGGCGGCGATGAGCGCGTCGGCTTCGGCGAGAGACGCGGCGATGGGCTTTTCGACGAGCACGTCGATGCCTGCTTCGAGAATGCGGGAGCCGATGCGGGCGTGTTCTGCGGTGGGCACGGCGAGGCTGACGGCGTCGATGCCGTCCGAGGAGAGCGCGTCGAGGTCGCGAAGAACGCGGGTGCCGAATTCCGCGGCGGTTTTTTGCGCGCGTTCGGCGTTGGTATCGACGACGCCGACAAGTTCAGCGCCTTCGATTTCGCGCCAGACGCGAACGTGGTTGCGGCCGAAGTCGCCGACGCCGACGACGGCTACGCGGATTGGCTTATCGCTCACGATTTCCTTTTCGCTTCGTAGCTGCCGTGCCGCGGCCGGGTGGCGCTGCGCTTTCGCGGGTACTTGCTGGAGCAAACGCGTGGATCGCGATGCTGAAATCGTCGGCCGCGCGGATGAGATCGTCGCGATCGAAGAGCAGCGTTTTTCCGGCGTCGACGGCGAGGGCCGTGGCGTTCGAGCGGCGCATCACTTCGATTGTTTTCAGGCCGACGACGGGCACATCGAAGCGCATGTCCTGTGCCGGCTTGCTGATTTTCACGACAACGAGGCGCTGGCCTCCGGCGATGCGGGCGGCGCGTTCGATTGTCTCATCGGTGCCTTCCATGGCTTCGATGGCGACGCAGGCGCGATCGCGCACGACGACTGTCTGGCCGAGGTCGAGCGCCGCGATTTTCTGCGCCACGTCGCGGCCATAGGCAATGTCCGCCGCTTCGGAAACGTCGGGCGAGCGGCGCGTGAGAATTCCCGGTTCGGGCAGAAGCGGCCCGAGAAATTTTGTGGAGTCCACCAGCTGAATGCCTTCATCTTCGAGGACGCGCGCGACGGCTCCAATCAGCGAATCCGTATTTTTCGTCGGCAACGAGAAAAGCAATTTCGCAAGACGCCAGTCCGGCCGGATCGAGCTGAAGATCTTGTTGTGCTTCACTTGCCCCGCCATCACGGCCCGCTTGACGCCCTCCTCATGCAGCAATTCGATCGTCCGGCTCAGCTCGCCGAGGCTGACCCAGTGGATGCGCTTGGCGGACTGCTCGAGCGCGGGCGACGCTTCTTCGCGAATGGCGATCACGGCCATTTCGATACCGCGACTGCGCGCACCTTCCAGGACGAGAAATGGAAAATCACCGTTGCCGGCAATCAGCCCCCAGCGCTCAGACTTCTCCGGAGTTGCGCTCGCAGGCATCGCTATTTGGTGAGACCGCGCTCCGCCGTAGATTCGATAAACCGGATAAGGGTTTGGACGTCTTCGGAGGCGGAAAGGGTTCCACGCATTTGCTCGAGAGCTTGCGTGGTGTTGAGTTTCGAGCGGAGGAGCAGGCGATAGGCCTTTTCGATGGATTCGATCCGATCGGGCGTGAAGCCGTTGCGTTCCAGACCCACGGAATTGACGCCGTAACATTTCGTAGCGCGCGGGGCGACGATTTTCGAGAACGGCGGAACGTCCTGCGTGATGACGGTGTGCGCGGCGATGTAGGAATGCTTGCCGATGCGGCAGAACTGGTGCACCGGGCAGAACGCGCCGATGGTGGCGTAGTCTTCCACGGTGACGTGCCCGGCGAGCGTCGCGCCGTTGACGAAAATGGCGCGGCTGCCGATTTGGCAATCGTGGCCGATGTGGGCGTAGGACATGATCAGATTGTGGCTGCCGAGCCGAGTCGTGCCGCCGCCCTTCACAGTGCCGCGATTCACAGTGGCGAATTCGCGGAATTCATTATCATCACCGGCTTCGAGCGATACTCGCTCGCCCTTGTAGGTGAGATCCTGAGGGTCACCGCCGACGACCGAGAACGGGTAGAAGCGGTTGCGGCGTCCGATGCGCGCCGGTCCTTGCACCATGGCGTGGGTATCGACGATGCAGCCTTCGCCGAGCTCGACCTCGTCGTCAACAACGGCGAAGGCGCCGATCTTCACGCCGTTGCCGATACGCGCGGAGGGCGAGATCGAAGCGCGGGGATCGATTTCACTCATTACAACGCTCACGAATTTCCTTCACGGGATTGGCTCACTGCGCCTTCTCGGCGGAAGCCGACGCGGGCGGCTGGACTTCATCCATGTCAACCATCTTGCACATGAGCGTCGCCTCGGCGGCGAGTTCTCCTGCCACGGTTGCGCGGCCTTTGATTTTGCAGAATGATCCGCGCCAGGCGAGAACATCGACTTCAATGCGCAGCTGATCGCCGGGAACGACCGGGCGGCGGAAGCGCGCATCGTCGATGGCGACGAAATAGACGAGTTTTTTCTCGCGGTCCTTTACCTCTTGAAGGAGGAGCAGGCCGCCGGTCTGAGCCATGGATTCGATGATGAGCACGCCGGGCATGATGGGCTTGCCGGGAAAATGTCCCTGGAAGAACTGTTCGTTGATGGTGACGTTCTTGATTCCGACGATGCGCTTCCAGCGTTCCATTTCTTCGATGGCATCGACGAGAAGAAAGGGATAGCGGTGGGGCAGAATGGCCTGAATCGCGTTGATGTCGAGAATCATTTTCGGCCTCGAGGTTCGGGTGTGCGCATCGGTCGATTCAAATTCAGAGTGCTTTACGGCCTAGTTTGTCTTGGAAGCGCGCGCCCGGGAACAAGCGAACAATTCTATACGAAAGGCGGGGATGTGGGAATCGGGGCGGAGGAGTGGTGGCGGGTCAGTTTCCGGTTACGCAACTTACCAGGCAATTCGGACTACTTGCGACTTGCCCGTTATCCGCCCGGAAATTGCCTGGCGTCCGGGTGCGGCTCTGTGGCAATTTCCATCCCATTCCACTAGCTCTTTTTCGTTTTAGCCTTCCTCTTTTCCATTCCCACCATCATCCCCGACGGTGGATCCTTCCTATTCAGCTTCGCCGCTTCCGTTATCAATTTCTTCACGCCCGGCCTCTTCACTTCTGCAACGCTCCGCAATTTCACGTGTCGCACGCCCTTCCCCGTTCCCTCCAGCAGCTTCTGCGGGTCCGGTAGCGCTGCCCCGGGCATGAACGCGAACGTAACATGTTCTTTGCCCGCCATGAATCAGCACAGCGGTCCGTGCGAATCAAATGACGGAATCTTCCACGGATTCACGTACTCCTCACTCCCCTTTACTGTATTTTTCACCAGTGCCCGTACGGCCTTCGTCACGCCCTCAAGCTTCCCCGCCTTCTTCACATAACCATCAATCCAAAGGCCCGCTGGTTTTCCTTCAATCGTCGGCATCGGCTCCTCCCACCCCTTCCGCGCCATTCTATTCCTGTCTTCCCACTTCCCTATAACTCCATTTGGAGCCCTTCGTACTGGCAAACGCGCTTAGCGGAAACTGACACATTACCGGAGGAGTTGAGTTGAAAGACAGCATCGGGGCGAGCCCAGAGCGCGAATTGGGTCCGCAGTTGCGAGTGGTTGTATAATCGGACGGACGAATGAGAGTTGAAAGCCTCAGGCTCCGGTCGAACCGCGATTCCAACCTCGTATGAAAAAACCGCAATCGCTCGACAATCGGGAAAAGGTATTGCTGGTGGGTGTGGGACTCAAGAAATCGCCGCGCGGGCGTGCGGGAGATCCCACGGCTGCGGCGCGCGATTCGCTTGCGGAGCTGGAAGAACTGGCAAGGAGCGCGGGCGCTAAGATCGAGGGTTCGTTGCTACAGGTGCGAGACGCGCTTGATCCGGCCACGCTGGTTGGGCGCGGCAAGCTGGAAGAAATTCGGATCGAAGCCGAGATGCGGCACGCGCCACTGGTGATCGTGGACCACAACCTCACGCCCGTGCAGCTGCGCAATATGGAGAAGGGAATCGGGCGGCGCGTGATCGACCGCACGCAGCTGATCCTGGATATTTTTGCGACGCACGCGCGGACGCGCGAAGGCCAGCTGCAGGTGGAGCTGGCGCAACTGAATTATCTGCTGCCGAGGCTGACCGGCAAGGGTGAAGAACTTTCGCGGCTGGGCGGCGGAATCGGAACGCGCGGACCGGGCGAACAAAAACTCGAGACGGACCGGCGGCGGATTCGCGACCGCGTATCGAAAATCAAGGAAGCGATCGAAACCGTCCGGCGCCAGCGCACTACGCGCCGGCGAGCGCGGCAGGCAGTGCCGCTCGGGATGATCGCGCTCGTGGGTTACACGAACGCGGGCAAGTCCACGCTGTTCAACGCGCTGACGCACGCCGAAGTGCTCACGTCGCCGCAGATGTTCGCGACGCTCGACCCCACGATTCGCGCGGTGAGGCTGCCTTCGCGGCGGCGCGTGCTGCTGAGCGACACGGTGGGATTCCTGCGCGATTTGCCGCCGGACTTGATTGCCGCGTTTCGCGCGACGCTCGAAGAAGTGCAGGAGGCGGCGCTGATCCTGCACGTGACGGACATTTCGAATCCGCATCACGCCGAGCAGGACGCCGAAGTGGTGAAGGTGCTCGACGATCTGGGCGTGAAGAACACGCCGCGCGTCCACGTCTTCAACAAGATCGACCAGATCGACGCCGAGCAGCTTGCCAATCTGGTCCGCTCGAACGGGAACAACGAACAGAAGGCTTTCACTTCCGCCGCAACCGGCGCAGGCCTGGACGATTTGCTCGCGCGAATCGACGCCGTATTGCCGGGCGATCCGCTCGTGCGTCTGCATCTGCGGCTGCCGCTTGCGAACGGGCGCGACCTCTCGATCATTCACGCGTGCGGGCGCGTGCTGAACTCGGTGGTCGAGGACGGCCACATGCGACTGGAAGCGGAACTGCCGGAATCGATTGCGCGGCAGATGAGAGAATTTGTGGAGGCGGGTAGTTGAGCGCAGGGAGCGGGTTCGCCTGAAATGGCGGCTATCGGCAGGCGTTCCGAGGTGGGGGCAAACGACGAAGATCCTCTGAATCAAAAGGCTTAACGCGTGTCCCGAAGACCGCCGCGGTGGAAAACGCTGTGGAAAACGGTCCCCTGAATTAGCAAAAACCGCTTCGGTCCGGGCGCCTATCCCAAATCACGTATCCCCTGGCACTCTCTTAATTCCCTTCTTATCTGTTACTTGCCGCTGGCGTTACGTTTATTGGGTCGATCCTCGGCAGGAGTACTGACAGTTTTTCCATGCCTGTGAATTTGCACAGCATTGCAGCAACATGTTCGGTAAGAGTTACTAGCTACAGGATTTGCCTTTTTCGTTACGGTGGGTTTCAAGGGCTTCGAGCTGCCGTTTGAAATGGGATTACGCGTACCGTTGACTCACCCCGGAGCGAGGTCTATAGTGAGTCGCATCCGCATTTTGGACCTGAGTTGGGAGCGTGGCCAGACGCGTGACCCGGTGCGTGGCTAGCCAATCGAGAAAATCTCGTGAGCGCGATGAACCTGCCGAACAGCCTGACCGTGCTCCGGATTTTTTTCGTTCCTCTGCTCGTCGTCGTCCTGCTTACCCGCCAGCCGAATTTCGACTTCTGGGGTTTGCCCATCCATTTCGAAGTGTGGGGCGTGCTGATTCTGCTGATGGCCGCCGCCACGGACGTGATGGACGGCTATATCGCGCGTAAGCGCCGCGAGATCACCACGCTGGGAATTCTCCTGGATCCGATTGCGGACAAGCTGCTGATTTCCGCGGCGTTTATTTCGCTGGTGCAGATGGGACTGGTGCCGGCGTGGATGGTGGTGATCATCATCGGGCGCGAGTTTATCGTGGTAGGGTTGCGCGAGATTGCTTCGGTGGAAGGACTCGTGATTCCGGCTTCGCCGCTGGGCAAGACGAAGATGATTTTGCAGGTGCTGGCCGGCTGCGCGGTGATTTTGACGGCGAAGCATCCGTCGCTGAAGCTGCTGGGCACCGTGTTGATGTGGCTCGTGGTTTTGAGCGCGGTGGCCTCGGCGATTCACTACTTCCAAATGTTCTGGAGCCAGATCGACATTCGCGTGCAGCAACGCACTCGCGCGACGCCGATCGTCAAGCAGGAAGAAAAACACCAGGATGTCCCCACTCGCTGAACCGGCGAAGCAGACGCTCCTCGATGTGGCCAGGCGCGCGGTTCGACTCGCAGTCGAACGCCGCGAACTCCTCGAAGATCTTCCCACGGATGAAGCTCTGCAGCGGCCGGCAGGTGCGTTCGTCACGCTGCATCGATTCGGGCGGCTGCGCGGCTGCGTTGGCCAGTTGGCGTCCAGCGAGCCGCTGATTTCGGTAGTGGCGTATTGCGCGATGGCGGCGGCGCTGGAAGATCCCCGGTTTACGCCTATGAGCGCGGCAGAGCTTGACGGCATCGAGATCGAGATTTCGGTGTTATCGCCGCTGGCGGAGATTTCGCCCGATCAGATTGAGCCCGGGAAGCACGGGTTGATGGTGAGCAACCGGGGGAATCGCGGCGTGTTGCTGCCGCAGGTGGCGCAGGAGTATCGCTGGACGGCAGAGCGATTCCTGGAAGAGACGTGCGTGAAGGCAGGTCTGGAGCATGACGCCTGGAAACAGCCGGGAACGCGCATACAAGCGTTCACGGCGGAAATAGTAAGCGAAACGGAATCGGACGCCGGGCGAAAGCCCAAAGCTAGCGCGCGCTAGGAATCCGCCTACTCGATTTCGACGTAGTCGCCGGCGTAAATCTGGCGCAGGCTGAAGGTGACGAGCACCGTGGAAGCGTTCGAGCCGGTGCGCACCACTACTCCCTCGCCGAGCACTTCACGCGGGACGTTATCCCACTGGTATTTCGCAGGCACGCTTCCGTAGCCGTACACTTCGAACGCGACTCGCTTCGTCTGGAAGGCGGTTTCGTGTTCGGTGCCCTGGTAACGGAAGATACGAAAATAGTCGCCCACTTTCACGCCCTGCGTATTGCCGAGATTGACGTACATGATGTCATTGGTTCCGTCGAGGATGGCGAACTGCTTGCCGGAGACCACCATCGCCACGGCCTTGCCACTGGGCGGCGCGAAGCGGTCGAAATTGAGCTCGGATTTCAGAGGCGGCGCAGGGCGCTGGTTAAAAGGCAGAGCGATATCGCCGCGGATCATGTAATTGCAGGAGTTCACCACCTGTGCGATGGACACATTCGGCTGCACGACGACCACGCGCAGGCGGCCTTCGTCTTCCCACATCGTGCCGATCTTCTTGAGGATGGAGAACTGCCACTTGGTCCATTCGACGTCGGTAGGGTCGGAGACGGCGCGCACCACTGAGAATTCGTCGCCTACCTTGACGCCCTGGCTCCCGCCCTTGTTGAGATAGACGTAGTCGCCTTCCTGGAAGGTGTTCTTATAGTTCGAGCCTTCGCCGGTGATGACGTAGGTGTCGTTCGGGACGTTTTCGTTGGTGATGACACCGGAGCAATAAATGTCGTCCTGAGTGGTGGAAAGCCCCTTGTCTTGCGCGAATGTCGCGCCTCCAGCCAGGGCCAAAATAAGACCAGCAAGGACAATTTTCCCGCGCATAATGCATGCTCCTTTGAAATCTGTGCGCCACACAGGGCGCTACCCGATATTCGACCGTAACAAACGGGTGTGGGAGCGTCAAGACAAGCTCTGGGGCGCTTTACACATTGAGTAACGCATGGTAGAAGCCAGAACCTCCTGTACGAACGGACAGGTCGAGAGGTCGTGAGGGCAGGCGCGGCAGGCGGGCGTTGAGGGCCGCGAGTGCGGGCGATTCGATGATCGGAAGGGCGAAAATTTGTGCGGTGGTGGCGGCGGAGAGCGCCGGAGCGATGCGGCGGCAGCTCGAACGGGCGCTCGCTGCCACTCCGACCGTCGAATTGCGGCTGGATTGGCTCGGCGGCGACCGGGAAATTTCGCGGTTTCTGGCGCGGTTGGCTGCAAGTCGCTCGAAGGCGACGGCGCGCGTGACAATGATTGCCACCTGCCGGCGGCGCGAGGCCGGGGGACGCTATCGCGGCACGATCGCGAAGCAGCTTGTCCATCTGGGGGACGCGGTGCGCGCGGGGTGCGAATGGTACGACCTGGAGATCGAGTCGGCGTCGCGCTGCCCGCCTCAGCTTCTCGATGTGCTGCTTGGGGAAGCGCGCCAGATTCGTTCGGCGCATTTCTTCCGTGCGGCGCCGAGGAATTTGAAGCGCGTGGCGGCGGATTTGTCGAGAGCGCGGCCCGATGCCATCAAGATTGCCGCGCAATGCGAGTCGCTCGCGGAGGCGCGGCGCGTGCTCGGCCTTGCGCGCGGGCGGCGCGACGTGATTGCCGTGCCGATGGGCGACGCCGCTCTTCCGATGCGCATTCTGGCGCTTCGGGAGGGCAGCGCCCTCGCCTACGCTCCGGTCGAAAACGCTACCGCGCCTGGGCAGATCCCGCTGGGGGACATAAAATCGCTGTATCGCGTCGAGCGCATCAGCCGCCGCACCCAGATTTACGGCGTCATCGGCGATCCGATTGGCCATTCGCTCTCGCCGCAGCTTCAGAATGCCGGTTTTCACGCGCGAAGAATGGACGCGGTCTATCTGCCGTTTCTCGTTCGCGATCTGCGTGATTTCCTCGGCGCAATCGGCCCTCTGCGCATGAAGGGCTTCAGCGTTACGCTCCCACACAAGCGCGCGATTCTCCGCCATCTCGACGATTGCGATGCGCTGGCAGCATCGATCGGAGCTGTGAATACGGTGTCGGTTCGCGCCGGTGGGAAGCTTTACGGCTACAACACCGATTATGTCGGCGTGTTGCGCGCCATGGAGCGCCGCGTTCCGCTCCGAGGCAGCCGCGTGCTGATATTCGGTGCCGGAGGCGTTGCCCGTGCGACTGCGTTCGCGCTTTCGCGTGCCGGAGCGTCCGTGTGCATTTGCGCCCGCCGCCCCTCGCAGGCCATCGCGCTGGCTCGTGCTGCCGGAGCGGAAGCGATTGCCCGCAAACACTTGCGCGCCGAGTTCTTCGACGCGATCGTGAACGCGACACCCGTGGGCATGCATCCCGCCACCGATCGCTCTCCGCTCGAAGCGCGGGAATTGAATTGCCGGCTCGTGTTCGACACGATTTACCGCCCGCGCGTGACGAGGCTCATGCAACTGGCCGCGCGGCGCGGCATCGAAACCGTATCCGGAGTGGAGATGTTTGTGGCGCAGGGAACTGCGCAGTGGGAAATCTGGACCGGGAAACGCGCGCCGGAAAAGGCCATGCGTGCTGCGGTTCTGGCCGCGCTCAGCCGCGAGGAAGAGCAGAGCACGGCAGGCCGAAGCGTCTCGAAGAGTCAGTCGAACAGATAGCCGAATCGACACACCAATGATCCAGCCCGATTTCAAAACGTTCTCGAAGCTCGCGCGGCAGGGAAACCTCGTCCCGGTCTACGAGAAGTTCACTGCCGACTTGCTGACTCCCGTGGGAGCCTATCTCCGCATCGCGCATGAAGCGAAATATTCGTTCCTGCTCGAGAGCGTCGAGGGCGGCGAGACGATTGCGCGCTACACATTCGCCGGCGCGAATCCGGAAGAAGTGTTCCGCGCGCGCGGGCGCGTGTGCACGCTCGAGACCGGCGGCCGCGAAATTCATTTCGACGACAATCCCATCGAACAAATGCGGCGGCTCACGGCGCGCTACCACCCGGTGCGCGTGCCGGGGCTTCCTCCGCTCATCGGAGGAGCGATCGGTTACGTCGGGTACGACATGGTGCGCTTGATCGAGAAAATTCCCGACTCGGGACGCGATGATCTCGGTCTCGATGATTGCGTGATGATGTTCTACCTCGGTGTCGTCGTGTTCGATCACGTGCAGCATAGCGTGTGCGTGCTTCGCAACGTTTTTACCGAAGGGAAGGGGAGCCTGCGCGAAAAATACGACGCGGCTGTCCGCGCAATCCGGAGTGCGCGCCGGAAACTCGAAGGACCTTTGCCGGCTCAGCGGCGCCCATCCCGGCGCGGCGCATTGCGTGTGCGGTCCAATATGACCCGGCCGCAATATCTTGCGGCCGTTCGCAAAGCGAAATCCTACATTCGCGCCGGGGATATTTTCCAGGTGGTGCCGAGCCAGCGGTTTTCGGCGCGAACCAGCGCCGACCCGTTTGAAATTTATCGCGCGCTGCGGGTGGTGAACCCGTCGCCGTACCTTTATTTTCTAAAGCTCGACGATGTTTCGGTGGTGGGCAGCTCGCCTGAAATGCTGGTGAAGGTGCAGGGACGCGATATTTTTTACCGCCCGATTGCAGGAACCCTGCCGCGAGGGCGCGACGAGAAAGAGGACCGCGAGCTCGAAGCGAAGCTGCTGGCCGATCCCAAAGAGCGCGCCGAGCACATCATGCTAGTCGATCTGGGGCGCAACGATCTTGGCCGCGTCTGCGAATACGGCTCGGTGAAGCCCGAGCGGCTTATGTTCGTAGAGCGCTATTCGCATGTGATGCACCTCGTCTCGAGCCTGCGCGGGCGGCTGCGCGAGGGAGTAGATTGCCTGGAGGCACTCATGTCGTGTTTTCCAGCAGGCACGCTTTCGGGTGCGCCGAAAATCCGCGCGATGGAAATCATCGATGAGCTCGAACCGACGCGCCGCGGCATCTACGCCGGCGCGATTCTCTATCTCGATTTCTCCGGCAACATCGATTCGTGCATCGCGTTGCGCACGCTTGTCGCAAAGAACGGGCGTGTGTACATTCAGGCGGGTGGAGGAGTCGTCGCAGATTCTGTTCCCGAGCGCGAATATCAGGAAACTGTGAACAAAGCGCGCGCCATCGTGAAGGCATTGGAAATTGCACACGCCAGCCGCGATCGCGATTGAAAGGGTTCCCCGCCCGGATCGGGGAAAATGCAAAAGAGTCACCGCTGCTGTATTCTTGTTTGAGCGCCCATGCTTCTGCTTCTCGATAACTACGACTCGTTTACCTACAATCTCGCGCAGTACCTCGGCCAAATGGGACAGCGGCTCGAAGTGCGACGCAACGACCGCATCACGCTCGATGAAATCGAGCAATTGCGGCCCGAGCGAATCGTAATTTCGCCGGGCCCCTGCACTCCGCAGCAGGCCGGCATCAGCATCCCGTTGATCCAGCGGTTTGCCGGGAAAATTCCGATCCTTGGGGTGTGCCTCGGCCATCAGGCGATTGGCGCTGCCTTTGGCGGACGCGTGATTCGTGCGCGCAAGCTCATGCACGGCAAGACCAGCCGGATCGAGCACGACGGTAAAACCATTTTTCACCGCCTGCCGCAGAAATTTCAGGCCACCCGCTATCATTCGCTGATCGTCGAGCGGACGTCGCTGCCGCGCGCGCTGGAAATTTCCGCCGAAACGGACGACGGCACGATCATGGGCCTTCGCCACCGCAAACTGCGCGTCGAAGGCGTGC
Source organism: Candidatus Acidiferrales bacterium (assembly GCA_050746925.1). Taxonomy (GTDB): domain Bacteria; phylum Acidobacteriota; class Terriglobia; order Acidiferrales; family UBA7541; genus Palsa-295. The sequence goes on from JBOGNA010000079.1 coordinate 12,323, forward strand.
AATTCCATCCCGAGTCCGTCCTCACCGAGGCGGGCTACCGGCTGCTTGAAAATTTCCTCAGCATCTAATTCTGAAAACGGACCTGCATGGACGCTTCGACGATTCAACCGGCAACCCACCCCATCGACCGCGCGGGAGTTTTCGTTCTGCTGGTCGCGTTGGCGGCGACGCTTGCCTCCGCTGCGTCGCCGCCTTACCTCGGCTTCGACGCGAACGAGTATCCGGGCGACGCCGCTCTGCCGGCTCTGAGGCGCTCATTTTCATTCGCGGGATACTGGCTCAATAACCCGCCCGGGGCGAAAACGAATGATTGGGCGGGGAAGCGCACGGTGCTTCTCGAAAATGGCTTTGGTTTTCTGGTTCTTTTCAACGGTCGCACCGCCAGCCAGCTGAAATCTTCCGCGGCGGCCGCCGAGCTTGGCAAAGCCGACGCGCAATCCGCCGTTGCGCTCGCGACGAGAGAGGGTTTTCATCCTGGTGCTGTGATTTTCCTCGACCAGGAAGAAGGCGGCCGGATGACGGACGCTCAAAACGCCTACATTTTCGCGTGGACCGATACGGTGATCGCTTCCGGCTTCCGCGCGGGAATTTATTGCTCGGGCATTCCTGCGAAGGAAGGACACGGACAATCCACCGTCACAGCGAACGATATTCGCGCTCGCGCCGGCGGGCGGCAAATCTCCTATTTTGTTTACAACGACGCGTGTCCGCCCTCATCCGGCTGCGTGTATCCGGCGCACTCTTCCGAGCCATCTGCGAGCGGAGTCGCGTTCGCATCCGTCTGGCAATTCGCGCAGTCGCCGCGCCGCCGGGAATTCACGAAACGCTGCGCCACCACGTACAATGCGGACGGCAACTGCTACGCGCTCGGAGCGGGCGCGGGCTCTGCTATTCTCGATCTCGATTCGGCCAGCTCGCCTGATCCGTCGAATGGCCGTGATTGACAGACGAATGATCCATAAATGGCCGACATAACGCCGCACGCTCTCGAAGTTGAAAACATCGTGAAAGTGTATCGCGGCCGCCGCAACGGCTTTTTCGGCGGCGGTAGCGAACCGGTGCGCGCAATCGACGGACTGAGCTTCAACGTCCCGCGCGGCGCTATTTTCGGATTGCTCGGGCCTAATGGAGCCGGAAAAACCACGCTACTGAAGATCCTCGCCACACTCCTGCAGCCGACCAGCGGCCATGCGCGTATCGAAGGCTTCGACGTCGTTGCACAGCCTCTCGAAGTCCGCCGCCGGATTTCGATGGTGCTGCAGGAGACGGCCGGCGAAGTGTTTCTCTCGGTGCGCGACAATCTGCTCACCTACGCGCGCTTTCATGGCCTCGCGGTGCCGGACGCCGAACGCCGCGCCGGAGAGATCATGCAGCTCTTCGATCTTACTGCGGAGGCCGATCGGAAAGTGCAAGACCTGAGCGGCGGTTTTCGCCGGCGCGTGCAGGTGGCGAAGGTGTTTCTCGTGAATACTCCGGTGCTGTTTCTCGACGAGTTTTCGACCGGCATGGACCCCATCCTGAAACGCGCGGTGATGGATTCGCTCCGCCAGGAAGCGGCGCGCGGCCGGACGATCGTACTCACCACGCAGATCCTGAGCGAAGCGGAAGAGCTGTGCGACGACATCCTGATTCTTAACAAAGGCCGCCAGATTGCGCGCGGCGACCTGCACGCGCTGAAGCTGCTCTCGCAGGACGTGTATGAAGTCTCGATCACATTTGAATCGCTGCCTTCCGGGATGAGAGCTGCGATTGCGGCGCTCCATCCGATCCGCTCGCAGATCAACGGCAACACGCTCGAATTCTGCGTGAAGGCCCAGGAAGCGGAGGCGCTCGAGATCGTCGCGGCTCTGGCGAAAAAGGGGCGCGTGCTGCGGGTGGAAATCGGCGGCGCGAGCCTGGAAGATATTTTCGTCGAGCTGACGCAGAAAGCCTGAGGCACGGGGAGCAAGAATGTCGTCGATTCCGGCCATGCTATACCGCGAAGGAAAAATCCGAGCCACGAACATCACGTTCGTCTTTTGGGATCTTTTCTATCCGCTCTGCTACCTGCTCGTTTTCGGCGTAGGAGTGACGGCAGCTTTGGGCACTCCGCTTTCGGCGCCCGGTGTGAACTACAATTCTTTTTTCCTCGCCGGCGTGCTGGGCATGGCCAGCTTCGGAATCGCGTCGAATAGCTCCTGGTCGTTCTTCATGGATCGCGACAACGGGATTTTCTACGAGATGCTCACGTATCCGATGAGCCGCGCGGAATATCTTCTCGGCAAAGTGCTGTTCAATATTTTTATCGCTATCGTGCAGGCGACGATCACGCTTGCGCTCGGCGCGTGGCTTCTCGGAATCCGGTTGCGCTTCGATCTCTTGCCGCTGCTCGTCATCACCGTCGTTTTTGGCACGGCGGGGTGGTTTTTCTTCTATACGATTTTCGCGTTGAAGATTCGCCGCAACGACATTTTCAACAGCGTCACATCCGTTTTCTATTTTGTGTTTCTCTTCGCCAGCTCGATGTTCTATCCGCTCGATCCATTGCCACGCTGGTTTCGGATGATTGGACTCGCGAATCCGATTACCTGGCAGGTGGATTTGCTCCGCTACGGGTCGATTGGCCTGGGGAACCCGAATGTGCTCGGCTGGGAAGCAGCGGCGTTCGGGATTTTCGTTTTTGCTTGCTTTGCCTACGCGGTTCGCTGCCTGAAGCAGATTTAGCTGGGAATCGTCGCGCTAGGATCCCGAGAGCGCCCGCTCGCCATCGCGTTGCGTGAACGCAACAAAAGCCTCGAGCCGTTCACGCGCCGCTCCCGAATCGATGGACTCCGTTGCAACGCGCACCCCGTCGAGAAAATCTGTAGCGCGGCCAGCTGCCACGAGCGCCGCCGCGGAATTCGCGAGCACGATCTCGCGATGCGCTCCGTGCGGGCGATACAGCAGCGAGCGGCCGAATATCTGGTGAATGATTTCTGAGTTGCGCTTCGCGTCACCACCTCGAATTTCTTCCAGCGGCCACCGGCGCAGCCCGAAATCTTCCGGCGCCACTGTGTAGTTTGTCACGGCTCCAGCGCGCAGCTCGGAAATGTAGGTGTCGCCTGAGATCGAAATTTCGTCGAGGCCGTCTGCCCCGTGAAAAACGAACGCTCGCCGCACGCCCAGTTCGCCGAGCGCTCGCGCCACCAGTTCCGTCAGGCTCGGCTCATACACGCCGACGATTTGCACGGACGCGCCGGCGGGATTGGTCAGCGGCCCCAGAAGATTGAACACCGTTCGCATCCGCAGCTCGCGGCGCACCGGCATCGCATGGCGCGTCGCCGCGTGCATCGCCGGCGCGAACATGAATCCGATTCCGATTTCTTCGATCGACCGCGCAATGCGTTCCGGTGCAAGATCGATCTTCGCACCGAGCGCCTCGAGCACGTCCGCCGACCCGCACTGCGAGCTAAATGACCGGTTGCCGTGCTTTGCGACGGGCACTCCGGCGCCGGCAATCACGAACGCCGCAGCAGTGGAAATATTGAATGTGCCGCGCGCATCGCCGCCGGTCCCCGCCGTATCGACGAGCACTTCGTTGTGCGGAGCGTTGCCTTGCGGAAAAATCGGAGTCGCGTGCCGGCGCATCGCCGTTGCGAACCCGACGACCTCATCCACCGTCTCGCCCTTGATCCGCAGCCCGGTGAGCAGGCCCGCAATCAGCGCGTCGCTTGCGCGCCCGGCGAGAATATCTTCCATCGCCGCTTCGGCTTCGGCGCGCGTCAAGTCCTGGTCGGCTACGATTTTTTCAAGCGCTTCGAGGATCATGGAATCTGGGTGGGCGGCTCGCCGCTCAGGCAGGCGGCGCGGTGGGCTTCCTTCGCGGCCGGCGGACCAGTTCGCCGCCGCAATTCGGGCAGGCATGCTGCATCTGCTCCGTGCATTTCGCGCAGAATGTGCATTCGAACGAGCAAATGAACGCGCGGTCGGCCGCCGGTATCGCGCCGCCGCATTTTTCACATCCCGCTTTCATTTCCAGAGCCACGCCGCTCCTTGCCCGTCCTGCACGTTCCAAGTAAACTAAGTCGCTTTTGCGAGCATAAATACTAGCACTATTCAAGGCGACCTTCAGGAAGCCGATGGAGTAAGAATGAAGATTCACGAATATCAGGCCAAAGCGATCCTCGCGAAATTTGGCGTTCCCGTGCCGCGCGGCGAAGTCGTCTTCAAAAAAGACGAAGCGCGCGCCGTTGCGCAACGGCTCGGTACTCCGGTGGTGGTCGTGAAAGCGCAGATTCACGCGGGAGGCCGCGGCAAAGCCGGTGGCGTGAAGCTCGCAAAATCAGCGGACGAAGCTGCCGCGCACGCGGAGCGCATCCTCGGGATGCAGCTGATTACTCCGCAGACGGGCCCGGAAGGCCGCATCGTTCGCCGCTTGCTGATCGAAGAAGGCCTCGACATCAAACGCGAACTTTACCTGAGCATCCTCGTCGATCGCGCTGTGGGAGCGCCGGTTTTCATGGCCAGCACGGCGGGTGGCATGGAAATCGAAGAGGTAGCGAAAGACAATCCCGAAGCAATCTTGCGCGAAACGATTCATCCCGCTACCGGTTTGCAGCCCTATCAGGCGCGCAAACTCGCTTTCGGACTCGGCCTCGCGCCGGAAGTCGTGAGCGCCGCCGTGCCATTTTTTCAATCCCTCTATCGTGCTTTCATGGAGACGGACGCCTCGCTGCTTGAAATCAATCCCTGCATCGTCACGGGAGATGGCCGGCTCGTCGCGCTGGATGCGAAAGTCACCTTCGACGACAACGCGCTCTACCGCCATCCTGAATTCAAAGAGCTGCGCGACATCGAGGAAGAAACTCCGCTTGAAGTGGAAGCCTCGAAGTTCAAACTCAATTACATCAAGCTCGATGGCACGGTGGGCTGCATGGTCAACGGCGCCGGTCTTGCCATGGCCACTATGGACATCATCAAGCTGAGCGGCGGCAGCCCCGCGAATTTTCTCGACGTCGGCGGCGGCGCTTCCGAAGAGCAAGTGAAGAACGCGTTCCGCATTCTGCTGAGCGATCCCAACGTGAAAGCGGTGTTCGTCAACATTTTTGGCGGCATTCTTCGCTGCGACGTGCTCGCCAGCGGTGTCGTAAACGCCGCGAAGGAATTGAAATTCAAAATTCCGGTCGTCATTCGCATGGAAGGGACCAACGTCGAGAAAGGCCAGGAAATTTTGCGCACGTCAGGATTCAATTTCACGATCGCAAATGGAATGAAGGACGGCGCCGAAAAGGTCGTCGCGCTCGCGGGAGGTGCGCAATGAGCGTGCTGATCGGAAAACACACCCGCGTCCTCGTGCAGGGCATTACCGGCCGCGAAGGCAGCTTTCACGCGCAGCAGATGCTCGATTACGATGCGAAGGTCGTCGCGGGAGTCACTCCGGGCAAAGGCGGCTCGAAACATCTCGGCGTGCCGGTTTTCAACACCGTTTCCGAAGCCGTGGCAAAGACGGGCGCGAACGCTTCCATTATTTTTGTGCCACCTCCATTCGCGGCCGATGCGATTCTGGAAGCTGTTGATGCGCAGCTGCCTCTCGTGATTTGCATCACGGAAGGCGTGCCGGTCCTCGACATGGTTCGCGTCGCCGCCGCGATGAAGGATTCGAAGACACGGCTGATCGGCCCGAATTGTCCCGGCGTGATCTCGCCCGGCAAATGCAAGATGGGCATCATGCCCGCTTCGATTCACAAGCAGGGCAACGTCGGCGTCGTCAGCCGCAGCGGCACGCTCACGTATGAAGCGGTCGGCCAGCTCACCCAACTCGGCATCGGACAATCCACGTGCATCGGCATCGGTGGCGACCCGATCATCGGCACCAGCTTTCTCGATTCGATTCGCATGTTCCACGAAGATCCCGATACGCACGCGATCGTGATGATCGGGGAAATCGGCGGTAACGCCGAGGAAGTCGCGGCCGAATACATCAAGAAGCATGTGAAGAAGCCGGTCGTGGGATTCATCGCCGGCCAGACGGCGCCGCCAGGCCGCCGCATGGGCCACGCCGGCGCCATCATCAGCGGCGGCCAGGGAACTGCGATCGAAAAATACAAGGCCATGCGAGCAGCGGGCATCCACACGATTCAAAGCCCGGCCGATATCGGTGAGACAATTGCCCGCGTGATGGGCGGATCGAAGTCGAAGTCGGTCGGAAAGCCCAAAGGGGCTGCAAAGAAAAAATCATCGAGCAAATCGAAAAAGCGCGGCAGACGGTAGATATTCAAACGCAGCAAATTCGAACGGAGGGTGAATCTCTTGGGATCGCAGCGAACGCTAGCAATCATCAAGCCCGACGCGGTAGGCCGCGGAATATCGGCAGATATCCTTAGCCGCATCCACGCCGCGAAATTTCAAATCGTCGCCATCAAGTCGATGCGCATGACGAAAGCGCAAGCGGAAGGATTTTACGCGGTCCATCGCGAGCGTCCATTTTTCAAAGACCTCACCGAATTCATGAGTTCGGGCAAAGTGGTGGTGATGGTCCTCGAAGCCGAAGGCGCGATAGGGAAATGGCGCGACACGATGGGCGCCACCGATCCTGCGAAGGCCGTTCCCGGCACGATTCGCAAAGAGCTAGGCACCAGCATCCAGAACAATTGCACGCACGGCTCAGACGCGCTGGACACCGCGGCGTCCGAGATCGCTTACTTCTTCGCCGGCGAGGAACTCGTCTAGCGCCGAGCCTCGCCGGTTCCATCCTGCGCCACATCCGTTCTTCGGCGGCCTAGCTCTTGGGGAATCCGGGATCGGCTTTTACTTCGAGCATCTGTTTCGTGTGCCGCTCACTGTGCGCGCCGATAAATAGAAGCCATTCGTATCCGTCCAGCGGTCCCAGGGGACCTTCGAATACGTGTTCCCGCAAATCCGGCGTCGTCTTCATGTATTCAATCGTCGCCGCGCGGCTCTTCAGGAAATGATCGAGTGCCTCGGCGTGTGTCCAGCGGCCGGTGGGAACGAGCTCCGGCGGCGCCTGCCGCTTGGTGCTGCGGTCAGGAACCCTGGCCAGCACCATCGCGTCGAATTTGGCGATGTCGCGATCGGCGGCGCCTGGAGGCGATGTCATCACTTTGCCTTTCACTAAGCCGAACAAATAGTCTTCGGCGAGCGCGATGTGCTCGAGCGTTTCCGCTACGGACCATTTGTCCGGAGCAGCCTTGAATTTCCACTGCGCTTCGGAAAGTCCGTTCGTCGCGGCTACCACGGCGTCGCGCGTCTGTTCGAGATACTTCACGCCCTTCTCGCGGTCGGCGGCGGTGAGCGCCTGTCCAAAGCTCGCGGTGCTGAAGCAAACGAGCGCGCACGCAAGCAGCAAAATCTTCTTCATGGTGAATTCTCCTCAGTGGGACGTTCAGTGCTGCCCTATAGTAGCCGCTTTCGAATTTCCGGGCACTTATTTATTGGAATCGCGCTAAGAATCAATCTCGCCCGAATCTCGATTCGGCCCAGTAGGGGCGGCTCTAAGAGCCGCCCGCGCAGCTAACAGCGCCGCGTTGCCCATTCACCGAATGCTGTTGGGCCGAGAATTCAACCACCCGCCCGACTCACACCCCGATTCAAGTAGAATATCCGCGGGAGAATCGCACTGGATTCCACGCGCGAGCTCGGCAAGCTGATCATGCTTTTCGGAATCGCTCTGCTGGTCGTCGGCGGCTTCTTCGCGTTCGGCGGCCGCCTGCCGTTTCGCCTCGGGCGGCTCCCCGGCGACATCGCGTATCAGGGAAAGAGCGGCAGCTTCTATTTTCCGATCGCCACTTGCATCATACTCAGTCTTGCTCTCACGCTAATTTTCTGGATCGTAAATTTGTTCCGGCGCTAAAGAGATGGACCAGGCTTCGCTTTTCAATCTGATGCCCGAGCGGCGCGTCTGGAAAGTCAGCGAGCTCACCGACCGCATCCGCGACCTGCTCGAGACCGCGTTTCCCGATGTATGGGTGGAAGGCGAAGTCTCAAACTGCCACGTGGCGCAATCCGGCCACCTGTATTTCACTCTGAAGGATGCGCGCGCCTCGATCCGCTGCGTGTGCTTTCGCGATCAAGTGCGAGGCCTGAAATTCCGCCCCGAGGACGGCCTGCACGTCACCGTTCGCGGTGGGCTCAGTGTGTACGACGTGCGCGGCGAATATCAGATTTACGTCACGAACATCGAGCCCGTTGGCCTCGGCGCGCTTCAGCTCGCGTTCGAGCAACTCAAGAAGCGCCTCCAGGACGAAGGCCTGTTCGACGAAGCGCGCAAAAAGCCGCTCCCCGTTTTGCCGTTGTGCATCGGCGTTGTCACGTCTCCCACCGGCGCTGCGATTCGCGACATTCTACGCGTCCTGAAGCGCCGCTTCCCGAATGCGCACGTGCGGCTGTATCCCGTGAAAGTGCAGGGGGAAGGCGCCGCCAAGGAAATCGCCGCAGCCGTAAATTATTTCAACCGCGCGAAGTTTGCCGATGTGCTGATCGTCGGCCGCGGCGGCGGCTCGCTCGAAGATCTCTGGGCGTTCAACGAAGAAGTCGTCGCGCGCGCGATCTCGGCCTCCGAAATTCCCGTTATCACCGGAATCGGCCACGAGGCCGATTTCACGATTGCCGATTTTGTTGCGGACTTACGCGCGCCCACTCCCTCAGCCGCTGCCGAGCTTGTCGTTCGCTCCCGCCAGGAATTTGAGCGCCACATCGCCGAACACCAGCGCCAGCTCGTTCACCAGATTCGCTATCGGATTTCCCAGCGCCGCCATCGCGTCCGCGACCTTGAGACCCATCGCGGCTTTCGCCAGCTCGAAATTCTCGTGCGCCGCCGCCGGCAGCAGCTCGATGAGCTTTCCTCATCGCTTGCGATCGGATTGCGCTTGCGCCTCGGCGTCACGCGCCAGCGCCTCACGAAAGCCAGCGCGCGAGTCGGCTCCTTTGATTTGCGCGGTCGCGCCGCCGTCGTTCGCCGCCGCATCGATCAGCATCGCCTGGCGCTGGTCTCCGCGCTCGAGCGCGTGATGACCCGAAAACGCCGCGGCTACACCTCGGCTCAGGTCCGCTTCGCTGCACTCGACCTCCGCGCGCGAGTGGCTCGCTGGCGCCACATCGTCGAGCAGCGCACCGTCGCTCTCGAAGCGCGAATTCGCCGCGCGCTGACCGCGAAGCGCCAGCGCTTCGAAGTCGCGAAACTGCAGCTCGAAGAGCGCAGCCCGTTCCGCATCCTCGAACGCGGCTACGCCATCGCCTACGACGCCAATGGAAAGGTGTTGCGCTCGCCGGACCAGGTCGCGCTCAACGACGACATTTCGGTACGCCTCGCTCGAGGGGAGGTCGGCGCAACCGTCAAGCGGAAAAATAATTCAGAAAGTGCCTAGCGATATACATCGCGCCGATGGCCGATTCCGACCACAGTAACCACTCTTGTGGTGTCGTCGATTTCATACAGAACGCGATAGGAGCCGACGCGGATTCGCCAGGCCTCCCGGCCCTTCAGCTTCCGGCAATTGACCGGCCTTGGGTCTTCCGCAAGCGCTGCGATCGCTGCCTTCAATTTCTCGAAGTCCGTCCAATGGATTTTGGATATCTCCCGTTCCGCGCGCGGCAGGATTAGCAAAGCGTACATAGATACTGGTTGCTTGAATAGCCTGTGAATTGTCAAGCTCGAATCGAGATCGGCGGGAATTCGTGCTGGGAGTGAAGATGTGCCGTCCAGAGATCAATCGAAGAAATAAGCGGCAGGCGTAACCAGGACTACCGGCGAGAACGTTCGACGTTCTTCACTGCTTCTTGAAACGGAATCGGAATCTCGCCCGACTGCTTCGCGGCGTCGTAGGTGCGGATATCCTCGAGATCCTCAAGATCTTCCATCAGCTTCTCGTAGTCCTTGATGTCGAGTACGACGCTGACCTTCTGGCCTTTTTTGTTTCGGATGAATTTCGTTTTCGCCATAGAAGGGTGCTCTTCTCCCAAAGCTTATCCTGACGAACCGGTGGATGGCAATAGAACTACTCGTCCTCAATACCGCCGGAGACTTTGAGGACTGCGAGGAACGCTTCCTGCGGAATATCGACGCGCCCGACGCGCTTCATCCGCTTCTTGCCTTCCTTCTGTTTCTCGAGAAGTTTGCGTTTGCGCGAAATGTCTCCGCCGTAGCACTTGGCGATTACGTTTTTGCGGATGGCGCTAATGGATTCGCGGGCGATGATCCGGCTGCCGATGGCGGCTTGTATCGCGATTTCGAACATCTGCCGCGGAATCAGCTTGCGCAGGCGCGTCACGAGGTCCCTGCCGCGTTCATACGATTGGTCCCGGTGGCAAATGATCGTCAGCGCATCCACCGGCTCGCCACCTACGAGGACGTCGAGTTTCACGAGATCGGATTCGCGGTAGCCGGACAAATGATAGTCGAGCGAAGCGTATCCCCGCGAAACGCTCTTCAGCCGGTCGTAGAAATCGAGCACGATTTCATTCAGCGGCATCTCGTACGTCAGCATGATGCGCGTCGGCGATAGGTATTCGAATTTCTTCTGCACGCCGCGCTTTTCTTCGCACAGCGCCAGCACCCCACCCACTGATTCTTCTGACGTGATGATCATCGCCATCAGCATCGGCTCTTCGATCTTCTCAATCGAGCCGGGAGGCGGAAACTTTGTCGGATTGTCCACTTCGATCACTTCGCCCGCCGTATTCGTGATGCGGTACTGCACGCTCGGCGCGGTGGTGATCAGCTCGATATTGAATTCGCGCTCCAGCCGCTCCTGCACGATTTCCATGTGCAACAAGCCGAGAAAACCGCATCGAAAGCCGAATCCCAGCGCCACGGAATTCTCGGGCTCGTAGAAAAACGCCGCATCGTTCAATTGCAGCTTGCCGAGCGCGTCGCGCAGCACTTCGTAATCGCTCGCGTTCACGGGATACATTCCGGCAAACACCATCGGCTTGATCGCTTCAAAGCCGGGAAGGGGCGGCGCTGGCCGGTCCGCTTCCACCACCGTGTCGCCCACGCGCGCGTCAGCCACCCGCTTGATGTTCGCGATGATGAATCCCACATCGCCCGCAGCGAGCTCGTCAAGCACCACGGGCTTGGGCGTGAGCACCCCGAGATTTTCCACCTCGTACACTTCGTCGTTCGCGCACAGCCGAATTTTCATGTGCGGCGTGATGCGCCCTTCCATCACACGCACCAGCACCACCGCGCCGCGATAGGAATCGAACCACGAGTCAAAAATCAGGGCGCGTAGCGGACTTTCCGCGGAGCCTTTCGGCGGCGGAACTTTCCGGACGATCTCTTCGAGCACTTCCTCGACGCCGATGCCGCTCTTCGCGCTGATCAGCAGCGCGTCGGCCGCCGGAATCGCCAGGACGTTTTCAATCTGTTCCTTCACATGATCGGGACGCGCCGCCGGCAAATCGATCTTATTGATCACCGGAACGATGGTGAGATCGTGCCGCGACGCCAGAAACGCGTTCGCCACCGTTTGCGCCTCCACGCCCTGGCTCGCGTCCACCACCAGCAGCGCTCCCTCGCAGGCTGAAAGCGCCCGCGACACTTCGTAGGAAAAATCCACGTGCCCCGGCGTATCGATCAGGTTCAACCGGTACTCATGCCCGTCGCGCGCCGTGTAGTGCAACCGGATGCTTTTTGCTTTGATCGTGATTCCGCGCTCGCGCTCCAGGTCCATCGAATCGAGCACCTGCGCCGTCATCTCACGCTGGCTCAGCGCGCCCGTCAATTCGAGCAGCCGGTCCGCCAGGGTGGACTTGCCGTGGTCGATGTGCGCAATGATGCAGAAATTTCGGATGTACTGCGGATCCATTCGTCTCTCGGATGTTCTCTCGGAAGCTCGTGCACACCACACGGCGCGCCCTGGCACGAGCGCGGCGCCACGCACGCGCGCCAGCCGCGCCTCTCAAACCATCGAGTTTGCCACAGTTCGAATCGCGGAGCCAGCCGCCCAGACGCGGCGTTGGGTCCTGGTTTGTGTTGAATCGCCAATACGCAAACGACACGTCGAGCCGGTCGGTTCGAGCGCCGTAGGCGCGAAAGGAGTTAGCCCCGCGTAAGCGCAAAGTGGCCCGTGAGCGCCTACCCTTCGCAGTGTGTTTTCCGCGAGGGTTCGTTTCTTCCTTCATGCTCAATTTAGGACACCGCCAGACGCGGCGCGAGAGACACGGATGCACGACAAACGTGCGGTTGGTGAAGTGGGATCCGAACTTACGCTGCCTGGGTCACCAGGCGCCTTGCCGCGAGCGACATCATCAGCCGCGTGGTGCCGCTGAAAAGAATGCTGAGCCCCACGAGCGTGCCGATCACCCATTCGGTGCTGTTGGGCCACGTCTTCCAAACCAGCCCGCCCAGAATCAGCGTGATGATTCCGTCCATCAGAAACCAGCTCGCGCCGGGGGCCGCGCGGTGCTGGAAGAAAAGTATGATTTCCATCACGCCTTCAATCAGAAGGTAATACGCCAGCGCGAGCGTCAGCGTCGCCAGCCCACGCGCCGGATGTTCCAGCAAATAGAACGCGATCACACCGTAGAGAATTCCCACCAGCACCTTCCAGAGCACGCCGCCCGCTCCGCGCGTTGACCACGCATAGATAAAATGCGCCGCTGCCGCGAACAGCAGCATCCAGCCGAGGAATATATTCACCGCGATTCCCGCTTCCAGCGGCAGGACGATCGCGAGAATACCGGCAACGATCATCAGAACGCTGATTGCGATCGACCATCCGGTCACTTTCTTCGTCACGTCCGCTACGGTTGCGCCGCCCATGATTCACCTCTCGGAAATATGCCGCTCGCGCTGGGGCCTAACTGGAAAGTCCGAATCGAAGGTCGTCGGACGAGAGACATATACACTCCGCGCGCCTCACCTGCAATCGATTTCCGCGACGGCCGGCCGCAGATTCCAATCTTCGCGCCCGCGTGCGGTACACTTGGCTCCCATCAGGCACTCAAAGTTTTCTGGAGCCCACATGGCAAACGATTCGCACCAAAGAGCCGCTGAATTTCACATGCTCGCGGCGCACGCCCATCAAGCCGCGGCCGCTCATCACGGCAAGGAAGACCATCTCTCCGGCCACGAACAATCGCGCCAGGCGATGGAGTACGCCTCCAAAGCCTTCGAGTTCTCAAAACAGGCGCACGAGGAATCGTCGGTGATCTTCAAGCAGCAGCAAAAGAAGAGCTGAACATCCGCGCGAATTCTGGTGGCGCAGCGCTACGATCGCTGGTCGATCGACCGCGCCCGTTCGATCCATTGTGTGCGGCTTAGCCGGTAGAGCACGTGCGGTCGCAGCGCGTGTCCCTCGGGCACATGGGGATGATCGAAATCGTCAACCGGATCGCGCCGCATCCCAATCTTCTCCATCACCCGCCGCGAACGCTCGTTCCCCGCCGCTGTCATCGACACCAAATCAGCCAGCTTCAACTCCTCGAACGCATACCGCAAAATTTCCCGCGCGCCCTCCGTCGCGAGTCCTTTTCCCCAGTGCTCCGCCGCGAGCCTCCATCCGATCTCGACGCACGGCGTGAACGCCGCCTCAAACGGCGGCACAGCGATCCCGATGAATCCGATGAACTCGCGCGTCTCCGCCAACTCTGCGGCGCACAAGCTGAATCCATGTTTGCGGTAATGCGCTTCGATTCGATCCGCCAGCTGGTCGCTCTGCTCGCGCGCGAGCGGCTCACCCAAAAATTCCATCACCCGTCGATCTGCATTGATGCGCGCAAACGCCTCGCGGTCCGCCGCCGTCCACTCCCGCAAGATCAGCCGCTTGGTAGTTAGCGTCGGCATCGTGATTTTCCGCGCCTCGGACTCCGTACTCACGATCGCGGCACAAAGAATCGAGTGTCTTCCGCCGATCCCGGCATCCGTATCATTTTGTCGAACCGCAATCCAATTTTCTCCAGCACCCGCATCGACGCAGCATTATCAGGCGAAACAATCGCCACAATCCGCTCGATCCCCAGCTCGCCCCTCCCGTACTCCTTCACCGCCGCCGCCGACTCGCACGCATACCCCTGCGACCAGTACTTCTCGAGAAACGCAAATCCGATGTCCACGTCCTCGAGCGCCTCTCGCTTCAGCAATCCGCAAATCCCGATCGCCGCGCCAGTCTCCTTCAGCTCCACCAGATACAACCCAAATCCGAATTGCCCGTAACTCGCCACCGGCCCACTCAAGATATAGAGCCGCGCATCATCCAGCGTCCGTACGCCCTTGTCCCCGATATTCCGGATAAACGCCACCTCATTCAACAGCTCCAAAATAAATTCAGCGTCCTCCACCGTCATCCGCCTCAGCAGCAATCGTTCCGTCTCGAGAATTTTCACTCGGCCGCCTCGAACTCGCCCGTTCGATAGTTGCTTGTATCAGACTACGAGGTTACGGCCAACGAGGATGTGCTTCGATCTACGCCGAAGAGGGAAAATCCTGGAATCGTCTGTGGAAATTACGACGGCTGCATTCGCGGAGTCTGCGCCAGGCCCCAGAAATCGTCTCGGTCAAGCAGCTCGACGCCGATTTCGCGCCAGCCCTCGGAATTGTAACGGCAATACACCACGCGCGCCTGCACCCGGTTCGCGCGATCCCGCCGCGAAAGCACTAGCGCCCCGCCCGTCTCCACCGGATGCCGGCACACCAGCGATGCGCCGTGCCGGCTCACCGTAATCGTCCACGTTTCTTCTTCCCACGTGCGTCCGGAATCTTCGCGTCGCAGAAAAATCGGCACCGACGAACTCAACCGTGGGCTTCGCCGCAGCCGCTGCCCCATCTGCGACACCCTCCGCAGAAAGTCCTGGAGCCGACTCTTCGTCAGCCCGTCGGCCACAGCATCATCCCGCATGAACTTGCTCGCCTGCTCCGCGCAAGCTCCGATGAAATTCTTGAACGCTTGCGTGGCGGCTTCGTCGTAATAACCGTTCTTCAGCCGCTCGCCCCGCGATTCGATTTCCTGCGTGCACATTGGAACGAAGTGCTGGACGCACACAGGCGTCCCGCGTAGCGCCACTGCCGCCGCGCCCGCGCAAGAGGCAACGCCGCACGGCGAGCTCTGCTCGATCGTCCGCACTTCCGCTGGTGCTTCCGTCAGATGTTCCATCGCCACATCCCAAGAGTGGCCTGCCGGGCCGCCCTAATCCTTCGACAGTTTCCCAATGCCCTTCGCCAGTTCCGAAATCGCGTCGCTCACGAACTCCAGATGACTTCGGCTCTGCTTCTTCATCTCGCCGGAAAACTGCTGTGAAGTTTCCGCCGCTCGCTCGCCCACTTCCTTCATCACCGATTCGGAAACGCGGCCCAGCTCTTCGCGCAGGTCCGCCTCCGCTTTCGTCCGGTGCTGTTGCGAGGAAATCCGCAGGTGATTGAGCGCCAAGTCCGTCGCCGCGATCCCGGCTCGCTCGATCTCTTCCCGCGCTCCGTCGATCCGCGCGTGAATCATCTGTTCGAACTGCTTCTCGAATTTCGCACAAGCCTCTTCGATCCGCCCCGAACTCTTCTCCGCCGATTGCTCGAGCAACTTCTCGAGCTCGTCTTTGCGATGGGTCAGGTCCGCCGCTGCTTTTCGCGTATCTTCCACGATCGGCGTGATCTGCTCTTTCAGCCGCGCCACGATGCGATCGATCCCGTCCTTGCGCGAAGCTTCGAGAACGCTTTCCACTTTCTGCAGCGCGTTCGCCGCCAGGGTTTGCGACAGTTCCTCCACCTCCCGCTGCCGCACTTCAATCCGCTCGAACGCCTGCCCCAGGTCCGTTTCCACCTTCTTCATCCAGTGCGCGTGCAGCTTCTGCACCGTATCTTGCCCGGCGATCTTCATTTGCTTCAACGCTTGCTCGATCCACGGCCCGGCCTGCGAAGTGGTCGTTTCCGCGAGAATCGTTCTTGCCTCCTGCCGCAGTTTCTCGTGGACGTCGTTCAGCATCGACGTCGTTTTCTCGCGTACCGCCGCCGTCGCCACTTCCGAAAGCATGTGTTCCATCTGCTGCTGGAAATCGCCCATCAGCTGGCCCACGGGACGCGCGGCAGACACCGCCGTTTCTCGCGCTCCGCTTTCGCTTGAATTCGGAACCGCCACACGATGTTCGATCGCAGGCGCCGCTGCTTCCTTGGGCGTCAGCAATGACGCTGGCGCGGAGGATGCCATCGGGTCTGGACGCGGCACCGCAAAGGGCTTCGATTTCGAGGTGTCGATTTCAATCGTTCGCGGTCCGCAGAACGGCAGCCAGTCTTTCGGCGGCGTCGAAATTCCCCACACGTTTCCCGGATCCTCCAGTTCAATGGCCGTTTCGAAAAATCCGCCGTGAAGCCCGGTCACCCACTTCACGCGCCCGCGCGCGGACACAGGCTTCGCCTCGGGCTTATCGCCTTTCACTTCCAGGATCACCAGCGCATTCGTCAGCACCTGATTCTTCGAATGATATTTGCAGCCATGCGCGCTGACACTTACGGTAGACACTTCCTCGCTATAAGGTCCGCGATAGGAATCGACACCCTCCACTCGCATGGATATCGCTTCGTTCAAGCGCGTGCTGCGGCGCGCCGGCCGATAGGAAGTGCTGGCAATCGAACTGTTCGACATAGATTCCTCGAATGGGCTGGACCCCTACGATAGAACGGCGGGCGAACGCAGAGCAGTCAAATTGGCGGCAAATTCCTCAATGAGTTACTACGAAGACGAGGCGATACTTCCTGTCCGACGAAACCCGCGAGTTTGCTCCCAACTTTCGTCCGTAGGGGCACGGCATGCTTGCCGCGCCGATTGCTGGCGGGCCGTGCCCTCTCGATCGCCGGCAAGGTGCTGCCTAACTCCCTACTGCTGGTCCTTGAGCTTCAATCTACTTTTATTCTCCTCAAGAAACGCCCGAAGATCCGCCGACGCATCCAGCAGCCGAATCCACTGCTCGTAATAGAGCGTCACCGGAAACCGGCCCAGCCCATACACGCTGACGCCGCCTTTTTCTCCCACCTTGAAGTCGATTACGCCTCGCTTGCGCGACCCGCTCTGCTTTTCGAGTTCCGCAATCCGCGCCAGCAGCTCTTCTTTCGTTGGTTCAGGCATGGTTTCCAGCCCCCTGTGCTCAATTCTTCCTGGCCTCATGATACCAGCCCTCAGCCGAATCGATACCTGCTCCACAGCTTGTGACATACGCTGCGGTATCCCGCCGCGAACACCAGGCAAAGACTCGGATTGCCTGCCGGAACCTGTTGTCGTAGGCTGTACCATATTTTGGGCGCGCAGGACGCGTGCGTCGACTTGGCGCCGCCATCCAAAAAATCAGGTTGCGGAAAGAAGATATGGGATCGGCCGCGAGTGCGCCGAAATTCTCGCCTTGAACACTATGTTCCAACCAACCCCGCAAGAGCCGACGCACGTCCCCCGCATTCTCGGCTACGGGCTCGCCATCGCCTGCCTGATCTGGGTCCTTCACGACTTCCACATCATGAAAGCGCTCCGCGAGCTGGCCAACGTGGATTACCGCTGGGTGCTCGCCGGCATGGGGTTCGACATTCTCAGCTATGTCGTCCAGGCGGCTCGCTGGAAATTTCTTCTGAGCCCTTTCGGCAAAGTCCGCCTTACGAAATCGGTTCGCACGGTCTATGCGGGACTTTTCGCCAATCTCGTCTTCCCTTTGCGCCCGGGCGAATTGCTGCGCAGCTATCTGCTCTCGAACTCGGAAGACATCGGAATCGGCCGCGTGCTCGGGTCGGTGGGTGTCGAGCGCCTGATCGACCTGGTGATCGCCGTGGCCTCCCTGGCAGTCGCTTCGCTGATGGTTGATTTGCGGCAGTTCAGAAAAGTGGTTTACACGCTCGCGATCGTCACGCTGGTCTTGCTCGGTATCGTCGTGCTGTTGATCCTCTATCTCGAAATAAAGTTGGGAGACAAGGAAACCTTTGAAGGTCGGAAAGCGAAACTGCCCGGAAGGTTCATGGGCGCTCTCGTCGGTCTTCACGCCATGGGCACTTCTCCGAGTTTTTATCCCGCCGTGCTGCTTTCCTTGCTTATGCCGGCCTGCCAGGTGATGGGAATGTGGGCGATGATGCGTTCCTACGGACTGAGCTCGAGCGGCCAGCTCCTTCCGTTTTTCGCGGCGCTGGTCGTGCTCTTGGTCATTAACCTCGGTGTCTCGCTCCCCAACGCCCCAGCCAATATCGGCGCGTGGCAATTTTTCTGCGTTCTCGGCTTGGGCTGGTTCGATATCGAGAAAACCACCGCCACGGGATTCTCGATCTTTGCGTTCCTGGCGTTAAATCTCCCGTTCGTCTTCCTCGGATTCGCCGCGCTCGTTCGCAGCGGACTCTCACTGAAAACGATGCGCGAGCGCGTGAGCCACCTGCCCGCTGAGGTCCACAGCGCAGGCTCAAAGTTTGGAGCGAGCGCTTCTTCGTAGCGTTCAGCAGTCGAAACCCTCGCCCGATCGGCCGCCTGCTGCTGCGATTGAAACGCTCCCTCGATTTCATTTACAGAGCCGCGCTCCGTCCGTTATATAGTTGAATTTCAACCGGCGCGCCGGATTGAAACCGTGGCCAATGCCTCGGCGAGGGCAACCGGTCGGACTTCCCCAGCCCGCCCTGTTCGCCGGACGTGCGCATACTCCCATGGCTTCTGACGCCAACAAACATCTCGATCGAGCGCGACGTGCCCTCGAGAAAAATAAGCTCCGCGAGGCCACCACCGAATACCAGGCGGTCCTCGAGGAAGTTCCCTCCAATCAGGAAGCCATTCAGGCGCTCGCCGATATTTTTACCCGCCTCAACGAGCCAGCTCTGGCAGCGCAATATTACGGAACGCAATTCGATCGCCTGGTAGAGGCTGGCGACGCCTCCAAAGCCTCCGCGATCTTCACGCGCTTTCTGCGCACGTTCCCGCAGCCGCCCGATCGCCTGATGCAGTACAGCCTGCTGCTTCAGAAACAGAACCGCACCGGCGAAGCCATCGAGCAATTCGGCGCCGCCGCCCAGCTCTACCAGCAGCAGCAGCGTGACGTCGAAGCGCTCGCCTGCTACGAAAGCATCGCCCTGCTGGATCCTGAAAATCCCGGGCGCCACGTCGTTCTCGGCGAGCTGGCCGAACGGCTCGGGCATCGCGACCTCGCCACTCGCAGCTATCTTCGCGCCGGCCAGCTCACTCAGGCCTCGGGCGGCCTCGATGAAGCCATCGAATACTTTGAGCGCGCGCATCATCTTTCGCCCGAAGACCGCACCGGCGCGCTTCTCTTCGCCGAAGCCAAACTGCGCAAGGGAGACTCGGAAGGCTGCGTCAAGCTTCTCGATCCCATCGCCGCGAATGAAAAGGACACCGCGTTTCTGGCGCTTTTCGGCGAAGCGCTTCTGCGCACCCATCGCCTCGATCGCGCGCGCGAAGTCTTCGACGCTTACTACAAACAGAAGCCGGAAGGATTCTCGAAGCTCTTTGAACTGGCGGGCGCCTACATCCTCGATTCGGACGAGCCCAAGGCGGCGCAACTCCTGGTGCACACAAAAGATCTGATGCGCACCTACCGCCGCGAAACGGAACTGGTCGCGCAGATGGACCAGATGGCCGCAACCCACCCCACGTCTCTACCTGTTGCGGAAGTCGTCGCGCGCCTCTACGAGGAGTTGAACCGTGAAACAAAATATTTTGACGCGCTCGTTCGCCTGTTCGACCTTTACCTCACGGCAGACCAGATCAAGCAAGCCTGCGACTCGCTCGACCGCCTCGTCGATATCGATCCCTACGATTACCGCAATCAGGAGCGAATCTCGCGCTTGGAAGGCAAAGCCGACCCTGCCTTCTTGAAGAATATTCTCGCGCGCGCCGCAAAGGCTGCCACCGTTTCCAGTCGCACCGATGGCTTCACCGGCGCGGGTTCCGACCAGGCCGCCAGCGCAGGCCCCATCACCGAAGAAGCCCGCGCGCAGCAGGCCCTTGAAGATTTGATCGTGCAAGTTGAAATTTTCCTGCAATATTCGCTGCAGTCAAAAGCTGTGGAGCGCCTGCAACGCATCGCCGAACTTTTTCCCGCTGAAGAAGAAAAGAACGAACGCCTGCGCTCCCTCTACGAGCGCGCTAACTGGTGGCCGAAGGGCGCGCCACCAAAACCCGCCGCCAAACCGGTGCCTCCCGCGGCGCCTGCCGCTCCCATTCATGTTCCCACGCCCGAAGCGCATCCGTCCGTTGGCTTCGGCTCCGCCACGCCCGCGGAAACGCATCGCGATCTCGCGGCCATCGCGGAGATTAACCGCCTCATGTACCGCCAATCGACACCGCGCGAAGTTCTGATGTCAACCGCATCGGAAATCGGAAAGCATCTCGGCGTCAATCGCTGCGTCGTCACGGTCGGCGGAGCCGGCGAAGCGCAATTGACCGCGGAATACGCCACTCCCGGAACTCAGCCCGCTGGCGCACCGCGCATCGCCGCTGTCGCCGATCTGATTTCGAAGGCAACGCCCGACGCTCTCGGCGGAATCGAGTTGAGTTCGTCAGGCAGCGGAGCGCTGCGGGATCTGGGCCTCAGCTCCGCGCTCGGCGTTCTGCTCACGGATAAAGAAACACAGCTGCCTTCCGGCGCGCTTCTGGTCGGCGCGGCGTCTCCACGGCGGTGGAAGCCGAACGAGAGCTTCTTCCTGCAAGCCGTCGGCGATCAGCTCGTGCTCTCTGTGAACCACACGCGTCTTCGTTCTCTCGTCCGCTCGCTCGCGGTTGCCGATGAACGCACCGGCCTGCTCAGCCGCGGCGCCTACGTCGATTGCCTGCTGATGGAATCGAATCGCGCGCGCTCGCAGGGAACGGCGCTCTCGCTGATCGTGCTGCACGTCGATCGCGGCGGCGACTTGCTCCGCCAGCACGGCGACGCGCCCGTCGATCACTTCATCGAGCAGCTCGCCAAGTCGGTCTCCTCCGCCGTTCGGCAGACGGACGTGGCCGTCAAGTACACCGCGTGGTCGCTTGTCTTCATTCTGCCGGACACCACGCTCGACAACGCGAAAACGCTCGCCGAAAAATTGCGCCAGGTTGCCGCCACCGTGGAGCCGTCCTGGGGCTCGCAGGATTTGACCATTAGCGCCGTCGTCGCCCAGGCCACCGCGCGCCCGGGCGATGAAACCGAAGACCGCGTGACCGAATGGATGAATCGCGCCGAAGCCGGCCTCGACGAAGCCCGCCAGCGCGGCGGCAACACTCTCGTCGAACTCGCAACTCCCTGACCGGCGAGCGGCGCAATCTACGAAACGGTGCTGTTGCGATAAAATGTTTGATGTCATCCTGAAGGCATCCGGCCAGGATGCCTGAAGGATCTCAGCGCTAAATGTTCGAACCGTAAAGCTACGGGCACAACTTCACGAAAGAGGCCGCATGTTCATCACCGACGCAGTCATCGTTCACGGCGCCCGCACTCCGATGTCGCGCTACACCGGCGCCTTCGATCAAACCAGCGCCATCGAACTGGGGGCCGCCGCCGGCCGTGAAGCCATCCAGCGCTCGGGCGCTGATCCCGCCGCATTCGATCACGTCGTTTTCGGCAACGTGATGCAAACCAGCGCCGACGCGCTCTACGGCGCGCGCCACGTGGGATTGAAAGCAGGTCTGCCCGTCGAAACTCCCGCCGTCACCGTCAATCGCCTTTGCGGCTCCGGCATCGAAGCGATCAGTCAGGCCGCACAAAGAATTCTGCTCGGCGAAGCGACGCTCGTCCTCGCCGGCGGCATGGAAAATATGTCGCTATCGCCGCACGTGATCCGCGGCGCGCGCACCGGCTTTCGTCTTGGCGAAGGCAAGCTCGAAGATTCCCTCATGTCCGGCCTCTACGACACGTACTGCGGATTCAGCATGTCGGAGACGGCCGAAAATCTGGCGGCGGAGCAGGGAATCGACCGCCGCGCGTCCGATGAATATGCGCTGCGCAGCCAGCAAGCCGCCGAAGCCGCTTTCCGCGCCGGCCGCTTGAAGGAAGAAATCGTTCCCGTCGAAGTGAAAAAAGGAAAGAAGACAGTCACGGTCAGCGGTGACGATCACCGCCGCCCGGAAACGACGATGGAAACTCTCGCATCGCTCCCGCCCGCGTTCCGCAAGGACGGCATCGTCACCGCCGGCAACGCCAGCGGCATTGTGGACGGCGCCGCCGCCGTCGTCGTTACGCACGCAAAAATCGCCAAAGAGCGCGGCTGGAAGCCGCTCGGCCGCATCGTCGCCTGGGCCACCGCCGGAGTGGAGCCGCGCATCATGGGCATCGGCCCCGTTCCCGCCATTCAGAAGGCTCTCGCTCTCGCCGGCCTCAAGCTCGATCAAATCGATCTCGTCGAAGTGAACGAAGCCTTTGCCGCCCAGTATCTGGCCGTCGAAAAAGTTCTCGGCCTCAATCGCGAAAAAACGAACGTCAACGGCGGCGCCATCGCTCTCGGCCATCCGCTCGCCGCCAGCGGCACGCGCCTCATCCTCACGCTGCTGCTCGAACTTCGCCGCCGCAACGCTCGCTACGGAATCGCCAGCGCCTGCATCGGCGGCGGCCAGGGAATCGCCATGATCGTCGAATCCACCCAGTAGGGCCGGCTCTTCACTGTTCCGAATTTTGATTTTCGAATTTCCGATCTTTGCCTTCCTGCTTCCTTGCCTCCCTGCTTCCTTGCCTCCAGCATCCTCCCTCAGCTAGCATCTCGCCATGCCCGCACCAAAAGCCGCTAAATCCCATTCGCTCGACGCCATCTTCGATTCGCTCCGCCGGCTCTTCCTCCGCCACGCTCCTCCCTTCCAGCCGACGCACGGAAAAATTCGCGCCAAGCGCGACCTCCATCTCACCGCCCCCCATCCCGTCGTGATCCCCGGCGCCTACGGTGGGAAGCCCGTTCACCCCGACATGGCCAGCCTGATCCTGCAAAAGGATTACGTCGGTTTCTATTTCATGCCCGTGTACATGGATCCGGCGCTCAAGAAAAAACTCTCCCCGTCCCTCGTCGCGCTGCTCAAAGGCAAATCGTGCTTTTATATTAAAAAGCTCGACCCGGAATTGCTCGGGCATATCGAGTTCGCACTCGAGGAAGGAGTGAAATCGTTCCGGCAGCGCCGCTGGCTCGATTGAACTCTCGAAGATCATTTCTGCAGCCTCGGTCTTACTTTTCATCGTCCTCCGCCAGCAATTCGCCCAACCGGTCGAATCGCCGCTCCCAACTCGATCGCCGCTCGCCAATCCACTGCTCCGCTGCCGAGAGCCCCGCCGTCTCCACGTGGCAGGTGCGCACGCGCCCCTCCTTCTCGGTGCGCACCAGCCCACTCTGCTCCAATATCTGCAAATGCTGGACGACCGCCGCCAGCGTGATCGCGAGCGGCTTTGCCAGTCGCGATACCGACATGGGCCGCTCGCTTAGCCGCTCGACAATCGCGCGCCGCGTGGGATCGCCCAGGGCATGGAATACGCGATCGACGTTCACTTTCTGCCGGGGCACTTTCCCGGGTTTCTGCCTGTACCTTCCGAGTGCGCTCACGGCCGGGCGACCTCTTTCGCCAATCCCTCGAGCAGCTTTTTCCATCCGCCTTCCCGCATCTGCGGACCGTCCGCGCCCTCAAAGTACGCTCCCTGATCTGTGAAAATCAGATCGCTTCCTTTTTCTTGCGGCAAAAATTCCACGGTCGCCAGCGACGCGGAAATCCGGTTCTCGCCCAGCGTCATCGTGTAGGCAAACACGACGCGCCGCTTCTCCACGATGTCGAGGTAGTGGCTCTCGTTGACGAGCGTCACGCCCGCAAACGGCGTCCCCGGTTTGAAGCGCCGCAGCGTGCGCTCGTTTCCGCCCACGCGGAAATCCATCTCGAATTCTTCCATCTCGCTCCCTTCACCCTCCGCAAACCACCGCCGCTTCTTGCTCGCGTCCGCAAACGCGGCAAACACGCGCTCGACGCTCGCCGGATAATTCCGCTCGATCACGAAGGTTCCGTGCACCACCGCTCGCTTTTCCATGGCTGCTTGCCTCCCCATCCATAAGTTAAGTACGCGCTTAAGTATCGGTGGGCGACGATTAATTGTCAAGCGTAAACTTAAGTATTGTGAAGCGAGAATTACGTTCGAGCGCGGGCGGAATTTCAAATTTGAAATCTCAGATTTCAGATGACGGCAGAGGCAACAGCGGAAGGAAAAGACAAAAGCGAGGCGAGGGCGGGGGAGAGATTCCTCCACTGCGGGCCGGCCCGTTCGCTGTGCGAACGGAAGAAGAGCCAGCCGGCCCGACGGTCGGAATGACAGCGAACGGCGGAGGGCCGAGGGTGGGCAAGGATGGATGGAGCTGTGGAAATGGCTGCGGGGGCGGGTCCCGCCTGAAAGCCGGCGCGGCAAGCTTAGAGCCGCCCTTACTGAAGGAGAACGATGGGGAGAGCGGGGGCGAAGGCGATTTCAAATTTGAAATCATGGATTTGAGATGAAGGCAGAGGCAGATGCGTGCCGCCCGAGGTAGGCGAGGATGGCAGAGCGGTGGCCTTTGGTTTCGCGGGCGGCTCTTAGAGCCGCCCCTACTGGGGAGAACGGGCGAAGCCGTCGAGACGGCGGCGAGCGTCCTTGCCTCGCCGCGCTTGTTCCCTTACCCTACTACGGCGCCAATTGGCGCGCCTTCGCAGTCATACTGGAATCAAAATTCGGGGAGGCAGTTGCATGGCGATTGAAAAGGTGGGGGTGGTGGGATGCGGGCTGATGGGGTCGGGAATCGCGCAGGTGGCGGCGCAGGCGGGCTGCCAGGTGACGGTGCGCGAAGTGTCACAGCCGCTCGTCGATAAGGGCTTGCAGGGAATCGAGAAGAATCTCGCGCGGCTGGTGGAGAAGGGAACTCTGAGCGCCGGAGATCGCGACCAGGTGCGCGGCCGGTTGCGCGGCACGACGAGCGTGGAAGATTTGAAGGATTGCGATTTGATTATCGAAGCGATCATCGAGCAATTGCCGGCGAAGCGCGAATTGTGGTCGGCGCTCGACAAGCTGTGCCCGAAAGCGACCATTTTTGCGAGCAATACATCGTCGCTTTCGATCACTGAGATGGCGACGTTCACGCAGCGCCCCGATCGTTTCGTCGGGATGCACTTTTTCAATCCTGTGCCGGTGATGAAGCTGGTGGAAGTGATTCGCACGATTGCGACCGACCCGAAAGTTTTCGAGGAGATGGTCGCGTTCGGCGGGCGGCTGGGGAAGACGGTGGTGCGGACGTCGGATCGCACGGGATTTATCGTGAACCGGCTGCTGGTGCCGTATCTGCTCGACGCGGTGAGGGCGCTGGAGGAAGGCGTGGGCTCGGTGGAAGACATCGACAATTCAATGAAGCTCGGCTGCGGACATCCGATGGGGCCGCTCACACTGCTCGATTTCGTCGGGCTGGATACGACGCACTACATCGCGCACATTATGTTCGATGAATTCAAGGAAAAGCGATTTGCGTCGCCGCCGCTGCTGAAGCGAATGGTGCTGGCGGGATGGAACGGCCGCAAAACGGGGCGCGGATTTTACGACTATTCTGATCCGGCGAAGCCGAAAGCGATGCAGCTGACGTAAGAGTGAAAACTGAGAATAGAAATTGGGGGAGAGAAGGCGCCCATGGCTTATGAGAATTTGCTGTACGAGGTGAAGGACCAAATCGCGCGGGTGACGTTCAATCGCCCGAGCGTGCTGAACGCGCTGAACGCCAAGACGGTGGAAGAGCTAGGGCAATGTCTCGAAGCGATCGAGCGAGACAATTCGGTGCGGGTGATTATTTTTACCGGCGCGGGCGAAAAAGCGTTTGTGGCCGGCGCGGACATCAACGAGCTTGCTACGCGCACGCCGGTGACCGGGCAGGAGTTTTCGGTTTTCGGGAATCGAATTTTGCATCGGCTGGAAACGATGGGCAAGCCTTCGATCGCAGCAATCAACGGATTCGCGCTGGGCGGCGGCTGCGAGTTGGCGCTCGGTTGCACGATGCGCATTGCGAGCAAGAATGCGAAGATCGGGCAGCCGGAAACGAAGCTGGGGCTTCTGCCGGGATTCGGCGGCTCGCAGCGACTTTCGCGGTTGTGCGGCAAGGGCGTGGCGCACGAATTGATTCTGACGGGAGAAATGATTGCGGCGGACGAAGCGCTGCGGATCGGCCTGGTGAATCGCGTCGTTGAATTGGCTGAACTTTTGCCGACGGCGGAGGCGATTGCGAAGAAAATCATCGCCAACGCGCCGCTGGCCGTGAAATATGCGATGGAAGCGATCGAGCACGGAATGGAAATGACGCTCGAGGAAGGCCTGTTTCTGGAAGCGACGCTTTTCGGATTGTGCTGCGCGACCGAAGACATGCGCGAAGGCACGCGAGCGTTCATCGAGAAGCGGCCGGCAAAATTTCAGGGGCGTTAGTTTTAGGAGTCCTAGTTTCAGGAGCACTGAGGAATGGCATTGAAGCCAAATGTGACTCGCGGCGGAGTGAGCGCGGCAGGGCTGTGCATCGGGATCGTGGTGAGCCGGTTCAACAATTTCATCACCGACCGGCTGCTGGCGGGGGCTCTCGAAGCATTGGAGCAAGCGGACGCGGACGAGAAGCAGATCGAGGTCGTGCGAGTGCCGGGCTCACTGGAAATTGCGATTGCGGCAAAAAAGCTTGCCGCGGGCGGGCGAGTGGATTCGATCATCTGCATCGGGTGCGTACTGCGGGGCGAAACTTCGCACTACGATTACGTTTGCTCGGAAACCGCGCGCGGGATTCAAATCGCGCAGCTCGATACGGGCGTGCCGATGGCGTTCTGCGTTCTTACCTGCGACACGCTGGAGCAGGCGATCGATCGCGCGGGGCTGAAGTCCGGCAACAAGGGCTACGAAGCGGGAATGGGCGCGGTGGAGATGGGGCAGCTCTCGCGAAAGCTTTCGAAGAAGCCGGGCAGCGCTGCGCGGCGCGGAACACGATGACGCTGCGGCGCAAATCGCGCGAGTTTGCGCTGCAGATGCTTTTCGAGTGGGACATGGCGCATCAGAAGCCGGCGCGTATCGAGCAAAATTTCTGGAAGCTGGCGCGGGCGGCCGATTCCACGCGAAAATTTGCGGACCAACTGTTTGAAGGCGCGATCGCGCAGGCGGCCGCGAACGATAAATTAGTCAGCGAGCTTTCCGAGAACTGGAAATTCGAGCGGCTGGCGGCGGTGGACCGGAATATTTTGCGGTTGGCGATTTACGAATTCAAATCCGGCACTGCGCCGGTGAAAGTGGTGATCGACGAAGCGCTCGAACTCGCTAAGAAATTTTCGTCTGCCGATGCGCCTGCGTTTCTGAACGGAATTCTGGACGCGGCGCAGAAAAAGCTCGAACGCTGATCCGTTCCGTTCCGTTACGCTTCGATGTGCCCTTCGAAGACGCGGACTGCCGTACCGCTCACCTTCGGCGTCAATCGCCCGCGCTCGGAGGCGACTTCGACTCGAATTTCGCTCGGCCGCCCCATCTCGACTCCCTGCGCGATCGTCAGCTTTTCCGATGGTCGCAGGCGTCCGTGCTCCACGAGGTAAGCGCCGAGGCAGCCGCCCGCCGATCCCGTCGCCGGATCTTCGATGATGCCCCACGGAACCATTCCGCGGGCAAACGCCTTGCCCCTGCCGCCGAGTGTAAAGCAGTACGCAAGCACGGCGCCGCGCGAAATTAATTGCGCGAGAGCGCGCATGTTCATGTGGATCTTCGGCAGCAGATTCCTCCGCCGCAGCGGAACCATCAGCTGGAAAATTCCCGTAGAGACAAATTCAAACGGCAGCGTGGGATCGAAGTCCGACGTTTTTAGGCCGAGGGCTTCGGCGAGCGCCGCGCGATTCAGTTTCGCGGGAACGAAGCGAGCGGGCTTCTGCGTCATGGTGACGCGCACGGGGCGCCCGTCGTGAAAACTCAACTCGACGGGCAGAATGCCTGCGTTGGTCTGCTGCATGATGTGGACGGGGCCTTCGGAAGCGGGGACGACGCCGAGCTCGGCGAGCAGAAACCAGGTGCCGATCACGGGATGGCCGGCGAGCGGGAGTTCGCGCGTGGTGGTGAAAATCCTGAGACGCGCGAGAGCGCCGTTGCTCGTGGGGCGCTGTACGAAGACGGTTTCGGAGAGATTCATTTCGCGCGCGATGGCCTGCATCTTCGCGGTCGGAATGCCGTCGCCGTCGGTAACTACGGCGAGTGGGTTTCCGGCGTACTGCCTGGTCGTGAAAACGTCGAGAGTGTAAAGGCGGCGCTTCATAAGTGACCTTTCGCTGAGACTCGATGTCGAAATTCGTTGGTGCCAATGCGGACTAGAGCCGCTCCAGTTCTACCACGGTACGCTCGTTGCGGACATTACCGGTGTTGAGTGTGGTCTTCGGCTCGAGCAGGACAATATGGACTTCTTCCTCGGCTTCGGGAAGATGCTCGACGCCTTTCGGGACGATGATGAATTCGCCGGGCGAGACGAAAACATCGCGATCGCGGAAACGCATCTTCATGCGGCCTTTGACGACGAGGAACATTTCGTCCTCGTGGTCGTGGTGATGCCACATGAACGCGCCTTTGAATTTCACGACTTTCACGTAGGAATCGTTGAACTCGCCGACGATCTTGGGGCTCCAGTGCTCGTTGACCTTCGAGAGCTTCTCCGCGAGATTGATGACTTCCATCGATGGCTCCTTGGTAGTGCGGCAGCTGCGCGAAATGCGCGGGTCATCCTGGCGAGCGCACGAGAAGCACGCTGCCGAGAAGTCCGCGAAGAACGAGAACTCCGCCGGCGAGAGCGAGCAGAAGCGCTTCGTAGCGCAGCGGAACCAGGGGTATCGTGACGATCATGATTCCCACGAGAACGAGCGAACCGCCGCGGATGGCGGCGTGCTCGGGCGAGGAGTGGAGGGCGGCGGTCGTCATCGCCTTCCGTGCGACTTTTGGCGCGGGCCGCATTCCCGTGCGCAGTCCCCAAAGGATCAATGCAGCGCCGAGCGCGAACCACATGCCGCTTCGTTCTGGCAGAGCGATCCGGTGGGAGGCGGCGAGGAGCACGAGGAGCGCGCCGAGAAGCAGCATGATGAATTCATTGAGCAGGCGGAAGAGGTTGGCGGTTGATTGCATGAATCGAATCCCAAGGCTGACATTATCGCTTACAGCGGCGTGCGGCGGCAATTCCGGCAGCCGGAAAGCAGGCGAGGGATCCTATTTGCCAACCTTAGTCTTGGGCGTCGGGTGCCGCTCGCTGTGCGCGAGCCGCGCTTTCACGATTTTCTTGATGAGCGCAGCCGGCAATGGTCTATCCAGGGGAAATTGAATCGTGCCTTTGGAAGTGGAGAAGCCTTTCAGTTCGCGTTTGAACTCCGCTATGACGGCGGCGGTAGGAAACAGACTGCAGTGATCGGAGAAGGCGGAGAACCAGACGAGGACTTTGTTGGTTTTGAAGGCGGGAATACTGTAACTGATGATTTCGGCTGCGTCCTTCGGCACAGATGAGCGAACAGCGGCGCGCAATCTGGTGATCGCGTTGCGGGCCGGGCGGGGGACACGAGCTAGATATTCGGCCACCGTTTTTGGTGCGGCATTCTTTTTGCTCGCGGGTTTTCGTACCGCAGGTTTCGACTTTTTCACGTCGGGTCACTCACGCCCCATTATGGTGCGCGGCGCGGCTGCGGGCAATGGATGCAGGAGAAAAGGAGTAAGAGGAGAGCTGAAACACGGAGGACAGGAAGGCACGTGTCTTCGTCCTTCATCGTGAGCGGCGATGACACCTTTGTTGGAGGTTTGCTGGCGGGGCTGCTATGATTTTGCGGCGGCATCAAATCCTTTTGCGAAGAGGGTTCATGAGACGCTTTGTTGTAGCGCTTGTAGCGATGGTTGGCGCGGGAAGCCTTGGTGTGCTGGCGCAGAATTCCGCGAAGGCGACTTCGGGGAGCGATTATTTGGTCGTGTGGGCCGGGGACGATGCGCACCAGGGAAATGATTTTCTCGCGGTGATTGATGCCGATCCGCAATCCGCGTCGTACGGGCGCCTCGTGACGAGCATCGCGACGGACCAGCAGACCAAGCAGGCGCACCATACCGAGTACACAATGCCGGCGAGCGGGATGCTTTTTGCGAACGACCATTTGGCTGGACGGACATTTATTTTTGATGTGCGAGATGCGCTGCATCCGAAGATTGTGACTTCGTTTACCGACGCGGGCGGCTACATGCATCCGCACTCGTATTTGCGGCTGCCGGACGGGAATGTGCTGGCGACCTTTCAGCACGCGCACCATCATGAAGGGAACGGGGCGGTGACGGGCGGACTGGTGGAGATTGACGATCAGGGCAAAGTGATTCGGTCGGCCAGCAATGCTGATCCAGCGTTCGCGAGCGCGTTGCTGATGCCATACAGCCTGGTGGTGCTGCCGGGGGCCGATCGCCTGGTTTCGACGAATTCTTCGATGCATCTGGACGACATTTTCAGCGGCGTGACATATCAGGTGTGGCGGCTTTCTGATCTGAAGCTGCTGAAGACGGCCTACCTCGACGTGGGAGAGAACCGCTACGCGCAGATCGGTCCGGAAGAGCCGCGGCTTGGGCCGGACGGATCGGTATTCGTGCAGACGCTGGGCTGCGGACTGGAGCGGATCACAGGTGTGGAAAAGGACGAGCCGACAGCGCAGCTCGTTTTCACCTTTCCCGGAAACTGGTGCGGAGTGCCGACGATCGTGTCGCACTATCTGATCCAACCGGTGCCGCAGATTCACGGTCTCATCGTGCTGGACATCGCGAATGGAGCGAAGCCGGTGGAAGTGTCGCGGCTGGAGTTGAGCGCGACGTACCAGCCGCATTGGACGTCGTGGGGAGCGAAGACGCAGCGGCTGGTGGTGACTTCGAGTCCCGTGCCGGAGGATAAACGGCTGTATCTGGTGAAGCTGGACCAAACGACCGGGAAGATTTCGTTGGACGAAGCGTTTCGAGATGCAGACGGCAAGCCCGGTTTCAATTTCGCTGAAAGAGAATGGCCGCACGGATGGAAAGGGACCGGGGCGCCGCACGGAGCGGTGTTTTCGAACTAGCGTTTGCGGGTTTGGAAATTGGCGGCGCAACCTCGAGCAGGACATTTTCGGTTGCGCGAAATAGCTGCTCCTTCGGTAAATGTTACAATCAAAGGTCATTCCGGCTGCATCGCGCGGGTTCGTTGGGCATCGAATCGCGTAGGAGAATTCAGTGCGCAAGGTAATCATCATCGGCAGCGGGTGTGCGGGGCTGACGGCTGCGATTTACGCGGCGCGAGCGGAATTGCAACCGCTGGTGCTGGACGGCTACGAGCCGGGCGGGCAGCTGGGGCTGACGACGCTGGTTGAGAATTTTCCGGGATTTCCGGAGGGTATACTCGGGCCGGAGCTGATCGAAAACACGCGGAAACAGGCGAAGCGGTTCGGAACTGAATTCGTATCGGGTGCCGTAACGTCGGTGGATTTCAGCAAACGGCCTTTCAAGGTAGTGGCGGGACAAGAGACGTACGAATGCGAAGCGCTGATTATTGCGGCGGGAGCTTCGGCGCGGATGCTGGGGATCGAGGCTGAAAAGCATTTACTGGGGCACGGCGTTTCGACGTGCGCTACGTGCGACGGGTATTTTTTCCGCGACCGCGACATCATCGTGGTCGGCGGCGGCGATACGGCGATGGAGGAAGCAACGTTTCTGACGAAGTTCGCGAAGAAGGTGACGCTGGTGCATCGGCGCAACGAATTTCGCGCGACGAAAATCATGCTGGACCGCGCGCGGACTAACGCGAAGATCGAGTTTATGACGCCGTACGTGATCGAGCATGTGGACGACGTGGAGAAGAAGTCTGTGGAGATGGTGAAGCTGCGGAATGTGGAGACGAACGAATTGAAGACGATCGCGGTGGAAGGCGTATTTGTCGCGATCGGACACGATCCGAACACGAAGCTATTCAAGGGCCAGCTGGAAATGAACGCGGACGGCTACCTGATCACGCACGACGGGGCGAAGACGAAGATTCCGGGCGTGTTCGCGGCGGGCGACGTGCAGGATCATCACTACCGGCAGGCGATTACCGCGGCAGGGTCGGGCTGTATGGCGGCGATGGACGCGGAGAAGTTTCTGGCGGCGAATAAATTATAAGTGGGGCTAGTGGAACATCGCGGTTCGCGGCATAATTCCCCGCACATGCGAATCGAGGCTGCGGCATCCCGGTTATCTGAGCGCATGATCATCTAATGCGCGCACTCCTTCTGAAGCTTTCCGAAAGCAAGCGGCTTGCGCCGTTCATCATGCGCAATGGTGTGAGCCGGCGGGTGGCGCGCCGATTTGTGGCCGGGGAAACGCTGGACGACGCGATCGGGGCGGCGCGAGCGGTGAATCAGGCGGGGCGGTCGGCGAGCCTCGATCTGCTGGGCGAGAATGTGTCTGACGAAGCGGGCGCACGGAGCGCGGCCGACGGATATCTTGCGATGTTCGACCGGATTCAACGCGAGAAGCTGGACGCAAATGTTTCGCTGAAGCTGACGCAGCTGGGCCTGGATCTGAGCGAATCACTTTGCCAGGAACTCGTGGAGAAAATCGTGGGGCACGCGACGAGCCTGGGAAATTTCGTGCGGATCGATATGGAAGGCTCGGCTTACACGCAGCGCACGGTGGAGATGACGAAGCGAGTGCGCGCGAAATGTCCGGGAGTGGGCACGGTGATGCAGGCGTATCTTTTTCGCGCGGAACAGGATGTGAAAGATCTCTTGAGCGTGGGTTGCCGGATGCGTTTGTGCAAAGGCGCGTACAAAGAGCCCCCGGAGATTGCGTTTCCAGCGAAAGCCGATGTGGACGCGAACTACGTGAAGCTGATGAAACTGATCCTGCCGAGCGGGATTTATCACGGGATTGCCACGCACGATCCAGCGATGATTCAGGCGACGAAGGATTTCGTGCGCGAGACGAATATCGGGCGCGAGCAGTTCGAATTTCAGATGCTGTACGGGATTCGGACGGATTTGCAGCAGCAGTTGGTGCGCGAGGGTTATCGTTTGCGGATTTACATACCGTTTGGGACGGACTGGTTTCCTTATTTTATGCGGCGGCTGGCGGAGCGGCCTGCTAATTTGGCGTTCTTTTTGCGGAATTTGCTGCCGAAATCTTCGCGCGACGCCGCGGCGTGAAGCGCAAAATTATTGTGATATTCGCGGGGCAGAATTAGAATAGCCGCGCTTGTACGCCTGAGTCCTCCGAAATCCAAAATGTTTAGGTCGAGGAGCGCCACGATGCGAAGAACTGCAATTACGCGATGGTTTGCGATCGGAATTCTGCTGGCAGTCGGAGGATGCAATAAATCGAGCACCGCGCCGAATTCTTCCGGGGGTTCCGGGAGCGCGGCGAATGCTCCCGCGGCTGGAGCTGGCGGCGACAATTCGGCTCAGAGCACGGCTGCGCCGGCTCCTGCGCCTTCTCCCGCTGTGGCACCGCCGGTGGTGATTCCGGCGGGAACGCTGCTGACGATTACGATCGATCAGACGATCAGCTCGAAGGCGAACAACAACGGCGATGCGTTTGTTGCGTCGCTTGCTGCGCCGATCAACGTGAATGGCGCGGAAGTGCTGCCGATTGGCGCGCGAGCGAAGGGGACGGTGGTGCAGGCGCAGTCAGCCGGGGCAGTGGAAGGCGGAGCGGTGCTCGCGCTGAGTCTGGATTCGATCACGGTGAACGGGAAGACGTATTCCATTCAAACCAGCGAATACGAGCAAACGATCAAGGGGCGCGGCAAGCGGACGGCGACGGGGGCGGGTGGCGGAGCGGCGTTTGGAGCGATCGTGGGAGCGCTTGCCGGCGGAGGAAAGGGTGCTGCGATTGGAGCGGTGGCGGGTGGAGGCACGGGAACGGCGGGCACGGCGTTTACCGGGAAGCGGGATATTGTGCTGCCGGCGGAGACGCGGTTGCATTTCAAGTTGACGGCGCCGCTTTCGATTTCGCAGTGAGTGCATGGCGAGTGGAGAGGCGGGATTTACGCTGGGATTCTTCGACCATCCTGGCCGGATGGTCTCAGAATGACGGGCGCGGGGTGGTGCGACGGGGATTCGGCGTGGAGTGAGTGGTTGGCTAGGTGCCGCGCCTACGGCGCTGGGGATTGGATGCACGGCTTACCCAGCCCTTTCGGGCTGGGCTAACTTCTGGCGCGCCTACGGCGCTTTTGATTGGTTCTCGCTTTTACTCGGCCCTTCTGGGCTGGGCTAGGCTTTTCCGCAACTACGGCGCTTGTGGTTGAAGTTTCGACGTTCCCGGTGCTTTTGCGCGGAGCTATTCTCTCTCGAGCTTACGGCACCTGCGAATTTGCGGAGAGTCTCCGGACTTTACGCGCGGAGGCTTTTTCTTTTTGCGGCGGTTCCGGGAAGAGCTGCTAGATTTTGCGGCAGACTGTGACACCGTCGCGCAGGGGAACGATGACTGGCACGAGATCTTTGGATGCGTAGACCATCTGATTAAATTTCTGGATGGCGCGGGTGCGGACGTCTTTTGATTTTTTGGTGACGCGGCCGGACCAGAGGACGTTGTCGGTGACGAAGATGCCGCCGCTTTTCAGGCGGGGCAGGGCTTTTTCGAGCGCTTCGGGATATTGGTGCTTATCGATATCGATGAAGATGAGATCGAATTCGCCGGGGGTTTCATCGAACTTGGCGAAGGCGTCGCCGACGAGAACGTGGATGCGATCTTCGACGCCGGCTCGCTGGAAGTTCTCTTTCGCACGCCGGGCGTTCTCCGGATTGCCGTCGGTGTAATAAATTTCCGCGCCTGGGCCTGCCGCTCGAGCGAGCCAGATCGTGGAATAGCCGATGGCGGAGCCCATCTCGAAGATCCGCTTTGCACCCGACATTTGCGCGACGAGATAGAGCAGGCGGCCGCACGCGGGGCCGATGATGGGTACGTCGTGCTTTTTGGCGTAGCGCTCCATTTCTGACAAAACTTCATCGCGCTTGGGCAGCAGGTGGTCCAGATACTTTTCGACACTGGAGTTCAGGATTTTGCCGGGCATTGGTTCCTCTTGGTCCGCTTCAGGGCGGAGCGAAAGTCAAAAGAGCCGGCTGGAAGCCGGCGGTACAAGACCTATCGAGCGCTGGTGGCGTGGTCGTTTCCACGCAACTCGCCATGCGATTCGCCGAGCGTTTCGCCCGGTTTCATGACGTGATACTCGAGGCTGGGAACGTCGCTCGTGAGCTGCCGCAGAGCTTCGGGAGTGCCGGTGAGAGCCGGGAACGTGCCGTAGTGCATGGGAATTACGTGGCGAACATTGAGCAGCCGGATGGCGAGCGCGGCTTCGCGCGGTCCCATCGTGTAATGGTCGCCGATCGGCAGCATGGCGACTTGCGGCGCGTAGAGATCGGCGATCAGCTTCATGTCTCCGAAAACGCAAGTGTCACCCGCGTGATAAATCGTGAGGCCGCCCGGGAGACGAACCATGTAGCCGCAGGGCTCGCCGCCGTAAATGATTTTATCGCCGTCGGTGATACCGGCGGAGTGGTGCGCGTTTACGACGGTCACTTCGATTTCGCCAATTTGCGTCGTCCCGCCCTTGTTAACGCCTACGGTGTTTTGCACGCCCTTGGATTCGAGCCATGAGCATAGTTCGACCATTCCGACGACGCGCGGCTTGAACTTTTTGGCGAGTTCGACGGCGTCGCCGATGTGGTCGGAATGGCCGTGCGTGATCAGGATCGTATGGACGCGATCGATTTTCTTGAGCGATTCTGGCGTCTTCGGGTTGGACTGAATCCACGGATCGATGAGAACGACTTGCCCGGACGGTGTGGTGATGCGGAACGTGGCATGGCCGAGCCAGGTGATCTTGTTGCCTCGAGTTTGAAGCATCGTGATGCCTCCGAAGGGGGTTGCAGCCGACCGCCGTCTGCATTTTCAGCGGACGTGAGCAGGCCCTGGACTAATGGCCTCCGGCTTGTCCGCCTGAGCTTGCGAGAACTTGACGGATACCTTCTTCGAACGCGGCGCGGGACTGGCCGCCGACGAAATGTCCGACGATGTGGCCGTCGCGGCCGTAGAAAATGGTTTCCGGCATTGTGCCGGTCCATGAGGGATTAACGCCGCGATAGAAGGCGTCGACGTCGATTCCCGGCTTCTGGCGATAACTCGGGAAGCCGGGTTGATTGCGCGCCAGGAAGCGACGCACGAGGTTCATGTCCGCATCATCGTCGAGGCTGACGCCAAATATGGCGAGGCCCTGCGGTGCGTATTGCTTCTGCAATGCAACGAGCAAGGGAAATTCGTCGCGGCACGGTTCGCACCACGTGGCCCAGAAAGTAACGACGAGCGGTTTGCCGCGATATTTTGCGAGTACCTGCTGATAGCCGGCGAGATCGATCAGCGGAAGATCGGCGGACGCCGGCTTGGCGGATTTCGCTGGGGGCTTTGCGGTGGAGGATTGCGCCGGGGTCGAGCGCGGCGCCCCTGCGATTGCAAGCAAGAGAATCGCGGCTGCGATCAGCGAGAACCGGCGCGCGGTGAGCGATGGCTGTATCTTCACCTCACTATTCTAGCGGGTTGGGTGGCGGGTGAGCAACTTTGGCAGGCGGCACGTTGGATCGCTTGCGATTGGGATTTCGGGGTTAGCGCTGGTAAATGATTTTACCGGGGAGGATTGCGGAATCTCTGCCCACGAAGCCGCCGATGATCATGCCGAAGCCGCCCACAAGGAGAGCTCCACCACCTCCAGTGAGCGCGCCTTTGTTGGAGGATGCACCGAGAGCTGCGCCGGCGCCTGCACCTATGGCGGCTCCGGCAAGCACATCGGAAGCGATGCTGTGGTCCAGACGTACTTCGCGGATATCTTGCCGATCGTAGATTGTTTCATCGGGGCCCAATGGAATGGGGCCGCGCTGAATCGGGTCACAGATCAGGCGGTCGTCGGTGGCGCTGCGAAAGACACACCGAACGTGATGCCGCGCTCGTACCGTGATGATTGAGCCGGGCGAGAGATTCTCGACGGCCTGCCACGAGCCGGTCTGCGCTTGGGCGCCGGATGCAATCAGGAGCAGGACGAGGATGGCTTGCATGAATCGTCGTGTTCGCATGCAGGAGATGGTAGCGGGAGCGAGGGATCGTGATTTGCGGACTGTGACACTTTCGAAGGTGTCACAACGATGTGATAGCTACGGTGTCATAGCGAGGGTGCGAGCGGACGGCGGATGAAATTTTCGTAGGTCTTCAGCTCCGCGAGCGACGATTCGGAGAGAACCGGGAAGACGACGGAACGAGTGCCTTTCGGGAGCAGCGAGGCGGTGACAGCGTCGCAGACGACGGCGGCTGTTTGCTTCAGGCCGCGCTGCCAATGGGGCTTGCGCGCGTCGCGGAAGACGAGCGCATCGGATGGAAATCCCGCGGCGATAAGCATCGTGCGGGCGAGGCGCAGAAATTCCGGCCAGCGGGATGCGACGCCTACAAGCGCGCCCGTGGGAGCGGGCAGCCATTCCGAGAGCGAGGTGGGAACCGAGCGGGCGTGGAGGGTGAGTACCTCCGTGCCGGCGGGAATTTTTTCGCGCACGATTTTCGCTTTGCTAGGGAAGGCCACCGGGATCGCGCCGTCGAGAACCTTTCCGAAATCCCTCATCCCGGCGGTGCGTACCGGGAACGCGACAGCAGCTTGCGCTTCCATTGCGACGATCCGCAGCAGCTCTTCATCCGGCTCAATAATCAAAAAATGATCGGGAGGCTGAAGTTCGAGCCAGTGCTGAAGGCGAGAGCGAACCGCCGCGAGCGGAGCGTTCGAAGAGCGCGCGGAGCGGAAGAGATTCGCGATCAGCTGATCGAGAACCAATCCCGGCGAAATCGGCTGCTCGGGCTTGCGATCGCGGACGTACACGCCGCTGCCGCGGCGGAACTCGACCCAGCGCTCGCGCGCGAGCTGGCGGTAACCGGCGCTGATGGTGTTGGGGTGGAGGCGAAAGCGGCGGGCGACCTCGCGCGTACTCGGCAGGCGCTGGCCTGGAACCAGGTCGCTGCCCATGATGCCGAGAACCACCTGGGTGACGAGCTGTTCGCGAATCGAAATATCCGCGCCGTGGGCGAACCAGAGCTGCATGGCGGATATCTTAAGCTTTGCCTCGCTTTTGCGACAGAGGTTGCAGGTTGGCACCTGCCGAGAGGCGGACGAGTGCACTGTGACATTCCTGAAAGTGTAACAACGCCCCGGACTGATCGCGATGCCCGCGGTAGTGTGCGTGGGAGAAGTAATTCGTCGGAGGTGCATGATGAAAAAGATCGTGACGATTTGTTTGCTGCTCGCAACATGTCTACCAGTGGGTGCGGTGGAAAATGGGCAGGTAATGTATGAGGGCGGAACGGTGGGGTCGATGAAGAGAGGCGCGATGGGCAGGCTGGACACAGCGTCACAAACGTTGCTGACATTTGAGTATCCGGGCGGCAACCTGGTGATTCCGTACGCGAAGATCGATTCGTACGAAATCTCCGAAGAGGTGGCGCGGCATTTGGGCGCTCTACCAGCGCTGGCGGTGATTCTGGTGAGGAAGCGGCAGCGGCGGCATTTCTTGCGCGTCGGCTACCGGGATGAGCGGGATGTTTCGCAGGTGGCAGTGTTCGAAGTGCCCAAACAGACGCCGCGGACCCTAGCGGCGGTGATGCAGACGCGCGCGCCGCAGGCCCGGGTGTGGACAGCTGCTGCGAGGCTCAGGGAGGGGCTTAACTGAGAGCGTCGGGTAAGTTCTCAGACGGTCAAAAGCCGTCGGCCGGCTCGTGGAATCGGGCGGTTGCAGCGAAATTTGCTAGGCTTGTGCCTCCGTGGGAATGATGATATAAAAATTATTCGGGGTTTCACCGCTCGAATGCGAGTGAAATAAGCCGAACGACAGCCCTTTTTCAGGAGAAGACTACATGGCGTATGTGATCGCAGAGCCTTGCATTGGAACAAAGGACACGGCGTGTGTTGACGTGTGTCCGGTGGATTGCATTCATCCGCGCAAGGACGAAGCGGACTTCGAGGCGGAAACGCAGCTGTATATCCACCCGGTGGAGTGCATCGACTGCGGGGCGTGCGTGCCGGTGTGTCCGGTGACTGCCATCTTCGCGCTGGAAGATCTGCCGGAAAAGTGGGCGAACTTTACGCCGATCAACGCGGACTGGTACGAGAAGAAGAAGGCGTAGAGCCGAAAGCAGCGGCGGTTCGCCAGCGAGCCGAAAAATTCGGGCAACGACATCTGGCGCGGCGATTCGAACGAGTCGCCGCGTATTTTTTTGCGCGCAAGACTAGGCGTCGGCTTCGATCCCGAGCGCTTTCCGTCCCGCGGGGCTGATCATGCTGGGATTCCAGGGCGGCTCCCAGACGACCTCTACATTTACGTCACGAACCTCTTCGATGGCGGCTACGCGCAACTTTACTTGCTCCGGAATCGCCTGGGCGGACGGGCAGCCTTGCGTGGTGAGAGTCATTTTGACGGCGACGTTGCCCTCGGGGTCGTTTTGCACGTCGTAGATCAAGCCGAGATCGACGATGTTGACAGGGATTTCGGGATCGAAACATTGCCGCAATGCTTCCATGATGCGCTCGCGATCGAGTTGCATGATTTCTCCAGGAATCAGCGTTCCACAGCCGGCAGGTGTGTGTCAACCGTGTGGCTGTCGAAGTGGGATGTTGCCGTTGCAGCGGTTTCCAGCTCTGAATCCTGGCGGCGGCGTTTTCCTCCATCGGATCGCAGTTGTGGCGGGCGGCGATTGGCGGTACGGTTGCATCGGAGAACGATTGCCGACTAAGGCTCGTTCGGGGGAGATTGCATCGTGTGGGATAAAAACATTCTGTCGGTGCTACTGTTTGCCGCCACTCTCGCTCCATCGGCGCTCCCTCAGGAAGCGCAGGAGAAGCCCTCTCAACGTGCGGCGCGGATCATTCCGGTGACGGCGAAGAACTTCGACTTCGAACCGGCGGCGATCCATGTGAAGGTTGGCGAGAAGATTCAGCTGAAGTTGACGTCGGTGGACCGCACACACGGAATTCGCATCAATCCCTTTCCGAGCGGAACCAAACCGAACACGCCTCCGGGCCTGTCGTTCACGTACGGCGATGATTGCTTGAAGCTCAAGAAAGATGTAACAGCGACGCTGGAATTCACAGCGGAAGCACCGGGAACTTACGCGTTTGCCTGCTGCAAGAAATGCGGCACCGGCCACGGCCGAATGAAAGGGGAGATTATCGTCGAGCCTTAGCGCGGGCGGGAACACGCTTCTTTTTTGCGGTGCCGGCCGGGTTCACGGTTTGCTTTGCCCGGGCGAGCGCCGGAAGCGATTGCTCGCCGAGATCTTCACCGGCTCCGAACGCGCGCGCCCAGCGCTTTGCGAGTTCGCGCAACTCGCCGATCGCAAGGCCGTGGTGATCGTGAGGGAATCGTGAGAGCTTCACGATTCCTGAGGCTAGGAGCGATTCCGCGCCATCGGGATTACCG
The DNA here is from genome assembly GCA_050746925.1 of Candidatus Acidiferrales bacterium. Classification (GTDB taxonomy): domain Bacteria; phylum Acidobacteriota; class Terriglobia; order Acidiferrales; family UBA7541; genus Palsa-295. The sequence continues at coordinate 52,648 of JBOGNA010000079.1, forward strand.
CGCTGGTGGTGGTGAAACGCCGCACTGACCTGGATTAGTCCTTGCAGAAACGTCTTTTCCGGCTCGGCTTCCAGCAGCCAGATTTCCTCCCAGAGCTCGTGAGCCTCAAAGAATTTCTTCGCGTTGAAGTGCGCGAGCCCGACTTTGAATTTCTTTTTCCGCTCTGCAGAATTCATCGCCCGCTCGTGAGAATCTCGTTAGAATCTTTCGCGTACAGCCACATTGCGACGGCGGCCCTGGAAGTAGCAACGATAGCAGCGCGGACGCGCAGGTGAACATGGAAATTCAGATCGAATTGCCGGGTGTGAAGCTGGGCGTGGTAGAAGCCGACGGGCTGCACGTCGTCCCTGTGGACGCTGGCCTTGCGAAATTGATGGATGAAATTTCGGAACGGAAGCGCAACGAGTTTACCGTCGAGAGCCTGGCCGAAGCGCCCGCCATTCGCGCCGTACGCGCGATGTTTCGCGAATGGGGCATGGACCCGTCGAAGTATCGCCCGTCGTCGGAGGCGCTGCTTCGACGCGTGGTGCAGGGCAAGGGCCTGTATCGCGTATCGAACGCGGTTGATATATGCAATCTCGGCTCGATCCAAACGGGCTGGCCTTATGGCGGCTACGATCGCGCGCGCATTCGTGCTCCGATTGCGCTGCGCCACGGAACCGCCGGCGAGACGTACGAGGGCATCGGGAAGAAGATGTGGCATCTCGATGGCAGACCCGTGCTTGCTGATCCTGACGGACCGTTTGGCAGCCCGATCAGCGACTCGACGCGCAGCATGATCACGGAAGCGGCGCACGATATTCTCGTGGCAATCTATGCGCCAGCCGGAGCCGCCGATTCCAGTCTCGAAGACGCGATGGCACGGCTGGGAGAGCGGTTCGCGCGGTTTGCAGGCGCGAGCGCCGTGAGAACTGTCATCTGCCGTTAACACGCCCGCTGCCTGCGCCTGTGAACTTCGCTGGAATCGGGTTATCCTGAGAGAGCTTCCGCGAGGTCCTCTGGTGGCGAAGTTTCAGCTCACTCTTCTCATACACGCGCACCAGCCGGTTGGAAATTTCGAAGACGTGCTCGAGCGCGCCTACGCGCAATCCTATTTGCCTTTCATTGAGGTGCTCTCGCGGCACCCGACCGTGCGGATGGGACTGCACTATACGGGATCGCTGCTGGAATGGATCGAGCGCGCACATCCGGAATATTTCGAGCGATTGCGCGGCCTCGTGAAGCGCGGGCAGATTGAACTCGTCGGCGGCGGTTACTACGAGCCGATTCTCATCGCGATTCCTCCCGCCGACCGCCACGAGCAGATCGCTCGCCTGGCGGACTACATCGACAAACATTTCGGTGCGCGGCCGCGCGGTGCGTGGCTTGCCGAGCGCGTTTGGGAGCCACAGCTTCCGTCGTCGCTGGCGTCCGCGGGCGTTGAATATACGCTTGTCGATGACAATCATTTTCTCGGCGCCGGATTCGAGCTGGACCAGTTGTTCGGCTACTTTTTCGCAGAGGATCAGTGCCACACGGTAAAAGTCCTTCCCGGGCTGAAGGCGCTACGTTACCTGTTGCCGTTTCGCCCAGTTACGGAGACCTCTGATTTCTTGCGTCGAGCTGCGGATGAACATCCGGGCGCGTTTGCGGCGATGGGCGACGATCTCGAGAAATTCGGCGTCTGGCCGGGGACGTACGAGCATTGCTACACGAACAAATGGCTCGAGAATTTTTTCGTCGAGCTGGAACGCAACGCCGACTGGCTGGAAACATCGACGCCGGGAAACGCCGTCGCGTCGCACACGGCGTATGGTCGCGCCGATCTGCCGACCGCTTCGTACACCGAGATGATGGAGTGGTCACTGCCGACGCTCGCACGAACTCGCTACCATGCGCTGACGGAAGAGTTCGCGTCGCGGCCGGAAGCGCTGCCGTTCCTGCGCGGCGGCATCTGGCGCAACTTCTTCACGAAATACTCGGAATCGAATCTGCTGCAGAAGAAAATGCTGCATGTATCCGAGAAAGTGCGAAAGCTTGGGGAGAATCAGCTCTGGGATAAGTCATCGCTTGCCGCGCGCGAAGAGGTAACGACGCTTTTGCTGCGGAGCCAGTGCAACGACGCTTACTGGCACGGCGTCTTCGGCGGACTCTATTCGCCCCATTTGCGAACCGCGTTGTGGACTGCGCTGGTGCAGGCGGAAGCGATCGCGGACAGCCATTCGCATCGCACGGCGCAGTACGCAGACGTGGCGCGACTCGATTTCAACGGCGATGGCCGCGAGGAAATTTACTTCACTTCGGATCGCTACGCGGCGCTCTTGACGCCGGAAGACGGCGCGACGATCTGCGCCATCGATTGCCGCGGAACGAACGTGGCGCTGGTCAATTCGCTTCAGCGCCGCCTGGAGGCGTATCACGCGGCGCTGAAAAATCCGGCGGCAAAGGCCGCGCAGGGCGTCCAATCGATTCACGATCAGTCGCGCGCGAAAGAGGAAGGCCTCGAGCGCTGGCTGCACTACGATCGCTGGCCGCGGCATGCATTTCGTTTGCTGCTCTTCAGTCCGGACAAGACCTATCAGGATTGCGCGACCGTTCGATTGGACGAAAACGCCGCGCTGGCCGGCGGCCGTTACCGCGTCGTGGACGTTTCCAGCACCGCTGCAACGCTGGCGTCCGAGCAGAGCGCCGATTGGCCGGCGGAGAAAACATTTACATTCTCACGAGCCCCGAACGGATTCGAGATTTCCTGCGATGTGGCGCTGCGACGAACCGCGCCGGGCGCCGCTTCGGTAGTTGTCGGCATCGAGGTGGTCGTCAATTTCCTCGCGCCGTCTTCGCCCGACCGCTACTTCGAGTCGTCTGGCCAGCGCTATCCGCTGCGCTGGGCTGTGGCCATGCCTGCCTCCGGACTTCGAGTGGTTGACGAGTGGCAGAAGGTCGCGGTGGCGTTCGATGCGCCCGCGGCTCGCGATTTCTGGGTTTCGCCGATCGAGACGGTGTCGGAGTCGGAGGATGGTTTCGAGCGGATTTACCAAGGCTCGCAGATTATCTCGATCTGGCCCGTGGAATTAAAGACCGGCGCGGAATGGCGCGGCCGGCTCACGCTCAAAGTTTCGAACCTCGGCTAAAGAAAGGCCCGCAGATTTTATGGAGCACGGAATTTTGCTACAGTGAACGTGCGGAGGAATTTCGATGGCCGTAGCTCAGGATTTGCTCGACATGCTTGTATGTCCGATGGACAAGACGCCGGTGAAACTAACGAGCGATCAAAAGGGATTGAAGTGTTCGACGTGCCGGCGCGTCTATCCGATCCGCGAAGATATTCCCGTGATGCTGGTGGACGAAGCGCGGATTGACCCAGCGTAGTCCGGCTCGCGTTGGATTGCTCGGAGGCGGGCGAAATCTATGGCGGGAAACTGATCGACTGGTCTTTGAATTCCACCCACAGCGTGACTTCTTTGGTTTTGCTCTGCTTCACCGCATCGTTCTCAGCCGGGTACGGATCGTATGGACTGAGCACGACCTTCACTTCTACTCCCGAGCCTCCGTTCGGTTGATGCGCGGCGAGAATGCGAAAGCTCTTCACCGGCCCGTAATAGCCCTCGGAGCCCCAATCTTCGTTGAAGTCTTTCAAGGAATAGCTCGATGAGGGCTGCCAAATTTTGTAGGCAACGTCCATTTGTCCGGCGGCTACCGTTTTCATGAAACGATTGATGGTGCTTTTTTCCTGGTGGTAGCGCAGTAGGTACCAGCAGGCTCCGGCGACGAGCAGCACGAACGCGATCGTGGTGATGATGTAGCGGCGAATCTTTGCCGGCGGATGCTCTTCCGAGCCATCGAACAAGGTCACGTCAACTCCTCAAAATCATAATTGCCGCTTGAAAAGCGCGATGCTGGCCAAAATCATGATGACAGAAAATCCGGCCAAAACTAACACGTCCTTGTAAATTCCCTCAAAGCCGGTGTTCTTGACCGTCAAGTTGCGCAACGCGTGCACCGTGTAGGTGAACGGATCCACCACGGAAATCCATCGCAGCCAGCCCGGAAATGCCTCGACCGGATAGACCGCGCCGGACGGGAAAAACAGAAGCGTATTGAGCACGCCGAAAATCGCGCGCGGGACGAGCGGATCGTCCACGCGCACCATTACCAGAAACATGAAACTGATCATCGCGATCGACGCGACGAGTACGACGAGCGCGAGATACACGAGGCGCACCGGATCCCACAGGCGCGGAATTCCCGCAATCAATCCGCCGATAATCGTCAGCACGAACCCGGCCATTAGCCCTTTCAGCGCGCCCGCTCCGATCAGCCCCAGTACGAGTTCCGTTTTCTGGATCGGCGTGACGAGATATCCTTCGTGCAGGCCACGCGCTTTGTCGTCGATGAACGTGATACCGCCGCCGATCATGGCCACGATGAAAATCGACATGGCAATCGATCCGGCGAGCAAGTATTTGATGTACTCGATGTAGGGGTACATCTCGACCACGTTCAGATCCACCTGGCTCGCAAGGCGCGGCTCTACGCCGGGCGCATTCAGCTCGTTTACCATCTGCTGCACGCGCTCGAGCAGTGAGCTTGAGACGAACTGGTCCGTATTGTCTTCGGTGAACGCGATGCGTGGGCGGTCGTGCTGGTAATAGCGGCGGGTGAAATCGTAGGGGATTTGCACGACGGCCGCGACGAACCCGGAGCGCAAATCGTTGATCGCCTGGGGGAGAGAGTTGTATTGAACGACGCGAAATGTTTGCGGGCCGGCCGAGATTCCGTTGAACATCTCGCGGAGGCAGCGTGATTGTACCGTTTGGTCCTGATCCACCACGGCGACGACCGCGCCTTTGATTTTTCCGCCGAACGCGTAACCGAGAACGATCAGCTGCACGAGCGGAAACACCATCGACGCCATCATCAGCGCCGGGCTGCGGAAGAATTTCCGCATGTCGCGCTCGATCAGCGCTCCTACGCGAAAGAACTTCATGCGCGGCCGCCCTTCGGCATCGGCCGGTTCGCCTGAGCCGGTTGCGCTCTAGCGATACAGGTGGCTGATGTCATATCCGCCTCCATGCGCCGCGTCGCGCAGTTCGCTGCCGGTGTAGTGCAGAAACACGTCATCGAGAGTCGTGCTCGTGACCGAAACTTTTTTGACCGTGACGTGCCGTACGCGCGCCACGTCCATCAGCGCCGCCACGGTCGATGGACCGTCGTGCGATGCGATTCGAACCGCGCCATCGTGGGTGGTTACACCCGCGGCTTGCGCGAGGTGCTTCAACTGCTCGAGCCAGTCCGGGGGCGTCTCTTCGAAATCGGCTTCGACCGTGTCCGTACCGGGGACGCTGTCTTTCAGCGCGGTAGGTGTGTCGAGCGCCACCATTTTTCCGTGGTCCACGATCGCAATCCGGTCGCAGAGTTTGTCGGCCTCATCCATGTAATGTGTGGTCAGTAGAATCGTGAGCTTCGACTTGTCGCGCATGTTCCGGATCATTTCCCACACGTTGGTGCGCGAAACGGGATCGAGGCCCGTGGTCGGCTCGTCGAGAAACAGAATCCTGGGCGAATGCACCAGGCCGCGCGCGATTTCCAGGCGACGGCGCATACCGCCCGAAAACGTGCGCACGAGCGCGGAACGAAATTTCAGCAGGTCCACGGATTCAAGCAAGCTGGTGATGAGTTGCTGGCGTTTGTCGGAAGGCACGCCGTAGAGCTTCGCGTGGATCAGCATGTTTTCATCGGCGGTCAGTTCGGGATCGGATGTAAAGGCCTGAGGAATCACGCCGAGCGCGTGGCGCACACCGTCGGCGTCCGTGCGAATGTCGTGGCCGGCGACCCTCGCGGTTCCCGATGTGGGCGGCGTGAGCGTCGTCATCATGCGGATCAGCGTCGTCTTGCCGGCTCCATTGGGGCCCAGTAAGCCGAAAATCTCCTGTTCGGCCACTTGAAAGCTCACGTCGTTCACGGCCGTCAGGCTGCCGAACTGTTTTGTAAGGTGCTCGACTTCGATTGCATTCATGATTTGATTTCCCGCTAGGCTCGCAGCCGCTCGAGCCAGTTTCGTTTATCAGGCTGCGGGAGCAGCACGGTTGCGGTCATGCCCGTGAAAAGGCGGCGATCGGGATTGGGAACCGAGACTTTGATTGCGAACGTCTTGATGTCGCGCTTGGTGCGGCTCACGTCGCGCTGCGTGGCGAAATCGCTCTCGACTCCTTTGAAAATCACCGGGCCTTCGAGAATCGTTCCGGAGGGGAGCCGCACGCGCATCTTTTGGCCGAACTGAATCGAATCGATGTAGCTTTCCTCCACGTCGGCGCGGACCCAGAGGTGATCCACATCCACGACGACGACGATCGGAGAACCCTGCGAGACGACCTCACCTTGCTTTGCCACGCGGACGGAGACGATGCCGTCGATGGGCGCGTAGATTTTCGTGTAACTCAGCTGGGCGGTGACTTGAGCCTGGGTCGCGCGGGCCTGCTCGAGTTGGGCGATTGTGCCGGCGACGGCGCTTTTGCGCACGTCCACCTGCTTTCGATTCGCCTGCGCGACGGCGATGGACGCTTTCTGAGCTTTGAGGGCGTCTTCGAGAGCTTTGACGTTGGCCTCGGACATTTTCACGGCTGCGTCGGCGTGATCGCGGTCTTGTGCGGAGATTTCACGCTTGTCATAGAGCTGCTGCATGCGCTTCAAGTCCGTTTGATCGCGCCAGAGTTGCGCGCGCGCCTGCTGGAGTTGCGCGTCGGAAGAGGTGGTCATGGCCTGGGCTTGATCGAGGGAGGCGGTGGTTTGCTCGCTGGTCCAGGAATAGTTGTGCTCGGCTTCGTGCACAGAATTTTCCAGCGTTGCGACATTTGCTTTCGCGGCAGCCAGGCTCGCTTCGAGCTCGGTGCGATCGAGCTCCGCGATCAAGTCGCCCTTTTTTACGAAGGAGCCTTCGTCAACCGTGAGACTGACGATGCGCCCCATGATTTGAGGGCTTACGATCACTTCGTTGCCGTCCACGATTCCGATCAAGGGAATATCGCTGCCTCGCGGCGTGGTGGTGAAATAGACGATGAGCGCCACGAGAAATACAATTCCGATTACGATTATGAATTTTCGCCCGGTCATCGGGACCTCGCTGGAATGCGTTTCGTTTTGCTGCGATGCGGATGAGAGCTGCACAAACCGTGCTCGAGAAAATCGAGGAGGGCGAGCCGCCTGGATTCGATGGCTTGCGGAGTGAGCAGTTCGTGGCCGACGACGTGCCTCATCACCGGCGCGGCGGCGAAGTAGAAGGCCGATGCGCCGAGCAGGGTGAATGCGGCGTGCTGCGAATCTACCTTTCGAAATTCTCCGGCGGAGATACCGTCGTCGATCAGGCCGCTGAGTTGCTTAAGGAAGGGGCGGAAGTATTCCTTCGCGATCCATTCGATTTTCGGAGTCGCGTCCATCGCCTCGCGCTGCACCAGGCGGGGATAGTTCGGATGGCTCTCGAGAAAAGCGAAATATCCGTTCACCCAGGCGCGAAGCCGCTCGCGCGCCGTGGCATCCGGAGCGGTGGGCGCGTACACGACTTTCCGGAGCTGGCGGAATAGATTTTCAAGGACGGCGCGATGCAGGCGGCGCTTGTTGCCGAAATAGTAGTAGAGCATGGCCTTGTTCGCGTGCGCTTCGGCTGCGATTTCGTCCGTGCGCGCTCCGGCCATACCCTGCGCGGCGAAATGCCGCTCGGCGGCGGCCAGAATTCGCCGCGCCGTGGCGGGATTTTCCACTTTTCTGCGGCCGAGTTTCATCGTGCGCGCCTCATAGCCCCAATCGCTTCATTCCCGCTTCGTGATACCGCATGCCGGCGGCAGCGCCCTTCGGCGCGATTTTGTCGATGCGCGCGAGATCAGCGTTGGTGAGAGTCACGTTGAGCGCGTCGAGATTGTCGTCGAGATATTTGATTCGCCGGGTGCCGGGGATCGGCACGATATCGCCGCCCTGCGCGAGCACCCAGGCGAGCGCAAGTTGCGCGGGCGTGCAGCCTTTCTCCGCCGCCATCTGTTTGATCCCTCCGACGATCTCAAAATTCTTTTGGAAGTTGGCGCCCTGAAATCGCGGGGTGTTGCGGCGGTAGTCGTCGGACGCGAGATCGTCGAGCGTTTTGATTTGTCCGGTGAGGAAGCCACGGCCCAGCGGGCTATAAGGAACGAAGCCGATGCCGAGCGAGCGGCAGAGCGCAAGCAGATCGTCTTCCGCGTCGCGCGTCCAGAGCGAATACTCCATCTGCAGTGCGGCGATCGGATGGGTGGCATGGGCGCGGCGAATCGTGTTTGCGCCTGCTTCGGAAAGACCGAGATAGCGAACCTTTCCTTGTTCGACGAGACGGGCCATCGCACCAACGGTTTCTTCGATGGGAACCGTGTTGTCCACTCGATGCTGGTAGTAAAGATCGATCGTCCCAATGCGCAGCCGGCGCAGGCTAGCTTCGCAGGCCAGCCGCACGTATTCGGGGCGCCCGCTGACGCCTTGAAACGAGCCATCGGCGCCGCGCACGTTGCCGAATTTTGTGGCGACGATTACTTCGTGGCGGTGCTTTTCGACGGCTTTCGCGACGAGCTCTTCATTGCGGCCGACGCCGTACATGTCCGCGGTGTCGAGCAGGGTAACGCCGCGGTCGATGGCCTGGAGAATCGTGCCGATCGATTCCCGGTCGTTCGTGGGGCCGTAGAATTCGGACATGCCCATGCAGCCGAGTCCTACGGCGGAGACTACGAGTGAGCTTTTCCCCAGACGGCGGTATTCCACAGTCTTCTCCACGGCGCAATTATTTAACTAACTGGTTAGTTTAATCGATTCGGCGCTTGAGGTCAAGCCTCTCTCGCCGGCCTTCTCTTGATATTACGAATTGATTGGGGATTTATTACGAAAAGCTATCTCGCAAATGCTGGTGTGCCGGGTACGGAGAACCTCAGGGGTTAAAACCCCTGACTTGCGCCGACTTTGTCGGCACGGCTGCCCTTCGTATCTCAGGGTAAAAAGCAGTGCCCTGACGCAATTCGCATATGACACGGCTCTTAGCCTTCGAGGGCGCCGCCGGCTCCCGCGGGGAGCTCGATGGAGTATTTGGTTCGGGCCTTTTCGCGATGGAGTTCGAGGGCGAGTTCAATCAGGCGGTCGATCAGTGTTGTGTAGGGCAGGCCCGAAGCTTCCCACAGCTTGGGATACATGCTGATGGAGGTGAAACCGGGGATGGTGTTGAGCTCGTTGAGGAATATTTTTCCATTCTTGCGGTCGAGGAAGAAATCGCAGCGCGCCATGCCGGTGCCGTCGATCGCTCGAAAGGCCCTGACCGCATACTCCTGAAAGGTGGCGACCTGTTTCTTCGTCAGCTGCGCCGGAATCACCAGCTGCGTGCCGCCTTCCAGATACTTTGCGGCGTAGTCGTAATATTCGCGATGCGGAACGATTTCACCCGGAATCGACGCACGAATGTCGTCGTTGCCGAGGACCGAGACTTCAATTTCGCGGCCGTTGACGCCGCGCTCAACGATGATTTTGAGCCCGAATTCGGCGGCGAGATCCATCGCAGCTTGCAGCTCGTGGAGGGCTTTCACCCGCGTCATGCCCACGGAGGAGCCGAGGGTGGCGGGCTTGACGAATATCGGGAAGCGGAACTTTTTCTTGATCTCGCGCAGCACTTTCACGCGATCGCGTTCCCATTCCCAGCGGTGAAAGGCGAGGAAGGGAACGATGGGCAAGCGGGCTTGCTCGAAAAGGCGCTTCTGGACGTCTTTGTCCATGCCGACCGCGGAAGCGAGAACACCGGCGCCGACGTAGGGAAGTCCGGCGAGCTCGAGGAGACCTTGCACGGTGCCGTCCTCTCCGAATGTGCCGTGCAGAACGGGAAAGACGACATCCACGATGACGCTTGGCTGGCCGGTGGAAGGGCCGACGGGAACGAGCTGAGCGGCGGTGGGATCAGCCGGGAGCATGACGCGGTCGCCGGACTTCAAAACGTCGCCAAGCATTTTCACTGCGCCGGAGCCGACGAGCCAGCGGCCGTCCTTGGTGATGCCGATGGGAACCGCTTCGTATTTTTCAGGATCGAGCGCGCGAATTACGGAGGCGGCGGAAGCGACGGAGACTTCATGCTCGCCGGAGCGGCCGCCGAAGACGACGCCGATGCGCAGCCGCTTTTTCACGCTCGTCATCGATTGGCGCTCGTTGTCTTAATCGTGAGCATCAGAGAATTTTTTTCCCCAGGCCCGATAGGACCAGTTCGACGCCGAGAAGCGCGGTAGTGTTGTGGACGTCGATGACGGGATTTATTTCGACGAGCTCGAAGGAAACCATGCTCTTGCTGTCGGCAATCATTTCCAGGGCGAGGTGCGCTTCGCGATAGGTGACGCCGCCGCGAACCGGAGTTCCGACGCCGGGAGCATCCGTGGGATCGACGAAGTCCATGTCGAGGCTGACGGCAACGCCGGCGGTGTCGTCGGTGGTGAAGCGGAGCGCTTCGGCCATCACTTCGCGCATGCCGCGCTCGTCGATATCGCGCATGGTGAAAACGTGGACGCCGGAATCTTTCATGAGGCGGCGCTCCTTCGAATCGAGATCGCGAATGCCGACGAGAGCGACACTGCGCGGCTCGACCATCGGGGTGATGCCCGCAAGCGCAGTGAGCTCCGGGGGACCGTAGCCCATGATGGAGGCGAGGGGCATGCCGTGCACGTTGCCGGAGGGAGAGGAGTCCGGCGTGTTCATGTCGCCGTGGGCATCGAGCCAGATGACGCCGATGCGTTTCGATTTCTTGTTGAAGTGCGCGGCGGCGCCGGCCGTGGTACCGACGGCGATGGAGTGGTCACCGCCCAGGACGAGCGGAACGAAATCTTCGTCGAGCGATTTTCCGACGATTTCGGCGAGGCCTTTGCAGGCTTCGGCAATTTCTTCCAGGTACTTGGCTTTCTTTTCGCCGTAGTGTTGCTCTTCGGGCTGGCGGACCTGCACGTTGCCGATGTCTTCCACCTGGCGGCCGAGCTGCTTCAGTCGCGATTGCAGGCCTGCGACGCGCAGCGCGGACGGGCCCATATCGACGCCGCGGCGGCTGGCGCCCAGGTCCATCGGCACGCCGATGATTCGTATTTTGTCTGGCATTTGGCTTTCTTTCCGCGGTCCCGGAACGGCGAGACGGTCAAGGATAAACGCGATAGAGCATCCGAGGGAAGGGGATGACCTCGCGGATGTGCTCAGTCCCGCAAATCCATGCGACGGTGCGCTCCAGGCCCAGGCCGAAACCGGCGTGGGGAACGGCGCCGTAGCGGCGCAGGTCGAGATACCACTGAAACGATTCCTCGGGCAGATTGTGCTCGCGCAGGCGTTGCACGAGCGTTTCGTAACTCGAGAGACGCTCGCCGCCGCCGATGATTTCGCCGTAACCTTCGGGCGCGATCATGTCAAAGCTGAGAGAGAGTTCGGGGCGCTCGGGATCGGTGGCCATGTAGAAGGCTTTCATCGCGGCGGGATAGCGATGGATGATGACGGGCTTGTCGAATTCTTTGGAGATGATGGTTTCTTCGTCGCCGCCGAAATCGTCGCCCCACTTTGCGGGGTTGCCGGCTTTCTCCAGGACTTTGATGGCGTCGTCGTAGCTGATGCGCGGGAAGGGCGGCGTGATTTTTTCGAGTTTTGAGACGTCGCGTTCGAGCATGGCGAGTTCGCGGGCGCGATTTTTTGCGACGGATTGCACTACGGCGCTGACGAGTCCTTCGCCGAGCTGAACCATGTCTTCGAGATGCGCGTAAGAAGCTTCCGGCTCGAGCATCCAGAACTCGGTGAGGTGGCGGCGCGTCTTCGATTTTTCCGCGCGGAACGTGGGGCCGAAGGTATAGACCTTGCCGAGCGCGGCGGCGGTGGCTTCGACGTAGAGCTGGCCGGATTGCGTGAGGTAGGCTTTCTGGTCGTCGATGTAATTCACTTCGAAGAGCGTGGTAGTGCCTTCGCAGGCTGCCGGCGTGAAGATCGGCGCGTCGGTAAGCGTGTAGCCGAGCGAGTCCATATAGTTGCGCGCGGAGCGCTCGGCTTCGGCGCGGATGCGAAGGATGGCGGCCTGGCGCGGAGTGCGGATCCAGAGATGGCGCTTGTCGAGCAGAAAATCGACGCCGTGCTCTTTGAGTTGAATTGGATAAGGCTCGGACTCGGAAACGCGCTGGACGACTTCGACGGCGCTGATGTGGATTTCGTAGCCACCCGGCGCGCGGGGTTCGGCTTGAATTTTTCCGGTGACGATGACGCTCGATTCCTGCGTGAGCCCTTTGAGAGCTTCGAAGGCTTGCGGCTGTTCCTTGAGCGAGACGACGCATTGGATCACGCCGGTGCCGTCGCGAAAAATGGGGAACAGAAGCTTGCCCGATTCGCGCATGTTGTAGAGCCATCCGCGAATCGTGACGATCTGCGCGGCGTACTGGCCGGCCTGTTCGATTGTGATGATGGGCATGGGCGCCTGGGCTTGCTGGGTCATTCGCTCGTCCGCTTTCCTGTCATTTGCCGCGTCAGTTTCCGTTCCACTGGATGATCAAGATTTCGCAGCGCGGTCGCGCTTCGCGTCCATGTTTTTTTCGAGCTTGTCGAATGTCGTGCGAATTTGATCGAGAGTGGGAGCGCCATCCGGCTGCGCCTTCAATTCAATCACCATCGCGACGGGCTGGGGCGCGTTGGCGAACGCGCCGAGCGTGGCGTCCCAATCGATCGTCCCGGCGTAGGGGAGCAGATGCTCGTCCTTGTCGCCGTGATTATCGTGAATGTGAGAGGTGACGACGCGGCCGCGCATGGCGTCGAAGGCGACTTCCACGGGTGAATCCATGTGCGCGTGCCCCGTATCGAGGCAGAGGCGCAAGTCGTTCAAATGCGTGTCGGCGATGAAATGCTGAAGCGAAGCCGGTGAGCCGAGATCGTCGGGTGTATTTTCGAGCGCGATCGTGACGCCGCGCGCTTTCGCGAAGACCGAAAGAATTTCGAGTGAGGTAAAAGCGGCGTCGAGTTTGCGCGGGTCGGCGGATTGCCGGCCGTGGCCCATGTGCTGAACGAGGTAGCGGAACGGAACGCGTTCGGCGACTTCGAGAGCGCGCTTCACTTCGTCCACGGCATCGAGGCGGCGGATTCGCTCGGTATCGGAAATAGAGATGGGAACTCCACTCTCGCGGCCGGGAGCGAGGTCGCGTTCGGTGGGCGAATGCAGGGAATGAAGCTCGACGCTGTATTCGCCGAGAGCGTCGGCCAGTTCGCGAATTTTTTGTTCGTCGCGGTAGCTGAAATGGGCCGGCGCGCAGAAGACTTCGATGGCGGCAATCTCGGCGTGGGCAATCTCCGAGATGAGAGCCGGAGTGAGCGCCTGATGGATATAGCGATAGGTGGATAGGATGCGCTGCATCAGGCCCTCTCGGCCGCCTTTGGCAGAGGTCGAAACGCGTGGCGACAAAACGCAATCCGTTCGCGATTAGAAAAAATTAAACCGCTTATTTTCAATGGTATGCGTGATTTTCTAATCCCGCATTCGCGATTAGAAAATCGGGGGTACCCAGGCCGGGAGACTGCGTTACAGGGCTCTACCACCACCCGCGGAGACGCTTGTCGCCGTCTTCCCATCCGCCGCATGCGTGATGCGTTTTTCATGCGGAAATAGGGTAGCAGGTGCGGGCAAGTTTGCAACCGGTTGTTGGTGTGACTTTTTCCCGCCGAGCAGACGAACGGACGGCCAACGGAGTCAGAAGCCGGAGGCGGCACCGGAGCGGCGGGGCTCGGGGGCCCCGAGGCGTTCGGCTGTCTTTGGATCGATGCCGATGGCTTCGACGAGGCCAACCCAGCCGGTCTTCGCGGCGATTTTGTAGCCGCGGGCTTCGAGATCTTTAGCGACGTCGGGCGGGAAATTCGGTTCGAGAAGAACTGTGTCCGGCAGCCATTGCTGATGAAAACGCGGGGCGTTGATGGCGGCTTGCGGGTTGGCATTGTCTGCATCGCCGAGGCGCATCCAGTTGAGGATTGAAAGCAAGGTACCCGAGATGATGCGCGGACCACCGCGCGCGCCCGTGACGAAGCTGAGCTGGCCGTCGCGCAACAAAATCGTGGGCATCATGGAGCTGAGCGGGCGCTTGCCGGGCGCGATTGTATTGGCCTCAGGCTGGATGAGGCCATACAGGTTCGGCGTTCCGGGATGCGACGTGAAATCGTCCATTTCGTCGTTGAGGAAATAGCCGTCCGCAGTGGCGACGCCGGAGCCGTAAAGATTGTTGAGGGTGTACGTGTTGGAGACGGCGTTGCCGGCGGGGTCAACGACGGAGAAGTGAGTGGTGTGGCCTTCGCGGGCTGCTTCGGCAAGCGATCGCAGCGCGGACTCAGGTGAATCGGCGGGCACGACGTCGGCCGAGGATTGCGGGCAGGCGGCGTTGGGCGCGTTCGCATTCTCAAAGGCGGCGGGATCGCCGGCGCGGATTTTTTCGCTGGATGATGCGCGCGCGGGGTCGATGGTACGGCGGAGCGCGTCGGCGTAACAGGTGGATGTGAGGCCGCGAAGCGGAATTTTGGCGAAGGCCGGATCGGCGAGGTACGCGGCTCGATCGGCGAAGACGCGGCGCATGGCTTCGATGACCCAGTGGACCGACTGCGGGTCATCCCAGGATTTAAGCTCGATGGGCTCAAGGATGTTGAGAGCTTCGATGGCAGCGACGCCGCCGGAGCTGGGCGGGGGACTCGTGATCACCTGCCAATCGTGGCCGTTTGCTTTATAGGCGGCAGTGAGCGGCTCGCGGATTTCCGGCTTGTAATGGGTGAGATCGGCGAGAGAGATGAGGCCGCCTTTGCGGCGCATTTCCGCGGCGAGCTCGCTGGCGGTGCGGCCCCGGTAAAACCCGGGCGCTCCCTGTTTTGCGATGCGCTTCAGGGTGGCAGCAAGTTCGGGCTGACGGAAAATCTCGCCGGGCTGATAGTACGCGCCGTTTTTCAGGAAAACTCTCCGGCTGGTGGGAAATTGATTGAACACCGGCTCCATCGAGCGCAGGGAGGCGGCGAGATTCTCGCTGACGGGGAAGCCATCTTCGGCGAGCCGGATTGCGGGCGCCATCACATCTGCAAGTTTCATGGTGCCGTAGGTCTTGAGCGCGAGCGTGAGGCCGGCAACCGTGCCGGGAACGCCGACGGAGCGATAGCCGACGATCGAGGCTTCCGTATCCGGTGTACCGTCTGGTTTCAAATACATGTCGCGAGACGCTTTCGCGGGAGCCACTTCGCGGTAGTCGATAAATTGTGTGCGGCCGTTGGCGAGGCGGACGAGCATGAAGCCGCCGCCGCCGATATTGCCGGCTTCGGGATCGACAACGGCGAGAGCGAAGCCGACGGCGACGGCAGCGTCGATGGCGTTGCCGCCGCGTTTCATGATTTCGGCGCCAACGTCGGAAGCGATCCTTTCGTCGCTGACGACCATCGCTTTCGCGCCACGGACAGGCTGGGAGGGCCAGTCAAATTTTTGCGCAGGGGGAGTTGGTGGAGACTGCGGATATTGCGCGGGGACGACTGCGGGAGAGACGGCGATGAAGAGAGAAAGGGCGAAGAGAGTCTTCATTGCTGATTTCATTGGCGAAACGAATTTATGTGAACACGGCGTGGGCGTCAAGGCGATGCGGCGGCGGATGGGATGAGTGCGGCATGGCGGAATTTGGGCACGAACCACGATCGCAAATTTGAGATTTGAGATGAAAAACAAAAGATCAAAAGCGCCGGCTGGAAGCCGGCGGTACGAAGAGCAAGGCAAAAGAACCGCGCGATGAGATTTTCAGTCGGCGGCGAAGCCCACAAAAATTAAAGCAACGAGGCCGCCGAGCAAAAGAGCGATGCCGATCCACAGGATGAGTGGGCGCTTCTTGGGCAGGGCGAGGGTGGGGCGGCGCGATGTGGATGAGACGGAATCGCTAGATTCGTCGTCTCCGGATTCGACACGGCCGGGTTCAACACCGAAGGTGGGCGAAAAAATCTCGCGGCTGGAGGCGGGTCGAGAAACCGGCTCGCGAGGATCGTCCGCTGGCGTATGCGGCACAGCGGAATGCTATCACTTGAGAAACGCCAGCCGCAAGCCGACTATGCAGCGAGGAAATAAACGAAAGCCAGAGCGATGATGGCTCCGGAAGCTATGGCAAGAGCGAGCCAAGTAGGAAGCCCATATCGGTGGCGTTGCATTTGTTGAGCATGCGCATGAATATTCTGCTCGGCAATAAAAGCGGCGTACTGCTCGGCGAAGAGGCGCGCGGTGGCGTCCGATTGGCTACCACTGGGTTCGGATTCAGGAACGATCTCGATAATATCTCCGGGCATCGTTAGGACGATCGTAACTTGAGCGGGAGAGTAATACAGAAGCGGCCGCGAAGAAAGTGCGAAAATGTTAATGCTGCTTCGGTCAGTCGCGGAACGACTTGGCGGCGGTAACGCAGAGGCGGAGCTTGTCGATGGCTTCTTCGACGGTGCGGGTCTTGAGGCCGCAGTCGGGGTCGATCCAGACGCGGTCCTTCGGCAAGATGGTGAGGGCGCGCTCGACTCGGCGCCGCACGGCGTCGGCGGCCTCCATTTCATGGGAGTGCACATCGACGACTCCGAAGCTAATGTCTTTGGTAAACGGATGGCGGCGGAAGACATCGAGCAAGTCGAGGTCGCTATTGGACATTTCGAGATCGAAATTATCGACGGCGAGATCGAGCATGCCGGGATAGATATACTCAAACTCGCCGTAGCAGGCGTGGGTGATGAAGTACGCGCCGAGATCTTTGGTGGTGTACGCCATGGCTTCGAGCGCGATGGGCAATTCTTCGGGACGGACGGAGAGAGCAGGCTCGTCAATCTGAATAATTTTGCAGCCAGCGGCGATGAGAGCTTCCACCTCTTTGCGAATCACGGCGGCTAGCGCCATCGCGGTGGCGTGGCGATCGGGATAGTGCTCGTTGAAGCTCCAGTCCATGATGGTGTAGGCGCCGGTGAGCATGCCTTTCACCGGTTTTTCTGTAAGGTTCTGAGCGTACTGCCACCAATCGATGGTGACGGGGCCGGGCCAAACAACTTCGCCCGTGATGATCGGTTTGTGGTAGTAGCGATTGCCGTAGGCGCGGACGAGGCCGCCTTCAGTGAAGCCGGGCAGCCGCTCGGCGAAGTAGGCGACCATGTCGCCTCGATACATTTCGCCATCGACGAGAACGTCCACGCCTAATTTTTCCTGCGTTTCGATCCAGAAGGCGGTGGCTTTGCGCTCAAGCTCACGGAGCCCGTCGGCGGCGAGCTTGCCTTTCGCGAAATCGGCGCGGGCGCGCGTCAGGTAGTCAGGCTTCGGGAAGCTGCCGACGGAAGTGGTGGGGAAGAGCGGCAGATCGAGGCCGAGGGTTTTGAGTTTTTCGCGGCTCATCGTTTTCCTGTTAAGTTTCCTGTCTGGCTTCCCGTCCGCTGCCCTCAGCCATTCACGGCCGCGCGGATTTTGGTGAGCAGCTCAAGTTTGGCAAAAGCGCGATCGCGCGGGAGAAATTCCAAGCCACAGGAAGCGCCCAGATAGGCGCGGCCGCTTTGAATTTTCGGCAGCAGGCGTTCGATTTGGCGCACGATGTTATCAGGATTTTCGAGCTTCGTGTTGCGGCCGTCGATAAGTCCGAGGCCGAGAGGCTTCGGCGAGCCGGCAGCGGCGACTCGATCGATCAGTTTCGGATTGTAGGTGAAATCGAGGCCGATGACGTCGAAGGGAAGAGTGACGAGTTTCTCGTAAAGCGGCGCGCCGTCGTGGAAATAGGTGTAGAGCGCAAGTTCGGGACGGCGCCCGGCAGCGCCCGCCTTTTCGCGCGCGGCACAGAGGGGGGCGAGAGCTTTCTCGAATACGTTCCAATCCTGCGAGTACTTGATGATGGCGGGTTCGTCGATTTGGATCAGATCGGCGCCGATTTCAGCAAGCGCGATGATTTCCGCGGCGAGCGCGGCGGCATAGGCGAGCGCGCGGGCTTCGAGGGACGAGGACGAATCGGGAGATCCATTCGACGAGTTTGCGGAGAGCGAAAACTTCGCGAGCGTATAGGGGCCGGTAAGAATCGGTTTTACCGAGAGTTTTCCGGCCTGATGTTTCGGCGTAGGGAGGTGGCCGAGCGCGTTGCGCGCGAAGAGATAGTCGTTGGTTAGAAGTGCGCAACTTCGTGCGGGTGTTCCGGTGACGACCGGCTGGCGAAAATAAAAATTCGTATCGAAGTAGCGCTGCAGGCCAGCGATCTTCACATTGTCAAGTTTGCCGGCAATGTGCGAGATGGGATCGTACCAGCGGATCTGGCCATCGGTGATGACTTCAAGGCCGGCTCGGAGCTGGTCGGCGATCGCGAGGCGCGTCATCTCATGTTCGGCGTCGAGAACGTCGGCGGGATTGCGTTCGCCACGATCAAGCAGTGAGATTGCGCGGCGCAGCACTTGCTGCTCGGACGAGTCGCCCACGCGTGGATAGCTGCCCGTGCTGGAGAGGTATAAACCGGGGAGCTTGTGGTCGATCGAGGAACTCATGCGCGCGTCCTTGGAAAGAGAGCCGCGATGAAGTTAGACGAAACGCGTCGGGGCGTCAAGAAGGGCAAATTCTTCCGTGTGGAGATGCGGGCTGAATGCTATTGCGATTGAGGGAAGGTCTCGCAAGACGCGGCTTGGGATGCGGAGAACACCGGCGCGAGTTTCACCGCTTCGCCTGCGGGCTTTGCGAGTGATGAATTCGGATCAAAATTGATTCGTAGATTGGTTTGGGCATCGGGGAGCACGCGGAAGAAGCCTTGTGCAATTTGCTGCGGGGCGATGAACAGAGTTTGCGCGTCGTCGTCGAAAACGAGCGGGTGTTTCTGGCCGTTGTTGGCGACAACACAGTTGAAACCGATGCCGGCGCATTCGTTTTGCTGCGGCAGCGGTTCATCGGCGGCGGGCTGGTCAGAAAGGAAGCGCAGCCGGATCAGGCGGTACACATCGGCGCGCACGACGGATTTGCGAATCGGGCGGGCTGCGCAGGCGCTCGCGGCGGCCGATGAAGGCGCCATCAAATCAATTTGAACAGGTTCATTCACGAGTTCAGGGGCGAGATCCTGCCAGCCCGGAGAATCCGCGGCCGCGAGAGCGCTGGGATGCGCTTCGATTCCGCGGAGTGTGACGAAGACATGCTGCAGATTGGGCGCCATCGGGGCGGGGGAATCGGCGGACGCAGAGCTGATTTCGAGATTCAGCGTGCCGGTCGAGGTGCCGAGTTTGCACGTGGGCGGATTGGTGCTGGAGGTCGCGTTCGGAAAAACTCCGGTGACGGAGACGCACACGTCTCCGCAATCAGCAAGCGGGAAGGAGAAGAGCAGCGCTGCGCCCATCAGAATGAGAGAAAGAATTTGCGAGCGATGCGTCATGGCTGTGCGATTTGATACTTGGGCTTCGGGATTCGATCGCACGGAGAAGTATCCGCGCCGGTAGCGGTGGCGTCAAATTCATGCGGGGAGAATAAAACTCGAACCTGGTGTAGCTCCCAGTGCTTGAAGACTTAGGAATCGAGTGTTTCGCCGACGGAGAAATAGCTGCAATCGGGATGATGAAAGACGATGGCGCTGACGCTCGCTTCCGGGTCCATCATCATACCTTCCGTGAGATGGACGCCGATCTCTTCGGGGCGAAGCAGCAGCCAGATGCCGGACTGGTCTTCGAGATTCGGGCAGGCGGGATAGCCGAAGCTGTAACGCTTGCCGCGATAGCGCGAGGTGAAGCGGTCGGGCATCGTCAGCGATGCAGGATCGGGGAAGCCCCAATCTTCGCGGATACGGCGGTGCAGCCATTCGGCGCAGGCCTCGGCGGTCTCGATCGCGAGAGCCTGCAGACCGTGGGAATAAAAATAGCGACCGACGGATTTCGCTTCTTCGGCGCGGTCGCGGATTCCGGCGCCCGCGCTGACTACAAAAAGCGCGAGGTGATCGCGGGCGTTGCCGCTGGCCGGAAGAACGTAGTCGCTCAGGCAGAGGTCTCCGGGGGATCGCTGGCGTTGAAAGTGGAACGTGTGGAGCGGCGTGGCGGCGCCCGGAGCGAAAAGCGCGATCGAATTTCCGCGGCGCTCGGCTTCGAAGAATTGCCACACGGCGGATATTTTCATGAACGAGGCTGCTTCGCGCCGGACCTCTTCCATGTTGTTGAAAAGCTCGAGCGCGCGCGGATCACGTTCGGCGAGCGCTTTTTCGATATTTCCGCGGAAGCCGAGATGGCGGCCGTAAATCATGAACGGATTCACGTAGCTCCAGATCTCGTTAAGGTCGGGAACGGCGCGAACCTTGCGATCGAGGTAGGCGACGGGCGGAAGCGGAACGCCGATGCGAATGCGCGGCGAGCGAACATCGCTCGCGGGCGCGGTCGATGCCGGAGCGGGCTCGTCGAGGACAATCGTTTCGGTGTGCGTATGCGCCTGAAGAGCGGCGTCGCGTTGCGATGGATCGCTGAGCTGGTTCATCAGACGCAGTCCCGTCATCGCATCCTTCGCGTAGCAGACGGCATTGCTGTACTGCGGCGCGATTTTAAGCTTGGTAAATTTCTCCGAAAGCGCAGCGCCTCCGACGAGAAGCGGGACGTGAATTCCGGCTTCGCGAAGGTCCGCAGCGGTCGTCACCATTTGCTGAGCGCTTTTCACCAGCAGGCCGGAAAGGCCGATGGCGTCGGGATGATGTTCCTTGTGGGCGCGGATTAATTCCTCGGGCGGGACCTTGATGCCCAGGTTTACAACGTCGTAGCCGTTATTTTTCAGGATGATTTCGACGAGATTCTTGCCGATATCGTGGACGTCGCCCTTCACGGTGGCGAGCATCACCTTGGCGCGTTTCTCGGTGTCGGCTTTCTCCATGAATTGTTCGAGGTGATTGACGGCGGCTTTCATCGCTTCGGCCGATTGCAGGACCTCGGCGACGATGAGCTCGTTGTTGTTGAAAAGGCGGCCAACTTCGGCCATGCCGGACATGAGCGGACCGTTGACAACGTCGAGCGGGGCGGAGCCTTCGGCAAGTTTCTTGTTGAGATCGGCGACGAGGCCGTCCTTCGAGCCTTCGAGAATGTAATTTGCGAGGCGCTGATCGAGAGGGAGATCTTCCGCTCGGGCTTTTTTGCGCGAGCCGGCGCCACGGAAATGCTCGGTGATGGCGGCGATGTGAAACTGATTGATCGCGGCTTTTTGTTCGGGCGATTGTTCGCGCCAGTCAGCCGGGGCGCTGCGCAGCAAGGCGGCCTGGGGATGGGCGTCCGGTATTTCGGTGGGGACGCGGTTGAAGAGAAGATTTTCAGTGAGCGTGCGCTCGCGCTCGGGGATGGAAGGGAAACGTTCGATGCGCTCGGCGTTGACGATCGCGAGATCGAGTCCTGCTTTCGTGCAGTAATAAAGAAAGACCGAGTTGACTACTTCGCGCGCGCCCGGCGGAAGGCCGAACGACACGTTGGAAATTCCCAGAACCGTTCGAACGTGCGGAATCGACTTCTTGATGAGGCGGATGCCTTCGATCGTTTCCACCGCCCCGCCGATATAATTTTCATCCCCGGTGGCGCAGGGAAAAACGAGTGGATCGAAAATGATATTTTCGGGGCGGATGCCGTATTTGCCGGTGAGAAGGTCGAAGGAGCGCTGCGCGATTTCGAGTTTGCGCTCGCGGGTGAATGCCTGGGCCTGCATGGGATCTTCGTCGATGCAGCCAACGATCACCGCGGCCCCATAGGAGCGGGCCAGTGGGCAAACGCGCTCGAACTTTTCTTCTCCGTCCTCGAGATTGATCGAATTAATGATGCTCTTGCCCTGGCAGTAGGTGAGAGCGAGTTCGATGGCCGCCGCATCGGTGGTATCGATCATCAGCGGAGCCTTGATTTTTCGAATCAACTGGTCGTAGAAGGGCGGAATGTCCTTGATTTCGTCGCGATCGGTGCTCTGCAGGCAGACGTCCACGATGTGCGCTCCGCTTTTCACCTGGCGGCGCGCGATTTCCGTAGCTTCTTCCCATTGCTCGGCAGCGACCAGATTCTTGAACGCGCGCGAGCCGATCACGTTGGTGCGTTCGCCGACGACGAGCGGGCGCGTGCTTTCTTCCGCTTCGATCACTTCAATTCCGGAATAGACGGCGCGATGTTTTTGCTCGACGGGGCGGCGCGGCGATTTTCCTTCCGCCATTTGCGCGATCGCGCGAATGTGCTGCTCGGTGGTTCCGCAGCAGCCGCCGACGAGATTCAGCCAGCCGTGATCGGCGAAGCGCTCGAGTTGCTCGGCGAGCGTCGTGGGCGTCTCACCGTAGCGTCCCTCTTCGTTGGGCAGTCCGGCATTGGGATAGCACGAGACGAAACGACTGGTGAGCGATTGCAGCGTGCGCAGGTGATCGGTCATGAACTCGGGACCGGTGGCGCAGTTCAAGCCGAGCGAAAGAAGTTCCACGTGATCGAGCGATGCCCATAGCGCCTCGATGCCTTGCCCGGCGAGCATCGTGCCCATGGCTTCGATCGTGGCGGAAACCATCAGCGGAATGGGCGCGCCCACTTCGCGGCTTAGATCTTGCACTGCGAGCATGCCGGCTTTGATGTTGCGCGTGTCCTGGCAGGTCTCGAGCAGGAGCAAGTCCGCGCCGCCTTCGAGGAGTCCTCGCGCCTGCTCGAGATAATTCTTGTGAAGCTGATCGAACGTGACGCCGCCGGTGACGCTGATCGCCTTCGTTGTGGGTCCCATCGCACCTGCGACGAACCGCGGCTTCGAGGACTTCGAGGAAGCGGCGGCTGCTTGCGACGCCAGTTCGGCAGCGCGGCGGCTGATTTCGCGGGCGCGGTCGCCGAGCCCATACTCAGCGAGGACGAGAGGCGTGCTTCCGAACGAATTTGTTTCGATGATGTCCGCGCCGGCTTCGAGATATTTGCGGTGAATCGAGAGGACGACGTCAGGGCGCGTGACGTTGAGATATTCGTTGCAGCCTTCCAGATTCGCGCCGCCAAAATCCGCCGCGGTCAGGTTCTCCTGTTGCAGCATGGTGCCCATGGCGCCATCCAGGATGAGGATGCGCTCGCGAAGAAGTTCGCGCAGGGCGAGACCTTGTTGGATCAGGTTCTTCATAGTGCTACGTCAATCTTCTCATGGGCGGCGCGGAATGAGAGCGCGGCGGGATTTCTTGCGGGCTGAAAGGCTACTGGCCGGATAAATTTTCCAGAGAGCGGCTGCGCCGACTGACGCGGCCTCGCCACTGGCATCGCGGGGGGGCCGCCAAAAAGCTGGCGGACAGGCTTAGACCCGCCCCGACTCGGAGAGCCCTGCAGTGCGCGGCGACTGTTACAGAGGGCACGGCATGCCGTGCCCCTACTGGATTGTTCTAAGCGGCGTCGGAGAGGAATTCTACTTTGAACGAGGATGGGACGAGGCCGATGGCCTTGCCCCTGTCGAGAAGTTCGCGGACGGCTCGGCGGCCTTCTTCGCCGTAGTCGAGCGTCCAGCGGTTCACGTACATGCCGATAAATTTATCGGCGAGGACGGGGTCCATGTCGCGCGCGAATTGAAGTGCGTAGTTGAGCGCGGCATCGCGATGATCGAGCGCGTAGGAGACGCTGTCGCGAATCACGCGTGCCACTTGCATGCCCAGCTCGGTGCCCAGCCGGCGGCGAATCGCGTTGGCGCCGAGCGGCAACGGCAGTTGGGTGGTTTCCTGCCACCACTGGCCGAGATCGACCACGCGGTGCAGGCCGACCTGCGAGAAAAGCAATTGCCCTTCGTGAATCAGCAGCCCGGCTTCCACTTCTTTCGCCTGCACGGCGCCCAGAATCTTATCGAACGGCATCGTGACAACTTCGACGTTCGGTTCGAAAAGCTTCAGCGCCAGATAGGAAGTGGTGAGCGTGCCGGGAATGGCGATCTTGCGCCCGGCGAGATCGTTTTTCTTGATGGGGTGGGAGGCGACGACAATCGGACCGTAACCTTCGCCGAAGCTCGCGCCGCAATCCATCAAAACATATTTATCCGCCACAAACGCATAGCCGTAAAAGCTGACCGCGGTGATGTCGTAGGTTTCCGTGCGCGCTGCCTGATTAAGCGATTCGATATCGGAGAGGATGTGCGTGAACTTCACGCCGGGAAGGCGGACTTTGCCGGTTGCCAGCGCGTAAAACATGAAGGCATCGTCGCTATCGGGAGAATGTGCGAGGCGCAGTTCGGAAGTCTTGGGCGCAGCTGCCGGTGTGGCCGTCATTGGGTCCATCCTGGCGCTCCCGGGAGACGCTTGTCACCACGCAGGGCTGAGAGGACGCAGTTGCAAAACCGTCGGACCCGCTGCAGTTGGTGCGTTCTTCGGAGTAAGCGCTGTTGATTCCTGCGTCTATTGAGGACGGTAGATTACCACAACCCGATATTTTGGGTACAGCGCGAGCCAAGCGAAGAGCTTCGAAGCCGGCGGCGAATCACTGCACGGTGGAGCGAGTGGGAGCCGGAAGCGGCGATGCGTGATGCGCGACGAGCAGCCAATCGTTGCCGACGCGGATGAAAATATTGGTGGCCTGGATGATGGCTTCATCGAATCCGTCGGTAAACGCCGTTGTGACATGCTCGGTGCAAGCCACCCAGCCCACGTCGCCTTCGACGCGGACCCAGATCGAGCTGAGAGCGATGCGAACGCGCTTCGTATTCGCAAAAATGCGCGCCCAGCTGCCGCGGACTTCGTCCCAACCGAGCAGCAATTCGCCACCGGGCTGCACGCATTCGACGTTGTCGTCGTGGGCCCAGACGGCTTCCATCTCCGACATGTCGATCGATTCGAAGGCGGCGTAGAAATGCTGGTTCGCGGCGCGGACGCGCTCTTCGGGAGATTGTTTTTGCGGTGCGGTTGGGGTGGCCATTGATTGGAGAATGGAAAATCGAAATTGGAAAATGGGAAACCCTAAATCAACTTCTCTCCCATCACATTCCTGCTCGGCTTCCGACTTTAGGCGCGTTCTCGCGCGAGCTCGACGCCACGGACGGCGGCAAGAATCAGCGCGAGTTTTATCAATTCACCAGGCGCGAACGGCAATGCACCGGCGTACACCGCGGTACTCCAGCCCAGCCTCATTCCAACGGCAAGCCACGCGCAGCCGCCGAGGAAAATGATCGCTTCGCCGGAAACTAAGGCACCGGCGAGGCGGATTGTCGCAAACGGCGCGAAGCGCGAAGCCGCAACACGTTCGACGAGCCAGCCGGTGGCGAACGCAGCCGGTGGGTACGCCAGCAAATATCCGGCGGTGGGGCCGGAAAAGCGCAAGATGCCCGGCGCGCCGAGCGGTTGAAAAACCGGAAGCCCGGCCATACCCTCGAGCAGATACAGAACGCACGCCAGCATCCCGCGGCGCGCACCGAGAAGCACGGCGACGAGCAGAACTCCGAACGTCTGGCCGGTGATGGGCACCGGCGAAAACGGAAGCGGAATCACGATGTGAGCGCAAAGCGCGAGCAAAATATTGGCGGCCGCGATGCGCACCACGTCAGCGGCAATACCATCGCCGCTGTAGATGCGGTCGGCTAACAGCTTCGCCGGACTCACCGATTGCGATTCGGTCTGTGCTGCTTGCGCCATCCGTAGTCCTCTGGGAATTATTTCCGGATGCTCTCGGATCAAACTATATGGCGGGCATTATACCTGAGGCTCGCAGCCGTCACTGCGACTTTTCACCCGCGAGGAGCGGGTCGTCGGGACCGGCCACCGCTCCATGCTTGTCATCGGCGTGAATTTTCCCTTCGCTATCGAGGAAGAACGAGCGGCGGCCGTTCTCGCCATACTTTTCGGGCGTGGCGGCCAATTCGAATCGCGTGTCGTTGCCGTTCGCGTCCGGAACGATGCGATAGCGGAAGAGATAGCCGTTCTGCTTCCCGGCGGCGAGATTTGCATTCACGAGCGACGCCTGTTCCGGCGAGATATCGCCCGGCGGCGCGGGGCCCAGTGCTGCGAGCGATTCGGGCAGCTTGCCCCAGGCGCGGCTGTAGCGTTCGATCGCGGCGGCGAGATCCCGGAGCGATTGCACGGCGGCCTCTTCACGCGCGATCAGATCGGAGGCGTCCCATTGCTTCGCAAGCTGCGGAATATCGAGTAGCACAAGGCCTAGCGAAAGCAGCCGCCACGCGCCGTTCTCGCGGATGAGCCCGAACTCGGTGCGTTCGGAGTTCGCGACGGTGACGGGGATGAACGCGAGATTTTCGTGAACGCGCGCGTCGCCGAAGCGGTACTCGATGGTTGCTTTGGAGGCTTCGCAACGGAGCACCGTGTGGTTCTGCGCGTCTGTGGAGGCGAGTGGTTTTCCGGGATCGTCGGTGAGCGCGAAACGGCGTACCAGCGCGGTGCGCTGGATGGCCGGGAGCGCGCGGAAGGCAGCGGCGCTATCGGCCGTCAAATAATTCGCGAATTGCGTTTCGTTTGCCCGGCAGGCGGCGGAAAGAGCCGCGGAGAGAGCGGTGGCGGCGCCGGACGCGGCGTTTTCCTGCGCGTGCGTAGCTTCAGGAATGAGAGCCGCTGCGGCGGACGCGAACAGGATTGCGAGAGCGGCTGCGATGATCGGTCGCGATTTCATGCGGGATGGGATTTCGCACGCGCCAGGATGGTTGCCAGGTCGCGCGTAAACTGCGATCGCGGCATCACGTCGCGGCATCCCGCGGCGCGCGCTCTCGCGGCGAGGCTGGTCTGCACGTGCGAGAGAAATGCGACCAACGGGATTTCGCGGGCGTTCTCGGGAAGCCGCTCGATGGCAGAGAGAGGCTCGGAGCGGGCGTTCAGGTCAACAACGATGAGGCCCGGAGCCTGTTTACCAATTTCGGCGAGCAGCGCATCGGGCGTGCCGCAAACGCGCAGATCGATGCCAAGATGCTTGGCCGTGTCGCTTACCTTCGCCTGAAAAAA
>JBOGNA010000080.1:0-9006 GCA_050746925.1 Candidatus Acidiferrales bacterium
GATCAAAAGGGGCTTGCCGCTCTTCGCGATGCCTTCGAGCAGGGGCAGCAGGTCTTTCATCGAGCTGATCTTCTTCTCATGGATCAGGATGCGCACATCTTCCAGCACGCTCTCCATGCGCTCCGGATCCGTCACGAAGTAGGGCGAGAGGTAGCCGCGGTCGAATTGCATTCCTTCGACCACTTCCAGCGTCGTTTCCATGGTCTTCGATTCTTCCACGGTGATGACGCCGTCCTTGCCGACCTTCTTCATCGCTTCGGCGATGATGCCGCCGATCTGCCTGTCGTTGTTCGCGGAGATCGTGCCGACCTGCGCGATCATGTCGCCCTTCACGTCTTTGTGGAATTTCTTGATTTCTTCGACGGCGACTTCGACGGCCTTCTCGATGCCGCGCTTGAGGGCCATCGGGCTGGCGCCGGCTGCGACCGTCTTCACGCCTTCGCGGAAGATGGCCTGGGCGAGAACGGTGGCGGTGGTGGTGCCGTCGCCGGCAACATCGGAAGTCTTGGAAGCGACTTCACGAACCATCTGCGCGCCCATATTCTCGAGCGGATCGGGCAGCTCGATTTCTTTTGCAACGGTGACGCCGTCCTTGGTGATGATCGGCGCGCCGAACTTCTTTTCGATCACCGCATTGCGGCCCTTGGGGCCGAGGGTGATCTTGACTGCGTCGGCGAGAATGTTGACGCCGCGCAGGATCGCCTGGCGAGAATTTTCGCCAGTTACGATTTGCTTTGCCATGTGTCTATCTCCTCTTTCGCTTTCTTAGGTTGGTTGTCCGGTACGGCTTGCTCCTATTTTAAGGGAGCGTGCGACCCAGCTTGAGCGGGGACGCGAGCCGAATCCGGAAGTTACTTTTTGCCGCCGGCCGCTTTGGCCGAGCCGCCGATCTTCGCGAGGATTTCGTCTTCCTTCAGGATCATGTACTCCTCGTCGTCGATCTTGATGTCGTTTCCGCTGTATTTCCCGAAGAGGATGCGGTCTCCGGGCTTCACGTCGAGCGGGATGAGTTCACCCTTTTCGCGGCGGCCGTTGCCGACGGCGATGACTTCACCTTCCTGGGGCTTTTCTTTGGCCGTGTCAGGGATGATGATGCCGCCCTTCACGGATTCCTTCTCTTCGAGCCGCCGGACCAGAACGCGGTCGTGCAGCGGAGTGATATTGACTGCCATTTTTGCAATTCCTCCGGTGGAGAGATGGTGCTGAGTTGCTCGGGAGGAGGTCTGAAGCGTTAGCACTCCTCTCAAGCGAGTGCTAATATACTGATGGGCGGTGATTCTGTCAAGCTGAAATATGATTATCACCCACTCACCTCTTGTTTTAGTTCTACTTAAAGCCATTATTATCATTGGTATGGGTATGTAAGGTTTATCCGACACTTGGTTCTTGAGTTGGGAGCGCGGCACGAATAGAATCCAAGGTGCCGAGGCGCTCGGGTGGCATACCTCTTCTATGCGCGATTGATCGGGCTTACCGCCGGGACGCTCGTCTATCTTTTTCTTATTGCGCTAATTCTGGGGCATCGGCGGCCGCGGCTATTCGAACGGCTGCTGTTCTTCCTCATCCTGTCCCTATTCTTAGTCTACGCAGGCGGGCTACTGGAAATTAACGCTGGCATTCAATATGGGTCGATGCCGGACGCAACGCGGCTGCTTTGCACGGTGCTGATGGGTCTGGGCATGCTCTTTTTGTTGCCACTAATAGTACACACGCACTTCGAGTACGCTCAAACCGAACAGCAAGCGCATTTCAATCGCTGGGCGAAGGTTGGCGTTTGGTGCGTGTACTTGATCCCGATCGGCCAACTGATCGGACTGGGCGTGGTCTCAGCTATTTTCGACAGGCCATTCGGCAAATTATTGCTGAGCTTCGTGAGCTTAAATCCAGTAGGAAACCTGGCAACTTGTGCCGCAGTGGCGGGAGTCGGCCAGCGACTCCTGCTGCGCCGAGAGAAGATTCAAAAGCTGAGAAATCTCTGGAAGTGGCTCTTGGGAATATTCATTTTTCTTTCCCTCGTCCAGATTCTGCGCGTCGGTTACATGGAAGCCGGTTCGCCGTTCGTGTCTGACGAGTTGGTGACGGCGACAATTGTGGCGGGTGCCTTTCCAGGAGTGCTGCTGATCTACTGGGCGTTGCGGCACAATTTCGTCGAATACGGTAATCAACGAAACCTTGTGTACGCGCTTTCGGGTACGTTTCTTGCGCTGCTTTACCTGGCGCTGGTGCGGCGCGTTAGCGGTTGGCTTGAGCCGGTGTTGCCGCCCGAGGCGACGGCTAGCATTCTGCTGTTTGTATTGATTTTTCTTTTTGAGCCGGTGGAACGACTGGTCGGACCGGTGCTTCATCGGCAGTTTCAACGACGCGTGGGGCATTTGCAACAACTGACGCTCGATATCCAGACCGACGCGCGGAACGGAAACATTGCGGAGCTGATTGGATTTGCGGAGCGGCGGATTCGGGAGGAGTTTGGGTTGGCGGTGGTGCGGATTTCGGTGCCGCGCGAGGCGGGGCTGGCGCCGCTGGAATCGCCGGGAGGGCTGGGGCATGTGGCGCGATTGCCGTTGATGAAGGATGGAGGCGAGATCGGATTGCTTGAGGCGGCTACGACGGGGTCGTACCTCACGGGTGAGACTTCGGCGGCGCTGGAATTTCTGGCGGAGCAGTTGCCGGCGAGCATCGACCTGTGCCGGTTGATCGGCGAAAAGCTGCAGCTGGAGCGCGAACTGGCGGAGCGGGAGCGGCTGGCGGGGCTGGGGCAGATGGCGGCGAACATTTCGCACAATTTGCGGAACCCGCTGAGTTCGATGAAGACGGTGCTGCAGGTGCAGCTCGAGAATCCGGAGTTGCCGCTGGACATGCGGCGCGATTGTTCGTTGGTAGTGAATGAAATCGATCGGATGAGTGCGAAGCTGACGCAGCTTTTGCGCTATGCGAAACCATCGGTGAACGGCGAGCGGGTTGGCGCGGTGGCGCTGGCGCGGCAGACGGCGTCGCTTTTTGGACGCGATGCCGAGCAGCGAAATATCCGGCTGGAGTTCGATCAGCCGCGCGAAGAGATTGCGGTGCTGGGGTCGGAAGAAGCGCTAGGTGAAGTGCTGTCGAATTTGATTGTGAACGCGATGGAAGCGCAGCCGAATGGCGGGCGGATACGGGTGGGGCTTTCAAGGAATGGAGATTTTGCGGAGATTCGCGTGGATGATGATGGACCGGGGATTTCTGAGGAATTGCGCGCGAAGATTTTTCAGCCTTACTTTACGACGAAGCCAACGGGCACGGGATTGGGGCTCTCGATTGTGGCGCGACGGATTGCCGAGATGGGCGGAACGATCGAGTGCGAGAGTCCGCTACGCGATGGGACGGGGACGCGGTTTCGGGTCACTTTGTCCGTTTCCAAGAATTGAAGATATAGCGGATGGGGCTGAGTCGGCCCGAAGAGAGATCCCTCGACTGCGAGTCGGCCGTCCCGCAGGAGCGGGACGAAAGGCGACGGCGGCCGACTCTGCGCTCGGGATGACAGATCGTAGAGTGGCGTAGAAGACTTTGGCGCGATTGTGCTGAAGGGGCGGCGGCGCGTCCCTCCAAAGAACTGGCGGGCCGGCTTAAACGCGCCCCTACCGAGCGATCGGACGGGTGGCGGAAGGAATGGGTGGATGGAGCCGTGGGTCGAGAGGGCACGGCCTGCCGTGCCCCTACTGGCGGCTCAGAGATTGAGCTGGGGTTATTAGGCGAGGGACGAGAACGGGGACAGGAGCGGGATGAATACGATTCTGATTGTGGATGACGAGGCGTCGGCGCGATACGGGACGCGGCGTGCGCTCGAAGGAAACTACCGCGTGGTAGAGGCAGACTCCGCGGTGACGGCGCGAGTGGCGCTGGCGGGCGAGCGTCCGGATTTGATTCTGCTCGACATGGTGATGCCGGGCGAGGACGGATTGTCGTTTTTGCGGTGGATGCGCGACAACGGACATGAGACGCCGGTGCTGGTGGTATCAGCACTCGATACGGCCAAGACGGCAGTGGAAGCGCTGCAGAATGGCGCGTCGGATTACATCGTGAAGGGGTTCGATATCGCGGAGCTGCGCGCGCGAGTAGGAAACATCCTGAAGCTCACGGAACTGGGCATGGAAAATGCGCGCTTGCGGCGCGAACTGGTTTCCGACGGGCAATTCGGGCGAATGCTGGGGTCGGCCGCGTCGATGCGACGCGTTTTCGAGATGGCGGACCGCGTGGCGGCGACCGATGCAACCGTGCTGATTCTGGGCGAGAGCGGGACGGGAAAGGATTTGCTAGCGCAGGAGATTCATACAAGGTCGTTGAGAGGTAATACGCGGGGGGAGAAAGGGTTTGTGGCGGTGAATTGCGCGGCGCTGCCTGAGAATTTGATCGAATCGGAGCTATTTGGGTACGAGAAAGGCGCGTTCACGGGGGCGGCGCAGCAGCGGAAGGGGAAATTCGAGCTGGCGTCCGGGGGGACGATTTTTCTTGACGAGATTGGCGACATGAATCCGGTGACGCAGGCGAAGGTTCTGCGCGCGCTGGAGAATCGAACGATCGAGCGGCTGGGGGGATCGCGGTCGATTGAGATTGATGTGCGCGTGATCAGCGCGACGCACCGGAATCTGGCGGAAGAAATTTCGGCAGGGAAATTTCGGGAGGATTTGTACTACCGGTTGCGCGTGGTGACGCTCGAGATTCCGGCGTTGCGGGAGCATCGGGAGGATATTCCGATGCTGGTCGGGTCGTTCGTGGAACAGCTGGGTTCGAGGCACGGGCGGCGCGTGCGCCTGGACGAGGGTGCGATGGACTTGCTGCGGCGCTATGAGTGGCCGGGAAACGTGCGGGAGTTGCGGAACGCGCTGGAGAGGACGCTGGTGCTGAGCCGTGGCGAAGTGGTTGCGGCCGCGGATTTGCCGGAAGAAATTCGAAGCGGAGTGAGCGAAGTGCCGGCGCGGCGGGATCCCGGTGGGGATGCGTATTTGGCGGAGTCGGATTTTCGGGAGGCCAAGCGGAAATTCGAGATTGCGTATTTGAAGCGAAAGCTGGAGGAGCATCGGTGGAACGTGTCGAAGACGGCGGCGGAGGTGGGATTGCATCGGCAGAGTTTGCAGGAGAAGCTACGGGAGCTGGGGATTCAGCGGCCGGGGAAGTAGCGGTGAGGCGGCTTGAGCCACAGATGGACACAGATAAATACGGATAGGGGAAGCGAAGGGCTCACGACGAACCCTCGACGAGTGGGGCGTTCGTCGTGGCTGACTCGATCGCGCTTGAAGGTTACGCGGGCGGGTCTTAGGCCCGCCCCTACTAAAAAATCGGAACGGCAACCGAAGAGGAATGGCAGCCGGTGATATTGCGGGGGCGAGCGGTGGAGGCGATTGATGCCGAGATCCTTCAGGCATCCTGGTGGGATGCCTTCCCTTCCTTCGTCAGGGCAAGCGGGATGACAAGTGGCGGGGATGGAGCGAACGGTCAATGGGTGAGGCTATGCCGGCCGCCGAGAGGGCACGATCCGCCACGGCGGATCTCCGACATGCCGTGCCCCTACTGCGAAAGGTAGTTGCGTGACGAACGAGGGGAAAATTGGCGGATTTATTTTGGCGGGCGGGGAAAGCTCGCGGATGGGGCGGGATAAGGCCCTGCTGGAAATTGGAGGCGTGCCGCTGATTTTGCGGGCGGCGGGGCTGGTGGAGTCTGTGGCTGGCGCCTGCACGATCATCGGAGATGCGGTGCGGCTCGAGGGGCTGGAGCTGCGCGTGATTGGCGACGATTTTCCGGGGGCTGGGCCGCTGGGAGGGATTGCGACCGCATTGCGCGCGTCGAGCGCCGCGTGGAATCTGGTGATCGCGTGCGATTTGCCGTATCTGACGCGCGAGTGGCTTGAGTTTATCGTGATGCGCGCGCACGGATCGGACGCTGATGCAGTGGTACCGATGAACGAGCGAGGAGCCGAGCCTTTGTGCGCGATGTATCGCAAACGGTGCGACGGAGCCATTCGGGCGTCGCTCGACCGCGGTACGCGGAAGGTGACGGAGGGCCTCGCGGGCGTTCACACGGAATTCATCGAACTTCGCGATTGGAAAGGCTTTGATTCTGAGGGGCTGCTATTCAAGAATATGAACTCGCCGGCGGACTACGAAGAAGCGCGAGCCAGGCTCGACGGACGCACACATCGATGAGCGAACATTACATTGAGTTTCGAAACGTGTCGAAGGCGTTCGACGACCACGCGGTCTTGAAGGAAGTGAGTTTTTTTGTGGACCAGGGCGAGACGGCCGTGATCATGGGGCGCAGCGGCGTGGGGAAATCGGTGAGCTTGAAATTGTTGCTTGGATTCTTGCAACCAGATGAGGGGCAAATCATCGTCGCGGGCGAGGATGTGACGTTTTTTACCGAAGAGCAATTCGCGGAGATCCGGCGAATTGTGACGATGGTGTTTCAATCAGGCGCGCTTTTCGACTCGCTTTCGGTGGCGGAGAACGTGGCGTTTCCGCTGGAGACGCACGGGGTGAAGCCGAGCAAAGAAGAAATCAGCAAGAAAGTAGGCGAGCTGCTGAAGATGCTGGACATTACCGAGTACGCGGATCGATTGCCGGCGGACTTGAGCACGGGAATGAAGCGATCGGTGGCGATTGCACGGGCGCTGGCGGAAGATCCGCAGGCGATTCTGTACGACGAGCCGACGACGATGGTGGATCCGCTGATGGCGGCGCACATGAGCGATCTGATCGTGAAATTGAAAAAGACGCTGCAGAAGACGTCGATCGTAGTGACGCACGATACGCATCTGGCGAAGAAGCTGGCCGACCGCGTGATCTTCCTGCAAGAGGGCCGCGTTTCGTTTTTCGGAACCTGGAAAGAGCTGGAAGCGTCGAAAGATCCTTTTCTCCGCAATTTTCTCCGGAAAGATGAGCTGATCCCTGCTTTGGATTCGACCGAGTGAGCTCACCCGCCGCTCCGAATGCGAAACCGAAACTCCCGTGCGTGATGGGAGTTTGGGACGTGTTGCTATTCAATATTGCGACAGTGCTGGGGCCGCGCTGGATTGCTTCGGCGGCGCACAACGGCACTTCTTCGATATCGCTTTGGATTCTTGCGGCGGTTTTCTTTTTCGTTCCCACTTCGCTGGTGATCGTGGAGCTTTCCACGCGCTTTCCGGAGGAAGGCGGGCTGTACGCGTGGTCGAAAACGGCGTTCGGCGAATTTCACGGTTTCGTAGCTGGGTGGACTTACTGGGTCTATACGCTTTTTTATTTTCCGGCGCTGCTGTTTGCGAGCGCGTCAATGGCAGCGTATATCGGAGGAATCGGGTACGCGCCGCTGGCGCAGAATCGCACGTTTTTGCTGATCGGGTCGTTCGTGCTGCTTTTCGTAGCCGTGTCGATGAATATCATCGGACTGCGGATCGGGAAGTGGTTGCAGAACGTCGGGGGCGTCTCGACATTTCTGCCTTTGACGATTTTGATTTTTGTGGCGGCGTGGGTGTGGCACAAGCAGGGGTCGGTGACACATTTCACGTGGAGCAACATCCAGCCGCACTGGGATTGGGCGACGGTGAATTTCTGGCCGCAGATCGCGTTTGCGTTTGCCGGGCTGGAGCTGGTGTCGTCGATGAGCGAGGAAGTGCGCGAGCCGCGCAAGACGTTTCCGCGCGCGATTCTGGGATCTGGAATCGTGATCGCCGTGCTGTACATCGCGGGGACCGTGGCGGTGCTGTCGCTGATGAAAGGCGTGGATGTGGACCCGAAGAGCGGCGTATTTCAGGCGCTGACGATTGCATCCGGAACGCTGAAGATTGGCGCGTTGGGAATGATTGCGGCGATGCTGGTAACGGTGGGGAATGCCGGCGGCGTGGGGTCGACGGTGGCGGGAATTGCGCGAGTCCCGTTCGTGATCGGACTGGATCGATATTTGCCGCGCGCATTCGGGAAAATTCATCCGAAGTGGCAGACGCCGTACGTTTCGATTCTGGTGCAGGCAATTATTTCGGGACTGATCCTCTTGGTGAGTCAGATCAACGAGACGACGATCGGAACGTATGAGGTGTTGGTGAGCGCGACCAACATTCTGTACTTCATCCCATTTCTGTACATGTACGGGGCTTCGATCAAGCTGGCTTCTTCGCCGGATCGGGAAAAATCAGTCGGCGCGGTGCTGATTCCCGGCGGGAAAATCGGGGTGTGGATCGCCGGGGGGCTGGGATTTCTGATCGCCTCCGCCGGGATTCTGCTTTCGTTGATACCGCCGGGCGACAGCCTTAACAAAATTCAATTCGAGGTGAAACTCGTCGCCGGGACGGCCTTTTCAGTGCTGCTGGGAGTGGGATTGTATTTGCGCGGGGCGCGAGCAAAGGCGCGCGAAGAGGCGGGGGCGCGCGGCGGTGCCGGAATTTAGTGCACCGAGCGATGCTGCACGGATTCTTTTGTGGCGAGCGAGAAGCGCGCCTCGAGTTGTTCGAACGGCACGCGGTCGGCGGAGTGGCCGGCTGCGCGAGACTGCAGGACCCGCATCGTCACGTACTCTCCTACCGACGGTCCGTGCTTGAAGCCGTGACCTGAACCGCCGCCGACCAGCCAGACATTTTCGAAATCCGGATGCGAATCGATCAGGAAATCCCCGTTCGAGGTGTTTTCGTATTGGCAGACGCGGGTTTCGACAACCGGCGCATCTTTGAGGGCAGGGAACCGGCGAGCGACGAATTCGCGGGCGGCGGCGAGCCCTTCGGGAGTGGCGATACGAGATTGCGTATCGGGATCGACGGCGGCGCCGTGGCGATCGTCGGCGACTTTGAATCCGCGGCTTTCGATGTCGGGCATGCCGTAAAACTCGTCGCGCAGAACGAGCCAGGTGGGAAGAGCGGGCGATTGGAAGCGCGTGTCTCCGGGCGGGACGCCGAAGAAAAAGATTTCCTGGCGCGAGGTGAAAATGCGGTTGCCGAGAAGGGCGGGGAATATTTTCGGCAGCCACGGGCCGCAGGCGAAGACATAATTTCCGGCAGAGATCTTTTCGCCG
>JBOGNA010000081.1:0-21271 GCA_050746925.1 Candidatus Acidiferrales bacterium
GACCAATCCGGGAACCCCCGATGCGCCGTGTGACTCCCCAATCACAAATGACGTCGGCTCTGCGAACGCGTATCCGAATTATTTCATCGGCTCGCCGAATTCCTACCAACAAGGCGCGGCGCAAGGCGAGAATGTTCGCAATACTTCCTTGTATCTGTTCGCGCAGGACAGCTGGAAGATCAAGTCGAATCTGACTTTGAACTACGGATTACGTTGGGAGCTGAACACGCCGTACTACGACCTCGGCAATCGCCTGCAAACTTTCCGGCCCGGCCAGGTCACAACGCAATATCCATGCTGGTTGTCAGCAGAAAATGCCACCAATCTCGGGCTTGCGCCTGGCGATTGCGGCCAAGGAAGCGGAGGCAATAACGCGGTGTTCCCGCTGGGGCTCGTATTTCCCGGAGACAAGGGGGTACCGCGCGGGCTCACGACAACTGATTACAAGGGCTTCGCACCACGAATCGGGTTGGCGTGGAGTCCCGGTTGGACGGAAGGCTGGATATCGAAGTTGACGGGCGGGCCAAACAAGACGAGCGTTCGCATGGGGTACGGGATTTTTTATAATCCGATCGAGCAGCTTGTGCTCGAGCAGTTCAGTGCGGAACCTCCCTTCGGCGGCAGCACGTTCCTTTCGAGCACGATGTTCAATCTTCCTTTCGAGAATCAATCGGGTGGACTCAATCCGAACCCATTTACCGGCGTCATCAATCAGACGCCGTCCACCCCGTGCGCGGTTGACGTGCCCGGGGGGCCGAACGGCTGCGTTGACTGGTCGAGCTTCCGTCCGATTTTGCTCTTCGGCGAGTTCGCGCCTCATTTGAAACCGCAATATGCCGACCAGTACAACCTGACGATCGAGCGCCAGTTGGGCAAGAGCATGGTCATGCGCGTCGCTTACGTGGGCACACAAGCACATCATCTGCTGGCTTCGCACGATTTGAACTTCGGGAATCCGCAGAGTTGCCTTGATCTTCAAAGCGTTTCCAACTTCTACACCAACACCGTTCCTAACCCGGGACTGGCGTCTGCCTATGCCTGCGGGGCGTTCTCGTCCGACAGCCCTTTCAACCTGCCGGCCAATTCGATTCCTGCAGGCATGACCCTGCACCTTCCGTATGGCAATGTTGCTTCGGTCACTGGACCGAACAATCCTGCGATAACTCTCGTCGGACTTCGCAAGTACTCCTCCCCCAATTGCCAGCCGACCACGGGAGCGGGCTGTCCCGGCGACGGCGTGCCGGTGTTCAGCAATATCTTCGCCGAAGACACGATCGCGAATTCGAACTACAACGGATTGCAACTTTCGCTGGATCGCAGCTTTTCGAACGGGTTGCTGTTCCAGGCTTCGTACACGTTCAGCAAAGCGATCGACCAGGGCGCGTCATTTGAAAACGAGCTCAATCCAATCGACTTCAATGCGACTCGCGGCTTGTCGCTCCTCGATGCGAAGCACCGTTTTGTTTTCAGCCCGTACTGGCTGCTTCCGATACCGAAACACGACGGATTGATGGGCAAGCTGGTGAACGGCTGGGGCGTATCAGCGATCATCAGTTATCAGACGGGCTTCCCGATTCGTATCCAAACGCAAGATGACTCCGAGCTGATGAGCAGTTTCTTCTTTGAGGACGCGAATACGCCCCAAGTGACCGGTAAGGTGCATTTCCTGAATCCGAAGAGCACCGCGAACGTGGCGGCAGGAACAACCTACCTGATCGATCCTTCGAACATCGCCGATCCGGATCTGGGGACGTTCGGCAATATGCCACATGCGTTGTGCTGCGGGCCGGGTCTGAGTAACACGGACCTTTCGATCGAAAAGCGCACCCCGATCAATGAGAAATGGAACACGGAGTTTCGAGCCGAGTTTTATAACGCGTGGAACCACACGCAGTTTGCGAACCCGGACGGAAATTTCAGCGACGGACCGACGTTCGGTCAGGTTCAGAGAACGCGCATCGACCCCCGCGTGATTCAGTTTGGATTCAAAGTTCTTTTCTAGGGACGTGCGGGTAACGAATCGAGCGAGGGAGCCTGTTGCACTAGGCCCCTCGCTTTTCCGTCTGGCGGCACATTTCATCGAAGCGGGAGTGGAATGAAAGTATTCGTTCTAGGTGCGGGAATGATGGGACGCGCGGTGGTGCACGATCTTGCGGGCGCGCACGAGGTGAAGCAGATCGTGGTCGCCGATTTCGATCGAGCGCGCGCTGGGGATGTCGCGCGGAAATTCGGACGCGGGCGAGCGAAGGGTGCTTTCGCGGATGTGCGGGAGACGGGCAGTCTGGCTAAGCTTTTGCGCGGCTGCAATGTGGTGGTGAACTGCACGCAGTATAATTGGAATCTGGATGTGATGCGCGCGGCGCTTGCCGCCCGGGTGAATTACATGGACCTGGGCGGGCTGTATCACATGACCAAAAAGCAGTTCGCTCTCGATCGCGATTTTCGCAGGATCGGCCGGCTGGCGATTGCGGGGATGGGCGGTGCGCCGGGTATCACGAACGTGATGGCTCGTGCCCTAGCTGATCCTCTTGACCGGGTGGAATCGATACGCGTGTACAACGCAGGCGCGGACCGGCAGAAATACGATAGCCCGATCGCGTACACGTTCTCGATTGCCACGATTCTTGATGAGCTGACGATGCCTCCGATTGCGTTTGAGAATGGGCGGTACGTCGAGAAGCCGATGCTATCCGATCCCGAGCCGGGCAAATTTCCGCAGCCGATCGGGAACATCGTGTTGCGCCATTCGATCCACTCGGAATTGGGTACGCTTGCCGAGAGCTTCCGGAAGAAGGGCGTGCGCGAGGTATTCTTCAAGATTAATTACGAACCGCAACTGGTGAATCTGGTCCGGAATCTGGTGCATACTGGCTTCACGAGCCGCGAACCGATTGCAGTAAATGGCACGCGCGTGGCGCCTCGCGCGGTGTTTTTGGCTCTACTGCAACAACACGCCACCACGAAGACGCCGAAGGATGTGGAGGCTCTGCGCGTGGTGGTCTCGGGTCGGCGCGGTGGGCGAAAGGTCGCAGCGGCGATGGAGATGTGGGCGGACTACTCGACCCGGCCGCAGCTTACGGCCGTTGCGCGCGATACGGGTTTTCCGGCAGCGATTGCGGCGGTGATGTTGGGCCGAGAAGAAATTCGCGGTACGGGAGTGCAGGCGCCGGAGAACGTGGTGCCGCCGGAGCCGTTTTTCGCGGAGCTTAAGAAGCGCGGATTTCGCTTTCGTAGCTGGAAGGTGAAGCGGTAGCGCGAATATTCGCGATTTGAGACACGCTTCGAGAACGAGAAACAAATCTCAGGGCCGTGCGCCGGCCGCAGTAAGAAACGGATGGAGGAAGTGATGCTCGAAGGGCTGCGAAAGGAAATCGAGACATACGAAAAGCGCACACCGCGCTCGCGGGAGGCGCACAAGAAAGCTGCCGAGCGTTTGCCGCTGGGAGTTGCCAGCAACTATCGCGCCTACGATCCGTATCCGATATTTGTGCGCGACGGGAAGGGCGGCCACATCCATGACGTCGACGGAAACGAATACATCGATTTCAATTTGTGTTTTGGCGCTTTGATGGCGGGGCACTGTCATCCGGCCGTCGTCGCTGCGGTGCAGAAAAAGCTTGGCACGGGAACGATGTTCGGAATGCCGCACGATATGGAGTGGGAGCTGGCGGAAGAAATCTGCAAGCGCTTTCCGGTGGAGATGGTGCGCTTCAGCAACAGCGGAACGGAATGCACGATGCACGCGGTGCGGCTGGCGCGCGCGGCAACCGGCCGGGATCGCATCATCAAGATGGAAGGCGGATACCACGGGCTGCATGATTCGGCGCTCGTCTCCGTAAAACCGAAAGAGAACGAGGTGGGGGATCCGAATGCGCCGAACTCAGTCCCCGGCGGCGAAGGGATCACGAAGGCAACGCTGCAGAACACGCTGGTCGCGCAATTCAACGATCCGGCGGGAGTCGAGCGGCTTTTTGCGAAGTATCCCAACGAGATCGCGGCGGTGATCGTCGAGCCCATCATGATGAACGTGGGGATCCTGATGCCCGACCCGGCGTACCACCAGGCGCTGCGCGAAATCACGAAGAAGCACGGAGCGCTGCTGATTTTCGACGAAGTGAAAACCGGTGCAAAGCTGGCGCGGGGCGGCGCTTGCGAATATTTCAAGGTCAATCCCGATATCGTTTGCCTGGCGAAATCGATCGGCGGAGGATTTTCGCTGGCGGCGTTTGCGTCGACACGCCGGGTGATGGGACTGATCTCCGATCATCGCGTGTTCCACGGGGGTACATACAACACGAATCCGGTAGCGATGGCGGCGGGACTCGCGACTTTCCGTGAGGTGTTGACCCCTGCGGCATACGAACACGTGAACCGGCTGAACAAGAAACTGGTCGAGGGTTACGAGAAGGAAGTGAAAAAGTCCGGGCTGAACGCATACCTGGCGAGCGCAGGGTCGAATGGCGCGCTGATGTTTTTCCCGAAGCCGATTCGGAATTATCGCGACTGGCTCACGATCGATAGCGAGATCTGGCGGCACTACTGGTTTGCGATGGTGAATCGCGGCGTGATGGCGCAGCCCTATTGGTGGGATGAGCAGTGGACGGTGTCGGTGGCGCATACGGACGCGGACATCGACCGCCACCTCGAAGCGTTCTCGGAGATAGCGCCGGCGCTGGCGACGGCACAGAAAGAGCCGCACGTGGTAACGGCCGCTCACTGAACGGCGAGACAGACTTACAGGAGTCGTTTCTGCCAGACGAGGGCGCGTCAAAAGCAGAGATTGTTCATCTGAAGCGGGCGCTCGGGCGCTGGGATTTGGTCGCCCTTTTCGTCGTGGCAGTATTCAACCTGAATGTAGTGCCGAGCATCGCTGCGAATGGCGGCGTTACCGTCTGGCTGTGGATCCTTTGCTTGGTGTTTTTTTTCTGGCCGCAGGGAATTGCAGTGATTGAGCTGGCTCATCGGTATCCTGGTGAAGGCGGCGTGTACTTGTGGGCCAAGGAAGTATTCGGAGATTTTCACGGTTTCCTCTCCGGCTGGTGCTACTGGACGAACAACATGATGTACGTCCCCACGGTGATGCTCTATTTTGTCGGCGTCTCGGTGTTTGCGCTGGGGCCGAGCCATGCGGCTCTGGCGGACAACAAGATATTTACGGTGGCCGCATCTCTCGTGCTCTTGGCGCTACTTGTGGTGCTCAACGTCGTCGGGTTGGGCGTG
This sequence comes from Candidatus Acidiferrales bacterium, assembly GCA_050746925.1. Taxonomy (GTDB): domain Bacteria; phylum Acidobacteriota; class Terriglobia; order Acidiferrales; family UBA7541; genus Palsa-295. The sequence goes on from JBOGNA010000081.1 coordinate 5,221, forward strand.
GGCAAGTGGATCAACAATGTTGGCAGCATCGGAACGGTGGTGGCGGGCGGACTTCTGATCGGCCTGGGGCTGATTGTGTGGCTTCGATTTGGAACCACGGTAACAACTGCGGATTTCCGGATCCCCGCGAATCCGCGTTTCCTGCTGAATTCTTTTGGTGTGATCTGCTTCGGCCTCGTCGGACTTGAGCTTGCCTCGGTGATGGGCGACGAAATTCGCGATCCGCAGCGCACGCTTCCCGGCGCGGTGGCATGGGGTGGCGTGATTTCCGGTCTGCTCTACATCGCGGCGACAATGACGCTACTCGTTGCAGTGAGCAAAGACGAAATCAACGTGCTGCAGGGAATCGTGCAGGCGGTGAGCCATATGGCGGCGCGAGTGGGAGTCGCCTGGATCGTCGCGCCTTTCGCGCTGATGCTGAGCATTTCGATCGCCGGGATCGGCTCTGCGTGGCTTGCAGGATCTGCGCGGATTCCGTTTGTGGCGGGACTTGATTCCTATCTTCCCAGCTGGCTTGGAAAAGTGCATCCGCAGTACGGAACTCCGTATGCGGCGTTGATCGTACACGCCGCCGTTTCGGCGATTCTCGTGCTGATCAGCCTTCTCGGCTCGGGCGTGCAGGAGACCTTTCAGCGATTGCTTTCACTGGCTGTCGTGCTGCAGCTCGTGCCGTTCCTTTATATGTTTGGCGCGCTGCTGAGGCTGGCTTTCGATCCAGCTGAAGCGGGTAAAGGACGCTACAGCAAGGCGACCCTGATTCTTGCCGGCTCCAGTGGCTTGCTTATGACGGTTCTCGGCACCGTTTTCGCATTTTCGCCGGCGCAGCAAATTACTTCCGTGGCTGCTTACGAAGCATGGATGCTCGGTGGTACGGCGCTGTTCATCGGGCTGGCTGCATTCTTCTATTTTGTATACGGACGGCGCAAAAGGACTCAAGCGGCGGCGAGCCGAGCCTGAGCACGATTCCTAGAGCAGGAGGAACTACATGGCCAGCGAGGCCAAGGCTGCAGTTCGAAGATACCGGATGTACATCAACGGCGAATTTGTCGAAAGCCACGGTGGTGCGTATTTTCCGGTCGTCGATCCCTCGACGGAAGAAGTGCTCGCGGAAGTTCCGAACGCTGACGAAAAGGACGTGAACCGCGCGGTCGCAGCAGCAAAGGCTGCGTTCGATTCCGGAGCGTGGCCCCAGACGACGGCGCAAGAACGCGGCCGCATTCTTTTTCGCCTGGCGGAGCGAGTGCGTAAAGAGGCGCCGTTGCTCGCGGAACTTGAAGCCCGCAATTCCGGCAAGCCAATCGTCGAGGCCGAATACGACATCGGTGATGTCGCGACTTGTTTTGAATACTACGGGGGGCTCGCGACGAAAGTTCTCGGCAGTGTGAATCCGGTGCCAGACAATGCTCTGAATTTTACGATGCGCGAACCGATTGGCGTCGCCGCGCAGATCATTCCCTGGAATTATCCGTTGCTGATGGCTGCGTGGAAACTCGCGCCGGCGATTGCTGCCGGCTGCACATGCATTTTGAAGCCCGCAGAACAGACGCCGCTCACGGCTCTGGAATTCGCTGGTTATCTCGCGGATGCCGGCGTGCCGCCCGGGGTGGTAAACATCATCACGGGCTTCGGCGAGACGGCGGGCGCGCCGCTCGTTAAGCATCCCGATGTAAGTAAGGTGGCGTTCACGGGAAGCGCGGCGGTGGGGAAGTCGATCGTCAAGATGGCTGCCGATACTCTCAAGCGAGTGACGCTCGAACTCGGGGGGAAATCGCCGAACATCTTCTTTGCGGATGCCGATTTCGAATCCGCGATCGACGGCGCACTATTTGGAGTATTCATCAATCAGGGCGAGGTTTGCTCGGCAGGCAGCCGGATTCTGGTTGAAAAATCCATGTACCCGAAATTTGTGGAGGCAATGGCCGCGAAGGCCAAGACGATTCGTCTGGGGCCGCCCTTGGAGCGCGAGACGAAGATGGGCCCGCTTGTAAGCAAGGAGCAATTCGATCGAGTCCGCTCGTACCAGGAGTTGGGCAAGAAGGAAGCGAGAGTCGCTTCCGGCGGCGGACGCGTAGCCAGTTTCACTCGGGGCTACTACGTGGAGCCGACGATTTTCTACGATGTGGACAATTCCGCCCGCATCGCGCAGGAAGAAATCTTCGGCCCGGTGGCGACGGTGATTCCGTTCGGCAATGAGAGTGATGCCATTCGCATTGCGAACGATACGCCCTATGGCCTGGCGGCGGCAGTCTGGTCGCGCGATATCTTTAAAGCCTTTCGCGTGGTGAAAGCGCTGCGTGCCGGAATCGTCTGGGTGAATCACATGCAGCCTACGTACGTGGAAGCTCCGTGGGGCGGCTACAAGCAATCGGGCTTCGGACGGGAACTAGGCCCCTGGGGAATCGAAGAATATCTGGAAACGAAGCAGGTTCACCTCAATCTGAACGAACAGCCGATCGGATGGTACTAATATGCCCGCAATCCAATTGCGTACAGCGATCCCCGGACCCAAATCACAAGAATTGATGCGGCGCCGAAATGCGGCCGTGGCGCGCGGCGTGGGGCACGCGACGCCGATATTCGCGGCACGTGCGGAAGGCGCTGTGCTGGAAGACGTCGATGGCAACCGCTACATCGATTTTGCCGGCGGCATCGGTTGCTTGAACATAGGGCATCGAGCTTCGGGTGTGCTGGCCGCGGTCCGCGAGCAGCTTGATGCGTTCATGCACACCTGCTTCAGCGTTGCACCCTACGGAAAATACATCGAACTTGCTGAGAAATTGAACTCGCTGACGCCGGGAAAGTTCCCGAAGAAGACCATCCTCGTGAATAGCGGTGCGGAGGCGATCGAAAATTCGGTGAAGATCGCTCGGAGCTACACCCAGCGCCCGGCAATCATCTGTTTCGAAGACGCATTTCACGGGCGCACGATGCTCACGATGTCGCTTACGAGCAAGACGCACCCTTACAAGGCTGGCTTCGCGCCATTCGCCACGGACATCTATCGAATCCCGTACGCGTACTGCTATCGCTGTTCGTACTCGTTGCAGTATCCCAGCTGCGGCGTATTTTGCGCGCAACATCTCGAGGATACATTCAAGCGCGTAGTCGCTTCCGAGTCCGTAGCAGCGGTAGTCGTGGAACCGGTGTTGGGCGAGGGCGGATTTGTTGCGCCGCCAACAGAATTCCTTTCCATCGTCCAGGAAATTTGCCGGCGCCACAAGATTTTGTTGATCGCCGACGAGGTGCAGACGGGATTTGGCCGCACGGGAGCGATGTTCGCTTGCGAGCGTTACGGAGTAGTTCCAGATCTTCTCGTGTCCGCCAAATCCATCGCGGGCGGGTTACCGCTTGCGGCCGTGACCGGCCGCGCTGAGATTATGGACACGCCGGGAGTCGGCGGACTGGGTGGAACGTTTGGCGGGAATCCTGTTTCGTGTGCGGCGGCGCTCGCCGCCATCGAAATTATGGAGCGCGAAAATCTGTCCGCGAGGGCGGAGAAGCTCGGTGAACGGTTTGATTCGCGCGCGCAGTCTTGGCGGAAGCGCTGGCCACTCATTGGCGACGTTCGCGGGTTGGGAGCGATGCGTGCGATGGAACTGGTGCGAAGCCCCGAAGGCCGGGAACCTGCGAAGGAAGAAACCGAACAGATCCTGCGACACTGCCACGAACACGGCTTAATTCTGATTTCTTCGGGGACTTACGGCAACGTAGTCCGGTTGCTGGTTCCGCTCGTGGTCACCGACGAGCAGTTCGATGAGGGACTGAATGTGCTTGAGAGCGCGATTGCAAGCGTCGTGGAATCGCGAATGGAAACAGCACCCAACCACGCGTAGTGGCAGAGAGATCTTGTAGAGGTTTCGATCATGGCGACTCCAACGAAAGTGGCAGTTCGGAGCTGGGGAATTTTCGTCAATGGCGAGTGGCTGAATGAAGGGGAGCGATTTGAAGTGCGCTCGCCTTACGACCACTCAGTCGTGGGCGAAGCGCGTCGCGGCACTGCCGCTCATGCCGAAGCCGCGGTAGCCGCCGCTCACCGCGCATTTGAGAAAACGAAGAAACTGGGAGCCTACGAGCGGCAGAACATACTCCGAGCGATCGCCGATGGAATCCGCGCCCGCCACGAAGAGTTTTCACAACTGATGTGTCTCGAGGCAGGGAAGCCGATTAAGGCGGCGCGGCTGGAGATTGACCGTTCGATTTTTACGTTTGCCGTCGCGGCTGAGGAAGCGACGCGCATCACCGGCGAATGGTTGCCGCTGGATCTGCAATCATCAACCGCCGGCCGATCGGGTATTGTCCGGCGTTTTCCGCTGGGTCCCATTCTCGCGATCACGCCGTTTAACTTCCCGTTGAATCTGGTGGCGCACAAAGTGGCCCCGGCGATTGCTGCCGGGTGCACGATTGTGCTGAAACCGGCGCCTCAGACTCCGCTCTGTTCGCTCTTACTGGCGGAAGTGGTAGCAAACTCGGGATTACCCTCCGGAGCATTCAATGTTCTGCCGCTCGCGAATGAAGAAGCCGAGAAACTGGTTACCGATGACCGTCTCAAGATGCTGACTTTCACGGGCAGCGGCAAAGTGGGCTGGGCGCTCAAGCAGAAGGCCGGCAAGAAGAAAGTTACGTTGGAACTGGGTGGAAATGCGGGCGTGATCGTTCATTCTGACGCTGACGTGCAGTACGCCGCGGAACGGTGCGTCGCAGGCGGATTCGGCTATTCGGGACAGACATGCATATCGGTGCAGCGCATCTACGTGCAAAGAAATGTGGAAGAGAAATTCCTTTCGGCGCTTCTGGCGGGGGTCAAGAAGCTGAAGGCCGGTAACCCTGCCGATGAATCGACCGACGTCGGTCCGCTGATCGATGAAGGGGCGGCTCGGCGCGTCGCAGACTGGATCAATGAAGCAGTTGCGGGCGGGGCGAAAGTTGAAGTCGGCGGCAAGCGCGACGGCGCGACGGTGGAACCGACCGTGCTTACGCACACGCGACCCGAGATGAAGGTGAGCTGTCAGGAGGTGTTCGGCCCGGTGGTAATCGTCGAACCGTATGACGAGTTTTCGGATGCGATCCGCCAAGTGAACGATTCTCCGAATGGGCTGCAGGCCGGATTGTTTACCCGTGACGTGAAGCTGTTGTTCGAGGCATTTGAAAATATTGAGGTGGGCGCGGTAATTGCCGGAGACACATCCTCGTTCCGCATCGACCACATGCCTTACGGCGGAGTGAAGGAATCGGGTTTGGGACGCGAAGGGCTGCGTTACGCGATCGAAGAGATGACGGAACCCCGCCTGCTCGTCCTCAACATTCGATAGCGCTGCTTTCGCAAATTCTTCAATGTCCCCGTTTTTCGGTGGTTGCTCGCGCTGGCCGCAGGGACGCCAAAATTGTTATTGTCAGTATCGCTGCGATAACCGCCAGAGATGCGAGATCGGGAATCTGCAACCAGTCGCTGCCTATCATCTTGAGACCCACAAAAATCAGAATGCCGGCAAGGCCTTGGTGAAGAAATCGAAACCGCGGCAAAATATCCGCCAGCGCGAAATAGAGCGCACGCAATCCCAGGATCGCGAATGCATTCGATGAGTACACGATAAAGGTGTCGCGGGTGATTGCGAGCACCGCCGGCACCGAATCCACCGCGAAGACGATATCCATCGCTTCCACCGCCATCAGCGCCAGAAAAAGCGAAGTGGCGTGCCATTTTCGGTCGCGCTTCACCCAGAAGCTTTCACCTTCGTAGTCGCTCAAGACTGGTACAAATCGGCGCGCGATTCGCACAAGCCAATTTCGATCCGGTTGAATCTCTCGCCTGTTCGGAAGCAGCATGCGAATTCCGGTAAACACGAGGATTGCGCCGAAGAGGTACAGCACGAAGTGAAACGACTGGAGTAATTCCACGCCAGCGAGCACGAAGAGCGCCCTCATTACGAGCGCGCCGACGACCCCACAAAAAAGCACGCGATGCTGCGAGCGCGGCGGAATCTTGAAGGCTTGAAAGATCAGAATGAAGACGAAAATATTGTCAACGCTCAGCGATTTTTCAACCAGATACCCGGTAAGGAATTCCACGGCCGCGTGCGATCCGCGGGAAAAGTGAACGTACACGCCGAACAGCAAGGAGAGGGCGATCCACGCGGCGCTTTCGATGAGGGCGCTCTTCAGCGTAATCGCTTGGGCCTTGCGATGGAATACACCGAGGTCGAGGACCAGCGCTGCGACGATCACGACGCCAAAGACGACCCACACGTGGATAGGGGTTCCCAGCATAGCGGGACAGTGTAACGGAAGATGTCCGAGAACAGATGGCTGGATGCGCGGATGGTGAATTTGGCGTTTAAACCCAATGTATTTGGGGTTGCGGCCATTGCGCGGAACGCGGATAATCTCGGCATCGTGATAAGTGTGACTGAGCCGGCCTGGCGGCTTTCGCGATGAATTGTCCACACTGCAGCACGGTAAACGCCGAAACCGCCGAATCTTGTTCTCGCTGCGGTACCCCCATGCCAGTAGGGGATACCGAAACGATGATCATGGTGGACCTGACCGCCCTCGCCCCGGGGAGCGACTTCGGAACCCGCTATCGGATTGAGGCGTTGCTGGGGCAAGGCGGTATGGGGCGCGTTTACAAGGCCTACGACAAAGACCTTGACCGCACCGTCGCGCTAAAAGTGGTTCGACACGGCGTGATGGGCGAAACCGACGCGCTCAAGCGCTTCAAGCAAGAACTCATTCTCGCCAGCAAGATCTCCCACAAGAACATTCTCCGCATTCACGATATGGGAGAAGTCGGGGATACGAAGTTCATCACGATGGCCTACGTGGAGGGCCAGGATCTTTACGGGATTCTGAAAGAGAATCCGAAGCTGCCGATCGAGCGCGTCCTCAGATATGCAACACAGCTCGCAGGGGCGCTTGCCGCCGCCCATGCCGAAGGAGTGATCCACCGCGACCTGAAACCGCAGAATATTTTGGTGAACAAAGACGATCAGATTTTTGTCTCCGACTTCGGGCTCGCGAAGTCGTTTGAAGAAGGCGCGCAAGGGATGACGAAAACGGGGGCCTTCCTCGGTACTCCCCGTTACATGTCTCCCGAGCAGGTGGAAGGTAAGCCGGCCGACCTGCGTAGCGACCTCTACTCGTTTGGCTTGATGCTTTATGAGATGGCGGTCGGCGATGTCCCGTTTACCGGCGAATCGACACTGAAGGTGATGTACCAGCGGATTCAAGAGAAGCCGAAGAATCCCAAGCTGATCAATCCGTCGCTGCCGAGCTGGTTTGCGCGCATCATCATGCGCTGCCTGGAGCGGGAACCGGACGCACGGTATCAAAGTGCGTACGAGATTTTGGCGGACCTGCAAGGCTCGAAGGGTTCTGCCAGCGGCTCGCACACCGTTCAGATACAAATTCCTGAGTTCGTTGCACAGCGAAAGTGGACGTGGTACGTGGCGGGTGCCGTCGCACTGATTTTGATCTCGCTCGCAATTCCTCCTGTCCGCCACTTGGTCTTCCGAGGCGGAAAGGGAGGCTCGAGCTCATCCGGCATTCCGGCTTTGTCGCAGGGGAAATTCGTTGCCATTCTTCCGTTTCGCATTCTCGGGGACGATCAATCGCTCGCATATGTGGCAGAAGGTTTGAACGAGGCGCTCTCGGCAAAACTGTTCCAGTTGAAGGATCTTCGCCTGGCCTCCGACAACGCTGTCGCGAAAGTCTCCGAGAAGGATGCGCTGGAAAAGACGGCGCGCGCTCTCGGCGTGAATTTGATCGTGCAGGGAATGATTCAGGGCACCGCGGACAAAATGGCGATTATCGTCAGCTTGATCGACGTAGCCGATGGCAGCAAGAAGCTCTGGAGCCAGCAGTTTACCGGCGTGCCGAAAGATCTACTGACGCTCGAAGATCAGATATCCGGCCAGCTCGTGACGGCTCTTGACGTGAAGCCCACATCCGAAGAGCTCGCCAATACTGCAGCGCGGCCTACCGACAACGTCGATGCCTACGATCTCTACCTGCGCGGCCGGCAGGCTTATCGCGGCCAGGATCGGGACAAGGCCATCCACGGAGCCATCGGGTTCTACGAGCAGGCAGTGGCAAAGGACCCCGGCTTCGCTCTTGCATACACAGGCCTTGCCGATGCCTCGCTGGAAACCTATATCACCAAGAAGGACACGTTCTGGGCTCAGAAAGCGCTCAGCGCCGCGCAGAGAGCCGAACAGCTGAAGGACAGCCTACCCGAGGTCCACTTTTCACTCGGAGCTATTTATCAAGCCACGGGAAAGAGCTCTCAGGCGATCTCCGAACTGAAGCGGGGGCTTGAACTGGCTCCGAATTCCGACATCGGCTATGTGCGCCTGGGAAATACGTACCTGGCAGTCGGTCAGAAACCGGAAGCGATCGCTGCGTTCAAGAAAGCAATCGAGGTAAATCCCTATTTCTGGGCGCTCCATCGCGACCTTGGCCGCGCTTATTTCACACTCGGCGAAAACGAGAAGGCTCTCGAAGAGTTCAAGAGGGTCACGGAACTGGAACCCGAAAGCGGCGACGGTTGGGGCAACGTGGCGACGACTTACGAGCGGATGGGCCGATATCAAGACAGCATCCCTGCATACCAAAAATCAATAGAGCTTGGCCCCACCTGGCTCACTTATTCCAACCTCGGCTATGTCTATACATTTTTGAAGAGGTACCCGGAAGCGATTGTGGCTCTGGAGAAGGCAGTCGAGTTGGGTCCGAACCAGGAAATGGCGGTCGGAAACCTTGCAGACGCCTACCGGTACTCCGGGCAGAAAGATAAAGCGATCGCCAACTACGACAAGGCCATCGCGCTTACGTTCAAAGATCTTCAGGTGAATCCACAGAGTACGGAAGCAATGGGCGATCTCGCGACATACTACGCGAAGAAGGGCGATAGCGCCCACGCCACGGACTTCATCCAGAGGGCTCGCGCAATCGACAAGAAAGACGTCGAACTGATCCACACTCAGGCCATCGTCGAGAATCTGGGAGGAAAGCCGGCGGACGCCGTGCGCACTCTGCGGGAGGCGCTCAGCAATGGTTACCCGCTGAAGGAAGTCGAGGAAGACCCCGAACTCCAGAATCTGACGGACCGCCCAGACTTCAAGGCAATGATCAAGGAATACTCCGCCAAGCAATAGTTCCGCCCTCGCTTGACCAATCCAGCGGTGAGACAGACTTAAAGTCAGTCGGGGAGTCGTGCTCGAAAAGTCGGCCGAAAATAAAAACACCTCCGACGAGCGGAGGTGTTTTTGTTGAATTCAGATTGGCAGGTGGACTGACCTGCGCCGAGATTTAGATCGTTAGCGAGCCATCCGGCGACGCACGATCGGCAATCCCGCGAGTCCCACGAGAAGCAGCGAAAGGACGCCAGGCTCGGGGAACGGGACGAAGTCCGTGCTGCCGTTGGTGGTCGAACCCAGCTGTGCGTTCTGGGAGAACAGCTGATCCGGCGTATCACCCGGCAGACCCGCGAGCGCGTCGGTCGTGAACTTGATGTCGCAACCGATCGGAATATAGAACACAAAGTCGTCGTTGTCGCAATCACCGTCGTTGATGACGCCCAACTGCGTCAGAAGGTTCAGAATCCCCTGGGAGACTGGATCGGTCGGCATCGTCGGCGCGGTAAGAATGCACTCGAACGCGCTAACACCTCCCGCTGTCACTGGGGTCGCAGGGCAACTCTCGGTCCAGTTGAACTGAGCGAGCCAGCTCTGCGCCCACGCGGGAACCTGGGAGGTGACGTTCATCAGGAGCGGTGAATAGACCTGCAAGCCCGGCCCGGTGCCGGTTTGGCCAACCGGGACCGCCACTGTAATCGAGGTGGCATTCGCTCCAGTCACCTTGCATTCGGTGTTCGGTCCGGTAGTAATCGCGCCTGTCCCGTCGGTGGTCAATTGGAAGGAGTTGCAGTCACCGCTCGCTCCAGAGCCGCCCGAAACCCCTACGCGGCCATCGCCCAAGCCGTCAGCTCGGACGACCGTCGATGCGAGTAACACCACCGCGACTGCCGTCATCAGTTTGAACATCTTCAAGACCCACCTCCGGAAAATTGACTCGCTGCCTATAGTGCACCTGTAGTACCAAAGTCCCGTCGGGATTCTCGCAAATAAGTCTTTTGTTTGCAACATAAATTTCTGGCGACTCCACACTCCCAAAACGATGTATGCAATAATTTTGACAACTTCGGCACCCCTCTATCCCAAGGTGTACACGAGGCTTAGTCACGTTTAGGCCAGTTTCATTTCGGTTTGCGATCCGGTCGCTCGCCGCCATACTCCGGAGAGCCGGGCTTACTGCTTCTTGACGGCCCTCTGAGCGCGCGCTTCGGAGTTGGTCGCCACCGCGGCGCGGATGAGGTGCCTGAAGGCAGCTTCGTCGATCCTTTCTCCTTCGCGGATGTCGATCGCACGCCGCGTGTTTCCTCTCAGGCTGGAATTGAATAGCTTCTTCGGGTCTTTGAGCGAGGCTCCGCGAAAGAAGGTGAGCTTCACCACCTGCTTGTACGATTCGCCCGTGCAGATGCCGCCGTCGTGGTACCAGACCGGGATACCAAGGGAACTTGGCTTCTCCCATTTCCACTCCTCCTGGATCGCGGGGTCGGCATCGTGGATGAGCTCGCGGATATGAGCGAGGGTCTCGCTTCTCCAATCCCCCAGCGCTTGAATCCGCTCGGTGATTTTTGCTGAACTGGCCTCGCCGTTCGCGCGACTCTTGGGCTTCATGTTCTCTCCGATCTTTTTTTTCCGATCCGTATTTTCGATGAGCGTTTCGGCCGGCGTTTCGCCAGTCGGCCCTACGCCGGCAGGCGGTTCGCTGCAGCGTCGTGTTGAGCGGGTCTCCTCGAAATAAGTCGTCGAAGCAGATGGCCTTTCCACATCCACAATCCCGAAAGGACCATTATAGGAACAAAAACAAACCGAACAGGGTGGGCGTACTGCGGAATCCTGTCAAACGGACTGTAAATATATCCGAGTATCGGAATGCTAAAGACGATGTGAATCCACCGAAAAATCACACGCACGATGCCTTGGTTCATGGTGTTCCAAGCCTCCTTTTCGACTCCGATTACTGAACCCGGGCGTTATTGCAAGCCGGAGACAACTTTTTCCAGGCCGCCGATGAACTTCTGCCAGCCGTAGTTCGCGCCCTTGTAGGCGGCCTCTTGATCGGGACGGAAGCCAGAGTGCTCCATGCGCACGAGCGTTCCGCCTACAGTCGCGACCAACGTCCATTCAACGACGCTCCCTAGTCCTAAAGTGCCCCAGCTATAGGAGAGCTTTTTGTTGGGTTCAACCACCAGGACTTCGCAATCGATTGTGCCGTTCCAATTGGGCACCGGTGTGGAGCGGAATTGAAATCTGTGGCCCACCACAGGCTGGAAATCGTTGTCCATGAGCCAGTTCTTAATGAGCGTGCCCTCTGTGAGTGCGCGCCAGATTTTTTCCGGGGGATGCGGCATTTCGCGTTCAATCACAACCGAGCGCGTCGTCTCTGCGTTCATGGATCCATCCTTTTCAACAGGTCCTCGAGGCGGTTCATCCGGTCTTGCCAGAAGCTGCTGTAGAAAGTCATCCAATCAACCAAAGGCGCAAGTCCTCGCGGGAGAGCGCTGTAATGGGTCTGGCGTCCGTGATGACGGGCCTTCACCAGTCCCGTGTTCCTCAGAACTCTCAGATGTTTGGACACGGCCGGCTGGGATACACCGGAGCGGCCCGTCAACACTCGCACGGTTAATTCTCCCTCACGGCTCAGCCGCTCAAAGAGCGCCCGGCGAGTGGGGTCGGCTAAAGCGGTGAAGACTTCTCCGGATATGGCAAGCATGGCCAATGCATAACCCATAGGTTATGGATGTGTCAAGCCTAAAATTTCTTCTCATCTGGCTCGATTCTGTGCAGATGCAGAACGAGAGCGACGAGCCGCAGGCGCACGGAGAGGTTCCTGATCGCCTTCAGGATGACTAGGAAAGTGCAGCGAGCCTGTGAATTGAACTGAGGATTGGAGTTTTCCGTGTCACGCCAGAAAACTCCGATGAGGAATGGCGGGGACGACGGGACTCGAACCCGCGACCTCTGCCGTGACAGGGCAGCGTTCTAACCAACTGAACTACGTCCCCCGCGTTGCACAGCGGACAGCGTGATGGTGGGCGGTCACGGATTTGAACCGCGGACCTTCCCGGTGTAAGCGGGACGCTCTAACCGCTGAGCTAACCGCCCCCAACCAAACACATCGTAACAGAAGGTGCAGGTTTGAGGCTAGCGCTTCCGCAGTCTCGCCACAAAAAACCATCCTTTGCGCCTTGGTTTCCGTCGATCCGCGGTCGCCGACTCCGATCGGAGCCTCTGCGTGAAGTCTTCCGCTCAAACCGCCGATTACTCTACCCAGTGCATACCGCGACCAGTATGAAGTTCAGCGGCCACCTGTACCTTCGTACAGGGTCAAAAATTTACCTGTTCGAGCGTACAGTTTCTCGGTCGTCGTATCGGATGTTAGCTGATTCACCACGACGAGCGCACCCCACCGCCAACTTCGCCGTCTCAGCATGCTACGCTGCCACTTCCAGCGGGTTCTAGTACCGCGGGCGCACAAACATGTCTTCTCGACTCGGCGAAATTCTGGTCAAGGACAGCCTGATCTCTGCAGATCAGCTCAAGCAGGCGCTCGACTACCAGAAAAAGAACGGCGGCCGGCTCGGTACCTGCCTCGTCAAGATGGGAATCGTCAGCGATGAGGACATTACAGCGGTCCTCTCCCGCCAATATGGCGTTCCGTCCATCAATCTGAAATTCTATGAAGTCGATCCCTCGGTGATCAAGCTCGTCCCGCAGGAAACTGCGATTCGCTACCAGATCGTTCCGCTTTCGCGCGTCGGTTCCACGCTCACCATCGCGATGACCGATCCCACGAACGTCTTCGCGATGGACGACATCAAGTTCATGACGGGGTTCAACGTAGAGCCGGTCGTAGCTTCCGAGACGGCCATCAGCGAAGCAATTCACAAGTTCTACGGCGCGGTCGAGAGCGTCGAAGAACTCGACAAGGTGATGAAGGACCTGGCCGGCGACGAAGCGGCGCTCGAACTGGCTTCCGACGAACAGGAGATGGACCTCGCCACCCTCGAGAAAGCGGCTGAGGAAGCTCCCATCATCAAGCTCGTCAACCTGATTCTCACGGACGCAGTGAAACGCGGCGCGAGCGATATTCACGTGGAGCCCTACGAAAAAGAATATCGCGTGCGCTTCCGCATTGACGGCATTTTGCAGAACGTGATGGCTCCGCCGATGAAATTGAAGGACGCCATCACCAGCCGCATCAAGATCATGTCCAAGCTGGACATCAGCGAAAAGCGGCTGCCGCAAGACGGCCGCATCATGATCAAGTACCTCAAGGACGGAAGGAAAAAAGAACTCGACTTCCGCGTTTCCACCGTCCCCACGCTCTTCGGCGAAAAAATCGTGCTCCGGTTGCTCGACAAAGAAAACCTGCGCCTCGACATGACCAAGCTCGGTTTCGAAGCCGAGTCCCTGGCGAAGTTTGAACGGCAGATTCTGAAGCCTTACGGAATGGTGCTGGTTACCGGTCCGACCGGTTCCGGTAAGACGAACACCCTCTATTCTTCCGTCGCGCGCCTGAATACTGCGGAAACGAACATCATGACGGCCGAAGATCCGGTCGAATTCCAGCTCCCCGGAATCAATCAGGTACAGATGAAGGAGCAGATTGGCCTCAACTTCGCTTCGGCGTTGCGCGCCTTCCTGCGGCAGGACCCCAACATCATTCTCGTCGGCGAAATTCGAGACTTTGAAACGGCTGAAATCGCGGTGAAGGCTGCGCTCACCGGCCACTTGGTGCTCTCTACGCTCCACACCAATGATGCTCCCTCGACCATCAGCCGATTGATGAATATGGGTATTGAGCCGTTTCTCGTCGCGACTTCGGTGAACCTGATCTGCGCCCAGCGCCTGGTGCGCCGCATTTGCGTGCAGTGCAAAGAGCCGCTGCAGATTCAGCCGCAGGCGCTCATCGACGCCGGTTATACGCCCGATGAAGCTGCGAAGACGGAAGTGCAGCATGGCCGCGGCTGCGCCACTTGCAACAACACGGGATACAAAGGCCGTGTCGGCCTGTATGAAGTGATGGAAATCAATGACGATCTGCGAGAACTCATTCTGGTTGGCGCATCCGCTGTCGAACTCAAGCGGAAAGCGCTCGAAACCGGAATGATCACGTTGAGGAAAAGCGGTTTGATCAAAGCGGCCCTCGGGCAGACGACGATGGAAGAAGTTCTACGGGAGACCGTTCTCTAGGCGGAGGAGATTATGGCTGGAATCACGTTAAGCGAATTGCTGAAGAAGATGATCGAGATGGGCGGCAGCGACTTGCACCTTTCAACCAACAGCCCGCCGCGAATCCGCGTGCACGGCAAACTGCGCCCGCTCGACATGCCTCCCCTGACGGCTGCCGACACCAAGGCGCTTGCCTACAGCGTTCTGACCGACGTGCAGAAGCACCGGCTCGAAGAAAATCTTGAGCTCGACTTCTCCTTTGGCTTGAAGAGCCTGGCCCGGTTCCGAGGCAACATCTTCCATCAGCGCGGTGCTGTGGCAGCCGTCTTCCGTACCATTCCGTGGGAGATTAAGACTTTCGACGCCCTCGGACTTCCCAACATCGTGCGGAGTCTGTGCGACAAGCCTCGCGGCCTGGTGCTCGTTACCGGTCCGACCGGCTCCGGCAAGTCCACCACTCTCGCCGCGATGCTCGACAAGATCAACAACGAACGCGACGAGCACATGATCACGATCGAGGATCCGATCGAGTTCCTTCACAACCACAAGAAATGTCTCGTCAATCAGCGCGAAGTTCACTCCGACACGCACTCGTTCGCGAACTCTCTGCGCGCCGCGCTTCGTGAGGATCCAGACGTGGTGCTCATCGGCGAAATGCGCGACCTCGAAACGATTGAGTCCGCGCTGCGAATCGCAGAAACCGGACACTTGACGTTCGCGACTCTGCACACGAACTCGGCGGTATCGACGATCAACCGCATCATCGACGTGTTTCCCGCGCACCAGCAGCCTCAGGTTCGCGCCCAGCTCTCGATGGTGCTCGAAGGTATTCTTTGTCAGGCCTTGTTGCAGAAGGTGGACGGCCGCGGCCGGGCGATGGTGATGGAGATCCTGATTCCCACTCCGGCCATCCGCAACCTGGTTCGAGAAGACAAGATTCACCAGATCTATTCGGCTATGCAAACGGGCACCGGCCAGTCCGGTATGCAAACTTTCAATCAGAGTCTTTCGAACGCCTACTTCCAGAAGCAAATCACTCTGGAAGTGGCGATGGCGCGTTCTTCGAATCCAGACGAATTGCAGGATCTAATTAACCGAGGGGTGACCTCGCCGCCGACTGGTGGCAAGGTTCCCGTCCGGCGATAACCAGAAGAGGAGGTAACAGAAATGCCGGTATATACCTATCGCGGAGTCAACCGGGCGGGTGCGACGGTCGTGGGTGAGCGCTCAGCCACCAGCAAGACTGAAGCGGCCACGATTCTCAAGCGCGAGCAGATCAATGTGAGCAAGCTCTCCGAAAAGGGGAAGGAATTCAGCATCCCCACTTTCGGAACGGGCGTGGACTCCAAGGAGCTGGCGATTTTCACGCGCCAGTTCTCGGTGATGATCGACGCAGGCTTGCCTCTCGTGCAGTGTCTCGAGATTCTCGCGGGACAGCAGGAGAACAAGATCTTTCAGAAGATCTTGAACGGCGTGCGGGCTTCCGTCGAAGGTGGCGCCACGCTTTCCGCTTCCATGAAGCAGTACGAGAAAGTCTTCGACCCCCTTTACTACAACATGGTGGAAGCGGGCGAGACGGGGGGTATTCTCGACACCATTCTCCAGCGGCTCTCGAGCTACATCGAGAAGAACGTCAAGCTGAAGCGCGCCGTGAAGTCGGCGATGATCTACCCCGTCGCGGTTATTGGCATCGCGGTCATGGTCATTACGCTGCTCCTCTGGAAGGTTGTGCCGATCTTCACCACACTGTTTAACGG
>JBOGNA010000082.1:0-17419 GCA_050746925.1 Candidatus Acidiferrales bacterium
GACCACGTCGGCGTCCTGTTCGATGGCGCCCGACTCGCGGAGATCGGAAAGCTGAGGCTTGCGCTCTTCGCGTTCGGGAGCGCGCGTGAGCTGGCTGAGCACGACGATCGGAACCTTCAATTCCTTCGCGAGGCCTTTTAGCGCGCGAGAGATGCTCGAAACTTCCTCCTGGCGATTTGTGCCGCGGCCAGTGTTCGTAGGCACGACGAGCTGCAGGTAATCGACGATCATGAGCGAGAGGCCGCGATCGCGCTTCAGGCGGCGGGCTTTCGCGCCCATTTCGAGGACGGTGGACGAAGCGGAGTCGTCAATCCACAAAGGCGCGTCGCCGAGGCTCGTCAGCGCGCGCGTGATCTTGTTCCAATCGT
This sequence comes from Candidatus Acidiferrales bacterium, assembly GCA_050746925.1. Taxonomy (GTDB): domain Bacteria; phylum Acidobacteriota; class Terriglobia; order Acidiferrales; family UBA7541; genus Palsa-295. Next base: position 369 of record JBOGNA010000082.1, read on the forward strand.
CGCGGCCCATGTGGCCGGTGCGGAATTTGTGGGCGTCCACGCGCGCTTCCGAGGCGAGCATGCGCAGCAGAAGCGACTCCTTCGACATTTCCAGGCTGAATACCGCGACAGGCTCGCGATTGCGCACGGCGACATTCTCGGCAATGTTGAGCGCGAGCGCCGTCTTTCCCATCGACGGGCGCGCGGCGAGGATCACGAGTTCGGAGGGCTGCAGGCCGGCGGTTTCGTTATCGAGGCCGGCATAACCCGTGGCCAAGCCGGTGATGCGGCGGCCTTCGCTGAAAATGCGCTCGAGGCGCTCGAAATTGTCGCGAACGAGTTCCTTGACGCCGATCAGGCCGGCGCGGACACGGTCTTCCGCGATCTGAAAGATGGTGGATTCGGCGCGATCGAGAATCACATCGGCATCGTCGCCGCCCGCGAGTGCCTGCTCTTGAATCGCGGCTGCTGAGAAGGCGAGATTGCGCAGCACGGATTTTTCTTTGACGATGCGTGCGTAGTGCTCCACGTTGGTGGCGCGCGGCAGACCGTCGGCGAGCTGCGAAAGATAAGGTACGCCTCCGGCCGTTTCGAGCTCACCGCGACGGGCGAGATCTTCCATCAGCGTGACGACGTCGATGGCCTGCTGCTTTTCAGCGAGCTGGATCATGCGCTCGAAAATCTGGCGATGCTGAGGCAGGAAGAAGTCCTCGGAGCGCAGTTTTTCGACCGCGGCGTTAAGGGAATGATTGTCGAGAAGTACGGCGCCGAGGATGCTGCGTTCCGCTTCGAGATTGTGGGGGAGCGGGCGTTCGATCGAAGTGTCTGCGCTAGCCATTCGCTTTATTTTCGCCTAGGCCTCTTCGGGATGCAAGAGGCGAGATTTTGTGGGCGCGGATCGTTCGCGCGCGCCGAATTTTGTTTGAGCGCTTTGAATTTTATTTTGCGTGATTCGAAGCGCGAGGCATTCTGCGGGGCAAAGTGCAATGCGTCAATCGCACCGAGCCTGTGGATGAATTCGGAAAAGTGGAAAACGTGGATTCGCGCAAACCGAGCACGTGGAATTCGCGCGCGGAGATGAAAAGGGGGCGCAGCAAGCAGCGCCCCTACGAAACGAACAAATCATTCGCGATGTGACGCTTGTCAGTGAGTTGAATTTGCGTTGTTCGCGCGAGAGGGCACGGCGTGCCGTGCCCCTACGAGGAACAATTCGAAAACAGATTCGCCCGCCCAAAGGCGGCCGCTACAAAATCAGGCTTCCTTGGAGACCGTGACCTTCACCGTGGAGGTGACTTCGCGGTGGAGCTTCACGGGGATCTGGTATTCGCCGACGATTTTGATCGCATCGGCGAGGACGATCTTGCGCTTTTCGATCTGGAAGCCCTGCGTGGCGAGGGCGTCGGCAATGTCGCCGGAGGTGACGGAGCCGAAGAGCTGGTCGTTCTCGCCGGCCTTGCGCGCGAACGATAGCGAGACGGCGGAGAGCATCTCGGAGAGTTTTTGCGCGGCTTCTTTCTCGGTTGCTTCTTTCTTGGCGAAGGTGGCGCGCATTTTTTCCAGGCGCTTCAGATTGCCCGGCGTGGCTTCGATGCCGAGCTTACGGGGAAGCAGAAAATTGCGAGCGTAGCCGTTCGCGACGCTGACCACCTGGCCGCGGGTGCCGAGCTTATCGACGTCTTCTTGCAGGATGATTTCCATGATCGTGTCCTTTGAAATTCAGCTAGTTCGAAGTCGGCGATGCGTGTGTTTGATTCCCTCAGCGGCTAAAGCCGCTTTGCACTTGGACCTTTGCGGCACGGCTGAAGCCGTGCCCTAACGAAATTCAAGTTCTGCGCGACTGATGGCTGCACCTGGGTGCGCGCTACGCGGGCGGGTCTTAGACCCGCTCCTACTCTCGAATGCCGGCTATAGCTCGGCTGCAAACGGGAGCAGCGCTATGTTTTGGGCGCGCTTGATCGCTACCGTCAGCCAGCGCTGGTGGCGCGAACAGGTGCCGGTCATGCGGCGCGGAAGAATCTTGCCGCGCTCCTGGATGAACGGCGCCAGGATTTCGGCTTTCTTATAGTCGATGAAATCGACGCGATCCACGCAGAAGCGGCAAACTTTCTTCTTGCGGACAAAATTGCGCTTGCCGCGCTTGGCGGGTCCGCCGGGGCGGCCGCCGCCGGGTCCCTGCGGGCGTGGGCCGGAGGGTCCTCCGCCTCCGGGGCCGGAGGGCGGAGCTTGGTGCGGTACGTGTCCTTCTGACATTCGCTTTCTCCCTGATTCATCCAAATGAAATTTCGATCGATGGCAACGCTTTGCTGCGCGTTACGCGGGCACGGCATGCCGTGCCCCTACTGCTTCGCATTCGAAATCGAGCCGAACAGTAAACGGTTCGGCGTGTCTTACGCGGGCGCGTCTTAGACGCGCCCCTACTGCTGAATCCCGAACCGGTGCTAGACGGCAGCGGCGGGCGTTTCGCCGCCGGCTGGTGGTACGGACGCCGGTGTGGGCGTTGAAACCGGGACTGGCGCTGCCTTGCGCGGACGGCGGGCGGCGCGGCGTTCGCGGTGACGCTTGAGCTTTTCCTGGCGCTTCAGCTCTTCGTCGACGCGGACGGTGAGATATTTCATCACCGCGTCCGACACCTTCAGCCGGCGCTCGAGTTCTTTAATCACTTCGCCGTGCGTCGATTTCAGGACCATGTACACGTAGTAGCCCTCGCGGAGCTTTTGGACGCGATAGGCCATGCGCTTGCGGCCCCACTTATTGACGGATTCGATCTTGCCGCCCTTTTCGGTGGCGGTGTGCTCGATCGTGGCGATGACTTTGTCGACGTCTGCTTCCGGCGTGTCCGGCCGGCAGATAAAAATTAAATCGTACTGGCGCTCTTCCATGTGTCCTCGATTTCTCGCTTACGATTGTTGCTCGAAACTTACGGCTGCTTCGTTACCGCAGAAAGGCCTCGCCACATAAAACTTCCGAAAACCCGCATCCTGCCTGGCGGGATGCGCTACGCGTCTGCTTCTTCAGGCGGCTGGACGCGGCGATTGAATTTCGTCATCGCCTTGCTGACTCCATCCGTCACAACGATTTCCGCTGCGTCCGTTGCGTCGGCCACCATCTGGGCTGCGATCTCTCGCTCGGCTCGTCCGAGTTTGCTCAGGACGTAATCACTGAGGTCGCCCCAAATCTTTTCGGGCTGGATGCCCAATCGCACCCGGACAAACTCATTCGTGCCGAGTGACGAAACAATCGACTTCAGCCCATTGTGCGTCCCGGCGCTGCCCCGTTCCCGAATTCGCAGCATGCCCCAGGGCAAGTCCACGTCGTCGGTGAGCACGATCATTTCCGCTGGATCGCATTCGTACCGTTCGAGCAGCATTCGCACCGCAACGCCGCTCAGATTCATCATCGTCTGCGGCTTGGCGAGAATCACTTCCTCGCCCGCCAGCTTGCCGCGCCCGATGTACGACTTCGCTTCCGGCCGCGTGATTCTGATTCCGGCGCGCTCGGCGATCCCGTCAACTGCCAGGAAGCCCATGTTGTGCGGCGTCCATTCGTACTCGGGGCCCGGATTGCCGAGGCCGACGATTAATCTCATGTCGTATGCGGCGCGTGCGGCTACTTCTTCTTCTCGGTCTTTTCGGCCTTCGCAGCCGGAGCTTCCGCGGCGCCCTCGGCTTCGCCTTCTTCTTCCTTCTTGCCCTTCTTGATGACTTCGGGCTCGGCCGGCGCAGCTTCCGCTGTGACCGCCGCTTCCGGCGCGGGCTCTTCTTCCTTCTTCAGCACAACGACGTGCGCGAGCACGCGCGTGGGATCAGTGATGAGTTTCACCTTCGCCGGATCGAACGGCAGGTCAGCGGCGCGGAGCTGCTTGCCGATCAGCATTTCGCTTACGTCCACTCGAAATTCTTCCGGGATGTCGCCGGGCAAGCATTCCAGTTCCACTTCGCGCGTGACCATTTCGAACACGCCGCCCTGCATTTTCACGCCCTGCGGTTCACCGAAGGTGTGCACCGGAACTTTTACGCGCATGCGCACGTCCATCGCGATGCGCAGCAGGTCCACGTGCAGCAGCTTGCCGCTGACGGGATCGACCTGCCAATCCTTCATCATGGCGCGCTCTTGAGCGCTGTCCAGCTGCACGGAGAAAATCGTGTTGTGGCCGGTTTCCGAGCGCAGGATTTTCGCCACTTGCTTGGCGTTCACCGCCAGCGAAATGGCTTCCTTCTTTCCGCCGTACAGCGTGGCGGGAACCATGCCGGTGACGCGCAAGCGGCGCGCCGGACCTTTGCCGCGTCCTTCGCGGGCTTTGCCTTCGAGTGTAAACGTTTCCATGAGTGCCTTCTCCCGTAACAACAACTACGAACCGATGCCCTCAGCGGCTAAAGCCGCCCTGACTCGGGCTACTGCGGCACGGCCGAAGCCGTGCCCCGACGAAAATCGCCGATGCCGACGCGGGCACGGCATGCCGTGCCCGTACTGCTGAAAAACTGAAGCGTAGCTTTATGGCTGGCGCTTCGGTGCGTGTTACGCGGGCGCGTCTTAGACGCGCCCCTACTTAACCTAAATGAAAAGCTCGCTGATCGAAGTCTCTTCGTGAATCGACTGAATGCCGCGCGCCAAAAGCGGCGCCACACTGAGCACTTTGATCTTCGATAGCTTCCGCGCCGCTTCATTCAGCGGCACCGAATCCGTTACTACCACTTCCTCAATCTGCGACTTCGAGAGGCGCTCGACCGCCGGCCCTGAAAGCACCGCATGCGTGCAGGCCGCAAACACTTTCGTCGCGCCGTGTTCGAGCAGCGCTTCGGCCGTTTTCACCAGCGTGCCGGCCGTATCGATGATGTCGTCCACCACGAGCGCCGGGCGCCCGGAGACATCGCCGATCAGGTGCATCACTTCGCTCACGTTCACGTCGATTCGGCGCTTATCGACGATCGCCAGCGGCGCATCGATTTTTTTCGCGAAGTAGCGCGACCGCTCCACGCCGCCCGCGTCGGGCGAAACCACCGTGATTGGCCCCAGCTTCTTTTTCTGGAAGTACTCCACCAGAACCGGCGCCGCGAACAAATGGTCCACCGGGATATTGAAATATCCCTGAATCTGCGGCGCGTGCAGATCGAGCGAAAGCACTCGGCTCGATCCGGCCGTTTCGAGCAAATCCGCCACGAGCTTGGCCGAGATCGCTACGCGCGGCCGGTCTTTCCGATCCTGGCGCGCGTACGGGTAATACGGAATCACCGGCGTAATCCGCCATGCGGAGGCGCGCTTGAAAGCGTCGATCATCAGCAGCAGCTGCATCAGGTTGAAGTCCACCGGATGGCTGCAAGGCTGCACGACGAACACATCCGCGCCGCGCACGTTCTCCAAAATCTGATAGCGCGTTTCGCCGTCGCTGAACTGGCCGTGCTCGGCGCGTCCGCGCGTGACGCCAAGATAGCTGCAGATTGCGTCGCACAGGACCGGGTTCGCCGTCCCGCAAAATACCTTGAACTTTTCGTCGGCCAAAGTTAGTCCTTCAACCGGTCACACGCCAACCGAGCGCCCGGCCATAGTTTTCCCTGGAGACAGTTTCGACGGCGAAAACCGAATCTTCCGGAAATGCACGAGCGGCTCGGCGCGCACGCGCTGGGTTTCGGAAGATTCCGAACACCGCCGACCCGCTACCCGCCAGCGCGGCATCTGCAGCTCCTCGCTCGAGCAATTCATCCTTGATTTCTTTCAGTCTCGGATGACGGCTGAAAACGGGCCCCTCGAAATCGTTCGAGCCCCTCTCCTGCCGGCTCCAGCACAGAGCGCAGAACCCCCAAATTTTAGGGGGTTCCGGGCGTTTTGTCAATTCCGCAGAAAGCCACGCGTAGGCGTCCTTGGTGCTCACGCCGATCTCTTTCGGCGAGACGACGAGGATGGTTTGCTTGGGCGCATCCGCCAGCGGATAAATTTCGTCGCCGCGATTCACCGCCAGCGCGCGCCCGCCGAAGAGGAAAAACGGCACATCGGCTCCCAGGCCTGCCGCAATTTCCATCAGGCGCGCCAGCGGTATTTTTCCCCGAGTCGCACGCAGCATTCCGACCAGCGCAGCCGCCGCATCGCTTGAACCGCCGCCCAGACCCCTCGCGACAGGAATTCTCTTATCCAGGTAAGCGGAGACGCGCCCCTGAAATCCGGTCTCATCGACGATGGCGCGAATGGCACGCATCACCAGATTTGTCCCGTCCACCGGCAGATTCGGATCGCTCGACTCCATGAAAATCTCGGTGTTTCCTCGCTTGGGAGTCACCGAAAGCGTCAAAGTGTCGCGAAGCGAAATCGTCTGGAAGATCGTGCGCAGCTCGTGATAGCCGTCCGGCCGCCGTCCCAGCACGTGCAGGCAGAGATTGACCTTCGCAAACGCCGGGAGGCGCAACGTACGTTTTTTCCCGAAAATCATGCGGGGAGCTTACTGCGGTTTGGCCGTTTCCGGTGCCGATTTTTGCGCCAGGGCGCGCTTCAGGGTCTTGAGCTGCGCGTCGAGTTCCGTCACTTTCTCGGCTTCGTAATCGGCGGGAAGCGCTCGCTGCCATTCCGACATCGCACGCTCCATCAGCTCGGCGGCACGTTCGGTGCGCCCGAGCTTCACGTACACCTCGGCCAGATGCCCGAGCACGGTGGGATCGTGAGGGGATTTGTCCGCGGCTTTTCGCAACGATTCTTCCGCTTCGGCCAGCTTGCCCTGTTTGAAATAGGCCCAGCCGAGACTGTCGAGATACGCGCCGTTGCCGGGATCTTCCGTGACGGCGCGCTGAATCAGCGAAAATGCCTCATCGAGCCGAAGTCCGCGATCCGCGAGCATGTAGCCGTAATAATTCAGCACCGAAGCGTTGGTTGGATTCACATCGAGAACTTTGCGGAATTCCTGCTCGGCTTTGTCGTATTGCTTCTGGCGCTCGTAGATGGCGCCGAGCATGAACCAGATCGTCTCTTTGTCGGGGCCTTTCGCCATCTGCTCGGCTTTTTGCGCAGACTGTTCGGCATCGGCGTATTTCCGGCTGCGCTCTTCCACCTGCGCGAGGTCGAGATAGATTTCCTGGTCGGCATCGTTGCCTTGCAGCAACCCGTTCAGTAATTTCGACGCCGAAGCGGCGTCGGCTTTTTCGCCGTAGAGCATCGCGAGTGTGACGATTAAGCTTTGGTCCTTCGGCGAATCAGCAAGCGCTTTCTTCGTTTCGGCAATCGCACGATCGATGTCGTGGCTTTCGCGATAGGTGTCGATCAAGAGCATCTGCGCCCGCTTGTGCGAATCGGGGCCCAGCTTCCCCATCTCGTCGAAGGTTTGTATCGCGAGAGAATACTTTTCCTGGTCTCTATACGTGCGGCCAAGCTGCTCGTAGAGAATCGCGAGCGCGCTCGGATTGCCCTCGCTGCCCGACTGATTCTTCATTCCGGCAATCGCGTCGGTGAGGACTTTGACGGCATCGTCGTAGCGCCCCTGGTCCTGGTAGAGCAGCGCTTCGTTGTAGAGAACTTCGAGGCTTCCCGGCGAGAGCTGCTTCGCGTGCAGAAGGCTCGATTCCGAATCATCGAACTTTCCCAGCCGCCGGTAGAGCTGCGCCATGCGCAAATAATTTTCCGAGGTGGCGGGCTCTAGCTCCGAGAGCTTCCTGTACTCATCGAGAGCCGGCGCGTATTTATCCTGAGACATCAGAGCCTGCGCGAGCCCGTGATGATGGCCGGGATCGTCGGGATCGAGTTCCACCGCGTGCCGGTACGCGTCTTCCGCCTTGGCGAACTGCTTATTCTGCGAATAGGCGTCGCCGAGAAGATCGTAGACATCGGGTGAAGACGTATTGCCGGCCGCCTGGCTCAGCAAACCGATTGCATCCTGCGAGCGCCCTTCGTCAATCAAAAGCTGGCTCAGCTGTTCGAGCGCCTGGCCGCTATCGGGATCGCGCCGAAGAACTTCGCGCAGAATTTTTTCCGCTTCGGCGTGCTGATTTTCGAGGCGATAGAGACGGGCAAGCCAGAGAGCGGAGCTTGTGTCCTTCGGGTCGATCTTTAGAATGGCGTTGAACTGCTCGACGGCTTTCGCGAGCGTATCTTTCTGGATGTCTCCCGCGCTCGTATCGCCGAGCATTCGCACGTAGATCCGGGCGAGCAGCCGGCGCGCCGCCAGATTATTGGCATCGATCTTCAGCACTTCCTGCGCTTCGGCTACTGCTTCGCGGATCCGTTGCGTTTTGGCGTAAATCTCCGCAAGGCGCTCCATGATCACGGGCGAGCTAGGCTCAAGCACGAGCGCCTTCTTATAGAAGTCGATGGCTTCGGCGGCTTGTTCAGAGCGGGCGGTGAGCTCGTATTGCTGCTCATCGAGGTGGCCCATTGCGAAGTAGTAGTACACGTCCGAACGCGTGGTCTCGTCCTGGGTGGACGAAGCGGACTTATCCGCGGGAGCAGAAGCGGGAGCTTGAGTGGCCTTCGAGCCCGGAGCCTGGGGAGATTGCGCCCGCGGCGCGGGTGTAGCCATGAAGCCCAAAAGTGCGATGCCTACGATTGTTTTCATTCGCTCGTCCCAAAACTCCATTATTGTCCACTGGCAGGAAGGGCGTCAAAGTATTCCCCGCTGTGGGTTCCTGGCCGTATCCGGATCGCCGATTGAATGCGCCACATAGTGCGACGCGCGCCGAGCGCTTTGGGATGCACTGAAATTCGAAAAAGGATTCCTGGCGCTCGCTTAATAGAAGTGAGAACTCTGGCTGCTGAAAGGCACGCTGCCGTAGGCCGCTGATTGCTCGATTATTGCTCCTCAGCCGCTGGATGAGCGCGCACGCTGCTATAATCGCCGAGGAATTTGGCAGGCCGAGAGGGAGTGAGCTTGGTCACAAAGTTTGCCCTGGCAATCTGCGTATTTGCGTTGGCGTGCGGTTCCGCGAAACCGGTGCTCGCGCAACAATCTGCTGGTGCTGGAGCGGGCTCGGGCGCTCCGGCCAGCGGCGCGGCGAGCGCACCTCATTCGGACGCGTCCGCATCCCGGCCGCCCTCGCAACAGTCCGCTTCCACGGCTCCGCATAAAACGACTCTCGCAGATTTTGCGTGGCTCGAAGGGCGCTGGCGCGGCGATTGGGGATCGCGCGTGGCGGAACAGATTTGGCTCGGCCCGAGTGCGGGCGAAATGACCGGGACGTTCCGGCTCGTCGAAGGCGAGAAGATTCTCGTGCTTGAATTGTTTACGCTGGTGGAAAAGCCGACCGGAATCGGCTTTTACTTCCGGCACTTCACCCCGGAGCTTGTGCCGTGGGAAAAATCCGACGCCACCCTGCTAAACCTTGAAAGCTCCGATTCGCAGAAGTCGGTCTTCGTGAATTCGGCGAACGGAGAACCCAAACGCGCGATTCTGATTCGCAAGGACGCGGACACTTTCATCGCGCGTTCGGAAATCGAGCCGGAGCGCGGAGATCCGCAGACGATCGAGATTACGTACCACCGCCAGAAGCCGCCCGCGGCGGCGCCTAGTGGCGGAAATGCCGGACGCCGGAAAAAACCATAGCCATCCCCAGCTTGTTCGCCGCGGCAATCACGTCCGCATCGCGCACCGAACCGCCCGGCTGAATCACGGCTACCGCGCCCGCTTTGCCCGCTTCTTCCACTCCGTCGGGAAATGGGAAGAACGCGTCGGACGCGACTATGCTGCCCTGAAGCGATAACCCCGCCGTCGCTGCCTTGATCACCGCAATTTTCACCGAATCCACGCGGCTCATTTGACCGGCTCCGATGGCGGCCGTCTGGTCTTCCCGCGCAAAAACAATCGCATTCGATTTCACGTGCTTGCAAACTTTCCAGCCGAAGAGCAGCGCGCGAATTTCAGCAGCGGTGGGAGCCCGCTCCGTCACTACTTTTAGATCGGCTTCGTTCAACTCGTGGCGGTCCGCCTCCTGGACTAGCACGCCGCCGGAGATGCACTTGATTTCGAGTTCGCCCCGCTCTTCGCCGGCTGCGCTTTCCCGCGGCATTTCAAGCAGCCGTAGATTCTTCTTCGCTGAGAGCCTTTCGAGCGCAGCGGGCTCGTATCCGGGCGCCACGATGCATTCGATGAATAGCTTTGCCACTTCCTCGGCCGTCGCGCTATCGAGCGCGCGATTGAACGCCATCACCCCGCCGAACGCCGACACCGGATCGCATGCGAGTGCCTTCAGATACGCATCGCGCAACGATTCCTGCTCCGCCGCCCCGCACGGATTGTTGTGCTTGATGATCGCGACGCCTGCGCGATGGAATTCCCGCGCGAGGGCCCATGCCGCGTCGAGATCGACCAGATTGTTGTACGAGAGTTCTTTTCCCTGAAGCTGCTTCGCGCCCGCAAGTCCCGCCGCAGCCTTTCCTGCCGGGATATACAGCGCGGCCGCCTGGTGAGGATTTTCGCCGTAGCGCATTCCCTGTCGCCGATCGAGCGCGATATGAATTCGCTCGGGGAGCTTCGCCAGTGAGTCGATCGAAATCCCTTCGCCGTCAGCCGATAGGCGCTCGAGCTCCGTCGCAATCTCGCCGTCGTAACGCGCCGTCCGCGCATACGCTTTGCGCGCAAGCGCAAGGCGCGTCGCAAGGCTCAGCTCCCGCTTCTCGCGCAGCTCGGCGGCAATCGCGTCGTAGTCCGCCGGATCGGTCACCACTCCCACACTCTGAAAATTCTTCGCCGCCGACCGCATCATCGCTGGCCCGCCGATGTCGATATTTTCGATCAGCTCTTCGGCCGTAACGCCGGGTTTCGCAGCCGTCGCCGAAAACGGATACAGATTCACCACCACAAGATCGATCGGGCCGATGCCGTGCTCGTCCACTTGTTTTCGATCTTCGGCTTTGCCGCGCTGAAATAAAATTCCGCCGTGCACTTTCGGATGCAGCGTCTTCACGCGCCCGCCTAGCATTTCGGGCCAGCCGGTCAGCTCCGCCACGTCGCGCACAGAAATTCCCGCCTCGCGCAGCAGCTTCGCCGTGCCGCCCGTGGACACGATCTCGAACCCCAGCGCCGCCAGCTCGCGCGCGAACTCCACCACGCCCGTTTTGTCGAACACGCTGATGAGCGCGCGCTTCAATTTTGATTCGGCGGCCAAGCACAGTCTCCCGAACGGAAATGGCCGTCCAGTGTATGCGCTAGGGGACAATTACGAAAGAGGGGAACTGCTTAGAGAAACCTCCCTTAAACCTTTGGCTGATCCGATCACGCGGTTTGGTCGGACCGGATTGAAATCTGTGGTGTCTAATTTAAGTTGCAGTGCGACTTGAAGAGGATCGGAGAAAACGAACAGTGTAAGGAGTCAGCGAGAGCGCCGTGCCAACAAGAATGGCAATCAACGAACTAATAAGCCCTCCAGCGAACTCGATGAGCAGGCAATACGAGCCCGTAGCTAGCCAAACTCCTGCTAACCCGCTCTCTACCCACAGCAACCATATTGCAGTACGCCTGTTGTTAAAAATTATGTGAAGAAAGACCCATAGCGGTAAACCAATCAGCGAACCCACAACGATAATTAGCCCCGCCACTTCAGCGAATCGCCCCCAAGGGCCGTGAACCAATCCAGCGAACAATACAAACAGGACGATTGACACTGGAAACAAACTACAAATAAGGAGATCCGTTCCAAGAAACGGGTGCTTCGAAGTCATATCAACGCTCCGGCCACTGGCCGCGCCAGCTGACTTCACGATACGCTGAGGCGTGAAAACGGGACGGGAAATAATCAGCTCGAGATGCGCGCTTTCAATTTCACGCGCCCTGCTTCCACGCTTACCGTGTACTCGATCTCGTGCCCGCCCTTGTTCTTCAGGTCCAGCGTCTTCTGCACGACGAAGCGCTCGAAATCCTTCAGACTGGGCGCGCTCGCCTTGTCTCCCGCCGCCGTCCGCGCTTCGATCAATTTCTGGTAAAGCTGCTGCAGCTTCGCCTTCTCGTGCTCCGGATCGGAAAACGACAGCGCGAACGCGGCCGACGCATCTCTCGATTCCGCCGCCCGCGCCGCAGCATCCGCCACAGCCGTCGCCACTGCCGAAGCGTGTTCAGCCGCCAGCGCCGTCGCCGTGTCGGCGTCAGTCGCCTTCTGCCGGTGGGAGTCCTCTCGCGCGCGTTGCGCTTCGATCTGCTTCGCCGCCGCGCCAAAATGGCGCAAGCTTACCGCGCCTTCCTTCTGCAGCAATTTCTTGCGCCACAGATCCTGATATTTCGCATACGTCTGCGTCAGGTTGTTGTAGCGAAACCGCTGGCTCGAACTCAGCTCTGCGACGCGCTCGGCATACCGCCGCACCAGCGTATCGACGCGCCACTGCGTGTCCGTAGGAGGCCGCGAACGTCCGCCGCCGAAGAACTGTTCGTACTCAATCTTCAGTGTGCGCACATCCCGTTCGATCTGGTTGAGGTCTTCGTCGATAGTGGCCATGGCAATGGAACGGCAGAATCTCCAGCGTAGAGGCCTGCGCCGCCAGCGTCAACTTTCCCGTTCCCCGGCTTGTCGCAAAGGGAAATCCCCGCCGTTGCCAGCCCGTATCGTATTGTGCTCAAATACCTTAGCGATGAACCCCCCGGCCGATCCCGCGGCGAAAATGCAGCGCGAACCTTCCGCGCGCCTGCGCGATATCCCGTCCGTGGATGAATTGCTCGCGCGCCCGCGCCTCGTCGAGCTTGCTGGAAAGGCTGGCCGCCCCGTCGTCACCCAATCTGCGCGCGCCGTTCTCGCCGATCTGCGAGAACAAATGAAGCACGGTTCCGCAGTCGGCGCGGCAAGCGTAGCAGCTCCGGACTTGGCCGCAATCGAAACGCGTATCGCCGGCGAAGTTGAATCGCTGCTCGCTCCGTCGCTCGTCCGCGTCATCAACGCCACCGGCGTAATCCTGCACACGAATCTCGGCCGCGCCCCCCTTTCCGCTGCAGCCGCCGCCGAAATCGCCGCCACGGCCACGCGCTACTCAAATCTCGAATACGATATCGACAGCGGCGAGCGCGGCAAGCGCGACGTGCACACTGCGCGCCTGCTCGCCCAGCTCGTCGGCGCCGAATCCGCGATCGTCGTCAACAACAACGCCGCCGCCGTCTTCCTCGTCCTCAACACGCTCGCGAAAGGCTCTGAAGTGATTGTCTCGCGCGGCGAGCTGATCGAGATCGGCGACGGATTCCGCATTCCCGACATCATGTCCGAAAGCGGCGCCGTCCTCCGCGAAGTGGGTACCACGAATCGCACGCGCATCCGCGATTACGAGCGCGCCTTCAACGAGCGCACGCGCCTGCTGCTTCGCGTCCATCCGTCGAATTTCCGCATCACCGGTTTCACCGAGCGCCCCACGCTCGACGAGCTCACCGCGCTCGGCCGCCGCCTCCAGGTTCCGGTGTACGAAGATCTCGGCTCCGGCTGCATCGCCGATCTCTCTGCAAGCGGCGTCAACGAACCTGTGGCGCGCGCCAGTTGCGATGCGGGCGTCGAAGTCGTCAGCTTCAGCGGCGATAAATTGCTCGGCGGCCCGCAGGCCGGCTTGATCGCCGGTAAGCGCGAATTCGTCGAGCGTATCCGCCGCAATCCGCTGTTCCGCGCGCTGCGCGTCGATAAGCTCACCATCGCTGCCCTTGAAATCACGCTCAACGCCTACCTCCGCGGCGCGCTCGACGAAATCCCCGCGCTGCGCATGATTCGGACGTCCGTTGAAGAGATCGCCCGCCGCGCCTCGCAATTCGCTTCGAAACTCCAAAAAGGTCTTGGCGAGTCGCAAGCGCATCGCGTTGAGATCGAAACGCGCTCGGGTTTTTCCGTAATCGGCGGCGGCTCCACTCCCGATCAACAACTCCCCACGCTTCTAGTCACGATCGCATCGGCGCACCAATCCGCCACCTCGCTCGAAACGCGCCTCCGCAAGCCCGCCAACGGCCCCGCCGTCATCGCGCGCATCGACGAGGATCGCGTCGTCCTCGATCTGCGCACCGTGTTCCCCGACGAAGACGCCGCCCTTGCCTCCGCGCTTGTTTCTGCCCTAAGCTAGGTGCGAAGAGCCGGACTCGTTTCTGGTCCACCCGTCGAATTATTCTGCGACCGCCGGCCTCGCTCGCACACGCTGCCAGGCTAATCGTGCAGGCCAGAAGAGAGCCACGCACCAGAAACCAATCGGCAGACCGTATTCCAGAAGCGCGCCAAATACCACCACGAGCGAACTAAATATGGCACTTACTCCCTCGACCATCGAATTTCGCAAGCTGAGCAACGCTCCTGCAAAACCCGCCTCCAGCGGAGCCCGAAAATCCTCGAGAAGAGTCAGCTGGATGTGCGCCTGTGCCACAGTGGAAAGCAGGCCGTCGCGCTGCCGTTCGGCTTCCCGAACTGCTAGATCCGCCTGGGCGATTTCCTTCTCGACCTCCAACGCATCATGTAATTGTCCTCTCCGTTCGTGTTGAAGGCTCTGCAAGCGGCGCAAAGTCGTTTTTGCCGCCTCCAGATTTCTCGCCGTACTCTCGAGCCTTACAGCGGAATCCTCGCCCGCTTCTTCGATGCTCTCCACGCGTCCCAGTTTCTTTAGATCGGCGACTGTCGCGTCAAACTCTGCAGCAGGCACGGAGAGTACGGCTGAAAGCGCGCGTCCGCGACCGGAATGAATCGCGGTAACCAATCGTTCCAGAAAACCATTATGCGCAGTTGCGATCTGGTCGATGCTTGTTCGGCCGCGCGCGAAAGCATCGGTATGCATTTGCAGATCCGCATTACGCGAAATCCATCTGCCGCTCTCCATTTGCGTATTCCCGGAAATCGCGCCGCCCGACCACATGGTTCCGACATCCCATCCCGAAAGCCCAGTTGCTTTCGATGATGAGATTCCATCCAATGTGTGCAGCACGGCAATTCGGCAAGCAACGACAAAAAGCAGAGCAAACAGGATGAAACCGCCTGTGACCAAGAGGATTCGTTTGAGCAAGGAAGGGCGGGTGATAGCTCCGGCCATGGTAACCTCACGTCGCGCTGCGAATGAAACTGCGGTCGCAGGGCTTGGTGATAGTCATAGAGGCCGCATCAAGTAGAAAAGTTCCCGTTGCCAGCTGCGAGAGAAAGGAAGCGCGTGCTCGCCTTCGTCGTCAAAAATCGCGCACTCGTCGCCACTCGGAAGCCGATTCCGAAACTCCGCAATGGTTGGGCGCTCGTTCGCGTGCGCCTCGCCGGCATCTGCAACACCGACGTTGAGATTCTTCGCGGCTATCACGGATTCCGTGGCACGCCCGGCCACGAATTTGTTGGCGAAGTGGTCGATGCGCGCGGCGTCCCTGCGCGCACGAAACAAAAATGGCTCGGCCGCCGCGTCGTCGGCGAAATCAATATCGCCTGCTCCGCCCTCGGATTCAGCCGCCCGTGCGAATTCTGCCGCCGCGGCCTGAAGACGCACTGCGCCCGCCGCAAAGTCCTCGGCATCCTTCGCCACGACGGCGCATTTGCCGAATTCCTCACCCTGCCACTCGAAAATCTGCACGAAGTCCCGCGCCATGTCAGTGACGAACAGGCCGTGTTCACCGAGCCGCTCGCGGCAGCCTGCGAAATACTCGCGCAGGTTGAGGTCAGCACCTTCCGCCGCGCGGCAGTCCTCGGCGACGGCAAACTCGCGCAACTAATCTCCATGGTCCTAGCGTCCACCGGCGTGCCGATGGTTCTCTTCGGCAAGCACGCAGCAAAACTGGCACTCGCGCGCCGCCACGGAATCCAAACCCGCCGCGTCCGCGGCGATGCAAGCGATCTCGCCCGCGTCGCCCGCGGCGAATCCTTCCCGCTCGTCGTCGAAGCCACCGGCTCTCCCTCCGGCTTTGCTCTCGCAATCGCACTCACCGAACCGCGCGGCACCCTCATCCTCAAGTCCACCTTCCACGGCACAGCCCCGATCGAAACGTGGCCCATCGTCGTAAAGGAAATCACCGTCCTGGGCTCCCGCTGCGGCCCCTTCCCAAAAGCTCTCGCACTGATGCGCGCAAAATTAGTCGATCCGCGCCCTCTCATCACGCGCACCTATCCGCTATCCGAAGCGAGCCAAGCAATTAAATTCGCGCAAAAACAAGGAATCCTGAAGGTCCTGCTGAAATCGTAGAACGAACTAAATCCACTCTTACAATCGATTGATCACGCTCGCCACGCACCCCGCGCCGAATCCGTTATCGATATTCACCACGCTCACATTCGAAGCGCAGCTATTCAGCATCGCCAGCAGCGCCGTCAACCCGCCAAAACTCGACCCATATCCAGTGCTGGTCGGCACCGCAATCACGGGCGCTGCCACCATCCCCGCCACCACGCTCGGCAGCGCGCCTTCCATTCCCGCCACGCAAATAATCACGCGCGCTTCCGCCAATTTCTCGCGGTGCTCGAGCAGCCGGTGCAGACCGGCCACGCCCACGTCGTAAACCGCCTCCGCGCGATTTCCCAGCAACCGCGCCGTCACCAGCGCTTCTTCGGCCACCGGAATATCGCTCGTCCCCGCCGTGACGATGAGGATCAGCCCCTTGCCGTGGACTTTGCGGCTGCGCTCGATCGCGATCGTCCCCGAAAGCGCGTGAAATTCCGGCCGGGCTTTCGCCGCGCGCGCCATCCGCTTTACCGCTGCAAACGCTTTCGCATTCGCGCGCGTAATCAAAATATTGTGCGACGCCTTCGCGCGCAGCATCGCCCGCACAATTTCCGCTACCTGCTTCGCCGTCTTCCCGCGCGCGAAGACAACTTCGGGAAATCCCTGCCGCAGTCCGCGATGGTGATCCACCTTGGCGAACCCGAGGTCTTCGTAAGGAAGCCGCCGCAGCCGCTCGATCGTGCTATCCACGGTCCGCTGCCCGCGCTTCACCGCTTCCAATAAATTTCGAATGTCCCGCTCGTCCATCGCCAGCCTTTTACTCGCATTCCCAGTAGGGGCGGGTCTGAGCCTGCCCGCCAGCCCTTTGGCGGGACCCGCCCGCGTAGCTAGGCGCAACCCAACATCCATCAGGCTTTCAACTGCGCGAACTCAAGCCTTCGGTCTTCTGCCGCAAGCCCCATCCCGATCGCGCGCCGCCCGATTCTAGCACTCCTCCCGCGCGCCACCTCTCGTTCGCCCACATGATAACTGTGCTAGAG
>JBOGNA010000083.1:0-2654 GCA_050746925.1 Candidatus Acidiferrales bacterium
GTACAGACAGGATTGAGAGGCGAAATATTCCCGAACCGCAAAATAATTCAGCTGCCGCAAGTTCCGGACCGAAACACGTAGCGGTATGGAAAAACCCTGTCGCTAACCGACGGGGTGCTGCGGTGACGGCAGGGATTGTGCTAACGTAATCAGCTTCGTAGCGACGTCGCGCTAGTCCTGGGTCGAGCGGCGCCGTGGGTGGAGTGCGAGGTTCATGAAAACTTCCTATAGCGGCGTCGCAGTCCCGGCAAGCGGGAAGCCGATCGAGTATGCAGGCGGCAAGTTTCAGGTGCCCGACCAGCCGGTGATTCCATTTATTGAAGGCGATGGCACCGGGCGGGACATTTGGCTCGCGTCGCGCCGCGTGTTCGACGCAGCGGTCGAGAAGGCGTATGGCGGCAAGCGCAAAGTTGCCTGGATGGAGATTTACGCGGGCGAGAAAGCGTACAAACAATTTAAGGAATGGCTCCCGCAGGATACGGTGGACGCGTTTCGCGATTTTCGCGTGGGAATCAAGGGGCCGCTTACCACGCCAGTAGGCGGCGGCATCCGTTCGCTCAACGTAACGCTGCGGCAGGTGCTTGATCTCTATGCATGCGTTCGGCCGGTGCGATATTTCCACGGTGTGCCGTCGCCGGTGACGAACCCCGAGCGCATGAACGTGGTGATCTTTCGTGAGAACACCGAGGACGTGTACGCGGGAATTGAATGGCGATCCGGCACGCCGGAAGTAAAAAAGCTCATCGATTTTCTGAACAACGAGATGTTGAAGGGCACGGCGAAGAAGGTTCGAGAGGATTCAGGGGTCGGCATCAAGCCGATGTCTCCCACCGGAACGAAACGGCTCGTTCGCCGCGCCATTCAACACGCGATCGACAACCACCGCACCGTCGTCACGCTGGTCCACAAAGGGAACATCCAGAAATTCACCGAAGGCGCTTTTCGCGATTGGGGTTACGACCTGGCCACCGCGGAATTTCGCGACCAGATTGTGACCGAGCGCGAGAGCTGGATCCTCGACAACAAGGATCAAAACGAAAGCCTGACGATCGAGCAGATTGCTGAAATGATCGAGCCGGGGCTGGCCCAGGCCACCGAAGCGTTTCAGAAGGCTGTAAGCCTCGAAGTGAAGCAGACGCTCGATACTCTCTACGCCACGCACGGTCGAGGACAGTGGAAGAACAAACTTCTGATCAACGATCGGATTGCGGACTCCGTTTTCCAGCAGGTGCTCACCCGCGCCGATGAATATCAGGTGTTCGCGACGCCCAATCTGAACGGTGACTATCTTTCCGACGCCTGCGCCGCGCAGGTAGGCGGACTGGGCATGGCGCCGGGCGCCAATATCGGCGACGGCTTCGGGGTATTTGAAGCCACCCATGGAACGGCGCCGAAATATGCCGATAAGGATGTTATCAACCCGAGTTCGGTGATGCTGTCGGGCGCGATGATGTTCGATTTCATGGGATGGAAGGAAGCCGGCCGGTTGATCGAGGATGGAATCGCGAGAACGGTGCGCCAGAAGCGCGTCACCTACGATCTCGAGCGCATGATGCCGGGCGCCAAGAAGCTGCGCACGTCCGAATACGCGGCGGCCATTATCGAGAACATGCAAACAGCTGTCGCGGCCGATTGATCTTCAACGCCAATAAACGAATAGCCAGACGCAAGTACAAGGAGATGTGGGAATGCGGAAGAAAGTGACGGTTGTGGGCGGAGGGTTTGTCGGTTCGACGACGGCACAGCGGATACACGACGCCGAACTCGCCGACGTGGTGCTGACCGACATTCTGGACGGACCGCCAGCCGGCAAAGCGCTCGATATGGCGGAATCGGCGCCGATCCTCGGCACCGACGTGCACGCGTCAGGAATCTCAACCGCGGCCGGCGATTATCGCGAGACCGCGAATAGCGACATCGTTGTAATCACCGCCGGATTTCCACGCAAGCCCGGGATGAGCCGCGACGATCTCCTGAAAGCAAATTACGACGTCGTGAAGGCCGTGGTGGAGGCAATCGTCAAGCTTTCGCCCGGCGCGATCTTAATTATCGTTACCAATCCTCTCGACGCGATGGCGCAGGCGGCGTTCAAGATCAGCGGGTTTTCGCGCAATCGTGTGATCGGGATGGCCGGCGTTCTCGATTCCGCGCGCATGAGCGCGTTCGTTGCCGCCGAACTCGGGGTCTCGGTTGAAAACGTACACTCGTTCGTGCTGGGCGGCCACGGCGACGATATGGTTCCGCTCACCCGCTACTCCACCGTCGCCGGAATTCCCCTCCCCGAACTTCTGCTGAAGGACAAGCTCGATGCGATCGTCAAGCGCACGCGGCGCGGAGGCGCTGAAATTGTTGACCTCCTCAAGACGGGCTCCGCGTATTACGCGCCCTCTGCCGCGGTCGTCCAAATGGTCGAAGCCATTCTGAAAGACAAAAAGCGGATTCTCCCGTGCGCCGCCTATCTCGAAGGCGAATACGGAATTTCAGGGCTCTTTGTCGGCGTGCCGGTCAAACTCGGCGCCCGTGGCATCGAGCAAATCATCGAAATCAAACTCACCGCGGATGAGAAAGCCGCGCTCGACAAATCCGCAGCCTCGGTCCGCGAACTGGTCACAGTCTTGGGCCTGTAGTCGGGCAGTCGGGGCGGGTCTCAGACC
>JBOGNA010000084.1:0-8721 GCA_050746925.1 Candidatus Acidiferrales bacterium
CCACAAACACAGGGTCATGGGGCGCGAAAATTCAGCGCGGCAGTTTTCCGGAAGCGTCTTCCCCGTCGAAATCCCCAGCTTCGCCGCCAGATACTGCACCAGGATCGCCATGGCATTCGACCACAGCAGGACCCACAGCAGTTGGTACCCGAAACGCGCTCCGCCCTCGATGTTCGTTGCAAAATTTCCGGGGTCCATGTAGGCCACGGAAGCCACAAACGCGGGACCGAGGTACCACCACGCTTCCCGCCGTACCCGCGGCTCTTTGCCGGCCGCAGCGGCCAACGAGGCTGATGCGGCTGAAGCCACCGTAGAATCGCCGGCCACTCCCGCCGGTCCAGGGACCAGCGTTCCGGAAGCGTCGCTCGAAATGGAAGAATCGCTCACGTGTTAACCATGCTGAACTATCCGTATAAACTACGCTTAACTCGTTCGTCCGTCAATCATTTCCTTGCGGAGCTTCGCGAAAGTCATCGAAGCGCATTCCGCGGTTTGCTATAGTGAGGAGAAGATTCCGCGAGGAGCAAAGCGATGGCCGAAGCGCCGAAACCGCAGCAACAGCAGCAAGTCCAAATCAAAGCCGACGAAAAGGAATTGCTCGGCCAGTATTCCAATCTCGTCGTGATTCACCACAACGCCGACGAATTCACGCTCAATTTCATCTATCTCTTCCCCACCGTGCCGCAGGGAAAGCTCGTCGGGAGCATGATCGTCAGCCCGGCGCACGCCAAGCGTTTGATGCGGGCGTTGCAAGAGAACATTTCGCGATTCGAGGCGCAATTCGGGACTCTGCCCGAAGGCCCCGGGCCAGGCCCCGAGCCAAACGTAGGATTCATTCAGTAGCAGGCGGGATTACTTCGCGCCGGACTCGGCGACGACCCAGTTGCCGTTCGGTTCGATAAACTCGAGGCCCACGGCAAAGCCCTCTTCCGGAACCAGCTGGCAATACGCTACTCGTGCGAGCGCGCGAAATGAGCCCGTGAGTGTGGTAATCGTCAATCGGTCGCCCTGCTTCCAGCGCCGAATGCTCAGGACCCTCGCCCCTTTCGGGCTCACGTTTTCGGTAAACGTGGTCTCGGTGCCCGGCAAAGCTCGATGCCCGCTGATGTGAACTCCAACTTCCATGGGAATCCTCGTCTCGCGACGAGGCGCGGTAAACGACTTAGGGACCCCCATCCCAAAGGCCATTTGCCCTCTTTCCTGTTTTTTAGAGACAGGCAGCTACATTTCGAAGACGCAACTTCCTGTCGCCATGCCCCTTCATTCGGTACAGCGCTCGATCGGCAGCCCCCAATAGCCTTTCGATCGAGGTACCATCCGCGGGATAAACCGAAACTCCTACGCTTACAGTGATCGGAGGCGATTGCCCGTCATTCACGAGCGCGTCGCAAATCCGCTGAGCCGCCTGCTTGGCATCCTGCTCGCTCGATTCCGGAAGAATCAGCGCGAACTCGTCGCCGCCATACCGTGCAGGAGTATCAATTGAACGGCTGCTGCTGCGCAGCGCCACGCCCAGCCGCTTGATGGCGCGGCTTCCCGTCAAGTGCCCGAACTTGTCGTTGATCTTTTTCAGGCCGTCGAGATCGAAAAGGAGCACGCCGAAACTCCGTCCCGTCCGCCGCGAGCGCTGAATTTCGCTTTCCAGTACTTCCAGAAGCCTCCGGTGGTTGGCCAGCCCAGTGAGCGAATCCGAAGCGGCCATGCGGCTTACCTGGTCGAAAAGCTGTGCGTTGTCGAGCAGCGTTCCGCCCAGCACGACGACGTAGCTCGTCACCATCAGCACGTGTGCAAGCGTGAACGGCGCGTCCAGAACCCGTTGCGATTGGCTGATCGTGACGTGGCACACCACGTTCAACAGCGCCGCGACAAAGAGCGCGCGGTCGAGTGCGGCATCCGCCCGGCGCAAGCGCAGCCCATATCCCACCGTAGCGATCACGTAGATTGCGGCAGGCGCCAAATCCCACGGCCGCGGCACCATCCAGCCCGGATGCATCACTGGCGCGTTCGGCAACATGAAATAGAACACGCTGGTGAGATATGCCACCGCGCCAACGATCAACGTCGCGCCCGCCATTTCCTTCGCCGGGTCGCGCGCCACGGGAATTCTCCGCTCGACAGCCAGCGCCGCGAGCAGAAGCAATCCGAGCAGTGTCCGGCCCGCGAGCCAGCCCAGCGAGATGTGTGTTCCTTCGTATCGCGAAATCAGCATGCCGCGATAGAAAGTCATGCTCGTGCCGGCTTCGATCAGCCCCGCCAGGACGAATCCGAAAGCCAGAATGAGTGAAATGCGATCGTGAGTTCCCCGAAATCGGACGAGCGCGTTTGCGGCGAACGTGAAAGCGATCAGACTCCCAGACATCTCCAAGTACGTATCAAGCAGAGGATCGGCCATGTAGGCCGAATTGCGAAGAATCCAAACGAAAATGAGGAAGCCCGTCGCTGCGATCGCCCAGAGAAGGACGAGCCGAAATCGATGGATGGCGCCCCAAATCTTGCCCGGTACAGCCACAAATCCCCCAAGTCGCCCCACACCTGCCCACTACTTAGGCAGCAACTTCTGTACCGTTCTGGAATATGGTTTTAGTACTATCTAAACTATTGAAGAAAGGAATGTTAAGTACTTGTAAGGAGGCGCAATGAGTCGTGGATTCATCTCGAGCAGCATGCGGGGCGAGTAGAAAGGTTACAGCCCATACCTTGGTTTACCCAGTACCCACCTGGGCGCGGGCGGGAGCCGAACGGGCCCTAGGACTGGGGAGGCTGACCTTCTTCCGCCTTTTTCACGGCGGCTTCCGCGCCGATAAAACCGATCTTCGAGTGCTGTCCGTCACAGAATGGTTTGTTCATGCTGCCGCCGCAACGGCACAGCGAGAATGCAGGCTTGCCAGCGATATCGAATTTATTGCCCGCGGCATCGACCAGTTCGACCGAACCTTCCGGAGCTTCCACGCGATAGGGGCCGTTGGGCCGCACCGTGATTTTCACCTGAGCCATCGTTTTCTCCCTCTCGTCGGGAAGATCAATTTCGAAGCGCGGACTCGCCGTCAGTACTTGGGCATCGAAGGATCCACGTCGTCCGCCCACGCGAGGATACCACCCTTCAGGTTCAAAACCTTGCGGAACCCCGCCTGGCGTAAAAATTCTGCCGCTTCGGTAGAGCGTTTCCCCGTTCGGCAGTGCGCCACGATTTCACGCGAACTATCAAGCTCGCTCACGCGCCGGGGAAGATCGCCGAGTGGGATCAAGTGTCCGCCAAGATTACAGATTTGATATTCGTGCGGCTCGCGGACGTCCAGAATGTATAGATCGTCACCGCGATCGAGCCGCTCCTTCAATTCGCGCGGTGTGATTTCCGGCACCGTGGATTGCGCCGCTGGGGCTTCTTCTCCTCGCACGCCGCAGAACTCGGCGTAGTCGATCAGCTTCGTCACGGTCGGATGCGCTCCGCAAACGGGGCATTCCGGATTTTTGCGCAGTTTCAATTCGCGGAATCGCATCGCGAGCGCATCGAACAGCAGCAGCCGTCCAATCAACGGCTCACCTTTGCCGATAATCAGCTTCAGCGTTTCAGCCGCCTGAATCGATCCCACGATTCCCGGCAGCACGCCGAGCACTCCGCCTTCCGCGCAAGACGGCACGAGCCCGGGCGGAGGCGGTTCCGGATACAGGCAGCGGTAGCACGGGCCGCCCGGAGCGCCAAAAATACTCGCTTGCCCCTCAAACCGGAAAATCGAGCCGTACACATTCGGTTTGCCGAGCAGCACGCAAGCGTCGTTCACTAGATACCGCGTGGGAAAATTATCCGTGCCATCGACGATGATGTCGTAGTCCTTCAAAATCTCCAGGGCATTCGCGCTCGAAAGAGCTGTTTCGAAAGTGTCGATCTGAATGTCGGGATTCAGTCCGCGCAGCCGCTCCGCCGCCGCTTCGATCTTCGGACGGCCCACATCTCCGGTACTGAAGAGAATCTGGCGCTGCAAGTTCGTCAAATCCACTTTATCGAAATCGACAAGCCCGATCCGGCCCACTCCCGCAGCCGCAAGATATTGCCCCAGTGGCGCGCCGAGTCCGCCGGTGCCGATGCAAAGCACCTTGGCCGCCTTGAGCTTCAACTGACCTTCCATGCCGACCTCGGGCATGATCAGGTGGCGGCTATAGCGCAACACTTCTTCTTTCGAAAGTGTCACGGCGGGTTGGTTGCTCGTCGCTGACGTTGCTGTTGAAATTCCGATTTTCGATGCCATCACAATTTCTCCGTGGCCGGCTTATTTATCGCGCGCCGCCCGCAATCGAGGGAACGATACTGACCGTGTCCCCCGCCTTCAGGCTCGTCTGATCCTTCTGCAGGTAGCGAATGTCTTCGTCGTTCACGTACACGTTCACGAAGCTGCGCAGCCGGCCGTCATCCGCGTACAAATGCTTCTTCAGGTCGCTGAACTTCGTCGTCAGCGCCGTGAGCGCTTCCGCCACCGTCGCCGCCTGTATTTCGACGCTCTCCTGCTTTCCCGCGTACGGGCGTAACGGCGTAGGAATCATCACCTTCACTGCCATGCGAAAACCCTCCTCGCTCACCTGCCACCAGTTAAGATGACGCCGAGCGCGCCCCCGATTCAATCGCCTCGGCATCGTACGCCGAGCGGTCGTCCTGCAGCCGCCACGAAGTGGTGTCGCGCGGCTCGCCCTTTTGCACGCTCACAATGACGTAGCTGTACCAGGGCCAGGCGTGCTCGCGGTCGTACTCGCTAGGACGCGCCGGCGCATCGGGGTGCGAATGATACCAGCCGATGAGGTCCAGATGTTTTTCGCGCGCCGTTTTGTCGGCTAGCCGGACGTCGTCAGCAGTCACCTCGAAACGATTTCGCGGCGAATCGTCGCGGCGGTTTGCGAGCGGCAGCAGGTCGAGCACTTCGCGTCCCGCATCACCATCCGAGCCCAGTAAAGCGCCGCAACATTCGTGCGGATAGGTTTCCGCGCCGTGGGCGTGAATCCGCCGCAGGAGCTCCTCTCGAATTTTCACTGGCGCAAGGCTCATCGCAGGCTCAGTCTTCGCTCCAAAATCGCTCGCTCAGATATTTCTCGCCCGAATCCGGGAATACCGTGACGATCACCGCTCGCTCGCCCGGCGGCAATCGCCTCGCCACGTCAAAACAGGCGCACAGCGCACCGCCCGAGCTGACCCCTGCCAGGATTCCCTCTACGCGCGCCAGCCGCTTCACCATCCGCTGCGCATCCTCGGTCTGCACGGCCAGGTCTTCGTCCGCGAGCTTCGAATCGTAAATGCTGGGAACGATGGCCGTGGCCATGTGTTTCAATCCTTCGAGGCCGTGAAATCCGGAATCGGGCTGCATGCTAATGCAGCGGATCTTCGGATTGAATTCCTTCAACCGGCGCGTGGTGCCGACGAACGTGCCGCTCGTCCCCAGCCCCGCGACGAAATGCGTGATCTCGCCGTGCGTCTGTTCCCAGATCTCGGGCGCCGTGCCCCTGTAGTGCGCGGCTGGATTAGCGGCGTTACTGTACTGATCGGGATAGAAGTATTTCTCCGGCTCGGCCTTATAAATTTCGCGCACTCGGCGAATGGCTCCGTCCGTGCCTTCATCGCCCGGCGTCATCACGAGTTCTACGCCATACGCCTGCAAGATCTTGATTCGTTCCGGCGAAGCGCTCGACGGCAGGCACAGCTTCACCTTGTAGCCCTTCGCCGCGCCGACCATGGCGTATGCGATTCCGGTGTTGCCGCTCGTCGCGTCCAGGACGATTTTGCCGCGGCGCAGGTCGCCCGTTCGCTCGCCCTCGCGAATCATCGAATACGCCGCGCGATCCTTCACCGAGCCGCCCGGATTAAACCACTCCGCCTTTGCGAGGATCTGAACCGCCGGCCCAAATTCGGCCGCAATTCGGTCCAGCCGAAGCAGCGGCGTATGCCCGATTTGATCGAGTAGCTGCTCCCCCAGCGGCGCGCCAGCGGGTGAGGTGGCAGATGTGGCGGGCGATGTTGACCGCGTTGCTGCCGCTTTGTTCGCCGCCCTCACGATTTCTCCGCTTTCGGGATCTGCTGTTTGAAGCCTGAAATCCGGTGGAAACGATGACGCCTTTGCGGACACCGTCCGTAGCCGATTAATTCGGTGGAGTTTAGCAGATTCCCATAGCAGACGACAGGCGACGCTGGCAACCCGCTTTGCAAGCTTCGTCTATCTCGAGCAACCGAATGTACCGAATCCGAGCAGTCGCGTCCCATACCGGCTGTTGGATGCGTCATGCCCCAGGGCCGAATCACATATTTGCCTTTACACGAGAGCGGTGAAGTTCTTATGCTGGATGGATATGTGGTACGTCAACAATCTCTTCGACCAGGCGCAGGTGGAATCGCTTTCGTCGAAAGCGTTCCTGGTGCGCAGCTCGGGCGGCGTGGTCCGGATTGAGAAGTACGACTGCGGCGCGGAACTTCGCAAAACGCCAGAAGGCCGCTACCAGATGACCGTGATTCCCTGCATCATGATGTGCGGGCAGTTCACGCGGCTATGGGACGCGGGCTATCAGAAATTTCTGCTGTCGAACGAAGGAAAGAAGTTCCCGGTGCTGGTCAAACAACTCGCGAACCTACGCAAATTCAACGAAGAGCTTCGCACCGCGCTGGGAGTTCCGACGTACTACAACGAAGCGATCGGCTCAACCTGCCACTTTAGCGTCTATGACCGCGTCAAGGGCCGTCCCGGCGATGTTCCCGACGAAACGGTTGGCGCGCACGAAGAAGTCGAGCACTAGATCGAGCGACCGGCAGCACTTTCTCAGCAACTGCCCGCGTAACGCTCCCGATCATGCCTCCGCTGTTACCCGCCCCTGCATCTGCCCGTTGCGCGGTTTCGCGGCGCTTCCACGCAGACATCTTCCGCACAAGCCGTATAGCTCCGTGCGGTAGCGCTCCACTCGAAAGCCTTCGAACCGCGCCGCGCGAACCATGATTTTCGCGGGCAGCTTCACCGTCACATCCTTCAGCGCCCCGCAGTGATTGCAAATCAGATGATCGTGGCGCTCGACAATCGGATCGTAACGCGCCGCTTCATCCGCGAAATCCATTCGCGCGATCAGGCCCTTCCGTTCGAGCCAGTTGAGCGAGTTGTAGATCGTCGCGTACGCAACTCCCGGGCGGCGGCGCCGCACGATTCGAAAAACCTCCGCCGCCGTTGGATGGCTTTCCGCCGCGCGTAGCATTTCCAGCACAACGCTTCGATACCTCGTGAGCCTTCCCGTGACCTTCATCGCTTGTCCTCGAATCAAAAGTTTGCGGACTGCCTGTCTCACGTTTGATTCTCGAAGTGCGAAAAGGTTTTGCGGCGTGGAAGAAATTCTCAGGAAGAATTAGGCGAATTCCAAATTTCGTATGCGAGACATCCCTGAAATGAAAGTCGAGGAGACGAAACCTACTTCTTGACCCGTTCGAGCCGTCCCCGCAGCCGAGCTACATCCACCCGATGTTGCGCCACCATCTGTGCGCCGAGAAAAATCACCGGCACGTCGTTCGTATATCGGTCGTGGAGTACCGGATCATCGTCAATATCCACTTCACGCAATGTCGCGCCGAACTGCCCGAGCAGTGGAGTGATCGCAATGCGAGCTTCCTCGCACAGGTGGCACCCCTCGCGCGTGTACAGCGTAATCTCGCGCGGATCCGCGATCGCGAGCCGCCCTTCTTCCGTCCGCGCGTAGAAATCGCTTTCGCCTTCGCGCAGCAGCCCGTCTTTCACAAGCTGAGAGACGGCGTCGAGGACGTCCTCGCGCTGCTTCGGATCGTTGCCGCCGACAAACTCGAACATCGTGTGCAGATCGAGCGAGTCGCGGTCGAGTTGGTCGTAGAGTGAAAGCACGCGCCGGGCTATCGTTTCCATTTTCGCCGGTCGCTTTGCCGGCTCTCCTTCCTCAAGGCTTCAAATTGTAGTTGCGCTGCAGCGGCCCGATCGACGGATAGAACGCACGCGCCCGATAGAGTTCTGCAATCTGCCGGATATGGCCCAGATCGTGGCACGCCCATTCGTTCATGAAGTGCCCCACCGACACTTTTCCCGCCCCCGCTTGCTCGCCCGTCCGCGCCACGGCCGCAAGCGGCACGTACCGCAGCCAGGAAAGAGTTCGATCCCGTTCGTGGCAGAATTGCTTCAAGTGTTCGCGAGCCTTGCCGGCGTATTTGCCCGCTTTGTACATGGCGTTCTGGTCGTAATCTTCCAGTGTTGGATTATTCTCGACGATCATTTTCTGAATGCGATCGCGGAATCCAGTCACCTCCACATCCGCCAGATGCGCCAGCACTTCGCTGATCGACCAGCGTTCCATCGACGGCTTCCACTGCATCTGCTCGTCGCTAGCGGCCCAAATAATCTTTTCGATGATGATCGGCGTCTGCTCGAGAACGGCTAGCCCCGGCAGCGCGTCTGGATTCGGTGTACCCGCCATGAATCTCCCCCCGGCGATCAAAATCTTGCCGCCCGCATTTTATACCGCAACGGAAGCCGGAAAGTAGAAACTCAGCAGCCCGCCCGCGGCTCGAATCGCGCTCGGCCGCTTGTGCCGGACTCCCGCACATGGTAAACCGGAACGCGAAGTTTTAACACGACCTAATCGAAGAACAACGAGGCTTAGACGCAATGGCGGACGTGGTGGCGCTCATCGATGATCTTTTTTTTCAGGCGAAGGTAATCGAAACGGCCAAGCATCTTGGCATCGATC
>JBOGNA010000085.1:0-16004 GCA_050746925.1 Candidatus Acidiferrales bacterium
CAGGAGAGGAGGGACTCGAACCCCCAACCCCCGGTTTTGGAGACCGGTGCTCTAACCAATTGAGCTACACTCCTACGCGCCCGCATTTTTAGCGTGATTGGCCGTTCCGGCGCAAGGGCGGAGCGCCGCTGGCCCAGGAGCGGGGCGTTCAGCCGTAGCGCAAGGTTTGAAACATGCCCGCGTGCTGATGGTACAAAAGGTGGCAATGAAAAGGCCACCATCCCGGATTGTCGGCGTCGAAAGCCACCGTCACGGTC
Source organism: Candidatus Acidiferrales bacterium (assembly GCA_050746925.1). Classification (GTDB taxonomy): domain Bacteria; phylum Acidobacteriota; class Terriglobia; order Acidiferrales; family UBA7541; genus Palsa-295. The sequence goes on from JBOGNA010000085.1 coordinate 258, forward strand.
GTTTTCGGAGGCACCAGCACCGTGTCGCGCACGGCGCCGGCAAAGCGACTGCCGTCGATCGCGACAACTTGGAAGGAATGGCCATGCAGATGCATGGGATGCGGCATCATCGTTTGATTAGTGAGCACAAGCTCAACTCTCTCACCTTCCGCGACCGTTAGAGGCGGGACATCCTTGGTCCAAACCACATTGTTGATGGACCATTGGTAGCCTTGCATCGATCCGGTTAAATTCAACACGTGCGTCCGTTCCGCCTTGCGGTCCGCCAAAGGCTCGACGGATCTTAGCGAACGCTCAAGATCGAGCGTGAGCGGCGGCGACGCCGCGTCTGCCATGCCGGAAATTCGGGAAACTTGTCCCCTCCCGGCAAGGAGCACGATGCCAGTCTGCCTGCGCTCGCCTTCCAGCACGGCAAGCACCGGATAGGCTGCCGCAATTTCGGGAATGGTGAGCTCGATGTCCAGCCGCTGCGCGACGGTGATGGGGAAGTTGCGGCCGCGAACCGGTTGGACAGGGATCCCGTCCACGGCGATGAGATCGCCCTCGAGCGCGCCGAGATCGATGTGGTAAGCGCTCATCGAAGAGCCGTTGATGATACGCAATCGCACGCGGCCGCCAGGTTCGACCTTTACCACCTCCGGATCGGCGAGGGTGCGGCTATTGGCGAGAAAAGCGTCGTACCGAACATCGTTCAGATCCGGCCCGCTTTCCATTGCCGGCATCTTGGTGCCGCGCATATCCATGCCACGCGGCTCATGGGTTTGGCGCGACTGGAGCTGCGCAAGGATCTCTTCCGGCGGAGTGAAGCTGAAGTCGGCTAAAATGACAACGACCTCCTGCTGGTCCGATTTCTCGCTGCCATCCCTGATGATCAGCGGCGCCGAAAGCAAACGCTGCTCTTGAAATCCATAATGCGAATGCATCCAATAGGTGCCGCCACGGCGCAGAGGGAAATCGTAATCGCCGCTGCCTCCTGCTGGAATCGGGGGTCCCGAGACGTCCGGGACGCCGTCTTGCCGCCAGGGCGGCGTGAGGCCATGCCAGTGAATCAGGCTCGGCTCGTCGATATGGTTTTCGACCCGGACACGAAACGGCTTACCGGCATCGGTGGTGATCCCAAAGGTACCGTCGGACTGGCGGATGCAAAATACGGAAGCGTACTTGCCGTTCACCTCGATGTCGCGGCGCTCAATGCGCAGCACCGTTGGCGCGGCGCCCTGCGCGCGCACCCGCGCTGCCGCCCCAGCGGCAATAGTCCCGGCAAGAAAACTACGGCGCGATAGCATGAAAATCTCCGATGCGGCCCTATTGGGGGTTCTCCAGGCTGAACGTATCCGATGTCTCGTCATAGGCAAAGAGTTCGCCGTAGCGGCCCCAGTTCACCACGCTTTTTAAGGTGCGCTCGGCATAGTCCTCGGACATGTAATCTTCGAGCTCTTCCAAGAAGCGGACCGCGCGGGCGGTATGGCTGGGCCGCTCGTCGAGGACCAGTTTAATCCGCGCGGCAAGCGGCAAATAGGTCAGAAGATGATCGCCGAAGAGCTTTTTGCGCACATCGACATCCGCCTCGGCGAAGCGTTGTCCGGCGGCGGTGAGTTTGATGTCGCCTTCCTCGATCTCGGCGAAGCGCAGCAATTGCAAAGTTTCGGCCACCGGGAAAAGTTCGTCGACTTCCATCTGCAGAGTGTCGGCGAGCGCCGGAAGATCGGCGCGGCCCAAATAGGGTTCGGCGGCAATTTCCTCGATCATGCCGGCGAGCGTATTGGTCGAAACGCGCGGTAGCGCCATGCCAAAGCCGAGACCAGGGAACGCCCCCTCGCGGCCCGGCGCGACCGGTTCCGGCCGCATGGTCATGAGCGCGTAGATCTTGTCCACCAATTGGCGGAACTCGGGAGCGAGCCGGTCGCGCGGATGCTGCAGCCTGACCTGAATTTCGGCGCCGATCCGGCCGGGGTTGCTCGACAGCACGATGATTCGGTCGCACATCAGCACCGCCTCCTCAATATTGTGAGTGACCATGAGGATGCTTTTGATTGGCATGCGTCCCTCGACCCAGAGATCGAGAAGGTCGGTGCGCAGGGTCTCTGCGGTAAGCACGTCGAGCGCCGAAAACGGCTCGTCCATCAAGAGAATATTGGGGTGGACGACGAGCGCCCTCGCAAAGCCAACCCGCTGGCGCATACCGCCGGAAAGCTCCTTCGGGAAGGCGGACTCGAAACCGTCGAGCCCGATGAGATCGATCGCTTTCAACGCGCGCCGGCGCGCTTCGTCCCTGGCAATCTGCTTTGCCCTGAGGCCGAGCTCGACATTGGCGAGCACGGTCAGCCATGGAAACAGCGCAAAACTCTGAAACACCATTGCGACGCCATCGACCGGACCGGCTACCTTCTGGCCAAGGTAGCGCACCTCGCCGCCGGCAGGATAAACCAGCCCGGACACGATCCGCAGGAGCGAGGATTTGCCGCAGCCGGACCGGCCGAGCAAGCCAACGATTTCGTCCGCTCTCAGATCGAGCGAAACATCGTCGAGGACCGCCGGGCCTGGCTCGCCCGCTCCGGTCTGGTAGCGTTGCGAGATGTTCCTAACTTCAAGCAAGGGCTTCTTGCTTGCAAAGGGACTCCGCGCATTGTTGTCTTGCATGAAAGCACCTCAATCGAGCCGCAAGCGCGTTTCGGCGAGCCCATAAAGCGGTCGCCAAAGTAGCCGATTGAATATAATGACGAATATCGACATTACCGCGACGCCGAGCACGATTTTGGGATAATCGCCATCCGCGGTCGCCTTGGCGATGTAGGCGCCGATCCCATGCGCCGACACCGTGTCGTTGCCCCATTTCACATATTCGGCGACGATCGCCGCGTTCCAGGACCCGCCCGAGGCGGTCAGCGCGCCAGTCACGTAATAGGGGAAAATAGCGGGGATGATAACGTTCTTCCACCAGTCCCAGCCGCGAATGCGAAAATTCGCTACTGCTTCCTTGAGATCGTTCGGAAACGCGGCAGCGCCGGCAATCACATTGAAAAGAATGTACCATTGCGTGCCGAAGATGATCAGAAAGCTAAGCCAGATGTCAGGGTTTAGGGAAAACTTCAGAATAAGAACGACGGCGACGGGGAAAATAACATTCGCCGGAAATGCCGCTAGGAATTGCGCCAGAGGCTGCACTTTCTCGGCGACCGCCGGCCGTAAACCGATCCAGATTCCGGCCGGCACCCAGACCAAGGTCGCCAGCGCCATGAGCAGGACCACGCGCACCATGGTGAATAGAGCATAGACCACGCTTTGCCAGAAATCGCTCCAGCTGAGCTCCTGGCGCACGTAATCGACGATGAGCCAACCAGCCCAAACCGTGCCGAGACCGATGCAAGCCAGCCACAGTAAGTCGATCGCGCGACTCAGCGCGGGGCTTGGAGGCACCGTGGGAGAAGCGCGAACTGGAAGTTCCATACGAAGAAGCGCTATGGCACGCAACAGTTGGGCCGGAGCACGCATCGATGCGCGTATCCAATGTGTCCTTGCGAAGACTTGCGCCACGAAGGACTTTTCCCGCGTTTGACCGGCCGAAAGCTCGACTCGAAATCGCGCCGCGAAGGCGACCAGCGGCCGGAACAGCAATTGGTCATAGGCAAGGATCACGGCCAGCATGGCGACGATGGCCGCGAACACCGCATCGATGCGCTTTTCGTCGATGGCGAGGGCGAGATAGGAGCCGATCCCGGGCAATTTGACGGTGGTGTCGCCAACCGAAATCGCTTCGGATGCGACGACGAAAAACCAGCCTCCCGACATCGACATCATCATGTTCCAGATAAGCCCGGGCATCGCGAACGGCGTTTCCAGTTGCCAGAACCGCTGCCACCGAGAAAGCCCAAAACCACGCGCAACCTCGCTTAGGTCACGCGGGACGCCGAGGAGCGACTGATAAAAGGAAAAGGCCATGTTCCAGGCCTGCGACGTGAATATCGCGAAGACCGCCGCGCATTCGGCGCCCAGGATCGAGCCGGGAAAAAGCCCAAGAAAAAACGTCACAGTGAAAGACAGAAAGCCAAGGATCGGCACCGATTGCAGGACGTCGAGCAATGGAATGAGGACGAGCCCGGCGCGCCGGCTTTTGGCGGCAAGCGTCGCGTAGATGAAAGTGAAAATAAGCGAGGCAGCGATCGCGGCGAACATGCGTAAGGTCGTGCGCAAGGCATAATAGGGCAAGAGCTTATAGTCGAGCGAAACGACCGTCGATTCGGGCGCCGTCAGCGGCAGGGTCAACCCGCGCGAAGCATGAGTGATCGCGATGAAGACGGCCAGGATCAGGACAAAAGCAAACAGATCGTATTGGTTAGGAAGCGCCTTGCGGCCAAGCGAGGTGAAGGCGACGAATCGGGAGAGCATGGCGGCCTTTCACGACAGGCTTGCGGATGAGTTTGGCGGCGACGGATAGGCGGAAAGGCGGACTCCGTGCCGGGGCCGGGGAAAACCGCCGCGGCTTTTTACGCTCGTCGAGACACATGAAAAATAGATGACAGCAACAACGGCGAGCGGCGTTCGCTGCCGCCGGTTCGAAGAGTCGTAGGAAATTTATTCGAAAATTCCGAGGATTCCGTCAAGTTAACCAAAATGAACGTTGGATTGCAGGACGGCCGTCTTTTTGACTTTTTAACGACATATTACGGATTATGGAATAATTTGAGCATGTTGGTATTTGGCTCGCACGTCGATGCAATGTTTTCCGCAAAGCTTTTTCCCTCTCGGCTCGTTTTTCGGGCTCGGCCTCGCGCTGCTTGCCGGCGGCTGCGCGGGCGGCGTCACCGGCTCCGATCTCTTCCCGAGCCCGTCGGATTACGAGGTTAGCGGCATCGACGTCTCCAAATATCAGGGCGATATCGATTGGAATAGCGTGCGCGCCGCGGGCGTTCGTTTCGCCTGGATCAAGGCGACCGAGGGCGGCGACCGCGCCGACGAGAAATTCGCTCAGAATTGGGCTGCCGCGAAAGCCGCGGGCGTGCCGCGCGGCGCGTATCATTTCGCCTATTGGTGCAGGCCGATGCAGGAGCAAGCGGCCTGGTTCACGGCGCATGTCCCGAATGACCCGGACGCCTTACCGCCGGTGCTCGATGTCGAATGGAACGGCCACTCGAAGACCTGCGCAAAACGCGTGCCGCGCGATGTCGCCATCGCGCAGATGAAAATCATCCTTGCCGCGATGGAACGCGCCTACGGGAAAAAGCCGGTAATCTACACCTCGATCGATTTCCATCGCGACGTGATGCAAGGGGAATTCTCCGATTACCCGATCTGGGTCCGCAGCGTGAAATACTATCCGGCGGTCAAATATGGCAATCGCCGCTGGCATTTCTGGCAGCATACCGCCGAGGGGCATGTCGCCGGCATTCGCGGCTACGTCGATCGCAATGCCTTCAACGGTTCGATCAAGGATTGGCAGGCTTGGCTCGCCGACACCAAGGCTCCAGGCTCGCACGGCGCTTGAGCTCGGCGTAGAAGCGAGGAGCGCCATGCGGCACGCGCCGTGTCGCGCCGGAAGGATGTCTGCGCGTCGCCGTAGGAGCCTCCAAAGCCCCAGCCCGTGACGTCGGCAAATACCGCTTGAGACACAATTGCGGTTTACTTTACACTGCTACTTACACGTGGGGAGTGCAGGGGCATGCTCGGCACAAAGGATGCGCCTACTGTTTTAGCGTTGCATTGTCCATCACGGCGCGTGCTTGACCTCATCGCCGATAAGTGGGCTGTACTCATAATCCATGCCCTTGATGGCCAAACGCTTCGGTTCAAACAGCTTCATCGCGCGATTGAGGGCATTTCGCAGAAGATGCTGACCCAGACGTTGAAGAACTTGGAAGCTGCCGGTTTAATTACGCGAAAGGTCCACGCGACCATTCCCCCTGCGGTCGAGTATTCGCTCACCCAAGCCGGCGAGGGTCTGCTTCCTCCACTCCAGTCAATCTGCGACTGGGCGGAGGCGAACATGCACATCCTCGACCGTCCGAAGCGCGGCCGAGTGTCCCGCAGCCCGGTCCGCGTATAATAATGTGACTTTTACGTATTTAATTTCTTGGGTACGAGCTGCGCTGGATCATAGAAGAAGGTTTCTTCGGCAATGCGCTCTCCTTCCCAGCGTTGGTATGCGAATTCCTCCATCTGAGTTGTCGTGTCATCTTGCCAGTCAAAGCGGAATACCCATCGAATTACGACTTTGTCGCCGTTCACGAATATTGGACGGACGCACTTGGACGTCAATGATTTTGCTCCTGCAAGGAACTTGCGCTCGTTCGCTACGTTAGCATCTCGTCCCACACGCGGCGCGGACTGATTTTCCTGCATTGAAGAATCCGCCGTGTAGAATTCTTCGATCGCCTCCGCATGTGCGTTCTGTTCAACACGAGCGATGAATCGTTCGAGTGTTTGCGCCATGGGCATAACACGTCTCCGTTTGATCATGATCCGGGTCTTCGCTATTTTGGGCCGGATTGTGACTTCAGATGGTCGGCGTGACGATGCACCAATTTCCACTCATTGCCTTCACGTCGAAAAACTTCTGTTATCCGCAGGTCCATTTGTATGGCGTTCGCCTTCCCGTGCATTCGAAGAGTCGCCCGCTGAATGCCGGTCCAGAAGGCGATGCCATCCTTCGCCGCCATTTGAAATATCTCGAAGCTAGTGTCGCTGCCGGATGTAAAGAGCTTGGCACCGCTCTCGTTTGCCGCGTTCACTTTGTCTGCGCCTGCGATGCAGTCTCCATTTGGACCAAAAAGAGTCGCGGGCGAAACGCGAGTCGCAATGCGGTCGAGCGGGCCAATGTCACCGTTCACAAAAGCTTTAGAAGCGTCCTCGCGCTGCTTCATGAATTGTTCAAAATCATGCAAGTCGTTGCCCATGGTTCTCTCCAATCTTTGTATAGACTAGCAGCCAGATGCTGGACAACAGATTTAGGTGAATCCACGGCGTCCGCCCCTCGCCAGCAGTTCTCGTTTGATTCGACTCAGACCTTCTAGGTTCCACGTTGGCGTCTCGTCCCACGCGCGGCGTGGACTGGTTTTCCTGCATTGACGAATCCGCCGTGTAGAATTCTTCAATCGCCTCCGCATGTGCATTCTGTTCAACACGAGCGATGAATCGTTCTAGTGTTTGCGCCGTGGGCATAATAAGTCACCGTTTGATCGTGATCTATGTCTTCGCTAACGTGGCACTAGGTGAGTGCTCAGCGTTGCAACGTCGTGTCCTTGAGAAAGTTTAGCAGGAGGCGATTCAGTTCGTCGGGTTTCTCAAGCATCATCCAGTGACCCGCGCCAGAGATCTTCTCGTAGCGCCAAGTCCCCGCGACTTTCTCGTCAGACTTGCGCATCTGAGCCTCCGTCAAGTAACGATCGCCGTCACTCCAAATCCCGAGAACCGGGCAGGTCACGCTCGGAAACACCGGCGCGGGCCGATCGGGCAGCTGCGGCTTCAGGTTCGCACGGTAATAGTTCAGGGCTGCCGTCAATGCGCCGGGGCGCGATAGGTCCCGGATCGATCTGACGATGTCGCCTTGGTTGCGCACAAATTCCCGAAGTAGCTTCCAGTCGTCTTTGCGCAGCCAGGCCTCGGCGACTTCTTCAAATTGGAAGAACAGCATGTGCCAGGATTTCTCTCGCTGCTCGATAGAATCGCGGCCGGAGTTTCCCGGCGCACCGACCGACAGTGCCGCAAGACGTTCGACCCGCGATGGATGGTACGCGGCCAGATTCCACGCCACTGCGGCTCCCCAGTCATGTCCTGCGAGGCGAACTATGGGTAGGTTCAAGGCATCCAGCAGACCGAGTACGTCGCCCATTATGACGGATACTCTGTAGTCGGCTGCATCTGGCGGCCGGGGCGCATCTCCGTAGCCACGAAGATCCGGAGCAATCACTCGGAAACCGGCATTGACAAGCGGATCGACCTGGTGACGCCACAAGTGCCGCGAGTCGGGGAAGCCGTGGAGAAAAAGCACAGGAGGGCCGGTGCCAACGTCTACGACCGGAAACTCCAGCCCGTTCACGCGTACGATCTTCGAGTTCATCAGATTCCTCTGACCTACAGGCCCATCCCACCACCGACGCCGACGAGTTCCCCTGTCATCCACGAGGCCTCGTCGGAAGCAAGGAACGCCACGACGTTTGCAATCTCTTCAGGGTGCCCGAGCCTTCCAAGAGGAATAAGCGTCGTCAGGTAATCCTTCGCCCCAGCCAGATGCAGATTGAGACCTTCGGTTTCAGTGGCACCCGGCAACACGCAGTTGACGAGGATTTTCCGTGGGGCCAATTCCACAGCCAGACTCTTCGTGATCGCTTCGACGGAGGCCTTTGTCGCGCTGTATACCGTTGTAGAGGCCCCAAGGTGACGCGAAGAAAGACTGCCGATATTGATGATCGATCCGCCATGGTCGCCGAAGGCACTCGCGGCCTCCTGGCAAGCAAACAGCAGCCCCTTGACGTTGATACTGAACTGCTTGTCGAAATCAGTCTCATCGATCTCCGCGAGCGGCCGAAATTGGTAGACGCCTGCGTTATTCACCAAGACATCAAGCTTTCCATAGTTGCTCAGGACGGCTTGAAACAAGCTCTTGAGCTGCTTGCGGTCCGCCACGTTGGTTTGTATCGCTACGGCCGTTCCGCCGGCCGCGCTGATTGCATTAACCACTACGTCGGCGCCCTCTTTGTCCCCACTGTAATTCACGACAATCTTCGCTCCCTCGCTCGCCAACTTTTTGGCGATAGCGGCTCCCATGCCCTTGGACGCACCAGTAATGAGGATCACTTTGTCTTTCAGACTCTCCATAGCTCCCTCCTAATTCAATTTGGATTTGTATTCCGAGTAGCTTTCACTCAGGCGCGATGCACCGTCGCCAGTTCAGACCGCGTAAAGCCATACGGCCTTCGTCTGCATGTAATGATCTAGAACATCCGGCCCAAGTTCGCGCCCGATCCCCGATTCCTTGACGCCGCCGAACGGCATCCTGAAATCAAACTGCCCGTAGGTGTTGATCCAAACTACCCCGGCCTGGATCGCCCGCGTCGCCGCTAGGGCCTTTTTCATATCCCGAGTGTGGACACCGGCTGCCAATCCGTAGGGGATGTCGTTGGCAATCTTGATTGCCTCGTCGAACGTGGAGAACGGAATCACGGTCAACACGGGGCCGAAGATTTCCTCCTGCGCAACCCGCATCGCGTTGTTTGCGTGGACCATCAGCGTAGGGTCGACGAAGTATCCCTTACCGTTTTGATGGGCCGAGCGCTTCCCGCCAGAGACGACACGCACATGGTCCTGTTCGCGGCCGATCTTGATGTAGCCCAATACCTTGTCATACTCGCTTTTATCCGCCACAGGACCAATGGCGGTCTCCGGATCGAACGGGTCCCCTACGCGCATGTCTGCGATCTTGGCCTTGAGCCGTTCCACCACTTCATCGTGGATGCTTTTCTCGACCAGGAGGCGGGTCCCGCCGAAACATTGCTCTCCTTTGTTGCCGAAAGCGCCCTGAGCCGCAGCCTCGATGGCCAGGTCGAGATCGGCGTCCGCAAAAACGATGTCCGGAGACTTCCCCCCGAGTTCGGCGGTCACGTGTTTAAGGGTGTCCGCCGCGTCCTTGATGATCTGCTTTCCAACGGCTGTCGAGCCTGTAACTCCGATCTTGTCCACCATCGGCGAGGTGACGAGCTGTTGTCCAACGACGCCGCCCGGCCCCGTGATCAGATTAAACACCCCCTTTGGAAGTTCTGCCTCTTCAAAGATCTCGGCCATCTTGATTGCCGTAAGTGGCGTGATGCTGGCGGGCTTATGAATGATCGTATTCCCGCACGCGAGAGCCGGAGCGAGTTTGAAGGTAGACAGCACCATCGGGACGTTGAACGGAGTGATGGCCGCGACCACGCCCAGCGGCTCGCGAATGGTGAACGCGATTCGCCCCGGTTCGGCGATGGGAACTGCGCCGCTCATCTTCGTGCACCATCCGCCGTAGTAGCGAAAGCACTCGGCGACGAAGGGCGCACAAAAATCGCGCGCGTCGCGCCACAACATTCCCATGTCGATGACTTCGCGATACGCCAGTTCGTCGGCGTTCTTATCGATCAATTCGGCGATCTTAAACATAATCCGCGCGCGCTCGTGGGGCTGCAGGCGGGGCCAGGGACCGCTATCGAATGCTTTACGAGCCGACTGAATGGCCTCGTCGACGTCGGCTACTGTCGCTTGCGCGATTTGTGTGATCTCCGCTTCCGTGCAAGGATTGATTGTGGAGCGAGTCTTGCCGTCCCGTGCCTCTTTCCAACTTCCGTTGATATAAAGCTTCCCTGGTCGGATCTGAAAATCAGGCCGGTCTATAGCGATGCTATTCTTCGCTGTTGTCGCCATCACTGTCTTACCTCATCCTTGTAGCGTGCCTGGTTCTTGCGGAACTCTCGCAGCCGCCGACAGTGGCAATGCGGCTGAGCCTCGACGTACGACGTGGCTCCCCTCAGGTCGGCATCTGCGGGAACGAGGTGCCCTCCCTGGGAGCCCCGTCCCACGGGAGCGCGCTCTTCGTGTAGATGTCCATCCCCGGTTCGAGCGACGACGGATCGTCGACGCTGCCGATGGCGACGAAGACGAGATCTGGCCAGAGTCCAAGATCTGACGTGAAGAGACGAGCGCCGCATTCGGGGCAGAAGTTCCGGCGGAGCCCCTTGCCGCTGTCGCCCTTGTAGTCGAACCCTTTCGGGGTCCCCTTCTTGATGGCGAAGCTCGCTTTGGCGAAGCCGGCGACGACGGCGTTCGGCCCGCCCGAAGCCCTGCGGCAATCGACGCAATGGCAACGTGCGACAAAAGCCGGAGAGCCGGATACCTCGTAACGGATGGCGCCGCACGCGCATCCGCCGGCGAAGATTTTGGACATGGCATTTCCTCGATGTGGTTTGCGCGGCGCTCTGGGCTCGTTCACGAGTGCGCGGAGCGAGACGACGCCTTCGCACAGCTCGCGGTTCTCGGCATCAGGCCGCGCGAAGCACTTCGACAACCCTTTTCGCCAATGCGGTCGCGGAATAGGGGTTTTGCCCGGTGAGGAGCAAGTCGTCCACTTCAACATGACTCTCGTCGGGCTCGCGTTCGACGTACCGCGCGCCCTGCTTCTTCAGCGCTTCTTGCAGCGAAAACGGTATGTACTTATAGAGCACGTTTGCGGCCTCCTCGCGGTTTGAGAACCCGGTGACGCGTCTGCCCCTGAGCAGGTACGATCCATCGTCGAGAACAACGTTCAGAAGACCGGCCGGGCCGTGACAAACCGCAGAGATTAACTTGTTAGCGCGCTGAAACTCACGCAACAACCGCTTGAGGGATGGATCGGTCGTCAGATCGAACATCGGACCGTGGCCTCCGGGCACGAAGATCGCATCGAAGTCAGCGGCGTTGAGGGTTTCGAGGCGTTCCGTCCCATTGACGCCGAGAAGAGCGTCGCGCGCTTTCGTCATTTCGGATGGCTCGGGGTAGCTGCGTGGGTCGATCGGCGCAGGACCACCTTTGGGGCTAGCAACAGTGATGTGGAGGCCCGCTTCGCGAAACACCGTATAGGGTTCCGAAAATTCACTAAACCACGTGCCAGTCATCGGTTTCCCGCCCAGCATCGGAATAGTGTCGTGCGCGGTCGCTTCCCCGCTCTTCGAAGGAGCCATATCGCTCCACGGTGGGGCGATATCGCTCCCAAGGACCCCCGAGGCAAAATCGATTGTCACCTGACTTGTCACGGCCATGAGGATCCGCGAATCGTGCTGAGTCATTCTTACCTCTTCCTTTAGAAACTTATCTAACAATCAGGCCGGTCTTTGTGCGACGCTATACTTCGCTGTTGTCGGCAGAACTCGCTTCACGGGCTTGCTGCCGGATGGCGAGGACGCGCTGGTAGGCCGGTAACACCCGTTTGAGTTTCGTTCCAGTCACGTTCAGTGCACTCATGTTTTTCCTTTTTTCTTTGTGTTTGCCTAGGTAAACAATTTTGCGTAGTTCGTGAATGGTCCCAAAACCATAAAGTCGAATTCGATCAGGCCTTTCTGCACGAGAGGAAAGCTTTGGCTGATCTGCTTTACTTCATCGAGCGAAGCGCACTCAAAGACAGTGACGACTCCGGGCCGGTCCTGCAGCACATAGATTTCGCGAATAATGTTCTGTTCATAGAGTTCCCAGGCGCGGCTTGCCTCGTCTCGCATGAGTTCGCCAATCTGCTGCTGGCTGACGCCCAATCTCGCCCTCGCTATGCTAAGAATCTTCATTTTAAATTCGCTCTTCTGGTTAGGTTTCCTTTAGTTCACTGTCTTACCTCCTCCTTGTAACGTGCCTGATTCATACGGAACTCTCCCTCTTCAATTCTCTGGATGGGATAACGCGTTTCACCGACCCACTGTTGAGTGGCTTCGGCAATGCGTTTCCCATATCGCCGCGCAGTGAGTCTGTCGCCTTCCGTTGGCGCAGTGTCTGGAGATTCATCAGCGTTGCTTTGTCCCATCACGCCTATCCAACTGCCTAAGCGATTGAGGTCCTCTCGGCTCCCTCTGCTCCAGTTATTCGCGGGCGGGTCGCCAACGCCCACCCAGACCATCTGAAGCTGGAAGGCGCATATGGCTATTTGCACCAACGTCGATAACTTATCGCCGCTTTGTGAAGCGGAATTCGTAAACCCACCGGCGATCTTGTTCTTCCACGCCTGATTCAGGAACGGCTCGATGCCTTTCTCCAGAAAAGCTTTGAAGGTAGCACTCGCGGAGCCCATATAAGTCGGACAGCCAAACACGATCGCGTCTGAATCGCCGAGAGTGCTCATTATTGCGTCGTTCTTCCATCGACCCTCGTGAATGTCGGAAGGAACGATCTCGAGGAGGTGCACGGTAGTGCCGGACACGAGACGTGCTCCGTCAGCCAAGCTTTCAGCGAGGCGGCGAGTGTGTCCGTGTGTGGTGTGATAGACGACAGAGACGGCGGCCATCTGTGCTCTCCTTTAGACACTTAGTATCTAGGAGAGAGCGCATTTTTCAAGAAGGCACTCACATGTCAGTCGCTTACTTCGAGGTAAGCACGCGAAACGCATCCCAATTTGTGGTACGTCTACTTTCCGGCTGCGGAGTCGAGAAAACATCTCGTCCTAGTGAATGTGCAGGTTCCGTATCTGGTACGGCATATTCATTCGATAATTGCGGAGCGCATCGCGTTAAAAAAAGCCTTGGGGAACTCTGATCGAGAGCTGGGTGCCGCATGATGTGCGGGATCATATTTCATGTGCTTTTTTTGGCATTTTTTCGGCCAAGATCCCGGAGATAAAATCCAAATGTGGCAGCCAGAATAATGCCGGAAAGGATGTAAACGAAGATCCATTGCCGTGACGCCTCCCCGACGGTCAGGCCGAGCCGGCCGGACATCGCCATGTCCTTGGCGTCCCTTACCGTCACGAGGACCACGTATTTGCCCGGCTTGTCGAAGGTGGCCGGAAGCGTGATGACTCCCCGCGGATAGGTCTTCGGCGGCAGATAGGCCAGCGTGACCGGATCGAGATTTCCGTTCGCCGCCGTGGCATCGGTTTCGCCGCCCCTTACAATGCGAACCTCCGCCGTCATGTCCCGTAGTTCTTTCGAAGCCGAGCTAAGCGTAATCAAGGCGGGTCCGGGAGACGGGATGTCATTGCACGAATCCTCCGTTGCGCCGGCTTGATAGACCGACACTTGCATCTCGTGCATGCCGGCCATCAGCATGCAGCCCATGTCCATGTTCATATCCATGAGGCTGGAATTCTGGGCCTCCACCCGCGCGCCCAGCATAGTTCCCAAGATCAAGGCTGCCGCCAACCGGCCGATAGCAATCATAGGCCCTTTTCCTTCCAATTATTGGTCCGTCCCACGAAGCCGCGTTGTGCTGAATGCTGGGAGCTTAGCCAATCGCGCGATCACACTTGCTCGAACCGTGCAAGGACTTTCCCCGCGATCAAGCGGGCGAATGGGATTGCCGAGGTCGCGGCGGGTGAGGGCGCATTGCACACATGCAGCTGCCGCTCGGTTTCCGCGAACAGAAAATCATGCACCAGAGTGCCGTCGCGCAGCACCGCCTGGGCGCGTATGCCCGCCACTCCCGGTTCGAGATCGGCGAGCGACAGGCTCGGGCAGTATTTGCGGCATTGGGCGAGGTAGGCTTGCTTCCACAAGGAGTTTCGCATCTCGGCGACGCCCGCCGCGAGATGGGTTCCGATGACCTTCCAAAATCCCGGAAACGCCATGTAGTCGAGGACATCGCTAGGGTTGAAGGAGAATTTCCGATAGCCTTCCCGCGCAAACCCAAGCACCGCGTTGGGGCCGGCGATGACTCTCCCATCGATCGTCTTGGTGAGATGAATCCCAACAAAGGGAAGTTTTGGGTCTGGAATGGGATAAATCAGATGGTTGATCAACCCCGCCCGTGATTTTGGCAAGGTATAAAATTCGCCTCGAAACGGCACGATCCGGTGATCGATCTTAAGACCCGCCAATTTGGCGAGACGGTCGGACTGCAGTCCAGCGCAAACGATCAGCGCGCGCACGCGAAAACTTCGTTCTGGCGTTGAAATTTCGACAACATCTTTGTCTTCGCGAATGGCGATGACTTCGGCGCCGAGCAGCAAATCGGCTCCTTGCGCGGTTACGATGCGGGCAAACGCCGAGGCGACCATTCTGTAATCGACGATCCCCGTCGAAGGGATCAGGAGAGCGCCAATGCCGGTGATGTTGGGTTCAAGGCGCATAAGCCCGGCGCGATCAATTCGCGTGGCCTCGATGCCGTTTTGCTTGGCGCGTTCAAACAAGGCGTCCATATGGACGCCCTCGTGCGCGTTGGTGGCGACGAGCAGCTTGCCGCAGGTTTCGAATTTTATGCCTTGTTGCGCGCAGAAAGACGTTGTCGCGGCGGCGCCCTCGCGGCAAAGACGGGCCTTCAGGCTTCCCGGCGCATAATAGATGCCGGCGTGAATGACCCCGCTGTTGTGCCCGGTTTGGTGCCAGGCGACGCCGCGTTCTTTTTCGAGAACAATGATCGAGGAGCGAGGCCGCGCGCGCAAAATTTCGCGGGCCGCCGCCAAGCCGACGATCCCCGCGCCAACAATTGCAAAATCATACGTCACTTCTACAGAGCGGCTTTGGCCGCGCTCTCAAAAAGCTCGCGGAAATTTGCAAGTCCGGCGGGATCGATGTCCGAGATTGCCCAGTATTCGGTGCCGCCGGCGCGCCAGACCTGAACGGAATAGCCGTCAATGACAAACGCCCGGGGCGGGGGCGAGCCCCGCGCTGGCACGGCGGTGAGGCTGATGAAGTGCTCCTTGTGCCGATAGACCAGCACAGGCGCGGGCGCGCCGGCGACGATATCGATCCTGCCTCCGGCAAGCGGAAAGCCTTGAGGCCCTAAATCGACCACTTTTGGGGCAAGCGCGAAGCGCGTCGCGAACCAGGGTTTGATGGTGTGACGATCGGACGACGCGATATCGAAAGGCTGGCCAGACAAAAGACCGCGTTTGTGATCGGCGATGAGCGTTGGGCCAAGATCGGTGTTCTCGATCGCCGGGCGCAGCGCTAGCCAGGTCGAAGTGCTGCCGAGCCCAGCCGCCAGGATGGCCGATGCCGCCATGGCCTGCCAGGGCGCGCGCGCCGGGCGAACCGCGGAGGACGGTTTGGCCATCGCGGCGATGCGCTGGCGCAATGCTGGCGGCGCCACCGGCTTGACGAGTTCCCGGTGCATGAC
>JBOGNA010000086.1:0-1768 GCA_050746925.1 Candidatus Acidiferrales bacterium
GTACATCACCGCGAGGCGGATGCGCGACGCGTCATCCGGGAAGGTCGACGTGCCGTAGAACACGAAATGCTTCGTCAGGCTGCGCAGCCAGGTGTCGACGCTGAAGCCGACGGCTCCGCTGAACGACGGAATCGGTGGCACCTTGACGTGTGCCGAGCGCGCACCGCTGGCCTGCAGCTTGGCCTGCAGCTGGGCGACCAGCGCGTAACCTTGCGCGTTGGACGCTTCGAGCGTGGCGATGCGCTCCATTGCCTCCTGCGCCGTGATGGTGAACGGAGGTGGAACCGGCGACGCGGCGATGGGCGCCAGCTGCGGCGAGTGCTGCGGCGACGGCTGCGGCGAGCCTTGCGGAAGCGACGACATGACGGACGGTGGGTTGGGGGATCTTGACGCTCACGTCGAAACCACTGTAAGAGAGGACGGCTCTCTTAGTGATCGAACGACGAGCGTGTATGGACTACGAGGTGTGGTGAGCTTGGACAGCGCAGCACACAGCGTTGATGAACGACAACGGAAGGAATGAGTGACGTGCGCACGCTGGCAGGTGAGCATCCAGCGGGGTGCGTGGCGCTGGCGGCGTGCGCGGATGCTTACCTTGGACAGCGCAGCACACAGCGTTGATGAACGACTGGCGCTGCGGTCCAAGGCAGCGGCGGTGGGCGAGCGGACGAGAAGACGAAAAGAGAGACTAATACGGAACGGAGGAAGACGAACGAGACGAGACGAGACGAGACGAGACGGAACGCGACGGAGGACGAAAGACGAATACGAGAACGAACGACGAGGACGGAAGAGGGAGTAGGAGGCTGAGGACGAACGTTGGCGTGGCGGTGGTGGATTCACGAGGAAAGGAAACGACAACGAGACAGTAACAGAGGCGCTCTGTTACAAAGACCTTCTCGTTCGGCGTGAAGACCCTCGTCCGACGTGTGAAGACCTTCTCGACTCGGTCATGTTCAGTCGCAGCCGCACGAGGGACACCCACAGGATGGGGAGGCTTGGCCGAAAGGTGATCAGACGTCCATCCGGACTTGGTTCGGCTCGTACGGGAAGATGGAGAGCTTCACCCTCGCGGTGGTCTGCACATGTCCTATTCACATCCCGTCCTTCAGTGCACCTGGCCCTCGGGCTTCATGGATGCTTGACAGCACCAGATGATGGACGCATGACTGATGCCCGCCTCGGCGGATGTCGGCTCTCAGCTTCTTCCCGATACGAGCGTACCACGGAAGGTACCGGCGGGGATCATTCAGTAGGGCAAGGTAACGCTCAGTCTTCTCAGTACGGTGATGCAGTGACCGAGTCGTCGGAGTCGTCGAGCATGTTGGGTAAGGCGACGAAGTCCGGATCGAGACGTCTCACCTCGGCCTCGAACTCGGGAGGTGACCCCGAAGTGGATCGATACCACTGAATCCTACGACCTGGACTCGAACTCGGCGATAGCATCACGAGCGTCACCGAGAGCAGAGGGTGGCTCCCAGGTAGCCTCCCAACTCGGGTAGCCGACCCACTCAACGAGGTACTGGAGGCGAGCGCCGCGGCCGCGCTTGGCGATGATCGCCTTGACTTCGTACACCTCGCCGCCGTCTGCTTCGACGGTCTCTGGCGGCGGACGATGGTGCGGCTGCGGCCGGTCCGGATGCGAAACGAAGCCGTCGAGGTACGGCTTGAGTCGACTCACGTTGAGCACCGGGTGGATGCCGAGCGTCGACGGAAGGTCGAGCTCGTACGCGTTAGCACCCACTACGCGACGAACGCGGAACGGACC
>JBOGNA010000087.1:0-33071 GCA_050746925.1 Candidatus Acidiferrales bacterium
GGCAACGACTGTAAAGGATGTCATGGCACCGTACACTAAAGGTGGCCGCTACAAAAACTGGGCGGAGCGGGCTGGTCTGCGACCGCGGAGACGAACCCTGCGTCCCGCTGCTACCTGGGAATCTGAAAATATTTCAGCGGATGCCGATTGCGGCTATCATGCGGCCCGTGGTGCGTTCTTTGCGATAGCTGAAGAATAGGTCGCTGCGGCACGCAGTGCAGTGACCGGAAGCAGAGATGTTCGCAGCGGGAATCCCTGCCGCCGCGAGGATCGAGCGATTCGCCGCGATCAGATCAAGCTGCGCGCGCGGCGGCGGAGGCGCGTGCCCGGGGGGCTTCATGGTGAGCCACGGCAGCCAGTTGGGGTCGTTGTCGCTGTCCGCAAGGCGGTCGAAGGGGCCGTCGAACCATTCGCGCGCGTTCGGAAACTGGGCCTGAAATTCCGCGGCGACCTCGGTGCCCACCTCGTAGCAAGATTGGCCGATGCCAGGACCGACCGCGGCGATCACATCCCGCGGCTGCGTGCCGAATTCCATTTGCATGCGGCCGAGTGTTTTCTCGGCGATGCGGCGAACGGTGCCGCGCCATCCGGAATGAATCGCGGCCACCGCCCGGCGCTTCGTGTCCGCCAGCAGAATTGGAATGCAATCGGCCGTCTGCACCACGAGCAGGAATCCGCGTTCGCGCGTGATGAGTGCGTCACCCTGCGGCGCCGGTTCGGACGCATCCGGCGAGCCGGAGTGAGAGCCGTTTGCCGCCGTCACCGCATGCACGATGTCCGAATGCACTTGCCGGAGCATCACGACGCGCATCTTAGCCGCGCCGATGCCCGCGAAGAACTTGCCGCGATTACCGAAAACGCGCTGACGCGTGTCCCACTCCGTAAATCCAAGGTTCAGCACTTTCTCGGACGCTTCCCGGCCGTTGCGAAGAGGTTTCAGGTTGCTCGCGCCGCCGGGCCGCGTGCTGAATCCATGGACGAGCCAATCGAGGCGCGCGAACGCAGGCGCTTCGAGGATTTGCAATCCGCCAGCCCGGCGCAAGTTCCACTTGGCGCCTGCCGGCTCGCGCCGTTTCGCCGCCGGCCGTTGCCGCGCCGCCGATTTTTTCTTCGCAACTCCTGTGGCCACTCCGATACTCCTCGAATTGAATCGTGATCCGGACGTCTGGCAAATGTCGCGTTCAATTATAGGTATAATCGCGTCGCGCTGCAGGGCAACTCGCATCGGAAGTATCGATTGCTGAGCTGCGGAGAAATAGAGGGCACGTGATCGTCGGACTCGGGCTCGACATCGCCGAAATCGATCGAATCGAAGCGGCCATCGTTCGCCACGGCGCTCCGATCATCGAACGCCTGTTCACGGCGCGCGAAGCCGCGTACTGCGAAACCTACCGGAACAAATTCGAGCGCTACGCGGGCCGGTTCGCTGCCAAAGAAGCGGCGATGAAGGCGCTCGGGACAGGCTGGCGGTTCGGCGTGCGCTGGCGCGACATTGAAGTGGTCCGCGAGCCGAGCGGGAAGCCGACCTTACACCTAGTGGGCGTCGCAAAGCAGGTAGCAGACCGCCTGGGCGTAAAGAATATTTCGCTGACGATTACGCATAGCGGGAACCTGGCGCTGGCGGAGGTGATTTTCGAGAATGGCGAGTGAGAGCCTTTCGACGTAGCAGCCAGCGCGTCGTTTACGACCCGGCCGAACCTCCAATTCAACACCTGCCGGTCTGAAGCCCGGCGCTACGAAAGCATACGGCATGAATCGGCTGTTGTTGTGGATGACGGGGGTTGGCGGTCGAGAGGGCATGGCATGCCGTGCCCCTACTGGCGAAAGGCTACGAAGCGTCCTCGAGAGTTACATCGCACCATTGGTTCGGCGATCGGAATCCCGCGACTCGGACCTTCAGGTAATTTCCCGTTAGAGCTTCGGTCCAATTTTCACCTGTGCGCGCGAGGGTGAGCGCGCGAAGCGTGCGGCCGGACTGCGCGGCGCGAAAATCATCGGACTTCTTCTGGCCCAGCGCGCGAAGATGGCGCGCACGCTCGCGAATCACGCCGGGTGCAACTTGCTGCCCGGGCGAGAATTTCCCGGCTTCCGTTCCGGGGCGGGTCGAAAACGAAAACACGTGAAGGTAGGTGACCGGCAAGCCCTCGATGAAATCGACGGTCGCCTGAAAATCTTCGCCGGTCTCGCCCGGGAAACCTACGATCACGTCCGCGCCAATCGCTGCATTCGGGGACTGGCGCCGTATCCGCCGAACACGCTCGGCGTAGTGCTCGGCGCGATACCAGCGATGCATGGCGCGCAGGATCCGGTCCGAGCCCGATTGCAGCGGCACGTGAAAATGCGGCGCGATGCGGCCGGATGAAGCAACGAGAGCGATAAACTCTTCGGTGACGTCCTGCGGTTCGATGGAGCTAAAGCGAAGCTGCTCCAAGTCCGTTTCATCGAGAATGCGGCGAACGGTGCTGCCCAGTTCCGCGCGCGGGGCCAGATCGCGGCCATAGCTGCCGAGATTGATCCCGCTCAGCACCACTTCCTTTGCGCCGGCATCCACAAGCTTGCGAATTTCAGCGATCACTGTGTCCGGCGGCAGACTGCGGCTCTTCCCGCGAACGAATGGAATCACGCAGTAGGAGCAGCGGTTGTTGCAGCCGTCCTGGATCTTCAAGATGGGGCGCGTGTGCCCGTCTTCGAGCGCAGCCGGCGCGATCTGTACCGCCGACTGCGCGAAAATGTCTCCGGTGAGAATTTTGGCCGGGCCGCGTGCGAGCGACATCGCCTCGCGATCAATCCCGGCAAGTGGAAGAAAATCATGGCGGCTGGCTTCTCCGTAAGTTGCCGCTTCGATTGGCGCTATTTGTTCAAGCGACTCATGGGACGGCGAACAAATCAGCCGGGCAATCTCCGTCTGATGCGAATTTCCGACAACGAACTCGACGCCCTGAAGCTGCGCAATTTCATCCGGTGCGCGCTGCGCGTAGCAGCCGGTGACAACAATCCGCGCGCCCGGATTCGTGCGATGAATCTTGCGAACCGCTTCGCGCGCCTGTGAATCAGCCGCGGCCGTCACAGTGCACGTGTTCAGCACCACGACATCCGCTCGCTCATGATCCTCGACGAGCGCAAGTCCACCCCCAAGCAGATCGCGGCGGAGCGCGGATGCGTCCGCGTCCGTGGCGCGGCATCCGAAATTTTCGATGGAAAAGGTAGCCATTCAATTCGTCGGCGTTTCGAAACAGCTAAACGCGCGAGGAGAATTATAGCAGCGTAGGGGCGGCAACAGTTCTGAGACGGCCCACTGCGAATTCGAATCGCCGTGACCCATTCGTGAGACATCTGCTTCTCGCAGGAAGTCGGAGTGGGGGGTACCAGTTATAAGTTCTATTATCTTCAGTACCTTGATTCCCTCCGAAAATTCACAGGATCCTATTGATTATCATTGACTACATAGATGTAGAGTTGCAGAATTCGCCCACTCGTCTCGTAGCCGAACAATGCCCGGGCCCCGCCAGTCTTTCCCGGTTGTGTTGTCGAGGCGCGCAGATTCTGTGGGTGGAGTCCTGTAAATAACTATGAATTCGACAACCCTGCTTTGCAGGGATCTTCGAGGAGGCAACAATGGGCGTTGGAAAAATGAAATCAGGTCGGCGCGAAAAAACGACAATCGTACAAGTCGGCTTTTTTGTGCTCGTCGTGATCGGAGTTGCGCTGGCTTTCGCGTTTACACAGGAGCAGGCGACGGGTGCATCCGCGTCCGCTCCGCAAACCACTCAGCAGTTAACCCTCGTCGGCGCCTCCACGATTCATTCGACTCCACTCGGGAGTGGTGCGGTGGCCAATCCGGAGACGGACGATCGAGATGCCGAAGGCGACGGCCCAGGCGTCAAACCCGGCTCAGGTGCGGACGCAGTAGCGCGACCATTCGCGACTTCGGCATCAAAGATGCCGCGGCATCGAACGAATCTACCCATCCCCAGCAAGGTCTTGGGAAGCCACTTGTCCGCTATGGCTCGTCCCAACTCTTCGAGCAGTACGTTTCCTCCTCCAGAACCCAATGTGCCCCCGAGTTTTGTGGTCGGCTTTCAAGCGCCAGGTTTTGCCGGATTCAACGGATTAAGTCACGTCGACCAGCGCTTGGCCAATAATGGGAATCAATTCAGCCTGGAGCCGCCCGATCAGGGTCTTTGCGCAGGCAACGGCTTTGTGATCGAGACGGTCAACGACGTCATTCAGGTTTACAACACGCGCGGCAACATTCTCGTCGGCGTCGAAGACATGAATACCTTCTTTGGACTCCCTGCAGCGATCGACCGGACCAACATCATCTTCGGACCTTTCCTCAGCGATCCGAGGTGTTTCTATGACGCTCAAACGCAGCGCTGGTTCGTCACCGAGCTGATGGAGGACGATGGAACGAACGTGGGCGCAACGGGCCGCAATTTCAACCTCATCGCCGTCAGCCAGACCGCCGATCCGACGCAACCATTCACCGTATTCAAGTACGACGTGACAGATGATGGCCTGAATGGGACTCCAGCCCACGCTGGCTGCCCATGCTTCGGCGACCAGCCGCTGTTCGGAACGGACAAGTTTGGCGTCTATCAGACGACGAACGAATTCGGTCAGTTCTTCAACGGCGCGCAGGTTTATGCAATCTCCAAATCGAAACTAGTTGCGGCAGCCAATGGCGGCCCTGCTCCGGTGGTCATTGGCCTGGACGCATCTCAGCAACTCGTGCCGTTTGGCGGCCTTTCGTACTCGATCCAGCCGGCCACCGCACCGGAACAAGATGACTGGGATCACGACCAGGGCGGCGCCATCAGGAATGGGGCGGAATATTTCCTGAGCGCTCTCCAGTTCGTCGATACCTTCGATAACCGAATCGCGGTCTGGGCGCTTACCAATACCAGGTCCTTGAATTCGTCCGCGCCCACACTGGCTCTCTCGTTCGCCGTGCTCAACTCGGAAACTTACGGCCAGCCGAATCCTGCGGCTCAAAAGCTGGGCAATATTCCCCTGGGTGCCTCCTTTGGTGAGGGCCTGGAATTGCTCAACACAAACGATGACCGTATGAACCAGGTGGTTTTTGCCAATGGCATCCTGTACGGCGGCGTGAACTCTCTGCTCAAGGTAGCAGGAGCCGAGCACCAGGGCATCGCTTGGTTTGGCGTGCAACCCTCCTTTCAGGGATCCACACTGAAGGGCAAAGTCGTCAGGCAGGGCTATGTCGCAGTAATAGGTAACGACGTTTTGTTCCCGTCGCTCGGCATCAATGACAACGGCAACGGGGTCATTGCGTACACACTCTCCGGCAAGAATTTCTTCCCTAGTGCTGCCTACACGGATATCGTTAACGGCTTCGCGTTGCCGTTGGTCCATATCGCAGGCGCGGGGAAAGATTCGGATGATGGATTCACCGGCTATGTTGCGGAAGGCGGCGATGGGGTCGGTCGCTGGGGCGATTATTCTGCGGCCGTCGCTGATGGCAATCGTATCTGGTTCGCCGCGGAATACATTCCCAACACATGTCCGGTGAATGCGCTGCCGTGCCGGACTTCACTCGCAAACTGGGGCACATTCTTCGCTACCGTGCGCCCGCTTGGATTCTAACTGGCATCCCAACTGGGTTGAGTAGGGCAAGTTGGCCCGGCGAGGGCAACGATTCTGAATCGTTGCCCTCGTTCTTTTTTGCTAGGCCCTTCTCCAATGCAGGGCGTCTTAGTTTCTATTCTCGCGTTCCATCTTGCTGAACTGGCGAACGACAATATCGTGTGAACAGACAATTGAGTGCGCGCGTGGTGCAGATATTGGGGCGGAGCGAAATCCGCTACCGGGCGGTTTGGAGCCTGGGGGATTCGGGGAAGGCGATGCCGGAGTCGAGTCAGGTGCCGGCGCCGCGGCGCTGGTAGCAAAGCAAAATCAGATCGGCGCGGCGGCGGACACCGAATTTTGCGAGCAGGTTCGAGACGTGGAATTTCACGGTGCGTTCGGAAATATGCAAACGGTCTGCGACTTCCTTGTTGGCGAGATTTTCGAGCAGGCCATTGAGCACTTCCTGTTCGCGGCGGCTTAGTTCGGCGGGTGAATCTCCGCGCAAGCGGCGGCCCTGCGTGGTGCTGAGAATCGAATCGACGAAGCGGGAGAGGACGTTACGCGGTACCCAAAATCCTCCAGCCGCGACCAGAGGCAGTGCGCGCGGCAACTGTTCGCGGGCTTCCTCGTAATTCAAAATCCCCTTCACTCCCTGGCGGAGAAGGTTATACGCATCGGCTTCCTTCAGTTTGTCGCCGACGACCAGCAGGCGCGCGCCGGAATGTTTATCCAGGATATTTCCCAGCAAGGCTCCCGTAGCCTGCTTGGCAGCGTGCGCATCGATCACATACACCGTGGCTTTCGGCACGTCCAGATTCCGCAGATCGGGAGCCAGCATGGAATCCAATTGCCGGGACACCATCTGGAAACCGGAATCCGAGAGCAGCCGGTTGAACTCGTCGAGCACCATGGGGTGCGGAGACAGTAAGCAGACCCGGAGGTGCGGTTTTGCGGAGTTTTTGGCCATCGTAGTTTGGATATTCAGGCTAGCGAAATTGTGCGACCGGAGCAAGGAACTCGACGCGAATGATTTCTCATTAGATACGGGGGTGACTAACTGGGCGAATCGAAGGAGAAAGAAGCGAGGCGCCGGATCCGCAACGAACAGGTGGCAAACAGCCAGATAATGCAGGTCTTAGTCGGCCGGTGCGGTCGAGCGGCCGGCCAGATCGGGCGCGACGGCATCGCCGTCCATTTTCCGCTGCAGGCGCTTTGCCGGGAGACCGGCTTGCCGGACTTTGTAAAGCAGAGCTCGATAACTGATCTTGAGCACCTCGGCGGACTTGCGCCGGTTCCAGTGATTTGCCTGGAGGACTTTCAGGATCAGATCGTGCTCCATGCGGCGAGTCACCTGCTGCGCGAGGCGCTTGAGCGGGATTTTGCCGTCTTCGGAAACCTCGTAGGCAAAGTTAAATGGTTTCTTTTCTTCGGGGCGCTCGAGGTGAAATGCTTCTTCCGAACCCAGGATGACGTATCGCGCGACGCAATTCTCAAGTTCGCGGACGTTGCCGGGCCATTCGCGCTGTTGCAGAAGTTGCAGAACTTCCCGCGCAATCACCGGCGCCTCTCGCTGGTATCGCCGGTTGAATTGCTGGCGCAGGTATTCCACGAGGTAGGGAATATCATCGCGGCGTTCACGCAACGGAGGAAGGGTGATGCTGATCACGTTGATGCGGTAGAAAAGATCGGCGCGGAATCCGCCACTTTCGATTTCATGCTGCAGCTTGCGATTCGTCGCGCAGATCACGCGCGCGTCCACGCGCTTTTCTTCGTGGTCGCCGATACTGGTGAAATGGCCATCCTGGAGGACGTGGAGCAGCTTGGCCTGCAGGCTCGCGTCCAGCTCCGCGATCTCGTCCATGAACAGGGTTCCGCCCTGCGCGAGCTCCATCCGGCCGGGCTTCGATTGATGCGCACCGGTGAAGGCGCCTTTCTGAAATCCGAAAAGCTCGCTTTCCAACAGCGTGCCGGGAATGGCCGGGCAATTCACCTTCACGAACGGACCTTCCCGCCAGGGAGAACGTTCGTGGATGAACCGGGCGAGGACTTCTTTCCCGGTGCCGCTTTCGCCGAGAACCAGAACCGGAACATTCAAGCCAGCGGCGCGAGACACTTTTTGCCGGACGGCCTGCATGGTTTCCGATGGGCCAAAATAAACGTGCTCAGGTGGAAGTTCGATTGGATGGGCTACGGAGGTCAGTCTTGCTTCGGCTGCAGATGCCATTTGTGTTGAAGCCACCCCACGCCAGAACTGGCGCCTGCGAACCAGATTGCACATCGAACGCCAAACGCTCGGAATGCACCGAGCCAGCCGGCAGGCCCATCTTTTTCAGCGAGTTACGCCGATCGATCGACTGAAAATCATTCGAATCTGGGAACGCGCGTGCCAACTTGGTGCGAATCACAGGCGAAATGTCTCGTGGAACAGAAAGTAGTTATCCCTTTCGGGAAGCATCGTTCCCTCGGGAAAATGTTGAAACCATTCCAATTGGGGGCAGGCGGTTCTATTACGGTTGGTAGTAGCTAGCGCTGGGGAAACATCAAGGCTTCGAGCATGTCGGCCCGTGCCTTCTGATCCGAAGCGAAGAGCTGCAACAGGTCGGTGACCGAAATCATACCCCGGTATCCCTTCTCGTGATCGAGCACGACAAGGTGAAAGATCCCGTGCTGGTCCATCAGGCGAAGGCAATCCTCGAGCGATGTATCGGGCGTAGCGGAAACCAACTGGCGGGTCATAATCTCCGAGACGCGCATCCAGGCGGGACATTTATTTTCGGCGGCCACTTTATCGGATACGTCGCTATGCGACACGACGCCCTGCAGCACGCCCTGTTTGTCGCAAACGCCCACGGCGCGCACTTGGTGGTCGCGGAGATAGCGGGCGGCGTCGTGAACGGTGGTGTCGTCTGGGATCGAATAGACTTCGCGGCGAGACTTGATCAGGTCCGCAACTCTCATCGGACCCTCCTAGGCTGAATTGAGACCATGCTAGGCCGATTGCCTCGGGAAAGGCAACAAGATTTCCGGCGGTTGTTGGATCGAGCGCCGACGCAAGGCGTCACTTGAATGCAGTGACCGCAAGTCATAGCCGAAAAAACCATACCACGCTGACATGGATCGCAACCCGGCGCGATGAGAAAACTAAATGTGAGAGCCTTCGCCCCGGATGATGTCGTAACGTTCGATCACGGCCGCCACGCCGATCGATTCGTGATCATCATCGCGCTGCTTATCGACGCGAACGACGCGTCCGTGGGCGCGGACAAAGACTTCCGATCCGCGTGTGATTTCGGCCGGCAAGGTGAGTGTGAAATCGACTTCGGTGCCGGGAGCAAGTTCCTTCTGCATCATGAAGTAAACGCCCTTGGTCGATATGTCCCGAGTCTGGCCATCATGCGTGGCAGTTTCCCGAGTAATCGGCAGGCGGACGTTTACCGGTAGCGACAAGTCGTACCGGCGGGCCAAACGACGCTCCGTCATTCCCGCTGCTCCTCCAGGACTAGATTGAAGTACACAACACCCCATGAACGGCAGTGCAATCGCTATTCCAAAGATCGGACGCCATTTAGCGTCCGCTGCGCGCGTTCCGCACCACACGTCACGCACCGCCTCGCCGCACAGCCGAAAAATGCCTACCGGCCAACGTCTTTGGAAACAGCAAGTAACGCTCTTTCAAAAATGCCGGCCAAGATCCGGATTTTCGCGCTACTCCCACTGCCTTCCGTATCGGAGCGGAATACTAGACCAAGCCGAGGGGGATGGATAGTGCTATTTCTTACATTGTGCTCTAGATATGCAACTATTTTCAGGCACAGGACGAGGAGCCTGCCTACGACTAGAGCTAGTACTTCAAGGGATTCGCGGGCGTCGCGGGGTGCGGTTTCACACGTGAAAAACCGGACGACGACTGAGGCTGCGGCAATCCACCAGCGCGATTTCGAACGAAGTGTTTATGAACCGCGTGTGACAGGCGTTGCGGGGCCGGCTTCTTTCGCGGCTGCCTCTTTTGCCGCCGCTTCCGCAGCAGCCGCTTCTTTCAGCGCCGCTTCCTTCACTGCCTTCGCAGCAGCCGAACGCGAACCGCGCCCGGAATCCAGATTGAACTGGCGCATTTTGTACAGCAACGCTTTGTAGCTGATGCCCAGCATCTTCGCGGCGTCTTTGCGGCACCAATTTGTTTTGTCGAGCGCGTCGGCGATCGCTTCCATCTCCGCTTCATCCTTCAAACCGCGCACGAGCGCCTTCAGTCCCTGTTCTTTCGGCGCCGGGGGCTCCTCGCGCGGAGCGGTGCGATGCTGCTGGCCCGTCATTTCGACGAGTTCGCGGAAGCTGCCTTCGTCGTCCTCGAGGATCACGTAGCGCTTGACGAAATTTTCCAGCTCGCGCAAGTTTCCCGGCCACGGATAACGGAGCGCGGCTTCGAGCAGGTGCTTCGATGGCTCCATTGCAGGCTTCTGATATTTTTCCGCGTACTTCACGAGGAAATGCCGGAAGAGCAGCGGAATTTCCGACGTCCGCTCGCGCAGCGGCGGGATGTGAATCGAGAGCACGTTCAAGCGGTAGTAAAGGTCCTCGCGGAATCGCCCGGTACGCATGGCGTCTTTCACGTCCATGTTCGTCGCCGCGAGCACGCGCACATCCACGTTCACCACCGAGCGCGCGCCCAGGCGCGAATACTGGCCGTCCTGCAGCACGTGCAGCAGCTTCGCCTGAAGGTGCGGGCTCATTTCGGCGATTTCGTCGAGGAATATCGTGCCCTTGTTCGCCAGCTCGAACTTGCCTGGCTTCGACCGCACCGCGCCGGTAAACGCGCCCTGGTCGTATCCGAAAAGCTCGGACTCGAGCAGTTCACCGGGCAGCGCCGCGCAATTCACTTTCACGAACGGAAGCTGCCGGCGTGTGGAGCGCAGATGAATCATCCGCGCCACCACTTCTTTTCCCACGCCGCTTTCGCCGCTGATGAACACCGGCACGTCCACGGGCGCAATCTGCAAAATCTGCTGGCGAATCTTCAGCATCTGCGGGCTGGACGCCAGAAACGACAAATCCTCGGTGAGCTGCTCGCAGTATTCGCGCAACGCCTGGTTCTCGGAGCGCAACTGCTGCTTCTGCCGCACCTTCAAAAATGCAGCATCGAGCTCCGGTTTCTCGAATGGCTTCGTCAGGTAATCGAGCGCGCCCAGCCGAATCGCCTCAACGACGGTGGTCACCTCGTTCGAGCACGACAGCATGATCACGTTGAGCGACCGGTCCAGCTTCATCAGTTGCCGCAGCGTTTCGAGGCCGTCGATTTCCGGCATCAACACGTCCAGGATGATGAAATCCGGGCGCTCACCGCCGCCGATTTTCTCGAGCGCATCTTTGCCGCTGGGCACCGCTTCCACGGCGAATCCGTCCACCTCGAGCAGCGTCTGCAAATATTTGCGGATGCTCGGTTCGTCATCGACTACCAGAATTTTCTCTTTGTCAGCCATCTTGTTTTTCCTGGAGGAGCATTGTCGCTCCGATGTATGCGTTTCGTCTAGTCCGCATTCGTTGGCAACAAAAACGAGAACGTGCTTCCGCGCCCCATTTCGCTATCCACCCACACCTTGCCGCGATGCGCCTGAATTAATCGCTTCGTGATCGCCAGGCCCAGTCCCATTCCCGATGATGAGGGATCGACGCGCACGAATTCCTCGAAAATTTCCTGGTGATACTCGGCTGCAATTCCGGTTCCGCTGTCGGTCACCGCGATCAGCATGCTGTTCGGTCTGCCGCCTCTGCCCTGCCTGCGCTCGGTCGATGGCGGCGCATCAGACGTTCGCCGCTCCCAGAAATGCGGTTCGGCCCGCAGCGTCACGCTGCCGCCCGCGGGCGTATGCTTCAGAGCGTTATCGAGCAGGTTGGCCATGCACTGCTGCACCTTCTGATAATCGAATTTGAATTGCGCCATGTCGGCGTGCATCTTCACGTCCAGGTGGACGTCCTTGCGCTTGAACGCATCCTGCCACCGGCACGTCAGGTCGGTGATGCAATCGCGCAGATCGTTGTCGCGCAATTGCAGGATCAGCTTTCCGCTCTCGAGCGCCGAGTAATTCAGGAACATCGAAACCAGCCGCACCAGCCGGTCACAACTTTCCTTCGAATCCTGCAAGATCTCGCGTTGCCGGTCGTCGAGTTTTCCGAGCGAGCCCGAAAGCAGCAAATCGTAATATCCCTTCATCACGGCGAGCGGTGTTTTCAGCTCGTGCGCCGCCGATGCCAGAAATACCGTCTTCTGCCGGTTCGCTTCCTGTAGCCGCAAATATGCAGCCAGCAGGTTGCGGTAGGTGATCTCCCGCTCCTGCATCAGCTCCTGCACTGTCTGCCGCATCGCGGCTTCATCCGCGGGAGCGTCAGGGGGCACGGGCTCGATGTAAATCACGAGCCAATCCGGTTCCGGCAGCCAGCGAACGCGCGCGCGGCTCTTGCCGTCGGCGCGCTGGAGCGGCAGATTCACTTCCTGCTCTCCGCCTTGCAGCTGCCCCAAGATTCCTTTTCCATCGATATTCAAAAATTCAGTGAAGATATTCAGGTCGGTACCGGTATCCAGGCCGCGCGTGTTCAGCATGTCCTGCGCGTGCAGGTTGGTGAACAGAATCCGCCCTCCGCGATTGGCGACCAACAAAGGCCGGTCAAACGCGTCCAACAGGCTTGTAACCAGGCTAAAGACCGCCTGCCCGCTGGCTGGCTGATCCATCGCTGTGTCTTGGGACAGAGTCTGTCTCCCTGGGTTCGTTCCGCATCAGGCGCGAAGACACCACTCTCCCGCATGCGCAAGGGAGAGATTGCAGGGCAGCGCTTGAGGAACTGTATGCTCGCAAAGGGCAAAAAAAGTGTCAATGGTAAATGCGTTCTACTTTGCACAATATAGGAAACGGAGCGGCCTAAAGTTACAATTCTGACTTCCAGTCATCCGTACGTGTCAAGTTTATAACGTCGTAAGTGGTTGAAAGCAATGGCCGTGACGTATTATTGAAGGTGCACCGATACTTGCATTCAAATTGCGAACTAGGCGAGTACTAAAACTGGGGTACCGAATGGCCTTGAAAGATGCTGTCGCTCACCACCGGGTGAGCCTGACTCAAACCTTCGAAGAGCGCAGGCGATTCCAGCGAATCCACCTGCAAGTGCCTTTGTTTATTCGTGGTAAGGACACTTACGGCGAGCAGTTCCTAGAGCTTGCGAAAACGCTCGATATCAGCGCCAATGGCGCCTTTTTAACAAGTCCGCGCCCGCTGTCTCTCAATGAGACGGTTACTTTGACGATTCCTGCACCTTCGATCACTTCCTCGGCCCTTGTTCCGGCCGGCATGCCGCCAATTCAGGCCAAGGTTAAGCGTAGCCAGGAGGCGGGAGATGTCCACCTGATCGGGGTCGAGTTCACCAAGCCGATTGGCTAGTTTCCTTCCCACTTCCTGACACCCACTGCACCTGGATTGTGCAGGCGTCTTGGTGAAAAGGGGAATCGTTTTCACACTTCCGCCGTGGTTTCACTGGCTTTGCGCCGTTGTACCGCTCCCGAACGGTGCCAATCCCAGCAGTACCAGCACTTTAGAGCATTCTCCCCGACCAAATTCCCGCTCCCAATTGGACTGTCCCTTGCTATAGTATCAGTGCCCCGCAGGGTTCCCTGAAACATCAGGGAAAAACAGACTTTAATCGGAACCCTATTGATGCCGCAGCCCGGCGAAGCTTCCCAGCCGCAGCCGACGCCCGAAGACTCGTTCTTGGATCTCTTGATCGAGACCCTCGAAGGTCTTGACGAATCGGTGCGCGGCCAATTCCTGCGCCAGTACTTCCGCACGATCGCGCAAATCGATCTATCGGAAACGCAGAGCAATGAATACTGGCGGCGGATTCTCGTGCGTCGTAGCGAACTCGCGGAAAGTCTCGGCCGGCGTGTGTCGCTGAAAACCGCGATGGTGGACGTGCTCGCTGCGTCAAATTTTCTGCGCGTTCCGATTCTGATGGAGTACGACGAATTCAAAAAGCTTCAGGTCAACGCCGCCACCGACGCGCTCACCGGCCTCTACAATCGCCGTCTCTTTGATGAATACTGCGAAAAGGAATTGAACCGCGCCAAACGTTACGGCCAGCAGCTCGCCATCGTGATTCTCGACCTGCACAAATTGAAAGAAGCGAACGATCGCCACGGACATTTGCAGGGCGATCACGTCCTTCAGCTCGCGGCTTCGACGTTGCGAAAAACGATCCGTGCTTCCGACTTCGCCTTCCGCATCGGCGGCGATGAATTCGCTCTGCTCCTTCCGGAAACCGATCCGGAGCAGGCCACCACACTTTGCCGCCGCATTCGCGCGCAATACGAAAGCGAAATCGATCTCTTGAAGCTCGATATCGGATTGACGCTCGACTTCGGTATCGCCGTTCATCCGCAGGATGGGGACGTGAAAAGCAGCCTGCTCGGCCTCGCGGATAAGCGACTCTATGAACTGAAGCACGCCGGCCGCGAATCGACCCGCACCGGGATTCCTCCGCGAGCGGCTGCGCCCGAATCGCAGCCTGCTCGTGAAACGCCCGCTCGCCCGTCAACTCCTCGCGAAGCTCCGCCTCGCGATTTCTATTTCCGAGAGGGCGCTCCTCGGGAGACTCCCGCTCGGGACGTACCTGCACGCGAGGCCGCGTCGCGCGAGACTTCGCCGCGCGATACCGCGCCGCGAGATGTTCCGTTGCCGCGGAACGCTCCTACCGCGCCTCCCGCTGCCGCGCAACCGTCGCCGTCCGGTTCGCGGACCGAACATCGTAAATGGGAGCGCGTCTCGCTTGCCGGCACCAAAGCGTATGCCGTGCTGGCCGACGCTAGCCAGAAGAACGCAACCGTCATCGACTTGAGCTACGGTGGCGTGGCTCTGCTACTCGATTCGGCTGAGGATCTTCCCGGCCAATTCAATGCCGTGCTTCACGTGCCGATTCTTCCCCCCGTTCGCGTTGTCCTGCACAAAGCCTATGCACGCCGCCTCGAAGGCGGCCGCACCCGCGTCGGCTGCGCTTTCGTCTCGTAATCCCGCTTCGATCCGCCCGCTCGCTCGCGCCCGATTCCTACCAGGTGATTCGGCGCACCTTCCCGTTCGCGTTCGTGATAGCCTAAAAATCAGGCAGGTACGGCGTGCTGGCAATCAGTGGGAGCGTGCCAAATGGATTCAGACTGGGCAAGAAACCTGGCCGAACGCAAAAAGAGCGAACTCGAGGTCCAGCGGCTTCAGCAGGAAAAGGATCTCAACGACCGCCAGCTGCTCGACGCCAATGCCGACAAGATGTGGGTCGAGGTTCGCCGTGCCGCCGCCGGTTACTGCAAAGAACTCAACCACTCCATGGCCAGCGACTACATCAAGTTCGAAGGCGCGTCCTATCACAACAGCTTCACGTTGATAACACCCGAAACCACCTACACGGTCACGTTTAACCCGCAAACCTGGCTGCTTTCAGCACAAGGAACCACCTACAATCTGATTGTTGGCGAAAGCAACGCAGTAGCCTGGAAAAGCGCCGACGGAAAAACCCTCTCTTCGGAAACCGTCGCTCAGAACATCGTCGGCACAGCCTTCCGCTGACCCTTCGTGCGTCTTCAGCGACATCAAGACGGGGTGCCCACTCGCGGGTTTTGTAATTCACGCGAAATGGCTTACAATTGAGGTTTCTCCGCTGGCCTAGCGACGTGACTGTGTTGTCCCAGACGGATTGTCACGCAGACCGGCCAGCCGACAGGAGCCTCTCATGAAAGAAGGAATTCATCCCGCGTATCACGCCGTCACGGTCCACTGCGCGTGTGGGAGCACGTTCCAGACCCGCTCCACCAGCAAGGGCGAGCTGATCCGCGTGGAAATCTGCTCGCAGTGCCACCCGTTCTTCACCGGCAAGCAGAAGCTGATTGACACCGCCGGCCGCGTCGAGCGTTTCCAAAAGAAGTACGCCGACAAAGCCGCCGCCACCGCTGCCGCAAAAAAGAAGTAGGCGCGCGCGTTCCTCTCGCGGACTCGCACACCTCCGCAAGTCCGATCATCACAAATGGCGCGAGCCGACCGCGCCATTTGCATTTGAATCTGTCCGGGTAGCCACGACGAAGGCCTTCCCTGGTCCTGGGATTGTGCTTTGTGGGTCGAGGCTTCGACCGCGAAGAATTCCGAGCCGCAAGCGCGAGGCCCAGAGCCCACGGAATCTAGTACAATGCCGCCCAGCAATTATGGCCACGCGATTGTCTCCATCCCATGACGCTTCGCTCAATCCGCTGGTGGAAACAGCCGCACCCCGCGTCACTCTTCGCAACTACTTTGCGCATCCCTTCGATTCGGCGATCGCGGCGGCACGCACCTGTTACGCGCCTCGCCTGATCGGTCCCGAGGAAATCACCGACAAGCAGCGCGTCACGATCGGCGCCGCGACGTATTTCGGCGGGCACCACACCGTCTTTCAGCACGCGCACTTTGAATTCGGCCTCGAGAACATCAGCCGCCATTTCGTCTGGTCGTTCCTCCACGCGCATCCGTTCTACAACTCCGAGCAGCAGAGCCAGCGCTACGTCCGCCTCGATCGCGCGCAAGCCTACCTCCCGCCGGAAGCGACCGCTGATAATCCGAAGTTTGGTGCAGCCGAGCGCGAAATCTACGGACGAGCCATCGCGCGCGCCTGGGACTACTACCGTGAGCTGACCGAACTGCTTGAGCCGACCGCCCGCGAAATCCTGTCCGATATCTGGCACGTAAGCGAGATGTCGCACCCCAAGCGCGTGCAGAAGGTGACGCGGCAATCGGAAAAGCGCGCGATTGAGGTGGCGCGCTACGTCCTTCCGGTGGCGGCGTTCACCACGATGGTGCACACGGTTTCCGGGATCGTCCTTCACCGTCTGTGGAGAATGTCTGCGGCGAGCGATACGCCGAGCGAAGCACGCGCCGTGATCGGAGAAATGGTCGCGCGCGTCCGCGAAGTCGATCCGCAATTTGTCGATCGCTTCGACAATGCGCCGATGGAGGAGCCGGTCGAATGGCTTGCGCCGCGGCGCGACGGCGCCGGCGAAGCTTTCGCAGCGGAATTTGACGCGAAGCTCGGGTCGCTCACCTCGCAACTCGTCGACTATTCGCCGCGCGCTCTCGCCGTGATGGCGGATGCCTATCGCGCCGTCGCCGGCGTGACCGCCGCCGAATGCTCGGACGCCGAGGCATTCGACCGCATGCTCAACCCCGCACGCAATCCTTACCGGCGCGAGACGCTCAACATCGGCGTCCACGCGCCCATCATGCGCGCGCTTCAGCACGCCAATTTCACATTCGCGAAGAAAATCAGCCACACAGCCGATAGTCAAGACCAGCGCCACCGCATGGTTCCCGGCTCGCGCCCGCTGCTCACACTCGCCGATACCCGCTCGCCCGACTACATCACGCCGGCTCTGATTCGCGATAATTCGCGCGCTCGCGAAGTGTATGAGCACGCGATGCAAGATGCATGGACTGCCAAGAGCGAACTGCTCGATCGCGGCGTGCCTGTCGAATTCGCGCTCTATCTTCTGCCGAACGCCAAGTCGATTCGCCTGGTTGAGACCGGCTCGCTTCTGCATCTGCTCCACAAATGGACGATGCGCACCTGCTTCAACGCGCAGGAAGAAATTTATCAGGCCTCGATTGAAGAGGTGGAACAAGTGCGCAGGGTGTTCCCGGAACTCGCGCGTTACATCGGGCCGCCCTGTTACCTGCGCGCCGGAATTTCGACTCCCATCTGCACCGAGGGTTCGCACTTCTGCGGTGTAAAAGTCTGGACCGATTTTCCGAACATTCAGCGCCGGATATGACGAAGACATGACGCGGCGCGGCAGCCTGATTTACTACCTCACCGCTTGGATCTGTGGCTGCTTCTTCATGAGCCTCGCGATTTGGACCCGGGATTTGTGGAACGCAGCTACCGTTCCGTCATCGCGCTCGCGCGAAGCCTTCGGCGTGTTGTTCTTCTATTTTTACGGGCTCGTGTTCGGCGCGCTCGCCGTTTTGATCGGCGCATTCTTGCTGCGCAGGCTCATGACGTTGCTGAAGTGCAAAACGCCACTTCACTGGGCCGTCGCCGGGGCGATTCTGGCGCCGCTGCTGATCGGCGGACTTGGCGCGTGGGGCGTGCATGTGGGTGCGGAACAGCGAATCGAGCCGCGACTGCTTTCGTTTCTGCTGCTCGGTCCGACGATGGCGGTGCAGGCGGGATGGTGGCTTGCGATTCCGGCCGGCGCTGCAACGGGATTTCTGCTCTGCCGCGTGCAGCGCGCATTCGGATCGCAGCAGCCGGATGCTCCCTCGGCTAGTTCTTGACGATGCGCGTTTGGTTCGGGGAAATCAGTTCGTAGCGGATGCCGCGCCAGCGGATGCGCTTGCTCACGAGCGACAGAATAAAATTCCACGAAAACAGGAACGGAACCACCGGCGCGAGCAAACTCCAAACCCATCCCCATTCACGCAGCTTCGCCCTGTGCTCGGGCAGCAGTTCGTTGACGGCGATCGTGCGAACCACGCCTTTCATCGCCGCGAGCAGCGGGATCACCAGCGTGATCAGCGCCAGGTTCAGCCACGGATCTCCTTCCACCATTTCGTTGAACGTAAACAAGAACGCGAAGAGCAGAGTGAGCGAATAGCTAAAATGCGCAAGCCCACCCATCATCCAGCGCCGCTGCGAATAGACGCGCGTGATCTGGATCTGGCGGTTGGTAAATTCGAGGAGCTGCGTTCCCGTCCAGGGATGCAGCGTGGCGGCGAGGCATTCGGGACAAAAGACGATCGGCATGTTCGCGGCTTCGAGGGCGGACGTGATCGCGAAGTCGTCACTGAGCGCGCCGCTCCATGCTTCGAGCACCTGCACGTCATCGAACGTCTTCCGGCGAATGGCGGTGCCGCCGCCCCAGCAGAAATTGTCGCCCTGCTTTCCGAGCAGCGTCGCAACTGCGGCATTCCACGCGGAAGCCAGCGCCGCCGAGAAGCCGCCCGCGCCCATCTGTCCGCTGGGAATGATCCATCGATACGCAGTGGTGGCGCCGACGCGCGCATCCTGAAGAGGCGCGATCAGTTTGGTGAGCCAGCCGCGCGGCAGGCGAACATCGGAATCGGTGAAGACGATCACTTCGAAATTCGGAGGAAGGGCTTCGACGGCGCGGCGCAGGTTGAAGACCTTTTCGCTCGTATCCTCGGGCGGACCGGCGATGACGATGTGAACCGGATGCTGGCTGGCGGCTTTCACTCGCTCAATGATCTTCAGCGCGGGATCGAGGCTGGTCGCAAGCGTGAAATAAATTTCATAGTTGGAATATTCGAAGCGAGTAAGCGCGGTGAGGTTATCTTCGAGACCGCGTTCAATTCCTTTGCAGGGGCAGATCAACGCCGTCGTAGGAGCGTAGAATCCGGCGTGAGAGGTGAGCCGGCGCTTGACCATGCGAAACCATTCGAATCCGTTCCACAGCGAATAGATCCCAAGGGCAATCTGCGCGAGCACCAGCACGTAGAAGAGGACGAACATGGCGCGAGAATAACAAGAAAAGCGCGATTCGTTGCAAACCTTCCGCGATTGACTTGCCGTACCCGCAAAGATAGACTCAGCTAAATCTTCGAGGCGCGTTCCCAGTTCGCCCTCAATCCAGGAGAAAGCTCATGTCTTCAGCTGCGTCTCAACCATTGGATCAAGCGAAGCTCCATGCCTTCGTGATGAATGCGGTAGGTGAAATGGGGGCGGCGATGAACGCCGCGCTCATCGTGATCGGCGACAAGCTTGGACTGTATAAGGCGATGTCCGGCGCCGGGCCGATGACGTCCGCCGAGCTGGCAAAGAAAACGGGGACCTCCGAACGGTACGTGCGCGAGTGGCTTTCCTCGCAGGCGGCGGGAGGATTCGTCACCTACGACGCAACCACAGGGCGATTCACATTACCTCCGGAACAGGCGATGGCGTTGGCGGATGAGACAAGCCCTGTGTTCCTGCCGGGATTCTTCGAGATTGTCGCCGCTTGTATGAAGGATGAAGCCAAGATCGCCGATGCTTTTCGCAGCGGCAAAGGGATGGGCTGGCACGAACACGATCACGGACTTTTTGCCGGCACGGAGCGCTTCTTCCGTCCCAATTACCGCGCGCATCTGGTGAGCGAATGGATTCCGGCACTGGGCGACACGGAAGCAAAACTCAAGCAGGGAGCGAAGGTGGCGGACGTCGGCTGCGGGCTTGGCACATCGACGATTCTGATGGCGCAGGCGTATCCGAAATCCACTTTCGTGGGATTCGATTATCACGATCGTTCCATCAACATGGCACGCGAAGCAGCGACGAAGGCGGGCGTGGGCGATCGCGTAAAGTTCGAAGTGGCAAAAGCGAAAGACTATCCGGGGAAAGGGTTCGATCTCGTCGCGTTCTTCGATTCCCTGCACGACATGGGCGATCCGGAAGGCGCCGCGCGGCACGTGAAAGAATCGCTCGGCCCGAATGGCGCGTGGATGATCGTGGAGCCGTTCGCGCACGACAAGCTCGAAGACAACCTGAATCCGATTGGTCGCGTGTACTATGCCGCTTCGACGATGCTTTGCACGCCGGCGTCGCTCTCGCAAGAAGTTGGACTGGCGCTCGGAGCGCAGGCGGGCGAAGGGCGGCTATCGAAGATTCTGAAGGCAGCCGGTTTCGGCAGCGTGCGGAGGGCGGCGGAGACGCCGTTCAACATCGTTCTCGAAGCGCGAGCGTAAGACGCGTCCGGTTGATCCAGCAAGAGGGCCGGCAGGATGCCGGCGCTACAAAAACCGGCGACGCGCGAGCGTAACGGCGGCGATTTAGTTTGCCCGGCGGCGGGAAAAAACCTTGCGCAGGACGCGGTCGGCGGCGGCGTTGAGTTCCGTTTGGAATTTGGCGGCAGCGCGGCGGGCCTGCTCCATGAGTGAAGGATCGAGCAGAAGGGCGGCGCGGTCAACGAAGGGTCCGGAAGCGCCTCCCCGCGCCGAGTTTCGGGCGGTTCCGCGCGTTTCTTTCCCGGAGAGTTGTTCGTAGAGCGAGAAATCGCGCCAAAATTGCTGCGCGTCGTCTTCGCTCCATTCAAGGGCCTGCCCGAGCGCGACGAAAAACTCTTCGCGGAATAAATCGAGCAACGGGATCGCGAGATCGATCCCGCCCGCTCTCGATTTCCTTCTTACGGCGGTTTTCTTTTTTCCTTTCTTCGCTTTCCTCGGCGGACGGCGCCCGGTATCGCGCACGGAAACGTGAACCTTTAACCGGGTGGGCAGCGCCGCTTCCACCCGCAACGTCATTGCGAGAATCGACTCGCGGCGGATCGTCTCCAGCTGTTCGCGGTAGTGGGATGGCTGATCGGCGCGACCGGGCCGGCGGTTTTCTGCCGCGTACATATCCAGGAAGCGCTGCACCATTTCGTTGTGGTCGAGGGTGGCGAGAAGCAGGACGGCTGCTTCTCGGGCGCGCACAACGAGTTCTCGAGGTCGGTAAGGCATCGGCGCCTTTTAGCTGTACGCGATTGAGCGGTTTGCCGCAACAGGAAAGAGGGAGCGTGTTTGCGAGGAGGAAATGTTGGTGCACGAGCGAGAGCGCATGCAGTACAGCAATGACGATGCCGCGAGAGTGCCAAGCATCTGCGAGATGCGGCGTCCGTTGCGGGGGCACAGGCAAGATTGCCTGTGCTACTAAAAAGGCCCGGATCGGCTGAGCGAATCCGGGCCTTCACTGCTGTTCTGCTGGCAACCGCTGGTGATGCTGGCTGTCCCTTAGTGCACAGGAATTAGTGCACGGGGCCGGCGGCCGGTTGATCTTTCGGCAAGCCGCCCGGGACTGGCCGGACGGGCTTGTCGAATTTGCCGAGCGCGATATCAAGCGCCTCCTCGGCAGTGCGCACGAAGTGGATTTGCACGCCTTCGAGCATCTCAGGCTGCAAGTCTTCCTTCACGTTCGGTTCGTTCTCCGAAGGGAGGATAACTTCGCGAATGCCTGCGCGCTTGGCGCCGAGCACTTTTTCCTTCACGCCGCCGATCGGGAGCACGATTCCGGAGAGTGAAATCTCACCGGTCATCGCCACCCGCGGACGGATGGCGCGGCCCGTCAACAAGCTGACGAGTGCCGTGACCATCGCGACGCCTGCCGAGGGACCGTCCTTCGGGATTGCTCCCGACGGAACGTGAATGTGCAAATCGTTCTTGCGGAAGAAGTCGGGATCGATGCCGTAACGCTCGGCGTTCGCACGCACCCAGGTCAAAGCGGCGCGCATGGACTCCTGCATTACTTCGCCCAGATGCCCGGTCATGGTGAACTGCTTGCCGCCACGCATCTTGCTGGCTTCGATGAAGACGATGTCTCCGCCTACGGGCGTCCAAACCAGGCCGACGGAAACACCCGGCTTTTGAACCCGCTCTTCCACTTC
Organism: Candidatus Acidiferrales bacterium; assembly: GCA_050746925.1. Taxonomy (GTDB): domain Bacteria; phylum Acidobacteriota; class Terriglobia; order Acidiferrales; family UBA7541; genus Palsa-295. The sequence continues at coordinate 21,992 of JBOGNA010000087.1, forward strand.
CTTTTCGATGCGGACTTTTTCAAGGCCGAGCGCTTCGCGAATCACTTCCGGCGAGACGATTTGTTTTTCCGTCTTACCTTCGGCGATGCGCCGCGCCTGCTTGCGAATGAGCGTGGCGATTTCGCGTTCGAGGTTTCGCACGCCTGCTTCCCGCGTGTAGTGGTGAATCAGGTAGTGCAGCGCCTCGTCCGTGAATTCGATCTGTTCTCCGAGCGCCAGGCCGTGCTCCTTGGTCTGGCGGGGAATCAGAAAGCGCTTCGCGATGTGGATCTTCTCCTCTTCGGTGTAGCCGGCGAGTTCGATGATCTCCATGCGGTCGCGCAACGGTTCCGGAATCGGATCCATCCAGTTGGCGGTCGCTACCCAGAGCACCTTCGACAAATCGAAAGGCACGTCCAGATAGTGATCGCGGAACGTGGAGTTCTGTTCCGGGTCGAGCACTTCCATCAGGGCTGCCGCCGGATCGCCGCGGAAATCGCGTCCGAGCTTATCGACTTCGTCCAGCATGAAAACCGGATCCAAAGTCTCCGCTCGGCGAATTCCCTGAATGATCTGGCCGGGCAATGCTCCGATGTAGGTGCGGCGATGTCCCCGAATTTCCGCTTCGTCGTGCATGCCGCCGAGAGAGATGCGGACGAACTTGCGCCCCATCGCTCGTGCGATCGATTTCCCGAGTGAAGTCTTGCCCACGCCGGGAGGACCGACGAAGCACAGAATCGGGCCTTTCATGCCCGGCTGCAGCTTTTTCACTGCGAGATAGTCGAGAATGCGTTCTTTCACTTTTACAAGGTCGTAGTGATCCTCATTGAGGATTTCTTCAGCCTTGAGAATGTCGATGTCGTCGGTGCCGGAGGTTTTGTCCCAAGGCAGCGAAGTCATCCATTCCAGGTACGTGCGCGAAACCATGTACTCGGCGGAAGCAGGAGTCATCTTCGCCAGGCGCTTTAGCTCGCGATCGCATTCTTTTCGGGCGTCGGCGGACATTCCGGAAGCTTCCACTTTCTTGCGAAGCTCCTCGATTTCCGCCTGGCCGTCGTCGGATTCGCCCAGTTCCTTTTGAATCGCCTTCATCTGCTCGCGAAGCAAGAACTCGCGCTGGCTCTGGTTAACCTGCTCCTGCACCTGATCGTGAATCTTGCTGCGGAGTTCGAGCACTTCGCGCTCTTTGGTCAGCTCGCTGATCAAGGTTTCCATGCGCTTGCGAACGCTGAAAGTTTCCAGCAGCTCCTGGCGAACCATGGTGTTGAGCGATGGCAGAGTGGAAGCCACGAAATCGGCGAGCCGCCCCGCCGTGTCGATGTTCATCACTTCGGTTTGCAGGTCGTCGGAAAGTTGCGGCGAGCGCGCCACCACTTCGCGGAACAGTTCCTGCACGTTGCGCTGGAGCGCTGTTAGTTCGGCGTCGGATTGATCTTCCAGATCGGGCTGGCCGTCGATCCGCGCCCGAATGAACGGTTGCAATCCGACCACTTCGACCACACGGATGCGCTCGAGGCCCTCGAGAAACGCAACAACATTTCCGTTGGGCATGCGCACCATCTTGTGGACTTTTGCGAGAGTTCCTACGCTATGCAAGTCCGAGCCGACGGGAACCTCCACTCGAGGATCGAGTTGGGCGACAACCCCGAGAAGCTTTTCCGGCCCTTCCAGCGAATTCAACAGTGCCAGCGAGCTATCGCGGCCAACAGGCAGCGGCATCACCGCGCCTGGAAACAGAACCGTGTCGCGCACTGGCAGGATGGGGAGCTCTTGTGGAATGACTCTATTTGATTTACTCACCGTGTCCCCCTTGGACCTCTATAGACCCAGATAAGTCCGTTCAGACAGCTAATCGGCTATCGTGAAGGTTTAGATGCAGGGAAAAGCAAAAAGGATTTAGAGGTTACGATTGGCTGTATAAGTCTTGGTGAGCATACCACACTCAACATAGATTGGCAAGATTGGAGGCCGCATGGAAGCCTTCCTTTTATATCGTATATTACTAACAATAGGATACTTAATACTAATCCGTAGCGGCGGAGAAAGAGGTGCGAACCAGCGCCAGGGCCTCTTCTCGACTGTGGATTGTGCCGTTAAGCTGGGCATCCTCAATCGCGGCCAAAATTTCCTTGAACCGCGGTCCCGGGTGGTATCCGAGCTCGATGAGGTCTTCTCCGGTGACGAGACGCGGGGGTTGGACCAGCTCGGCTGGCGTTTCGGCGATGAATTGGCGGACGAAGTTGTAGGCGTCCAGGTTGCGGTGGCTCGAGGAGCAATCGAGACGATGCAGCTCCAGGTGCTCTTCGAAGCGGTCGAGACGCACAAATCGCTTCAAGGTGGAGAGCTTCATCCGCATTGCATCTTTGAAGCGCAGGTGATTGGCGACGAGTGCGGCGATCTGTTCGGTGTCGTTATTCGAAAATCGGAGACGGCGGCAGATCTCCTCCGCCATGCGAGTTCCGACTTCGACATGCTGGTCGAAGCGAATCCGGCCGTTGGGCCCGGCAGGTGGCGTGAAGGTGGGAGGCTTGCCAACATCGTGTAGAAGTACGCCCCAGGCGAGGGTGGGCGAGCAGCCGGCCGGCAACTGTTCGAGCATCAGAAGCGTGTGGATCCACACGTCACCTTCGGGATGAAACTGGGGAGGCTGTTCGACTCCCTTCATGCGCGCGATCTCCGGAAGAAGTTCCGGTAGAAGTTTCGTTTCATCGAGGAGTTCGAATCCTCGGCGGGCTGCGCCTTCGGTGAGGATCTTCGTAAGCTCATCGCGGATGCGGTCGGCGGAGACCTGCGAAATGTCCGGAGCGAGCCGGGTGATCGCGGTGAAAGTGCCGCTTTCGATGGCGTAACGGAAGCGCGCCGCAAATCGCACGGCTCGAATCATGCGCAGCTTGTCTTCGCGGAAACGCTCGGCGGGATTGCCAATGGCGCGAATAATTCCTGCGCGCAAATCCTCGCGGCCGCCCACGTAATCGAGGACTGCATTCGTGAACGGATCGAGCATCAAGCCGTTGATGGTGAAATCGCGGCGCTTCACATCTTCTTCGGGCGAGCCGGCGTACTCGACGCGGTCGGGGTGCCTGCCATCGGAATAGCCCACATCGGAGCGAAACGTTGCGACTTCGACGTGCGTTGGGCCGTCGGTGACGATGACGACGCCGAACTTGGCGCCCACCGCGAGGCTATCGGGAAACATTTCCTGGACGCGTTCGGGAGTGGCGTCAGTGGCGACGTCGTAATCGACCGGCTCGCGGGCAAGCAGCGTATCGCGCACACAGCCACCAGCGAGGTACGCCTGGTGGCCGCGATCGCGCAGGAGGCGGCAGATGTGTTCCGCGAGCTGGCGTCCTTTCATTGCGCGATTATGAGGGAAAAGACGAGGCGTGGGAAGTTGCAGGTTGCGGGCAAAGCGGAATCTAGGAACGCTGAACTTAAGCGGTGACGCGGAGCACGAGGGCGGTGATGTCGTCGTGCTGCCGGACGTAGCCGACGAAGGTATTCACGTCGAGCATCACGCGGCGCAGAATATCGGCCGCGGAAGCGTCGGCTGGCGCCGACTGCAAACAAGGCAGCAAACGCTTCTCGCCGTACTCTTCGCCCGTTTCATTGACGGCTTCGACGACTCCATCGGTGAAAATGAAAAGCAGATCGCCAGGCGCGAGTTGCACCCCGCCTGACGGATACGGAACTTCTTCCGGCGTGAAGAGCGGAAGGCCGAACGGAGGCCCGCCGGTCGAGAGGCGTTCCACCTGGCCCGAAGCTCGGCGCAGGACCGGATCGTTGTGGCCGGCGTTGACGTAGCGCATCGCGCGCGTGGCGGGATCGATTTCGGCGATAAAAGCGGTGGTAAAACGGCGCCCTTCGAGGCTGTGCGCGCGAGCGTAGCGTTCGAGGCCGGCGACAATTTCATCGAGCGTTGCCGGAGTGGCGGCCAGGGCGCGCAGGCTGGCTTGAAATGTAGCCATCAGAAGAGCCGCGGGTACGCTTTTCCCTGCGACGTCGGCGACGGCGATGATCAACGGGCCACTGCCGGCAGCGCCACCCTGGGTTGGGCGCGTGAAAGCGTCGTAGTAATCGCCGGCGACGGTATTCTGGGGCCGCGTGGCGAACGCGATGTCAGAGCCGGGAACGTGTGGCGGGTGATCGGGGACGAGCCACTGTTGAATTTCGCGCGCGATTTCGAGGTCGCGTTTCATCGTCACGCGGTCCGCCAATTCGAGAGCCAGAAGCAGAAACAGAATCAACGCTCCGATGCCGAAGGAGATCTGTCCGCCGCTGGTGTGAATTTCCGGCTGGACCAGCAGCAGAACGATCGCAACGAGCAGCAGCACCCGCCGCGCCGGAGAAAGCTTCATCAGCAGCGCCTGGAAAAGCGCCCAGCCCGCGGCCAGCGGCCGCTTCCAGGATTTGTGCTCGCGCCTGATTGCGTCCCAGTCCACGTCCTTCGAGTAAAGGCCGTAACTGGCTTCCGCTTCGGAGCGGAATTGTCCCCAGAGTTGTTCGATTTCGAGGCCTTCAGTGACGCGGGCCCAGAAATCGCGTGCGCTGCTGCGGGCGGAGCGTTTCGGCGGAGCTGGTGGAATCGGGGTGGCTGACATTGGCAAGGGGATTATAGGACAGACGCTGTTACCGGGCGAACAGCGTTCGGTGCCCGGCGGCAGACCTCAATCGTCGCGATGATCGCGAGTGGGAAGCGAACCTCCAAACTGGAGTTTGGAGAAGCCGAAGCGATCGCGCAGGCGGTCGGTGGTGCGCGCGAGGCGTTCCAGCTTTTCGCGGCGGCCGGGATCGAGCAGGTCGAGCTGTTCGGCGCCCGATGAAAACGAGGAAAGCTCGACGCCGACGAGCCGCAACATCGCCGCGCCATTCCACGCAGCTACGAAGAGTTCGCGAATCGTGCGAAGGAAAAGATCGTCGAGATCGGATGGCTCGCTGAGCGTGAGGCTTCGTGAAATGGTTTTGAAATCCGAGTAGCGCAGAGTAAGGCTGACGGTTCGAGCGTGAAGCCCCGCGTCGCGCAGGCGCTTGGAGGCTTTTTGGCAGAGGTGACTGAGAGTGGATTCGAGTTGCGTGCGGTCGTTCGTATCGATGCCGAAGGTTTGGTTGTGCGAGATCGATTTCGGCTCGGCGTCGATGAAGAATTCGTAGGAGTCGATTCCGTGCGCTTTGCGAAACAGGGCCGTGCCCCAGCGTCCGAAGGTTTCTTCCAATCGTTCGAGCGGAATTGCTTGGAGCTGGCCGACGGTGTCGATGCCGAGGGCTTTCAACGCCGCTTCTGTGACCTTGCCGATCCCTGGAATTCTGCGCACAGCGAGTGGCGCGAGAAATGCCGCTTCGCTTCCGGGCGCTACCCACACGAGTCCGCGGGGCTTTGCCTGATCGCTCGCCACCTTTGCGACGAGGCGCGTGGAGCCGAGGCCGCCCGAGCATGGCAGGCTGGTGGTCGCAGTAATTTCGAGCAGGAGCTTGTGCGAGGCGGCGAGCGGCGGACCATGCAGCCGTTCGGTGCCCGCCAGGTCGAGATAGGCTTCGTCGATCGATGCCATTTCAACAACGGGCGAAAACTTTGCGAGGATTGCAGCGACGCGATCACTCCACTCCCCGTAGAGCTGATGATGGCCGTCGAGAAATACAGCCTGCGGACAAAGCTTCGCGGCAGTGCGTAGCGGCATCGCCGAGTGAACGCCGAACCGCCGGGCTTCGTAGCTTGCCGCGGAAACCACGCCGCGTTGGTCGCGCTGTCCGCCTACGATGACGGGAAAGCCGCGCAGTTCTGGGCGCGCCAGAAGCTCGACGGAAACGAAGAACGCGTCCATATCGATGTGCAGAATCGATCCGGAGGTATCAGCAGGAGCGTTCGGCGGCGAATCGCGCTTGGCACGGAACTGGGCCAGCTTCGGCATTGCGGTCTGTGGAGGTAACTATACAACGAGGACGCGAGTGATTCGTCTTTGGCGAAGCGAGGCGCGAACGCCGCAACTAGGATCTTTCGGCAGCGACAACGCGCGGAATCCCGGCCAGATCATCGGTGACGTTTACATTTACCCAAGCCACCTGGTTGTACAGCAATCCACGCACAGGGTTCAGCGAATTGTAGCCCAGCTCCAGCACGAGAATTCCGCCACGGCGCAGGACGACCGCTGACTGCTCGATAAGACGCGCGTAAATCTCGACACCTGTCGAGCCACCGAATAAGGCCGAATGCGGCTCGTGTTCCCGCACTTCCCGCGGAAGCTGATCCGCCTCGTTGCGGGCGACGTACGGGGGATTACTGACGATGACGTCGAAGGTGGCCGCTTCTTGAAGCGAAGCGTGCACGGACGTAAGAAGGTCCGTTTGCAGGAAGCGGACACGATCCGACACGCCATGGCGTCTACTATTGCGCCGAGCAACTTCGAGTGCGGCGGCAGAGGTGTCAGTGGCAACGATGCCGGCGTGAGGGAGCTCGTGAGCGAGGGCGATTGCAAGGCAGCCCGAGCCAGTGCCCACGTCCGCAATATTCAGCGGAGGAGATGGAGCGCCTGTCGCCATGTTGATCTTGATTCCGCGAAGGCCTAGTCGTTCGAGAGCGACTTCGACGACATGCTCCGTTTCCGGCCGCGGTATAAGGACCGCCGGCGTGACTTCGAATTCGAGTCCCCAGAATTCTTGCTTGCCGGTAAGGTATTGCGTCGGTTCTCCGGCCGACCGGCGCGCTACGAGCGCGAAGAATTTTTCCAGCGCGATCGGTTCGACCGACTCTTCCGGGTGAGTGTAAATCCAGGCGCGGTCGCGTCCGAGAACGTGCATCAGGAGCAATTCGGCCGCGAGCGTGTACGACGGCACTTGCGCCGCACGCAGTCTCGCCATCGCTTCCCGTAATGCGGCGCGGATATCCATGTCGCCCTAAATGCGGCTACGACTCGTCGAGTTCCTCGTTGAGACGCTCCGACTCGAAATGCGTGACGAGTGCATCCACGAGCGATCCGAGCTTGCCATCCATTGCTTCTGTGAGCTGATGGAGGGTGAAGTTGATGCGATGGTCCGTCACGCGGTTCTGCGGGAAATTGTAGGTGCGGATTTTTTCCGAGCGATCGCCAGTTTTGATCTGCCCTTTTCGTTCGGCGGCAAGAGCGGCATGCTGCTTCTCGAGTTCCATCTCGTAGAGACGGGAACGGAGAACGCGCATGGCTTTAGCGCGATTCTTAATCTGCGATTTTTCGTCCTGCTGCGATACGACGAGCCCGCTTGGAATGTGCGTGATGCGCACGGCCGAGTACGTGGTATTGACGGATTGGCCTCCCGGACCGGAAGAACAAAACGTATCGATGCGCAGGTCCTTCGCTTCGATCTTGATGTCGATATCTTCCGCTTCGGGCAGGACAGCGACGGTAGCAGCGGACGTGTGAATGCGGCCCTGCTGCTCGGTGGCCGGCACACGCTGCACGCGATGTACGCCACTTTCATATTTGAGCTTGGAATAAACTTTCTTGCCCTGAATTGCCGCCACCACCTCCTTCATGCCCCCGATCGATGACGGCGAGCTTTCAAGGATTTCGACCTTCCAGCCCTGTGATTCAGCGTAACGGGAATACATCCGGAAGAGCTCGCCCGCGAACAGAGACGCTTCGTCTCCGCCAGTGCCGGCGCGGATCTCGACGATCACGTTTTTCTCGTCGTTCGGATCTTTGGGTATCAGCAGAAGTTTGAGTTCCCGCTCCACAGGGCCCAGGCGCGCTTCGAGGTCGCGCGTTTCGTCGTGCGCCATCTGCTTCATTTCGGCGTCGGCTGCCTCGGCGTAGAGCTGTTTTGCGCCTTGGAGATTCCTGTCGATTTCCTTCCATTCGCGATATTTCGCCACGATGATGCCGAGATCGGAGTGCGCCTTGGCGAGCTTCTGGTAGCGATCCGTGTCGTTGTGAGCTTCGGGCGATGAGAGTTCGGAAGACATCTCGTCGTACCGCGATTCGATCCGCTCAAGCTTTTCAAACAGCGTCAATTTCGCCATGCCAATACCTCGGGAATTCGGAAAGGTTGAAAAATGGCCTCGAGAAACGGGTAAATAAGTGAGCAGGCAGTACCCCGATGCGGGGCGAGGGTGGTCGCTAATAGAAGGACGCGAACATCAGAAGTACAGGATAGTCAGATTTCGAAATCTTGTCAATTTGCTGGCGCGAGGCAGAATCATCCCGAATCTCCTGCAAAATCAGCACCGTACCGAGATGAACCACCCGGGCCGCTGAATTTGTAAGTCCCGAAACAGTAGTACCTTCGTAACATTGACCGCGTACGTCCCGAGACGCTACTTTGCTCTCGACAACTGAAAGAGGATCTGGCCTAGCCAGGGAACTAGGGGTGTGTACCGTTTGGACACACGCCCCTAAAATTTCCCTCTTGACGGCAAGAGACCGCTTATAAGCTCCCCGCGTAGTTTCCCTACTCGGAGGAGTAAATGTCTAAGTGGTCTTTTGTGGCTTTGTTGGTCCTGCTCGTTTTGACCAGCGCGATGGGAGTACAAGCGCTGGCTAACACGACGGGTCCGATGCCGCCGTCACCGTGGCTAGCCGCTAACACGACCGGCCCAATGCCGCCGTCGCCGTGGATGAATACGACGGGTCCGATGCCGCCGTCACCATGGTCGAATACGACCGGCCCAATGCCGCCGTCGCCCTGGTAGGAACAGGGTCGTACCCGCGATAGCGGGAGTTAGCCGGGCCAGGCCTCGGAACATAGGCTCACATGCAGCTTGGCCCGTTTGATTACGCACTCTGGCTGGTAGGTTTCCTCGTGGAAATCGGCGTTGTGGTGTGCGTCCTCTATAGAAAAGACGTCCTTCGCTATCTATCCCTAACGACCTATATGCTTTGTGCGGCCTTCGTTACCTGCGGACAATATTTTTGCGTCGATCATTTTGGCTACACGTCCTCCAAATATTTTTATTATTACTACTACACAGAAAGCCTGCTCACGATCCTGCTCTTCTGGACGGTAATCCAGTTTTATCAGCAAACCTTTAGAGAGATGAATGTGAGTGGATACATTCGCGGCGCCGCCGTTCTTCTCCTGCTGGGCACCGCACTTTTCTCCTACACGGTAGTTCACGAGAATCGCAGCCATTTGACCACTAAGTTCGTCGTGGAGTTGGGGCAGAACCTCTACTTCGTGGGCGTCGTCCTGACGTATCTGCTGTGGGGCGCGATTCTGAAGTTGCGGGAGACGCGCACACGCCTGATTCAGCTGGTTCTGGCGCTCGGCGTTTACTTCAGTGCGACGGCCTGTACGTATGCGCTTCGCAACCTTTTTCCCGGGTTGCAGCCTTATGTGTTGCGATGGGTGCCGCCCGTCGTCGGCTTGTGGCTGCCACTGGCTTGGTCCTATACGTTCATGAAGATTTCGGAAGATGACCGATTGGCGACGGCTCGCTTGCTCGCGAGGGCCCGATAATGGCAGCCGCATTGATTTGCGTGATCTCGATCGCCGTATTTCTGCAGTTCTTCGTTTCCTACTGCCGGTCGATTCTCGCCGTCAGCCGGAAAGTCGAACTGTCGGAGCGCGTGCGCGAAGTCAGCGGAATCTCCGACCGTAGCATTGGCGCGGATGATTTTGCGCGCCTCGTGCAACTCGTTCGGCTGTGCCCGGAGCGCGGAGACGACCAGACCGAGATTCGTGCGGTCGGCACATATTATGGATTGCTCCGCGTCATCAAGCGCATTTCAGCGTTCGTGATTCCCCGCATCGCGGCGTGGACCGAAATGGAGCGACAGAACTGCTCGCACTTTGCCGCTGTCGCCCTCGACCGGCGCATTTCGTATAGCCGGGATTTGTTCACCCAGCAGGTCGCCGACCGTACCTAGCCGGCCATCACGTGATCGCCGGTCCCGGCCGGGAATCATGCTCCAAGCGCGACGCTCGACCCCTTCCATTCCGACTGATACGATAGAAGCGCTGGTCTCACGAGCTTAGAACTCGATTCCTCTCTCGTATGCGCACAACACTCGAACAACGCGCGCTCGAATTCATTCGCCGTTCAGGAATGATGTCGGCGGGAGACCGTGTGGCCGTTGCCGTCTCGGGCGGTGCCGACTCAGTGGCGCTTTTGCGCGTGCTGCAAAAGCTTCGCGGCGAACTGGGGATTACGTTGCTCGTAGCGCATCTCGACCACATGTTACGGGGTGCGGAATCTGATGGAGACGCGGACTTCGTCGAGGCTCTCTCTCTCTCGAGCGGCCTGGAATTCATCGTTGCCCGGGAGGACGTGCGAGCGGCCGCGGCGCGGCGCGGCTGGAATCTCGAAGACGCAGCGCGCCGTCTCCGCTATTCGTTTTTCCAGCGCATTTTGAGCGAGAAGCGCGCCAACTGTATCGCCGTCGCTCACACGGCGGACGATCAGGCCGAGACGGTGCTCGGACATGTGATGCGCGGTACTGGCCTCACAGGTCTCGCAGGAATTCACCCGATTGTCGCGTCGTCCGCAGGAGGTTCGATCGTTCGGCCGTTTCTCACCACGCGTCGGGAAGATCTGCGCGAATACCTGAAGGCGCACGGACAAGGCTGGCGCGAAGACGCGACAAATCTCGATCAGAGCCGCTTGCGCGCGCGAATCCGCGCCCAACTTTTGCCGGTTCTCGAGCGCGATTTTTCGCCGGCAATCGTTCAGCACCTCGGCGATTTGGCGCGGTTTGCGCGAGAAGAAGAATCGATGTGGACGGCGCTGGTTGAGGACCGCTTGCGCGGTTGCACCAATGCCTCGAATCCCGCTGACTCCCTGCCAAGCGCGACGATTCTCGTGCGCGACCTCCTTTCCCCTCTCCCGCTTCTGGCCGCGGCGGGACAACGGGATTCAGAAGCGACGCGAGCGCTTACCGAACGCCTCATCCGCCGTCTCTATGAAAAGGTGCGCGGCGATCGTTGCGATCTTTCATCTCGGCATGTCGAACACGTGATCCGCCTCGCATCCGAATCGACGAGCGGCAAGCGGGTGACGCTTCCCGGAAAAATCGAGGTCGAGCGCGTCTTCGACGAACTGGTTTTCTCGCGCGCCGGCCGGGCGGGCGGCTCGGGGCCGGTTCGAGAAACTAAATTGCAAGCATCCACGTATCAGTATCTTGTGAGCCTTCCACAG
>JBOGNA010000088.1:0-1160 GCA_050746925.1 Candidatus Acidiferrales bacterium
CACCCTTTACACGAACCGCAAAGGGTGGGGCACCCTCAAAATCCAAAACCGGCGCGATCGAAAGGCTGGGCCACGCGCCATGCCGGACCCAGACTCGTAGGTCGGTGTCCCGCCGTCTATCTGAAATCTGAAATTTCAAATCGCCTTCATGTCTCGTACGGCCGGCCTGCCCTGAGCGCAGTGAACGGGCATCCTGCCGGCTCTGTTGTCGTTCACTAGGTTAGCTTTACTCGCGCGGTCGCAGCTTTGTAAGTCACGGCTCTTTACTCTGAGGTACGAAGCGCAGCCGTAACATAGAGATTCCACAAAGTCTCTTGCACCGCGATCAGTCCTTGTAGGTCACGGCTTAAGCCGTGACATAAATAAACGACGAACGGCCTCCCCCCGCTCGGCGGCACTCCCGCCGAGCCTTTTGTCGCTGCCGCGGATTTTTCTCCTAAACGGTAGGCAATCCGCCGGCTCGTCTGCATGCCACGCCCTCGCGAGCACGTCGAGGTGTCCGCCGTTTATATGAAATCTGAAATCTGAGATTTGAAATTTCTTTCGCGTCTCGTACCGCCGGCATCCTGCCGGCTCTGTTGACGTTCACTAGGTTAGCTTTACTCGCGCGGTCGCATCTTTGTAGGTCACGGCTTTTTACTCTGAGGCACGAAGCGCAGCCGTAACATAGAGATTCCACAAAGTCTCTTGCACCGCAATGAGTCCTTGTAGGTCACGGCTTAAGCCGTGACATAAAATAACAACGAACGGCATCGTACCGCTCGGCGGCACTCCCGCCGAGTCTTTCGCCGTCGCCGCGAATCTCGCTCCGCCTGCGAAGCAGGACTCGGGCGGGAAATTCCGCGCGACAACTGCGCCTCTGGTACGAAGGCTCCCTCGCCGCTTACCGCCGTTTCTGGCAGCGCGGCTTCTACGATTTCAACGTCTGGAGCCGCAAAAAGCGCACGGAGAAGTTCCACTACATGCACATAAACCCAGTCAAGCGAGGCCTCGTCAACGACGCAACACTCTGGCCCCGAAACGGCAACCGGCCAGCTACCGCTTCTACCAATACGGCGAACGAAACCTGTGCGCGCCCGACGGCACCTCCGACTAAGCCAATCACACGTCGAGACGAAAACCAAATCCCCACCCTTTACACGAACCGCAAAGGGTGGGGC
>JBOGNA010000089.1:0-1717 GCA_050746925.1 Candidatus Acidiferrales bacterium
AGAACGCTCCGGTCGTCCCGCGGGCTCCCTCCGCGTTCTCCGCAGAAGAAACAACCGGAGCAGCAGGCGCCAAAGTGTAAAGGATGTCCTGGCACCCGCTGTAAGCAATGTCGTGGCACTTTACACTAAAGGCGGCCGCTACAAGGTCAAGAACGCAGGACGCCGTTAGTCGGCTTCTTCGATGCCGCGGTTGGGGCTTGCAGAGGAGCCGGCTGCTGCAGCGGAGGCGGCTTCGGAAGATTCGGCGCGGGCGGCAGTGATGTGCAGTCCCTTTTGTGCGTCGAATTTTTCTTTGCGGTCGAGGGATTTCACGAATTCGCGGGTCGCCTTCGCAATCGCCACCTGGATGCTGCTGCCTTCAACGCGAATGGTGCGGCCGGTGGAGCCGGTGCTGCGGTGTTCATATTTGAATTGAACGGTGTATTCGTGGGCCACGTTGTATCTCCTCAGTTGGATTCAACTGCCAGCTTAGCGCATTTCCACCGATGATGGTAAGCACGGAGTTGCCAGGAGCCCTACATGCCGCCGCGGCCGCACGGAGCGCCAGGTTTCGCTCGAAGCCGGCGAGGCTGTTGATGAACGGAGGCCGCCGAGAGTGGTAGACTCGCGGCATCTTGGATTTCTGAGGGAGATTCAAAATGCGGATGGGACGGCGTGTACTGACTTTGGCGATGGTGGCGATCGGATGGCTGTCTGCAGCGGCAACGAGCCGGGCACAGGAGCAGGACGACGCACAGCAGATCGATACGAGCTGGCCGCGGGAATTCCAGGCGCAGGTGGGCAAGGTCATCATCTATCAGCCGCAGCTGGATACGCTCGAAGGAAACGTGCTGAGCGGACGCGCGGCTCTCTCAATCCAAGCGCCCGGGAAGGACGAGCCGGTATTCGGCGCGCTTTGGTTTCAAGCGGAGGTCTCCGTGGACCGCGACGCGGGGCTGATGACGCTGGAAGACACGAAAATCACGCGCGTCCGGTTTCCGGATGCTTCGTCCGAGCAGATGGACAAGTACCGGGACATCATCGGCAAGGAGACCAACACCTGGGACATCGTGCTGACGCTCGAACAGGTGGAGACGAGCCTGGCCGCGAGCAAGAAGGAAATTGCCTCGACGGAAAACCTGAAGAGCGATCCGCCCGTGATTCTTTTCTCGCAGAAGCCGGCGGTGCTGGTGAGCTTCGACGGAGAACCCGAAACCCGGCCCATTCAAGATTCCCCATACGAGCGGGTGGTGAACACGGCGTTCCTGATCATCAAGGACAAGAACTCCGGAACGTTTTACCTTAGCAACGGACAGAACTGGTACTCCGCGAAGAGTCCGAAAGGGCCGTGGACCACTACAACCAATCCACCGGCTGCGATCAAGGATTTCGTGAAGCCGGATCCCGACGCCGAGCCTCAGACCGGCCCTCCCCCGCAGATCCTCACCGCCACTGAGCCCACCGAGTTGATCGTGACGTCTGGCGCGCCGAACTGGACGCCCATGACGGGCAACGCGCTGCTCTACGTGAGCAATACCGAAAGCACGATGATCAAGGAACTCGCGACGAACAAATATTTCGTGCTGCTTTCGGGACGATGGTTCAGCAGCCAGGCGCTCGACGGACCGTGGACGTACGAACGCAGCGATCAATTGCCTGCGAGTTTCAAGCAGATCGCTCCGGCGTCGCCGATCGGAGACGCGTTGACGGCGGTGGCGGGCACGAATCAGGCTGAAGA
>JBOGNA010000090.1:0-22503 GCA_050746925.1 Candidatus Acidiferrales bacterium
GGCATGCCGTGCCCCTACTGTGACGCGATGACGCTACGGATGAGCGCGGGAGAAGCGGGAGCCGGGGCGAGTAGGCATGCCGCCGGCGCGGCAGAGGGGGCATTCGTCGGGTTCGTAGCTGGGTACATCCATTTCGATGAGAGCGCGCGCGGGTACATTCAGTTCCAGACGGCCGCCGCTGCGGTCAATCAGGGCGCCGGCGGCCACAGCGAGGCCACCTTCCTGCTCGACGACGCCGATGGTTTCGCGCGTGGAGCCTCCGGTGGTCCACACGTCTTCGATGACGAGAACCCGTTCGCCGGGCTTCAATTCGAAGCCGCGGCGCAGGGCCATTTGGCCGGAGCGGTCGCGTTCGACAAACAGGGCGCGGACGCCGAGGGCGCGCGCGACTTCGTGGCCAACGATCACGCCGCCGAGAGCGGGCGAGACAACGCAGGCGACGGAATGATCGCGAAAAACTTCGGACAGCGCGCGGCCGAGCGATTCGGCGTGTTGCGGAAATTGCAGCACGAGCGCGCACTGGATATAGGTGCCGCTGTGGCGCCCGCTGGAGAGCTCGAAGTGGCCCTGGCGGATGGCGCCGACTTGTTCAAGGAGCTTAAGGATTTCGTCGCGTTTCATCGCTGGACGGCTGCAGCGCGAAGTCAACGCGAGCGCGGACAACCGTGCGGGGTAGCCTAATCGTGGCGGATAGAAGTGTCAAGCAAGCGGTCTTGGAAGCGCCGTGTTGGTTGAATTCATCGCTGAGGTCCTTCACCCATCCTGATCGGATGCGTTCAGGATGACAAAGCTTTGGAGCGACGGAACTACCGTTGGACTAGCTACCGTTGTACAAGATTGATCGCGCCGACGCCGCCCTGGATTTCAAGCGTGATCGTCGCCGGCGTTTTGCCGTAGGCGGAGTTCACGTAGTCATCGTCCTCTTTCGTCAGGCCGTCGGTGCTGATCGCTCCGATGCCGCCGCTGGCGTGGACGCGGACGCCGACGTCCTTGGGAAGATAAATCGAGGCCGAACCGACGCCTCCTTGAATATCTGCGTCGAGATTGGCTTTGCGCTCGCCGGTGAGATCGAGCTGCATTTCGCCCGCGCCGATATTCACTTCGAGGTGCGTGACGTTCAGGTCGTGGAGGCGGAGGTCGCTGTGTCCGGCGCCCATGCGAATGTCCAGGTCGAGCGGGACGTCGTTCGCGAAGCGCAAATCCCACTCGGCGTGCGTCGTGCCGATGTGCAGGTGCTTTTCTTCGGCGTTGACGTCGAGCTGGCCGTGATCGCCGTTCACGCTGTAGTCCACGTGCGGCTTGCCTTCCGATTCACGGTAGCGGAAATCGGCATCCAGTAGTTTCGTCGAGCCACCGCTCACCTTGAGTTCGCCGGCCGGTAGCTCGATATCGGCGCTCACTGTCTTCGCGCCCTGGCGCTCGATCGATTGCGAATCGTGGCGGATCACATTCTCGGCCCGTCCGCGCCAAAGAGCTGCGCCGAAAAGCACGATCAGGATTACCAGAGCCGTCCAGGCGCCGGAGCAGCGCCGGGTCGTTGGGTCATCGGGATTCTGGCCGAAACGATACGCATCCCAAATCTTTCCGAGGCCGATGACAATGAGAATCACCGGCCAATAGTGCGCAAGAATCGGCCAGGGATTCAACTCCGGGCGCAGCGTGACGAGCAGAAAGAACACGCCAATCACGATCAGGATCAGCCCGCCCGTTGGCGAGCGGCGCCTTCGCGGAATGCCGGTTGTGTCCATCGCGCACCTCTCATCTGTCTAGTACGTTGTGGGGCGGAAAATGTTTCGCTTGAGTGGCAATTTGTAGCACAAGCGGCAATGGTGCGGGCGCTCGAATTGCGATTCGTGAGTGGCGCGGCAAAATTGACAGAAATGCGCGGGTCGGATATTCTGCTTGTTTCGAACCAGACCAACGAGGAGCACTGAATGGCTCAGGGCGGGGCGGTAAAGCACAAGAAGAAAACGAAATCGGTACTGAAGAATATCCGGCAGGCGGAAGCGCGGCAGGCGATCAATCAGATGAACCGCACGCGCGTGCGGTCGGCGATCCGGCGGCTGCGGACGGCGCTCAGCTCGGGCGATATTTCGACGGCCGAGAAGCTGACCTCGCCGACGTTTTCGGCGCTCGACAAGGCGATCTGCAAGGGCACGCTTACCGAGAATACGGCGAACCGGTACAAATCGCGGCTGGCGCTGGCGATGAACGCGCTTCGAACGAAGAAAAAGTAGCCGACGCGATTGGTTTTTGGATTCGCGGTTCTACGAGGCGTCCCGAGCCATTGGGACGCCTTTTTTGTGTGAGGGGGAACCCATCGATTCCCGGCGCTCGCTGGGCCTAGTTGTTCCCCACCTCTGCGACAATCGTCTTCATGATTTTTTCGAGCGCTTTGAGGCGTTCCTCGCCGGGAACTGGACGGAGCTTGATCTCGCGCCCCAATCCGAGGCACTGCTCGAACTGCGGATCGTAGGGAGGCCACACGGGATTGCGCTTCTCATTGGGATTGCCCGTCTTCGCAAACTGCACCCAGTAGCGGCGCATCGCTTGGCTCAATTTTTCGTCGTCCGCGCTCGGATGCCAATCGCCGGGAAACGCGTCGGCCAGGAAGAGCAGCTCTTCGGTGTGGAATGCGCCCTCGCGCGCGTAATCGCCCGGGCCCACGTAGTTGAAATAATAGAGGTAGGCCTTTTGTCCGGAACGCGCGACGGCCCGGGCCATTGAGTACGCGCCGTAGCCAAAAAATTCCGTTTGCAGGTGAAGATACGCGGCGGGGACTTCTGCGTCGGATGCCGCCGAGTACGCGGCGAATTCGTCAGGAGAATATTTGCCGGAATCGCGGGCGAGATATTTCTTGTACTGCTCGATCGTGGCTGGGCTATTTCGGCCGATGAAGCGCGTTCCTTCGTCCGCGTTGCTCCCCACAATGATTGGCACCGGCGCCTGTTTTCCCTGCGCGAAGATCAAGGCGGGCTGCTCGGGGACCACCCAGCCGTCCACGATCGCCGCCACAATCACGTCGGGATCAACGATCCACGCTTGCAGGATTTGATCGGCCGGAATCGCGCGCAGCTTTGCGAGTTCACCTGCGCTGCCCGCGGCGATCCCGAAATGGCGCGAAAGCGCCGTGCCCTGCGCTTCCCCGCTGCCGTGGATGAAGTTGTAGGGAATGGAAGTTTTCAGCGTGCCAGTGAGCACTCCCTGGCAATCTCCGCTTTCGAGAATCGCGCGGTGAAAAAGTCCAGCCGCGAGGGGCGACGCCATCAACAAACACGCATCGCTCGCGCCTGCCGATTCACCGAAGATTGTGACGTTTTCCGGATCGCCGCCGAACTTCGTAATATTGGCGCGCACCCACTTCAGCACTTCGATCTGATCGAGCAGGCCGTAGTTTCCCGACGAGTGGTGCTCCGATTCCGCAGTGAGCGCAGGGTGCGCAAGAAAACCAAACACTCCCAGGCGATAGTTGAAGCTCACGACGACCACGCCCATGCGAGCGAGCGCCGCGCCGAGCGGCGGGTCTTGACCACGGCCCTCATAATTTCCGCCGCCGTGAATCCACACCATCACCGGCAGTTTCGCGCCGCTCGAAAATTCCGTGGTCCAAACATTCAGATACAGACAGTCCTCGCTCATCTTGAAATTCGCCGCGCCAGGCGCAGCAGCCTGCAGGCAGGCGGCGCCAAATCCCGTTGCGTCGCGAGTTCCCTTCCATTTCGCAAGGGGCTGCGGCGGCTTCCAGCGCAAATCGCCTGTGGGCGGTGCCGCATATGGGATTCCGAGGAAGGCGATTTCATTTGCGGCCGAACCAAACTGCCCGCCGCGCAGGACTCCCGATTCCAGTTTCACGGTCGGAGGCGGATCGGACACGACGGCTGGGCGAGCCGGCACTGGGAAAAGGAGAGCCGCGGCGAGGAAAACGTACCGGAAAACGCGAGCGCGCGTCACGTCACGCCGCAGGAGCCGCAGAGGCCGCCGAAGAGGTGAGCCGCGCAATCAGGAATTCCATGAACGCGCGCGGATTCGGATTCGAAGATTTCAACTGGCTGTCAGCATCCGCCAGAGCTACGAGACCGGCGAGCAACTCCGCTTTCGAGACGCGATGCGCGTTGCGAATTGCGGCTTCGGCGTCGTTCGGGTTCATGCCCAGCTGTTTCGCCGCCTGCCAGCCAACCATCGTGCGCGGCAGGCCGCGCGCTTCGACCAGCTTGCGATACCGCCATGCCAGCGCGCCGACAAGCCGCACCGGCTCTTCGCCCTCGCGCAGCAGATTATCGAGAAATGCAAACGCAGCCGCTCGCTCGCGGGTGGCGAGCATGTCGGCCAGCTGCCACACGGTATTTTTTCGTGCCGCGACCACCAGCGCCTCGACATCGAGTGAAGTAATTCGGCCCCGGTCGCGCACGTACGCCGCGAGCTTATCGATTTCGACGCGAATTCGCGCCGGTTCGCCGTTCAATATCTCCGAAAGAAGCGCCGCGGCTTGCCGGTCGATCTCAACGCCAAGTTCCTTGGCCATCTGCTCGGCGAGCGACGCCGCCGATTCGGCGCCGATCGTGAGTTCCACAAAAAGAGCCTTCTCCGCCAGCAGCTTGCGGAATTTCAAGCGGCCGTCGAGCGCGGCAGCCTCGATCAGCAGCACGCTGAAGGGAGCCGGCGACTCGAGGTATTTGCCGAGCGCCGCGATGATTTCGTCGCGCGACTCATCACCCAGTTTCTCCATCAGCTCAGCATCCTCAACAATGATTACCTGCCGCGGCGCCAGCATCGGCATCGTTTGCACGCGCTCGAGGGCTTCGTCCCAGCCCTCGGCGTCGCCGCGAACGCGCGCGACGGCCCAATCCCTCGCGGCTTCCGGCACGCAAGCGTCAATGATATTTTTCCGGCACAGGTCGCGGAGATAGGGATCCGTGCCCTCCAATACGATGGCGGGTATGGCCTTTCCGCTCGCCAGGCGCGCGATCAGTTTATCGGGCGATAGCTCGGCCATCAGGAATGCTCCGGCGGCATCAGAAATTCTCCACCACGTTGGCGACCAGCTTGGACGCAAAATCGCGCGCCATGCGTCCGAGGGCGGGGCTTTGCTCGTCGAAAAAGCTCTGCACGTCGCTCGAGATCTGGTATTCGTCGCGAAAGACCATATCGTCGCTCTTGTAAATCACTTTTGAAGTCTTGTTGTCTGTCAACGCCACCTTCGTGTGAACGGTGACGAGCATCGTCTCCACTTCCCCGGTGGTGGAATTGAAAATCACGGGGCTCGTCTCGATCGACAGCACTTCTCCGTGCAACACACCGTCGGCCGATTCTTCATTCTGAATCACACGATACTTCGTTCGCGTGAGGAATTCGTGGATCACGGCTTCGGTGAGCCGCTGCTCGATGCGATAGCGCGTCGTATCGTTCTTGAACGCCGGAATCGCAATGGAACTCCAATCCGCCGGTAGCCGCGAACTGCGGCCGGCCACATGATACCCGCAGCCGCTTCCGAGCGCCGCTACGATCGCGATGGCAGCGACGGCTGCGCGGCGGCGAAACAACCGGGCTCCGGCGCGACTGGCTTCAAGCGACCGATTTCGCAAGCAGCTCCTCCGCAATCCGCACTGCGTTCGTCGTCGCCAGCCGCAGATTGTCGGCGACGCCCCACAGCCAGATGCCGGCCGCCAAGTTCGGATCGGCTTCGATGGCAGCAAGTTGAATTTCGTTTTCGCCCGCCACGCTGATGTTCGTCGGGGCGGGATCACCGGCAGCGGCGATCTTCACGCCCAGATTCTTCAGCGAGCCAGCGAGTTGCTCGTTCGAACAGGGCGCGGCGAATTCCGCGTAGCCCGAAAAAGCGTAGCCGTAGAATACGGGCGTCTGCACCAATTGAACGGCCGGAACGGGCGGGCGCCCGGCGAGAAATTGCGCCACGTCGCGCGCAATCGCCGCGCGAGTGGATTCCAGGCTCGGCTTGCTCTCTTCTCCATATCGCGAGAGAAGATTGAACGCCACCTGCGTATCGAAAATGGTTTGCTCGATCGGACGAAACGACAGCAAATTGGTCGTCTGCGTTTCGAGTTCGTCGATACCCGGCTGGTCGCGCTCGGAGACCGGCGGGAACAGCGTGATCGCGATCGTGCGCGGTGCAAGCGTGCCGAGTCCCGCCGCGATCGTGCAGGCGATGATGACCGGCGATGCCGGCGAAGAGTATGCGATTTCATGCGGCGCCCCGTTCGCGCCCGCTCCGGGCTTCGGCGGCAACATCGGCGTAAGCGAAGGAATCCAGGCGGTGGCCTTGCCGGTGGCAGGCAGCACCCCGGTCAAATCGATTACCGTAGCGCCGGCGCGCTGCGCGGCAAGCCAATTCTGCTCGGCGTCGGCGGGATTTCCGGCAAAGAATGCGAAGCGGACTTTGTCGAAACTGTCTGCCTCGAGCGGGCGGATAAAAGTGGGTTCGCCGCCGGCTTCGGTGAGGGTGCCCGCCATCACGCTCGTATCGAGCAGCACGATCTCACTCGTCGGAAAATTGCGCTCTTCGAGAACGAGCTTGAGTTCTTTGCCTCGCAGCGACGATGCGCCGACAATCGCCACGCGGCTGAAATCCTGCGGGCCCGGAGGCATTGTTTACGCGATTCTCGAAGCGGGACGATGGCGCACGAAGCGGACCACTTGAAGCGTAATTCCGTGGAGGGTGTACGCGCTTGCGATGATCAGCAGCGTAAGCCGCGAGAAAAAGAAAACCGAGCCCACCAACAAAGCAAAAAACACGATTGCGAGCGACGGTTGCCGCTTCGTCCACTCGATGTCCTTGAAGCTGTAATGCCGCAGGTTGCTGGACATCAATACGCCCAGCAGCACGATCAGCGCGAGCCACAATAGCGAAATACGCGAATCATCGATCGGGTTGCGAAACGCATGGACCGTCGCGGCAATCATGCCCGCACCCGCAGGCGTCGGCATTCCCACGAAATAGCGATTACCGCCCGAAGCCATTCCTTTCACATTAAAACGCGCCAGGCGCCAGGCGCAGCAGCCCACAAAGAAAAATCCGATCAGCCAGCCGAGTTCGGTCAGGTGCAGCGAGGGCGACGAATCTGCCGCGGCCATCGCGCGGATTCCCCACGCGTAGGCAAGTACGGCCGGAGCAATACCGAAACTCACCACGTCCGCAAGCGAGTCGAACTCTTTGCCGAACTCGCTGTTCGTACCCATCATGCGCGCCACGCGTCCATCGAGCGAGTCGAATAGAATTGCGAGGCCAATCGCGCCGGCCGCATGGTCGAAATCCGTTACTTTGCCGTCGAGAGTGGCAAGGACGGCGTAATAACCGCAGAGAAGGTTTGCGACGGTGAAAATGCTGGGAAGGATATAGATTCCGCGCCGAAGGCGGTGCTTGCGGAACGGGCCGCGCGGCCCTTCTTCATTTCCGATCGGGTCTAGACCGTTGAATTCCATTTCGCGAGGATACTTTCGCCGCCTTTCACTTTCTGCCCGCGCTGCACCACCACTTCCGCTTGCGGTTGCAGCCAGACGTCCACCCGCGAGCCGAAACGAATCATGCCCACGCGCTCGCCGAGCACCACATTCTCGCCCGGTTGCTTCCAGCATATCACGCGTCTTGCGATGGCTCCGGCGATTTGTTTGAAGACTAATTTACCTTTCGGCGTATCCATAAATATGACGTTCTGCTCGTTTTCCTCGGACGCACGAGGGCGAAATGCCGCGTAGAAGCGGCCCGGGCGATATTCCACTTTTGCGATTCGCCCAGCGACGGGCGCGCGCTGGATGTGCACGTCCCACACGGCCAGAAAAATTGTGATGCGCTTGCCGGGAGCCGTTTCGAAGGGCTCGTCTAGAATTTCAACCACGTGCCCGTCGGCTGGTGACACAACGATGCCGGGCTCGCTCGGAATCGTGCGATTCGGATTGCGGAAAAAATAAAATACGAACAAGCCCAGAAAAATAAAAACCGCGCCGGGCCATCTCCATCCCACCGCGATGAGCACGATGCCCGTAACCACCGGCGGCAGCCCAAACCTGTAGCCTTCGTTCACCATAATTGGAAGCGGAGCCTTTGACTGCCCGTCTCCGGCGCTATGCCATCGAGCGATGGCCACACACCGGAAGACAACGCGCGAATATACCCCAGGAAGACACCTTGAGTGTACGACAGAAACCAGGGGTATCGATCGCCACTTAGGCGCCGCTTAGGTGGGCAGCGCGCTGTGCTGCCTGCGCGCGACGATCAATTCCATCTGATCTTTCAGGCGCAGTTTGAATTTCTTCAGGGTACTTTCGAGGGCGAGGTCTTCAGAACTAAGGTAGGGCTCGGTGAGGAGTTGTTTCAACTGCTTTTCACATCGGGAGTGCTCTTCTGCAAGGGACCTGAATTCCACATCTGTTTCCAATAGGGTCTGCCGGATATCGTGTGTCGTAATCGGCATGCGTTTCCCTCCTGGTTGGCGCAGAGTGTTCACATAGCTGTAACAATTATCACGGTGCGCCGCCCCGCGCAAATAAAAAAAGTTGGAAATTGGGCAGGTCTCAATTCATTGCAAATGCAAAGGGGAAGGGAAAGTTGCCTACAACGACAAAGTGAATTGACCCGCGGGGCCATTGTAAAAAAGATTGCACGATTGCAAGACATCGCGCCCTATCAAGACCAAGAGCCCTTGAGACGCTAGATTAGCTCCCATCGTTCGCTGTGAGTTCATTGTCACCATTGGCGCGATTATCTGTACCGGATAGATGTTGCACGGATGTCTCTCGTGACTGGCAGACTGCATCGTACCAACGTCGATCACGGGGAGCCCAAGTTCTTGGGCTGCCTGTTCGTCTATGCAGGTATTCGAGGCGCCGGTATCGATTAAGGCGAATCCGGTTTTCGTAGGGGCAGTCTTGCCTTGGCTCAATAGCGCCTTGCCGGCGCTCTGCTCAATGGTTACGGTCACTTGGAGCACCGGCCCGCGCATTTGAAGAGCGACCGCGGGTGGCACTTGAACGGCCTTACCGTCCGGTGTCGTCCCCTGAGCTGCCATCTGACTGTGTAGGATTGGCATTCAAAATTCCTAAGGCCAAGGCTGGAGCAGAAAATTCGATTTGCGCTTCGGACGGGCGCCGAATCAAGACATTCTTCAATCCATGCTGCATCACAGCGCCTTGTAGAGCGTCTTCCATCGTGTCGAACGCGCCTGTGACTTGATCGCCACAAATCACAAGAATCTTGCCGCCGTAGCGCTTCAGGAGTTCATCCTTGTGGGAATCGAGAAAACGACGCTCAACCTCTAGGGCCGACATTAAGCCTCCATGCATCCCCCGCAGGGCAAGTTTAGCACTTATGGCAAGGAATTAGTGATTTACCGGCCATAAACTTCCGTGCGAACCGGGCAGCCGGTCGGCGAATCGGGACGCATCCCGAATCGCTGCGTGCTCTCTGCCGTATCCCACGATCGAGCCGCGCTATCGAAGAAGCGAAGTAAGATCCAGCGCATCCTCTTCAGGCGTGGCGTAGTAGCGAAAGGCCGGCCGGTCACTTGAAAGCCGTAGCGCTCGTAGAATCGCAGCGCCGACAGTCCCGCGCCGTCGCACTGGCGACCCGAAAGAATGTAGTCGCGATCGCGCATGAATCTTGGCGATTAGCGTTCCGCTCAGCTAGGGTGCTGGCTGATCCATTCGCGAATCATCGTCGCGACTTCCGGGTGTTTCGCCTGCTCGGCGGCTTCCACGGCGCCTTGAATCCCGAGGAAGCTGGCGCCCTTTTGAAGCGGGTCCAAGCCCTTTTCGAGGTAAAAGCGGCAGAGTTCCATGTGGCCGGCTGTAGCCGCCGTATGCAGGACGGTGCGGCCGCGCATGTCTTCCTTCGGATCAGCGCCCGCACCGATGAGGTATTCCGCGGCTTCGAGTCTCGGGGCGCCGAACGCGGTGTACCACAGCAAGGGAAAACTGTGTGCCCCGCGCTCGTGAATTCGCTTCGGATCTTCGGCCAGCATCCTCTTTGCGTCGTCGAGCGAGCCGAAGACCGTCGCGGTGCAGATCGAATACGAGGCGCCGCGATCGAGCAAGAGTCCGCCGATATCGGCGCGGCCCATGTGCGCTGCCGCTTCCACCGGCAATTCGTCCCACGACGCGCGCGTGTTGAGGAGCGCAGGGCAAAGCTCGATCCATTTCTTCACGCGCTCGAGCGAGAAATGCGACACGACCACCGAGCGATTGATGAAATCTCGCGGGGCTCCCTCGGTGTCGTCCCGTTTCAGGGCTTCGAACTTCGCGTTGTAGGCGTAGCGGCGTGCATAGTAGTCCCGCGGGATCGCGGCGGCGTGGCGAAGCACTTCGGCTGCCTCGATTTTTCCGGCGGCCTGCGCGATGTCCATGGCGCTTTGGCCGGCGGCATTGCGCGCGTTTGCATCAGCGCCCTTCTGCAGCAGCAACCGGATCACGCGCGGATATCCAGTGCGAGCGGCGCTGTGCAGAATCGTATCGCCGTCGCTGGTGGCGAGGTTCGGGTCCAATCCATTGCCGATCATGGCGAACGCCATGTCTTCGGCAACCAATTGCAAAACGCCCGCTAGCGCTACGTGCGCGGGAGTCGCGTTCTTCCGCAGCGGATTGCGCACGGAAAACTCGGGGCCGTACATGATCGTGTTGCCAATCACGCCGGCGCGGCTGCAGATTGCAGCGACGTGCAGCGGCGTGTCGCCCGCCGGGTTGGGCATATTCAAAAGACCGGGGGCGCTGTTCAGCAGCTCATTCACTCGTTCCATTTTTGCGCCGGCCACGGATTCGTAAATATCGAGCGTGATTCCCTTCGATTCGAGAAATGCCGTCACGTCTTCGCTTCCGGCGTAGGCCGCGAGGAGGTACACCGACTGCCCGTACGCGTCGCGCGAATAGACCAGCGACGGATCGCGCGCGACGTATTGCTTCACGGCGGCAAGATCGCCCGTCAGTACGGCTTTGCGAAAAGGATCGGTTTCAGACTTCAGCAGGTCTGCCGCGATGGAATTCGTGAGCTCGCTTGTCAGTAGGCTCGCTGCTTCGGGAAGCGGTGCACCTGAAAGCGCAGAGCCGCTGAGGCTGCGCAACGGAGGCATCGCAGCCAGCACGAATCCGGCACCCGCTGTTCGGGCCAAAAACTCCCTGCGCGGCAGTCGTTTCATGGGGTACCTCGGGGACAACGCTCGCAGACTCGGCTGAATCCGATCACGACGGACAACGCTTCGAGTGTTGGTGAATGTCGGATGGCTGTCTCGACTACGAAGTCAGACGCTTGCCGACGAGGGAACGTTAGCAGCGGGCACGCGACGGCGCTCCGGCTAAGCCAGCTGCGCGCATAGGACGAACGCGTCCTCGGTCGGCGCGGTGTAGTAGTTCGGCCGGCGGCCGGTTACTTGAAATCCGTGTCGTTCGTAAAATCGCAGGGCGGCAAGATTCGACATGCGGACCTCGAGGAACGCCCGTTGGCCGCCAAATGTTTTCGCCCACCGCAATGTCTCGGCAAGCAGGACGCTTCCAATTCCCTGCCTTCGCGCACCCGGCCGCACTGCAAAATTCAGGATTTCGAGATCGTTCGCGATGCGGCGCGCCACGATAAATCCGGCGATCTGCCCGGTTTCCATTTCGTCCACCCAGCTTGCCATTTCGCCGCGCGCCACCCGGTCGTAGTCCCACATCGACCACTGCGCGATTTCCGGTGACGCCGCCTGAATTGCAAGCACGTCTTCGATATCGCGCAGCTCAAGCGAGCGGAGCGCCACCGCCGTCAGCTTTCTTTCCAGTGAAGTTCGGCGTCGGTCCGTCGGACATAATTCGCGTCGAGCGTAAGCGGATCGGCCAGCTCCCCGCGCCGCGCGCGCCGCAAACCAATCTGCCCGATGAATGGCGCAAGCACGGACGACGCGGTTTCTACGGAGCGTTTCGCGCCATCCGATTGCTCCTCCGCCACCGCAGCGCCGAAAAGTTCAGGCGATGGCGTAACGATGGCGAATTCGGCGTCGCCCACGCGCGAACGGACCGCCTCAAAAAACTCCGCGGGCGTCATCACATATTCTTCACCGTCCAGCGCAAGCGAATTCCCGTCGCCGCCCGCCGCACGCCCGTAAATTCCGAAATAAACCTGTCCGCGGCGAGCATCCAGCACCGGCACAATCACGCTCGCGCCCGACCTTCCCTGCACCGCCACAGCTTCGAGCGCACTCACCGCCGCAATCGGCTTCTTGTAAACCTCCGCCCAGCCCTTCACCGCCGTAAGCCCAACCCGCAAACCCGTAAACGACCCAGGCCCAGCCGCCACGGCAAACAGCTCGATTTCCTCCATCTTCAGCGCCAGTTCGCCCAGCAGGAACTCCAACTCGCGAAACATCCGCGACGAATACACCTCGCCCGTTGAAGTCGAAACTACCCCGATGACTTTTTCATCGCGGAGCACCGCCAGGCTTCCCGAGGGCGAAGAGGTGTCCAAGGCCAGAATAAGCACGAGCCCGATTATAGGGCAATTCCGGGGCCAATCCCGCTAGAAACATCAGTATTTTCAATCGCTTATGACCCTCGGTTATTAGCGGGGATTTCCTTGACGCCGCCGTTGCATGTGTCTAAAATTTCAACAAGCTCGGGGAGGCTACTTCCACCTATGGAATTTAAGCTAGGCGAAAAGGTCGTATATCCGAACCATGGCGTAGGGGTAATTGAGCAGATCAGCTATGGGTACTTAAACGGTAGATCAGAACGGTACTATATGCTGAAGATCGTTTCGAGCGGATTGAAAGTGATGGTCCCGCAGTCCAATATCCTCAACGTCGGACTCAGGCCCATCATCCGCACAACCCAGGCTGGTGCCGTCCTTTCATTCCTCGAGAAAGGCCGCTCCGATTCCCACCATGATTGGAAACACCGTTTCAAGGAAAATTCGGATCGGATGCGGACCGGATCGCTCATGGAAGTGGCCGCCGTACTGAAGGGCCTCGTGGCGCTCAGCCGGACCAAGCCGCTTTCCTTCCGCGAGAAGAAAATGCTCGAGCGGGCAAAATATCTTCTCGTCAGCGAACTGGCCACCGTGCGCAATACCTCCGAGCAGGCTGTCGAAGTGAACATCGTTCGCGCGCTCGCCAAGGCCAAGCTGCAGATGCCGGAGATGGCTCCTCCGACAGAGTAGATTTCGAATCCGCTTTCGTTTTCGCCGGGCACGATCTTTCGAGACCGTGCCCGGTGCTGTTTTAGGATACATTCGCCAGGCAGCCGATGGCTCTTACTCCCGCTTCCGCTGTGAACGCCGACGCGCTTTACCGCGAGTTCCCTCCCTCGCCGAAATTCGCCGCCCACATCGAATGCTTCTGGCAGCACCGCTCCGAAGATCCCGTCCGCGATTACCGCGTTCTTCCCGACGGGTGCACCGACATCATCTTCGAGCAGCCCGCGCGCGATTATGGCGGGCTCGCGCTCGTCGGAACGATGACGCACGCGCAAGCCTTCCCGATTCCGGCGCGCCATTCAACCTTTGGCGTACGCTTCCGGCCGGCGATGGCCGCGCGGCTCGTCCGCGTGCCAGGCGCTCTCGCCCTCGATCAATCGCTGCCGCTCGCCGGCGCGTGGAAGTCGGCCGCGGTGCGCGGCCTTCTCGAACAACTCGCCGAAGCAAGTTCCCCGCGCGACGCGATTGCGCGATTTGAAGCGGCGCTCGGTGAACCCACTCCGCCTGACCCAATGGAACGCGCCATCGCATGGCTCACGGAATCGCACGGCCAAATCGCCATCGACACCCTCGCAGACTCCGCCGGGCTCAGCGCCCGCCAGTTCCGGCGAATTTGCATCGAACGCACCGGGCTCAGTCCCAAGCATCTCGCGCGCATACTGCGTTTCCGGCACGCCGCCACGCACGCCACCGGCGATCGCCGCCGCGATTGGGCGGACGTCGCGCTCGCCTGCGGCTACTACGACCAGGCGCACCTCATCAACGAGTTCCGCGAACTGGCGGGTGTTTCACCAACGCAATTCACTTCGCTAATAGGCTCTCCGCTTCACGTTGGCGCCATCGCACCCTGACGCCTTCCCGCGCCGCGGGTCAAATGCGGATGTGTCCCGCAATGTCCGATTTTTCCAATCGCCGCCCGGCTCGTTCCCCTAAAATTCGCAGCCATGAGAACATTACTTGCAGTCGCGCTGTTCGCCGCCGGCCTTCCCGCCGGCCAGTCTGCACAACCGCAAAAGGAGACCTCCACCATGAAAATCACAGCGA
This sequence comes from Candidatus Acidiferrales bacterium, assembly GCA_050746925.1. Classification (GTDB taxonomy): domain Bacteria; phylum Acidobacteriota; class Terriglobia; order Acidiferrales; family UBA7541; genus Palsa-295. The sequence continues at coordinate 14,210 of JBOGNA010000090.1, forward strand.
TGATTTACGTCCCGGCCATTGAGCCTTCGCTCAAATTCTGGGTCGATCAACTCGGCTTCACAAAGACGGTGGAAGTTCCGGCAGGAGACAAGCTCGGATTCGTGATTCTGATGAAAGGAAATGCGGAGCTGATGCTTCAATCCACAGCCAGTGTCGGCAACGACATTCCCGCAATCGTAGAATTCGCGCGACCCGCAGCATGCCTCTACATCGAGGTCAGCGATTTCGACGACCTGCTCAAGCGCCTCGGCTCAGCGCCGGTGATCGTTCCCATTCGCACCACGTTTTACGGCATGAAGGAAATCGGCGTCCGCGAACCCGGCGGCAACATCGTCCTATTCGCCGCCCCGGTCCAACCACCCGCCGCGCATTAACGCTCTCGGCGTCACGGGCGGGTCCCGGCACTCGAGGGGACCCGCCCGCGCTGCCCAAAACGATGCCCAACCATCCACCACCGCCCGCTACTTCTTCTTCGCCAAAATCCGCTCAATCTGCCCCAAATGATTCAGATCGTGCCCCGCAAACATCCTCACGATGTGCTGGACCGTCTCTTCCCCGCGTTCGGAATGCATCCCAAACTGTTTCCACTGCTCGGGACGCAGCGCCTTGTACATTTCCAGATTTGCTTCGCGCAGCACGCGGAACTGCGCAACGGCCCGCCGCGGGTCGCGTTTCGCGTAATGCGTCGCCGTCACCCACACGTCCTGATCGAACGCTTGCACAGGTGATCCCGGCGCTCCCAGAATCGACCGGATCCGCCAGCTGCCCACCAGCTCCGCGTCCGCCAGGTGCACCACAATTTCCTGCACCGACCACCTGTCCGGCGCAGGACGCTTTCGCAGTTTTCCCGCAGGCACGCCCTTAATCAACTTCTCGAGCTTCTTCGCCGTCGCCGCCTGTACCTTCAATGGGTTCTGCCCATCCGCCGTATATCCGAGCATCCGTTGTATATATTCCTGCGCAGTCTCTTTCATCGTCGTCCCCTCGCTCGCGTGTCGATCTGCCCCAAGATCGTTCCTCGCAAAGATGCTAGTAGAGATGCCGCCCCAGAGAAAAGGACGCCGCCAATTCGCCCCCTACGCCGCCAAATCCAATTTGGCCCAATCGAATTCCGCATCCGCCCGTTGCCGTTGTCTTTCCAGTAGCACAGGCAATCCTGCCTGTGCCCCAATTCAAATCACTCCTCGCATCAACAATTCGGGACAATTACAACGACCACGTTTTTTACCTTTGCTTCCCTGCCGCCTCTTTTGTCTCTCGCGCATCGATTCCCGCTTTCCCGAGCAAGCCAATCGTCGCGCCGCGAACGAATTCGCCGTTACCCTTGAGCGGCCGCCTTTTTACCCTGAGCAAAGCGAAGGGCAGGCGGGCGAATCCGCCTTTTCCGCCCCCAAACCCAATGGCGAACAAAAAGCGAATATGATACCCTGCCCTTCATGGAAGTCCGCTCCTGCCGCGTCACCATTTCCGACATGGACGGCGTCTCCCACACCGTCGAAGTCACCGCTGCCACCCTCTATGAAGCCGTCGCGCTGGGGCTGAAGCATCTCCGCGGCAACGAATGGGTGGCAGGAATCGGACGCCCGCTCGACACGGTCACTGTCTCCGTCAAGAGCGTCCCCACCGAGCACACCGTCCGGTTCGCAGAATTCACGAAATGGCTCGAACAACGAGGCACCACCCCGGCGGAAATGACGAGGAAGCGGAAAGTTCGCGAGATTCTAGGCCTGCCTGTCGATGAGCGGATCGAAAAACCCTCGCACGCGCGCGGCTTCGCGAAACCGGTTTGACATCCGGCCATTCATTACGCTTGACGTAACGCGTATCAAGCTACATTCTGCAATTATCAGCGGCGGATTTGCTTCACCTGGCCCGATCGAGCGCCCGGGCCATCCAACGTAGAAATCGTGGACTATCACTAGGAGCGTACGTATGCCACTTGCTGCGATCCATCCGGGCGAACATCTGGCGGAAGAATTGGAAGCGCTCCACATGAGCGCGGCAGCGCTCGCGCGAAAGATTCGCGTGCCGACGAATCGAGTGACGCAAATCCTAAACGGAACTCGCTCGATTACGGGCGATACCGCGCTGCGGCTCGCTCATTTCTTCGGGACGAGCGCGCAATTCTGGCTCAATCTCCAAAGCCTTTACGATCTGCGCCTGGCCCAACAAAAATCCGGCAAGACGATTCAAGCGTTACCCACATTGAAACGATCGGATTCCGTCCACGCGTAGCCGCGCATCCGCCATGTAGGAACCGCACAAGTTGCGGACAAGCTGTCCTTTCGGCCAGTCCCCTATCTGTCTTACCCCTGTGTTCTTTTTCTGTTCGTTCGCCCGTCTTACAAAATTCCCGGAGCGTGCTAGTTTGATTCTGGCGAAATATCGGCAAACGAAGCCGGAGCCGCAGGAGGAGGTAGGAAGCGTGGAAAGAAAGCGTAGCAGCCCAGCCGTTCGTAGTGCCACTCTTCCGGGCGGCATTTTGCCTGTGCCGAAAGCATGTGAACGGACACCCACATCGTGCCTCGTCGATCTCTCGCTCGCCACTCGACGCCCGTCACTCGTCACTGATTTTCTAATCTACGGTCCGCCGATTAGAAATCCTCGCAAAGCGTTGAAAACATGACTCCGTGCCCATTTCTAATCGGTGGTAAACCGGGGGTACTGAAATCGCGCCTTCGAACAAAACTCGAACCGGATCCAAGGCGCCTTGGATGTTTCCGCTTCTGGAAACCGCTGCCACGCAACCGAGTCGGCGCCTTCGCCGCACGCTACAATTTAGCGTTAGGCAGGATCGCGTGACGCTGAAATCGACCGACACTCAATCCGTGAAGCCGCTCGCGGGCGCAAAGCCCGAAGAACAGGAGCTCGCGCGCAAGCAGTCCGAGCAGAAGACGCTCGAAGGCGAGCTCACCGAGCGCGAGCTGCGCACGGCCAATCTGCGCGCCGAACTCGGCGCTTTCGAGCGGCGCTATCTGCACTTTGTCGGCTCGCGCTACGCCGAGCTTGACGAATTGAAAGCCCAGCTCGCGGAGCGCCTGGCGAAAGAACAACCCGAGAACGAACGGGCTCAACAAGCAGCCCGCGACGCGCGTGCCCGCTCGGACGAAACCAAATCCGCAGCCGGAGAGCGCGCCGAGACGGCACCACGCATGTTTGAAGCTTCGCCCGAGATGAAGCGCCTTTACCGCACGGTGGCGAAGCGGATTCATCCCGACTTGACCTCCGACCGTGACGACCGTACAAAGCGGCAGCAGCTGATGGCCGAAGCGAATGAAGCGTACGCGCGCGGCGACGAAGCGCAGCTCGCCAAAATTCTAACGGGTTATGAGTGCAGCCCCGAAGCCGTCGAAGGCGAGGGGCCCGGAGCAGAACTGGTGCGCGTCATTCGTCGAATCTCGCAGATGCGCGGCCGGCTTGCCGAAATCGAAGCGGAACTGCAGGAGCTGCTGCGCTCCGATCTTCATCAGCTGCATTCGCGGCTCGCCGAAGCGCATAAGCTCGGCCGCGACGTGCTGGTCGAAATGGTGGCCAAAGTGGACGAACAGATCGCGCAAGCAAAAGACCGGCTCCGCGCTCCCGCCGCGGGTGGAAACTAATCTCGAAACATGGACACTCACGAACATTCCGGATCAAGGCAGATCGCGCGAGCGGGCGGCAGCGCGCTGGCCGTCCGTTCGTCGGCGCTGGTGGCGCGTGGATTGCGGGATCTGGCGCGCGATTCGAACTGGCTGATCAAGAAAGTGTTCACCGGACGCTCGCCGCACCTCGCTATCTCGTCTGCCGGACAGGTTTGCGCGATTTCAACGCACGTTCATCACGGAACGGCGCAGGTGGCGATCTACGACATCGAGCTCAGCGTGCCCACGATGGCGCTTTCGGTTCCCGATCGCTCGCAGGTGGTTCCGGTCGATTCCGCGGCGGATTCTTCCGCCGAATCATCGGTCAGCGGCCCGGCCGACGCTCCGGCGGCGTTTTCGTGGTCGCCCGATGCACGTTATCTGGTGGGCGCGTGGCGCGGATGGGGCCTCGGGATGCACCTGTTCGACCTGAATGGGAAACTCTATCTTGGAAAGTTCGGCGAGCCACAGAACTCGGAAGCGAAAAACGCGGCGCACACCAACATTTCCGCGCAGTTCGCGTGGTCTGACTCCGGCGACTATTTCGTCGCGACCTCCCGCGGCAAGAATGCTTCGCTGCGGCTGTGGCGTCCGATGGGCGGACCGATGGGCGGCGAAGCAGCAATTGAAATTGGCGCGCCCGACTGGGTTGAGCCGCAGCAAGCAGGCGAAGAATTCGCGGAAGAAGGCGCATTCGGCGGATACGGACGAGCCGCGTTCAGCCCAAATGAAGAGGCGCTGGCCAGCGTGATCGAGACGAAGGGTGAATGGGCCGACGATTCGATACTCGTCGCCGATGTCGCCACCCTTTCGCGCCGGTCGGTTTTCGGCGCGGCCGGTCACGTGACGGATCTCACCTGGACGCCTGACGGCGAGCAGATCATTTACTGCTCGGCAGGGCAAGCCTACCGGATCGAACAGGGCGCGGCGGCCTACGATCCCCTGCCGTTCGGCGCAGAGCTTTGCGCTTGCCATCCTCATTTGCCGATGTGCGTTTGCTTCAGTTCGTGGCTGAAGAATTCAGCGAAGGGGAGATTGTTCCTGGTGGATTTGAGCCGCGGGACCGCTTTTGACGAGTACCCGGCGGAAGGCGTCGTCGATTTGCGCTGGAGCCGCGATGGATCGAAGGCCTACGCCGTCACGCGCGACGGAATGGCGTACATCTACGAGCCGCCCTTAATTTGACTTGATTTGAATTGACTTGATTCAGCGCGCAAAAATATCCGCGCGTCCTGCAGCACAATTGTGAAAACTTAGACGAAAGATTAGTACTCGGGACGGCGAGCCGCGGTGGCGGTTTTGCCGTTGCGCGGCGGCGGAATCACAGTCGCCATCTTGCGGATCATGGCGAGGACGAGTTTCTTGTCGTCATCGGAAAGCGTAGTGGAATATTTTTTGATATCGGCGAGAAAGCGAATCTCTTCATCCGAAAGTTCGCCGAGAACCTTGCGAGTTTCGCGATCCTGAGGCGTGTCGCTGCCGGGGAAAAAGTCGGCCAAGCTGATTTCCATGGCTTCGGCGATCTTGGCCAGCGTCTCAAGCGAAGGAACGGTGTGGCCGTTCTCGACGCGCGAGAGGTAGCAACGCAGCAAGCCGGTGCGGCGCTCGATGTCGCCTTGTGAGAGTCCGCGATCGCTGCGGTAGGTTCGAATCACTTCGCCGATATTGACCTTGGGCTTTTCTTTGGGCACCGTATCTATCCTGACAACGGGCGTATCTTACGAGTTACCCTTACGGAGGCGCAAGAATATTCTTGGGTGAATGTTCCTGCCACGAACATCACGTTTCGATCGTGTCCAAGAGAAACGAAACAGTGGTGCAACGATTGCGGTCAGGAGACCGTTTGCGGAATCGGCGATCGAGGGATCGGACTGGATAATCGCTTCCCAGCCCGCTTGTTCGAGTAGAGAGCATCGTCGGCGCGTTTGAGTAAATCGGCCGCCGATTCGCCCGGTTTGTAATCTGTGTAGCCGCTCGAGAAATGCCCGCGGATCTTTTCGCCTTGATATTCGACTTCGAGACCTTCGATGCGGCCGAGGACGTGGCGAACTTCATCCATCCGGCATTCCGGCAGCAGGGCCATGAACTCATCACCGCCCAGGCGGACCGCGAGGTCGGAACCGCGAATCGCCTTCTGGAGCCGTTCGGCGAAACCCTTGATCACCAGATCGCCTGCCGCGTGCCCGTACACATCGTTGACGGATTTCAGCTCGTTCAGATCCAACAGCAAGACGGTGAGCGGACGGCCGTGCCGCTGCGCGCGGCTAATCTCCTGCGCGAGGCGCTGTTCGCCCGAACGGCGATTGTAGAGGCCGGTGAGCTGGTCGAGGGCCGCGAGTTTATAGACTTCCGATGCGAGGCTTTCCACTTTCGCGAGAGACTGAATCTGGTCTGCGAGCTGACTGCGCATGCGATAGATCAGCACCTGCTGGTAAACCACATACACGCTGAACAGCAACACCATGCCAACGAGCGCTCGGACGGACTGGTTGAGGTAGAACGAATAGCTGCCCTCATCGCGGCTCAGCATCGCCGGAAACGCGAAAGAAGCCACCGCAAGAGTCAATAGAAGGATCACCGCGACCGTGGTGGACCACAGCCACCACTGGCGACGGTCAAGATGCCGCAGGTGCGTTTGAATTTCTTCTGGGCGCGCCGGAACAACCTCGGGCGCCGAGTCAGGCCGCGTGTCAGTCATGAGTTGGGCAGTTTGCCTGCTACCAGAGATACAGGGCTTCGAGTCCGAAAACTATCCGTAAGTTCCGCAAGAGTGTCAGTTCCGTTACCTGTCCTTTTCATTGCACAAGTGACGCCCTTGCAATCCCCGGCGAAGGCCGTCCACAGATTGCACCGCTGACCGACGCGTAGGTTCCCTGCCGCCCGGCTCGTTCGGGCCTTCCCGATTCCAGGCCGCCGCCGAAGAGGTTGCTTTCCTTACCGAGCAATCCTTCCGACTTCCCAACCGCTTTGCCGGCCTTCTCTATCTTCTCCCCGGCCCACGGGCCAATTCCTCTCGGAGGGGAGAAAAATGACAAAGATTGCGAAGCTTTTATTGATCGCCACGGTTGTTCTCGTTGTCCCGGCAGTCCCGTCCCCAACGCTTGCAATGCAAGGCACAAGCGCCACTGCGGCGTCACATCGCGTCGATGGCACGCAACCGATGCCGCCGTGGTCCGCTCTCGACGGGACCCAGCCAATGCCACCGTGGGGAAAGATGGACGGCACTCAGCCCATGCCGCCCTGGTCCGCTCTCGATGGGACCCAGCCGATGCCACCGTGGTTGCAATTCGACGGCACCCAACCGATGCCGCCGTATTCACGCTAGCGCGCTCATGCCTTGTTTTGGTGGGGGGACGTCTGAATCCCCCCTCAAAACTGTGTTAGGATGTACGTGCATTGGAGGTATATGGCGAGCATCCTTCTATGGGCGGCTGGATTTGCGCTGGCGTCGCTGATTCTTTTCCGCCTCTTGAAGTGTGGGCTCGTCCGGCACTATCCCTTTTTCTTCGCGTATATGGCGATCGTGTGGATCTCGACCGCCATCCTTTGGCCGATCTATCTGTACCGCCCCGGTTCGTACAAAATCGCTTTCTGGGTCCTGCAGTTTCTTTCTGTGCTGACCGGATTCGGTGTTTTGCTCGAAGTGTTGCAGAAGAGCCTCGAGCGTTATGCGGGCGCCCGAAGGTATGCGACGTCCATCCTGGTGGGAATGTTTGCCATCATCCTTGGCTTTTTTGTGTACCCGCTGCTCGTTGCGTCGTCCGAATTCTCCGCTCGGCACTTTGCATCCTCGGAGAGGGACTTCCGCACGGTGCAAGCGATCACCGTCGCGGGGCTGTTGGGTGTGATCTATTATTACCGCATCGACGTCGGTAAGAACTTGCGGGGGATTGTCGGAGGGTTTGGATTGTACGTGGGCTGCACGATTCTGAGCCACGCGATGAGGGGCTATTGGGGCTCCTCATTCGATGCCGCTTGGAGGGTGATTCAGCCGTACACGTATTTGGTTTCGTTGGTGATCTGGACCACAACATTGTGGTCGTATGCGCCAGTGCCTCCGCCTGAAGTGCCGCCCGACTTCGACGAAGATAACTACAGCGGGCTCGCACGAACAACTCGAGAGGAGATGGTAGGACTTCGAACGAACGTGGGAAGAGTGGAACGACCATGATTCAACTTCTGTTTTTCGTTATCGTGGGCGTGGGGCTCCTCCTTCTGTTGCTCATCGCGTTGCGGCGCCCTCCGTCCGCAGCCGAAGGTGGCGCCGGGGCGCTGGTGACGGCGAAACATACGCTGAAGGTACTGCAACAGGGACTGCTTCCGGCGGAGTTGATCGACCGCCTGTTTGGGCAGCAAGATTTGGAATATGTAGAATCGATTGCTTGCAGCGAGATTCGAGAGATTTTCATGGCGGAGCGAAAGCGGCTGGCGCTGGCGTGGGTTCAGCAGGTGAGACGGCAGATCCATAGTCTGAAGGAATTCCACACGCACCGGTCACGCCTCTACGCGAGCATGAGCCGCCGGACGGAGCTGGCGGTGGCGCTTGGCTTTGCCGATCTAGAATTCCAGTGCCGCATCCTGCAGCTGTTGTTGCAAGTGCGCGGGACCTATGTGGCGCCTCGACTGGTGCGCCGGACGGCAGCCGCGGCTGCGGGATTGTGCGCCGTACTGGAC
>JBOGNA010000091.1:0-4934 GCA_050746925.1 Candidatus Acidiferrales bacterium
TCTCAATCCTGTCTGTACCGATGAAGCGCAACCGAGGCGCATTGAGTCCCAGCGCCCGCCAAGGAGAAGCATCCGATGGGGAAATTCATCACGGAAAACCTGAACGACGACGGCGTTGACCGTCGCGGCTTCCTGAAATGTATGGCATGGGCCGGTACTGGAACGTTTTGTCTGATCCAGGGCGGCGTCTTGAAATCATTTGCCTTGAGCGACATGGCAAAGCTGGGCTCGGGCGCGATGAAGGGCGAGCTGAGCTTTGTACAGATCAGTGACAGCCACATCGGGTTCGACAAAGCCGCCAATCCAGATGTGACGGCTACGCTCGGCGAAGCGATCGCCAAGATCAACGCCCTGAAAGAGCCGCCTGCTTTCATCCTTCACACGGGCGACTTGAGCCATCTCTCGAAGCCGTCGGAGTTCGATACTCTCGACCAGCGCCTGAAGAGCATTCGCACCGACAAGATTCATTTCGTCCCGGGAGAGCATGATGTGCTGAACGACAACGGAGAGCAGTACCGCGAACGCTACGGGAAGGGAACGCTCGGCGACGGCTGGTACAGCTTCGATCAGAAAGGCGTCCACTTCATCGGACTCGTGAACGTGATGAACCTGAAGGCCGGCGGGCTCGGCAATCTCGGCGGCCCGCAGCTTGAATGGATCGAGAACGACGTGAAGCATTTGAAAGCAAGCACGCCGATCGTCGTCTTCGCGCACATTCCGCTTTGGTCTGTCTATCCCGAATGGGGATGGGGCACCGACGATAGCGCGCAGGCGCTTTCCTACCTGAAGCGCTTCGGTTCGGTGAGCGTGCTCAACGGCCACATCCACCAGGTGATGCAAAAAGTGGAGGGCAACATCACGTTTCACACGGCGATGTCCACGGCCTTTCCGCAGCCGCAGCCCGGAACCGCGCCGTCGCCGGGTCCGATGAAAGTTCCAACCGAAAAGCTACGCGGGCTTCTCGGAGTCACCGACGTCAACTTTGTTCGCGGCAAAAACGCTCTCGCGGTCGTCGATTCGACGCTCGCGGGATAGCCTTTACAAATTCAATCAAAGGAAAATCAAAATGAGAAAAGCGATGGCAAAGGTGGTGGTGTGCGTGGTGCTTCTGGGAACCGTTGGCTGGGTGGCGGCCAGCAAATCCCGCTTCTTTTCGCGCCCGGCGGATCCCAATGCAATCGAAGTGAACATTGACAATTACAGCTTCACGCCGCACGACATCACCGTCGCGGCGGGTACAACCGTGAGTTGGGTCAACCACGACGACGTGCCGCACACGGTGCGCAGCACGGACGACGCGTTCAAATCGAAAGCCCTCGACACCGACGACAAGTACTCGTTCAAGTTCGACAAGCCGGGCGTGTACGAGTACTTCTGCTCGGTGCACCCGAGGATGACGGCGAAGGTCATCGTCAAATAACGGAATCCACGGCAATACAGTTGAATTTCAACGCTCCATGCGAAGACAGCGCGCCCTCTAAGCGTCACGCAAAGCTGATATCCGTTACTCCCGCACATGCCGGGGCCGGGCAACACCCCACGCTCGAAGCAGCCTGCCCCGGCCCCGCCTTTGCCGGAAGCCTCGGCCAAAGAAAAGTTTCCGGGAATAAAAGCGGCGGCCTTACAGTCTATAGGGTGAGGGACGGGAACGAGGAGATGGCTGACGCAACGCCACAGGCTGTCGCGGCGGGACGATTCGAACGGGTGGTAATGCCGCACCTCGATGCGGCTTACAACCTTGCGCGCTGGCTCGTTCGCAACACGCAGGACGCCGAGGACATCGTGCAGGAAGCCTATCTTCGAGCGTTTAAGTTCTTCGGGGGCTTCCAGGGCGGCGACGGGCGCGCGTGGCTGCTCAAGATTGTGCGCAACACGAGCTATACGTTTCTTGAAAAGAATCGCCCGGCATCGCTCACGGAAGAGTTCGACGAAAAGGTGCACGTACGCGAGGAGCGCGTCCCCGATGTCGAAGAGTCGATGATGCGCAGCGTCGAGAGCCGGATGTTGCGCGAGGCGCTCGAAGAGCTCCCGGTGAATTTTCGCGAGGTGCTGGTGATGCGCGAGCTCGAAGGGCTTTCGTACAAGGAAATTGCGGAATTGGTGGGCGCTCCGATCGGCACCGTCATGTCCGGCCTGGCACGAGGCCGCGAACGGCTGCGCGAGGCTTTATTGCGCGCTCGGGCGAAGGAGGGGACACGTGGTCTGTGATGACAATGCACGGCTATTGCACGGCTACCTCGATGGAGAGCTCGATCTCGTCCGCAACCTCGAGATTGAAGAGCATCTGAAGACTTGCCCCGATTGCGCGCAGGAGCTTTGGAACCAGCAGACGCTGCGAAAGGCGTTCCGCTCCTCGAGCCTCTACGAGCGCGCCCCGAACGGGCTGGCCGACAAGATTCGAGCGTCCGTTGCGCGGCAGGGCACACAGCAAGACGCCGCGGCGCCCGCAGAAAGCGCCCCTGCTCAGAAAATTACGCCGATGCCCTTGCTGACAGCCAGGCGTGCGGCGTGGAATTGGCTGGCCGTTGCTGCGGCGATCCTGCTCGCCGTTCTGCTTACCTGGCGCATGCTCCCGGGATTGGCCGGACGCGGAAATTCTGACCTGCTCGCGAAGGAAATTGTGTCGAGCCACATCCGCTCGCTGCAGCCCAATCACCTCTACGACGTGCAATCCACGGATCAGCACACTGTCAAGCCCTGGTTCAACGGCAAGCTCGACTTTTCGCCCCCCGTCAGCGACCTTGCGGAAGACGGCTACCCGCTCGTCGGCGGACGCCTCGATTACATCGACCACCGCGCGGTTGCCGCTCTCGTTTACCAGCGTCGCCAGCACCTGATTAATGTTTTTATCTGGCCGGAGGAAAAGCAGGGCGAACCGGCGAAAGATGTGCAATCGATCGGCGGTTACAACATGATCTTCTGGGAGCGCAACGGGATGTATCTTTGCGCCGTGTCGGACCTCAACGCGGGCGACCTTCAGCAGTTCACGCAACTTTTGCAGAATTAGTTCATCGGCGCGAGGGCGAGAAGGGAGGGGCTGACCGCGATCAGCCCCCAGGGGAGTGCGAGAAGCGCGGAAACCTACGTGGCGGTCAGCAGGAATGAGTCACTGGAGATCGCAAATTCTGTTGGAAGCGGAAGGCAGCGTGTCTGAGAAAAGGACACCCGGCCTTTCCGAAACATTCGCTAGATTCGGCCCATTACAGCGAGGATGATGAGAATCAACAGGATCAATCCGAGGCCGCCGCTCGGGTAATATCCCCATCCGGCGCTGTATGGCCAGGTTGGCAGCGCCCCCAAGAGCAGCAGCACCAGCACGATCAGCAAGATCGTCCGCATCGATTTCCTCCAGTTGGATTGTGAATGTGCATGAGTCGCGCTTCTCGATCTTTGGCTTTGCCAAGCCGTCCGGTAGGCGGCAGCTTTCCTGAGATGCTCGACGCGACCTCAAGCATTTTCTGGCCACACTATAGAGAGTGGGACGCAGCTCCACCATGCCGCGAATGCTGTACACCTTTAGGGGAGTTGCTGTACCCGGCCAGGCGGAAGCGAGGCTCTGCTAGTGAGCCGCGGAGTAGGCAGCGATGTCCGCGAGCATGCGATCGAGCTGCGTCCGCGAGTAGTAGCGGCCATTCGAGAAAACGGCGTTGATCTTGCGCGTGTTCGCGATGTCGTCGAGCGGATTTGCGTCAAGCAAAACGAGGTCCGCGATCTTGCCTTTCTCGACCGTGCCGAAATCACTCAGCTTGTCGAGAAACCTCGCTGGATTGATCGTTGCGGTCTGCAATGCTTCCATCGGTGTGAAGCCGGCGGCCACGAATCGCTGCAATTCAAGATGCAGGCTGATGCCGGGAAGCACGTCCACGCCGGCCGGCGTATCGGTTCCGGCCAGAAAGGGAACGCCGGCCTGCTGCAATTTCTTTACGATGTCGAGTTCGTGGTCCACGAACTTCTGCCGCACGGGAAGAGGGTCTGTGTCCAAATCCTTGATGATTCCTGCGGTAAATTTCGGCCAGCTCTTTTCGCGCCAGAAGACGGGTGCGTACTTGGCGTCCGGGTCCTTCGTCACGTCAATCGCATCGACCAGCCATTGCCCGCGCTCCCAGTAAAGCGTGGGGCACTGCCAGGTGTAGTTTTTAGCGAGGAGCTGAATAATGGCGGCTTCGCGCGCCGGGTCGTAGGTCTCCAGAAAACGGCCCGGCCCCTTGGGGCCTTTGAGTAGCTCGTCCTCCACGGTCGAGCTGGCTTCGAAAATTCCGATCAGGTGCTCGAAGCTCTTCTGCCCCGCATTCGATGCTTCCGAAGCGCGAATCGCGTCCGGCACGTGGCCCACAAAGGTGATGTTCTGCTTCTTGCACTCGTCGGCAATCGCGAAATAGGCCTCGCGCGGCACGTACGACTGAATCTTGATGAAATCCACGCCGCGGCTTTTCAGCATGTCCACGGCGCGGCGGCCATCGTCGGGAGTTGTGACCGCAATCGAAGCGGGGAACTGCGTCTTCGGCCCGTCCAGCATCGGACCGGCAACAATCATCCGCGGGCCGAGCAGCTTTCCCTGCGCGATATCGCCGCGCGCCGCCAGAATCAGGTCCAGCTCGCTGCCCATGTCGCGAACGCCCGTAATTCCGTTCGCGATGAAGAGCGGCAGCGTCACTTCCTTCCCGCCGGGAACCCAATTTCCGAAAAATGTGTGTACGTGCATGTCCCACAGACCGGGAATCAGGTATTTGCTGGTTCCGTCGATCACGTGCGCTTGTTTGGGAAATCTCGGGTGGCCCTTCTTCAAAACGGCCGAGATGCGGTCTCCATCGATCACCACCGTCATATTCGGGCGCGCGGGGCCGCCGGTCGTGTCGATCACTGTGACGTTCGTGACGACGATCGGAACGCCCGTGCCTTCGAGCGATTGCGCCTGCTGCGGTGCTGCAAAGAAC
>JBOGNA010000092.1:0-14042 GCA_050746925.1 Candidatus Acidiferrales bacterium
GCTTGGGCGCGGGGCGACGGGAGAGCAAAGCCGCCCTACGCGGTGGAGGAGGCGGTGCCGGCCCCGCGAATTTTTGCCGAGGGCGTAATTTCGACCGTGGACGACGAATCGGGCGTGACGTTTACTCCCGACGGGACGGAAGTGTATTTCGCCAAGCTCGTCCCCTACACGACGTTCCCGCGGTATGGAGTGATCTGCGTCTCGCACTATCGTGGCGGGAAATGGGACACGCCGGAGATCGTGCCGCTCTCAGGAAAATATCTGGATTGGGGACCGAAGATTTCCCCGGACGGGAAGACGATGCTATTCACGTCGTCGCGCCCGGCGCCGGGGCGCAACGAACATGTGCTGCGAATCTGGTCGGTGGAGCGAACGGCGGACGGATGGGGCGAGCCGCACGTGCTGCCGGAACCGGTGAACGCGCCGGCGGACCGGTGGAATATTGACGCGTCGATCACGAGCGACGGAACGGTGTACTTCGCGTCGGATCGTGAAGAGCCGTTTCATTTTCAGATTTACCGCGCGCGCTACGAAAACGGAAAGTACTTGGCTGCAGAAAAATTGGGCCCGGCAATCAATTCGAAGTTCGGCGATGCGCAACCGTATGTCTCGCCGGACGAGAAGATTTTGGTTTTCTCATCGACGGGCGATCAGGGATTCCCGTACGCGGCACGGACGGGGGATATGCAGGGCGGCGGGCGTCCGTACCCGCGAGCGGACTTGTACGTCAGCGTGCGCCGGGAGGGCGAATGGACTCCGGCGCGGCATCTGGAACACGGAATCAACAGCGTGGCGGAGGAGAGTTATGCGACGCTGACGCCGGACGGACACTATCTATTTTTTACGAGCGAGCGGAGCGGGTTCGATGTGCCGACGCCCGAACGGCTGAGCCATGGCGCGATGGAACGCGAGCTGAAATCGATATTCAATGGGCACGGGAATGTGTTTTTCATCGACGCGGAGCAATTGGACCTCGAAGGCTCGGCGGTGAAACCATGAACCGAAGCAAACGCGCGATCATGACACTCGCACTGTCGCTGGGCCTGCTGGGCGCGCGATCGACGATGAGCCGCGCGCACCGCCCGCCGGAAGAAAATCCCCAGCCGGAAATGATCGGCGAAGGCGTGATTTCGACGCCGGACGATGAATTTGGCGGATCGATTTCGCCGGATGGGACGGCGATGTATTTCGACAAGACCGTGCCGCCGCACTATCTATACACGCTGTGCGTTTCGCACTTCGTCAACGGCGCGTGGACAACGCCGGAAGTGATGCCGTTCTCGGGACAGTACCGCGATTCCGATCCCGTGCTTTCGCCGGACGGGAACACATTGTTGTTCGCGTCGGACCGGCCACTGGCCGGTTCGCGCGGGAAGAGTTTTTACATTTGGGCCGCGACGAAGACGCCGAGCGGTTGGAGCGATCCGAAGCCGCTCGAGGGTCCGGTGAACAGCGAGGGTAGCCAGGTGTTTGCGTCGCTCGCGAGCAACGGAAATTTGTATTTCACGTCGGATCGAAAAGGGCAATTCGATATCTATCGCTCGCGGCTCGTGAACGGGAAATATGCGGAAGCGGAAGATCTGGGTCCCACGCTCAACGCTCCAACAATTGCCAGTCTGGAAGCGTTTATAGCGCCGGATGAAAGCTACCTGCTGATCGGAAGCTTCGGGCGGCAGCCGGGATTCGGAAACTCCGATATTTTCATCAGCTACAATGAAAATGGCGCGTGGAGCGTGCCGAAAAATCTGGGGCCGGCGGTGAATACGCTGGCGCGCGAGTACAGTCCGCGCGTGACTCCCGACGGGAAGTGGCTGATCTTCACAAGCGAGCGCGGAATGCAGAGCGAAAAGCGCGAGAAGCCGTTCACCTACCAGGAATTCACGGAAAAAGCGCGAGGCATCTTCGACGGGCTCGGCAACATCTATCGTATTCGGATGGATTACATCCTTCAGACAACACGGCCTTAGGCGCGCGGTAACTTCCAGGGCAAATCAAGCTTCAAATCGAGCGCCGTACCATTGCCGGCGCCGGTTTCCGCAGGTAGGCTCGAAAGACGCAATTCAGGTGGGGGAGTTGGGCGACACATTCGACAACCAGGGGCTCGAAAAGGTGCGTTCCGAAAGCGCGAGGCCGCAGTGCGTCGAAATGCGTCCGCGAATGGCAAACCACGGCTTGCGGATCGCGATTTTGTCGTCGGGGCTTGCGCTGGGGCTGGCGTTCTTTTTGGCGCTGAAGCCCACATCGGCGCGGGTGGTGTGGGAAGAATTCGCGCGAATCATCGAGCTGAAGAACGGCTTGAAAATTGGATCGCCTGCCGGACCGCGCTCAGAAATTACCGCGCATTTGAGCGAACGCCTTGCGGCGATCGGCCCGCAGCAGCAGGCCGAATTGCTCGTCGAAGCGACTGCGGCTGGCTATGACGCTTCGATCGGTCAATTATCGGCGCGGATGGAAAGCTGGCGCGGACGATTGACTATGAGCCCGCGGCTCGCGGCACTTCTGGATGAAGCGCTGAACGCGAGCGACCTGCGCGTGCGGTCGGCTGCGATTGAGATGGAGCTTATAGCCTACGATCTGCCAAAGACGAGCACGACGGCGGACCAGCTGATTCAGCGCATTGACAAGGACCCGGCTGGACGCCCTTGGGCACTCTGGATGCTCGGCGCAATTGGAAACCGCGGCGTCGAACAGGAGCAGGCGCTTCAAATATTGGTTCAGTACTCACGCGATTCGGATCAGAAGACGCGATTCTGGGCTGTTGAGGGACTCTCAATTCTCGGAACCGACGCGACAATTCAGCCACTGCTGGCCGTTTTTCGCCGCGATCCGTCGCTGGAGACACGCCACCAGGCGGGATTCGGGCTGGCGCGGTCGGGAATGCTGACGAAGAAGCAGCGCCTCGCCGCGGTGCCGGCTCTGATCGCTTTTGGCGAAGACCCTTCGCTCGACTCGAACACTCGGAATTGGGCGTACGAAGCGCTGCGCGATATCACCGGCGCGCGGTACGGAACGAATCCCACCGATTGGCACGAATGGTGGGCTGAGAATTCGCCGCGCTAATTCCTTCCACTGCAGTAGTTTCCATCTCCTTGCTGACATAGGACTAGTACCTGACCGTTGGCATTTCGATACACAGATAGGCGATCCTTGCTGACAAGTTGGTCAACGTAACGGATTTTATGAGGTCGCGAACCGGAACTCAGAGGCCGGTCCCAACGACAATCGGGATTTATTCTGCGAAGCGCCGGGGATTGCTTCGCGCGAAGGGACTCGAATGGGAACGACTCCAGGGATGCGGATTGGGCCTTTTGAAGTTAGCCCACCGATGCAGGCGGCGGTGTCCACAGCCAAGAAGCGGGGGGAGCACCAGTTTCCCGGAAAGCTCTTCGTGGTGGAAGGAATTGATGGCTCGGGAAAATCAACGCAGCTGAGTCTGCTGCACAAGTGACTGGAATCGAGGGGATACGGCGTGGTGTTCAGCGAGTGGAATTCATCGCCGCTCGTGAAAGACACGACGAAGCTGGGCAAGAAAAAGAAACTGCTGACACCGGCGACGTTTTCACTGATTCACTCGACGGATTTTGCGGACCGGACCGAGCGCAGCATTTTGCCGCTGCTAAAGGCGGGAGCGGTGGTGCTGTGCGACCGGTATATGTTCACGGCGTTCGCGCGGGACGTGGCGCGCGGGATGGACCGCGAATGGGTGCGCGATCTGTACGGTTTTGCTGTGCAACCGACGGTGGCGTTTTACTTTCGCGTTCCCCTCGAGACCGCGATCGGGCGGCTGCTCGATGCGCGAGACGGATTCAAATTCTACGAAGCGGGAATGGATCTGGGATTGAGCGAAGATCCGGAAGAGAGCTTCCGGCTTTTCCAGGGCCGGATCATCGACGAATACGAAAAGATGATTCCCGAATTCGATTTGACGGTGATCGACGCAACGCTGCCAATCGAAATTCAGCAAACGCGAGTGAGACAGATCGTGAAATCGCACATTGCGAAAGCGACGGAATTGAGGATCCAACCATGAGAGAGACTTACGGAAAGGTATTGCCCGGCATGAGGCTTGCGGACTTGACCGGGAAACTGATCGTGATCGAAGGGACGGACGGCGCGGGACGCACGACGCAGATCGAACTCCTGAAACCCTGGCTCGAAGAGCTGGGGCACGCGGTACTCGATACGGGGATGACGCGTTCGACGCTCGCCGGCGACGGGATTCGCCGAGCGAAGGAAGGAAATAACCTCGGGCGTGTGACGCAGAGCCTGTTCTATGCGACTGACTTCATCGATCGGCTGGAAAACGAGATCGTGCCGGCGCTGCGAGCCGGGTTCATCGTGCTGACGGATCGCTACGTGTATTCGCTGATGGCTCGGGCCATCGTTCGCGGGATGGACCCGCAGTGGATCCGCAGCATTTTCAGCGTGGCGTTGAAGCCGGACGCCGTTTTTTATTTACGACTGGGAATCGAGCAGCTGGTGCCGCGCGTCGTTTTTTCGCGCGGGTTCGACTACTGGGAATCGGGGATGGACTTGTATCCAGGGCACGACATGTATGACAGCTTCTGCAATTATCAGGCGGCTCTGCTGGCGGAGTTTGACCGGCTGGGCGAGGAATTCAAATTTGAGACGGTGGACGCATCGGCGGATTCGCGGTGCGTGTTTTCACAGCTGAAGGTGAAAGTGCTCGGGTTGCTCGAGAGCGATTCGCGAAAAAGATTTCAGGCAATGCTTGCGATGGGCGCCGATGGGCATTCGATGCCGAGGGCCGAGGAAGATACCATCGCGGCGGCAGCGCGCAAGCATTCGGTGACTCGCGATCTGGAGCTTGTTTCGCAGCCGTTCGCAGCGCAGGCCCCGCGCGGAAACGGCAACGGGCACGCTGAGACGCAGCATTGGAAACCGTAGCCACTCGGAAGGTCTGATCAGCCGTGCTTGAATTTTCGTACGTATGCTTCCAGCGGCGGCTGAAGTTGCAACCCCTCGCCCGACATCGCTTACTCGGCCCTGCGCGATTGAAAGCCGCTCCTATCCACCGATAGCTCCCGGGCGGCAACTGCGAACGCGTTGCGAAATTATCTATTTTTCCGCACACTGATGCGATGGCGCGTGGACGCAGCTTCGCTGGCGCCTTGCTGAGGGGGCTTGACGACGAGAATGGACGACGCCGGAATCACGCAAGCAGCGACCTCACTTGTGGTGGCGGAGAGATAGAGTGCCCGGTGCGCGGCAATGGCTGGGAGGATTGCTTCTGCGCGCGCCCGCCCCGCTTCGGGCGCTTCGAGAGATTCCGATTCTCGGCGGACTGATTCACCGGGTGAGCCATCGACTCGTTCCCAGCGATGAAAAGGTGTGGGCGCAGGTGGAAGGTGGACCAGCCAAGGGCTTGTGGATGGAGCTCAACCCGCGGACGGGAGCGCACTATCTGCGCGGAGACGGCGAAGCGCCAACGCAAGAACTTTTGAAAAAGCGCCTGAAGCCGGGAATGGTGTTTTACGATCTGGGTGCGAACGTCGGTCTGTTCTCGATTCTCGCGGCGCGCCTTGTGGGGCCGGCCGGCAAGGTAGTTAGCTTCGAACCCGATCCCGAAACAGCGGCGCGCTTGCGGCGCAATCTCGCTCGGAATGGATTTCACAATGCGACGGTGATACAGGCCGGGGTGTGGTCGTCGTCTGGGAAGCAGAATTTCATGGCGGCGGATGCATCGTCGCCCGACCACGGCGTCGGAAGATTCGAAGCGGAATCCGGTGGAGCGGCCGGCACTGACGTGGAATGCGTCGCGCTGGATGATTTTGTCGCAAGTGGACCAGCGCCGGACGCAATCAAATGCGACGTGGAGGGTGCGGAGGTGGAGGTTCTGCGCGGGGCGGCAGGACTACTGCAAAGCCGGCACCCGTGGATCGTCTGCGAACTCCATTCGGAATCAAACGCCCAACGGGTGAAAGAAATTCTGACCGAAGCCGGGTACCGAGTTGAATCGGTCGATTCCAATCATATTGTAGCGGTGCCGAAGCAGGCTCTTTAGAGCACACGGCAGGAAGCGGCTGAATCGATTCGCCGCGTAAAGCGCGCGATCGCGATGGTTTTGGCTAGTTTTCGGTGGACGGTATCGAGAGCATCCTGAATTTGGCGGACACAGGGACGTAGGAACAATGGCAGCGATGCCTGGGACAAACGGTCTGACTCAACTTGTATTTCTCTTGGGTAAGCGCGACGTCCCGACGGATGGCGTGCAAGACTACTGCGAGTACCTTGGGCAAGCGCTCGAGCGGCGCGGAATCCATAATGAGATTGCGCGAGTGGACTGGGACTCACTCGGCTGGATGGGGGCGCTGCGAAAACTGTCGTCGCAAAGCGGAGATTGGAATGGCCGCTGGGTGGTTCTGCAGTACACCGCTCTGGGATGGTCGCGGCGCGGTTTCCCTCTGGGGGTGCTAGCGGTACTTCGAGTTTTGAAGAGTCGAGGACTTCGCTGCGCAGTTGTTTTCCACGATCCGCGGCGGCAGGGAGGCTCGGGGTGGGCGCGCCGTGCGCGCGGCCCGATTCAGGATTGGATTATCCGCAGAGTTTATAGCGAGATGGATGCCGCAATTTTCGCCGACCCCTTAAATATGATCGAATGGCTGCCAAGAGATGCAGATCGAGCGATGTTTGTTCCAATTGGAGCGAATCTGCCCGAGCGCCGAGGGTCGAGCAAGGTTGCAGGAATCGAGAAGCGCGAAGGCCATACTGTGGCCGTCTATTGCCTCAGCGATCCTCCGAACGTATCCAACGAGCTGAGCGATATTTCATGTGCCGTGCGAATTGCCGCAAACGGCACGAAATTGCGAGTTGTGTTCCTGGGAAGAGGGACCGAGGAGGCGCGGGAAGAAATCAATCGTGCCTTCAGCGGAATTCCGGCCGAGATATCGGTTGTGGGTGTGAAGGGCGGTCTCGAAGTGAGAGATATCCTCTCGGATTCCGACGTGATGCTTTGCGTGCGGGGGATTATCTATCCACGACGCGGAAGCGCGGTCGCGGGCATCGCGTGCGGGCTACCGATCCTGGGATATGGAACGCGTGAGACAGCTTTCCCGATCAGCGAAGCGGGAGTGCGGCTTGTTCCCTACCGTGACGCTGAAGCGCTGGGGGCGATTCTTGCGCAGGTTCTGAGCGACGCGCGCTTGCGAGAGCAATTGAGAGCGGAGAGCCGGGCCGCTCAAGAGAAATTTTTCTCGTGGGATGTAATTGCAGATCGATTCATCCAGGCGCTGAATAACCCAGGCTCCCAAACATGAGAATTCTTATTTACTCGAGCGTGTACCTGCCAAAAACAGGAGGCGTCCAGACGGTCGTGTCGGAGCTTGCCCGCGGGCTGGCAGAGAAGCGAGGTTCGGGCGCGGACGAAACGATCGAAGTTACGGTTACGACTCGCACCAAGCAGTGCATGGACGAAGAGAATTCGCTTCCGTACCGGCTCGTGAGGGCTCCCAGTTTCCGCAGATTGGTCCAACTCATCGTGGAAGCAGACATCGTCCATCTTGCGGGACCGGCGATGCTGCCGCTGGCGTTGGGTCTGCTTCTTCGTAAACCGGTGATCGTCGAACATCACGGATATCAGTCGATTTGTCCCAACGGACTGCTGCTATACGAGCCGGATCACAGCGTATGCTCGGGGCATTTCATGGAGAAGCGGTACGACATGTGTGTTCGATGCAACGCCGTTAGGCTCGGATTGGGAAAAAGCTTGCGCGATCTGATTCTGACGTTCCCACGTCGATGGATGTGCCGGAAGGCCGCCCGTAATGTTGCGGTGACCAATCATGTCCTGAAACGCATCGCCCTGCCCCGAACGGAGGTTGTGTATCACGGGATCGCGGTCGGTGTCGATTGCCGCGCAAATCAAAATTCGACTGACGCTGGAGATCCTCTAACAATCGGTTACGTTGGCCGCCTGGTATCGGAAAAAGGACTTCCCGTGCTCCTGCGAGCGGCGAAGCGTCTGGATGAGGAAGGCTTGAAGTTTCAGCTCACTTTTGTGGGCGACGGGCCGGAACGCGCGAACCTCGAGAGCATGGCTCGGAATCTCCAATTCAGGAATCGGGTTGACTTCCAAGGTGAGCTCCGAGGAGAGAGGCTGGCAGAATCGGTGCGTTCGATTCAGGGGGTGGTGATGCCTTCGCAATGGGAGGAGACTGCAGGGCTGGCCGCTATTGAGCAGATGATGCGCGGAGGGGTTGTGGTGGCCACGAACATTGGAGGCCTTGGAGAAGTGGTGGCCGATGCCGGATTGAGGTTCGCGGCGGGAGATTCCGACGCTCTCTATGCCCACTTGAGAGAGATCATCGAGAGCCCGAGCCTTCGGGCGACCCTCGGCGCAACCGCCCGGATCCGGGCGATGCGAGTGTTTAATCTCGATGATATGATTGATGGCCATGTGGCCATTTATCGGAGATTCGCCTAGTTACAGGCATTACCGCGCAGTTGCTTCGATTCCCCGCAGTACCCACGCCGAATGGATGAGCCGGAGGCGAATCCTCCCCAGGCATCAATCAGAAATTGGCTAACTAATGCGTGTACTACTTGTTCCGGGAACCGGAGTCGATCACCAGTACGGAGGCCAAGGTTCGTTTTGCCGCTACCTTGCAGAGGGCCTTGTCGAGCTGGGCCACAAGGTGGAAATTGCGGGAGGAGAAGATTGGGCAGCCTTCTGCAAACAATGGTCCATTCCGCTCCAAAACGAGCGAAGTCTAGCGGCCAAGCATGTGGATGTCGTTCATGTGAACGGACCAGGCCTACGACGCTCCGCTCGTGAGCTGGTATCGCGGCATAAGGTGCTGTTGACTCATCAGGATCACCGCTATATCTGCCCAGCGACCACCGCTTGGACGCCTAACGGTTGCGTCGAAAGCGGTTCCCACGGCCCCTGCCAATACTGTCCGAACCGCGACGTTTGGTCCCGCGGGCGGCTCGAAATGCTGCGGCTCGTAACCGGGTTTTGCTGCAATGTGGCCGTGTCTTCGTACCTTCTTTGGCGGCTATCGCTGCCGAACGGACATGCAATCCTGAGCCCCATTCGAGGAGAATCAAGTTCGGCGTTTGGCGACCCGTCTCTCGTGGCGTTCGCTGGCCGACTCGTTCCCGAAAAAGGCGTACATGTTCTGATACGCGCCGTTTCAAAGATTGACGAGATCCGTCTCGAAATTGCGGGGGATGGGCCGATGTTGCCCGAGTTGCGGCAACTGGCGGAGGACTTGGGGATAACGTCGCGGGTCCATTTCGCAGGGCCTCAATCGCTTGAATCCGTTCGGGAACTATACCTGCGATCGTCAATTGTTTGCGTTCCGAGCGTCTGGCACGAGCCCTATGGTTACTCAGCGGCCGAAGCCTTGGCTCTGGGTAGGACGCTGGTTGTCTCCGATCGAGGTGCTTTGCCTGAACTCGTGGGCCAAGACCGCGGATGGGTGTGCCGCGCCGACGACTCCATCGAATGGGCAAACACGCTACGATCTGTTCTAGAGAATCATGAGGAACGCGCGCACCGGTGCCGTCAGGCCGCCCGGTTCGTGGCCGAGGAGCTGGCCCCGCTCCCAGTAGCGAGGCGTTACCTCGCTCTTTATGAGAATTCGCTGGGATGCGCGCCTGTAGGCAGCCGAGAAGGACGTCCCGGTACTGCTCATGCTTAGAAAATCCTTCCGAGATATTTTGGACCGATTTGCCGCGACGACGGGATGGAACGTAATTCACAAAACGCCTCGATTCCTGTGGAGGTATCCCGATTCCGAGTTGTCCATCACGCTTGATATGGTGCTCAGTCATTTCAGGCAACAACACGATAATCCGTTCTGCCTGCAGATTGGCGCGTTCGACGGGGTTTCGGGCGATCCGCTTTATCCGCTCATTGAAAAGCATGCCCTCCACGGGGTGCTGGTTGAGCCGTTGAAGGATGCATTTGAAAAGTTGCAAGCAAATTATGCGAAGTTCGGCGGACGATTCACATTCGTCAACGCTGCGGTCGGGCCCGTGGACGGCAACGTGCCACTTTACCGTGTTCGCAAGGAAGCCACGGGGCCTGAATGGATTCCGCAACTTGCTAGCCTCAATAAGGACGTGGTGATGAGGCACCGGCGGAGCGTGCCGAACATCGAATCTTTGCTGGTCGTTGAAGAAGTGCGTTGCATGACGTTTCCCACACTTCTCGCAACGACTCAGGCTGGCCGGATCGATGTTTTGCAAGTCGATGCGGAAGGCTACGACGCGGAAATCTTGCGCCTGTTTGACTTGCGGCGCCATCAACCAGCGGTCGTTCATTTTGAACACAAGCACCTGAGCCGGAAAGATGATGAGGATTGCATTCGAGAACTGATTGGTCTGGGTTACAAACTGGCGCGTTCGCGAGAAAACACACTCGCCTACATGATTCGCTGAGCCGATCAAATTCGGGTCTTCGGGGAGAGATTTTCCTGAGCGCCAGCGAAAAAGCTTAGAGACTGCTGCGACATGATGCGAGACTTGTTGGGGGCAGGACTGCGTTCACGTGCGTAATACCGAGGTGGAAGTAATCGTTGCCGGCAGCAACCGCCCACACGGTTGATCGTTGCTTTGTGAGATGTTGACTGATCGAGCCAAGGGAAACAAGACTTGCTTAGTTCACGAATCCCCGCGATGCGAAATCAGAGTCTGATCGGGATCAGTCTGCTCGTTCTAGGTGTGTGGATGGCATACGAAGTGGGAGGCAAGATCGCCGTCGGTGACATGAGGACGATTGCCTTTGTTGCGTTTATATTCGCCGGTTGCGTGGTGGCGGTAACGATTCTGCGTAACTGGCGTACAGGGTTCTATTTCTTTTTGACATGGCTCCTGTTCGAGGATTTGGCCCGAAAGTACATGGGCAACAACATGGCGCTGTTCTTCGGGAAAGATGCGCTTGCGCTGCTGACTTATATCTCTCTTTTTGCGGCGATCCGGGCCGGGCGGGAAAAAACATTCCGGCCGAAGTTTTTGCTTTTTCTCGTTATTTTCATATGGCTCGGACTCATCCAGATTTTCAATCCGAACTCTCCCCACGTGCTGTACGGGATTCTCGGATTCAAGATTTATTTTTTCTACGTTCCGCTCATGTACGTTGGCTACGCATTGATTCGCAACGATGAAGACTTGAGGAAGTTTCTTGCCGTAAACGCGGTGCTGGCAGGTACGATCGCCACGCTGGGAATCATTCAGGCAATCGTCGGGCACAGCTTTCTCAATCCAACCAACCTTGCGCCCGAATTGAGGGATCTGGGTGAACTCGACAAGGTTTCACCGCTCACAAATCAGATCCTCTCACTGCCGACAGCGGTGTTTGTGAGCTCGGGCAGATTCGCGGGCTTTCTGATCATCGCGGCGATACTCATGATTGGAGCGTCGGGCTATTTGCTGCTTTACACGCGGCGAAGCCGAACGCTGGTCTTTGTGGTGACAGGGATCGTCGGCGGCGCAATCCTGTTTAGTGGCTCGCGTGGGGCGGTCGTCTATGGGGCGGCGAGCGTGCCGGTGCTGGCGATGGGATTCTTGTGGGGCGCACCATGGCGCTGGCGTCAGGCGCATCGGCTGACGCGGGCGATCCGGCGATCCCTCATCGGAGCGGCTTTCGGATTGGCTGCGATCGTCTTCATCTTCCCCACGGAAATCCAATCGCGGCTCGCGTTCTACGAGGAGACCCTCTCACCCAGCAGCAGCGCGTATGAAGTCAGCCACCGCACTTGGGATTATCCGATTCAGAATCTAATGCTGGCGTTTACAAATCCTAATTGGCCGCTTGGGAATGGGATCGGGCTCGCCTCGCTGGGAACTCAATACGTCGGGAAGCTGCTTCACGAAAGGCCACCGAATATCTGGGTAGAGGAAGGTTACGGGCAATTGATCATCGAGATGGGAATCGTCGCGCCCTTTCTCTGGATTCTTTGGACGGCAGCGCTTTTGTACTATATGTGGAGGGTTTTGTTGCGCCTGCGGCAAACTCGATTCTTTCCGGTTGCATTCGCGATTTTTTGGTACGCGTTTCTATTGCTGTATCCGTTCACATATGGGGGACTCGCGCCTTATCAGAACTATGTGGGGAATGCCTATCTTTGGTTGCTCGTGGGCATTTTCTTCAGCCTGCCCGATGTTCTCGCCGCAACGCCGGCGGCGCCGGTTCTGGCGACTTCCGTTCGCGAAAGAACCCGCGGCGGATTTCAGTTCTGAGTCACGGCGCAGAAAGATGGGAGACATGCAGCCATACTGTCTCCTGGAATTGCAACCGGGGTGAACCATGGCGGGCAATTCTCAAAAAGCGGTCCAGCTACAGCGCCAGTATTATACCGATACTGCCGCTGAATATGATGCCGCGCATGCTGGCGAAGGCGACGACGATCCCATCAATCTGCGGCTCCTGTTTGGCTTCTTGCGCATGCTCGAGGCGCGGACCGTCCTGGACATCGGGGCTGGAACGGGGCGGGCCATCCGGCATTTGATGGATAACATGCCCGAATTGTCCGTGCGCGGCGTCGAGCCGGTGGCGGCGCGAATTGAGGAGGCGGTTCAGAAGAAGGGTATTCCGAGTGGGACTATCGTACAAGGCGTCGGCGAAGCGCTTCCCTTCGAGGATGCAAGCATTGACGTCGTATGCGCCTTCGCTATGCTTCACCACGTGACGCACCCGGATGCGGTGGTATCCGAAATGATGCGGGTTGCCCGCAAAGGCATCATCATCATTGATGGGAACCGATTTGGGCTTGGCCGCTGGCCTGTCCGTTTGTTGAAGCTGGCTCTGTACAAAGCGGGACTATGGAAAATTGTCGATTATCTCAAGACCGGTGGGAAAGGGTACAACCTGACGGAGGGTGATGGGCTGTTCTATTCTTACAGCGTCTATGACTCGTTCGATCGCATCGCGGAATGGGCCGGCCAATTGATTGTCCTGCCTAATGAAGCGTGCAAGGCGAGAAGCTGGCTGCATCCGCTCCTTACGTCCGGCGGCGTGTTCCTTTGCGCATTGAAAGAAACGGTCTAAGCCAACTGCCTGGCCACGCATTCCTGAGATTGGATCGCGCTAGCGATCGGTTCGAATGGTGATACGAGAAAAAACTCAGAGAGTGTCGCCATGAAAAACAAACCTCGCCTCGCAGTGGTTACCCCTTTCCTGGACAAACGGCACGGCACGGAGCGGCGCGTGCTGGAATGGGTTTCGCAATTGGCCGGGGCGTTTGAGATTCACGTTTACAGCCAGCGAGTCGAAGACCTCGACCTGACGAAAATTGTGTGGCATCGCATTCCGAAACTCCCCGGTCCTCACCTCTTCAATTACATTTGGTGGCTCGCGGCCAATTCCATCTGGCGCGGCTGGGATCGCCGGTTCCGCGGACTTCGGCACGATCTGGTTTTTAGTCCCGGACCGAATTGCCTCGACGCCGATGTGATGTCCGTGCATGTGATCTTCGCAGAGTACCTGCGCAAAAGCGGCTCGGGATTGGCGTTTGAGCAAAACCCTGTCAGCAGCTGGGGGCGGCTGCTCCACCGCAAACTCTACTATTCGATGGTGATTCGGCGTGAACGCCGCGCCTACACTTGTCCAGACATCACTCTTATATTGATCGCGCGAAAAATGGCAGCGGATCTGGAGCGATTCTACGGGCGCCGCGATCATTTAGCCGTGATCTATGCGGGGTTGGATCACGGCGCGTTTAATCCCTCTCGTGCCGCTGCTCTGCGAGCGGACGCCCGGAAGCAAATTGGAATCTCCGCCGAGCGGTTCGCGGTCCTGTTGATCGGCAATGATTGGAGAAACAAGGGACTGCCGACTCTGCTCGGCGCGCTCGCTCTGTTGCGAGAATTGCCGGTTGATGTGCTTGTGGTGGGACAAGATGATTCGGCGCCTTACGAAGCGCTCGCGCGTGGCTACGGCCTCGGCGATCGCGTGTATTTTCTGCCGGCACGAAGCGACGTGGAACACTATTACGCGGCCGCTGATCTTTACGCGGGCCCTTCGCTGGAGGATGCGTTTGCGCTTCCCATCGCCGAGTCAATGGCCTGTGGACTGC
>JBOGNA010000093.1:0-35847 GCA_050746925.1 Candidatus Acidiferrales bacterium
GTTCGCTGGGAATGATCCCCACATAGCTGGCCACGGCTTTTCCATCGCGGAACCGCCCTGGATCACCCCGGATGGTTTCCGTCGCCAGTGCGGTGATCGGCCCCACTCCTGGATGTGTCATCAGCCGACGTGCTGGAGGTCGCTGCCAAGCTAACTCTTCCACTTTTCGATTCAGATCCTCGATCTGTTCCTCGAGGTGTCGATACAACGACTGCAGTGCTGTCCTGCGCTCAGCGGTACACGGCGTCAGTGGTAACGATGCGATCGCCTGCTGGCCTGCCTGACTCCAAAGAGAGGAACCACGCCGTAGACCGTGACTGAGTGCGATCGCTTGCAGTGCATTCTGTACGCGAGTCCGGATGCGTACCCACTGATGCCGATGGAGCAGCAGTGCGCGCACATCGCGCTGTTCGCGGGAAGGCATCCAGATCGAGGGAAAGCGCTTTTCCGCGAGCAGCCTCAGGATCAGAGCGGCATCTCTTCGATCGTGCTTCTGCTTCCGCGGTCCCGCCGCGCGGATCTTCGCCGGATGGCCCACCTGGCAATCGATCCCCAGTTCTTCCATCAACTCCAGGAACCACTGCATTGAGCCCGTCGCTTCAATCCCTACGCGGGTCGGTCCACCAAGAGTCGAGTAGAACTCTCGCACTGCTCCGCCTTCGTGCTTCAAAGTCTTCTCGACGAGCTCGCCGGTCTCGACATTCAACATCGCAACCGTCTGTTGCCGTGCGTGTAAATCAACACCTATAATCTGCATCTCGGCCTCCTCGGTTCCGAGCTCTGCGGGGTGAACGTCCGCACAGTTTACTCGGGCCATTCCGAGGCCGACTTCGTTATGCCATCAGTAATCCGAATAGGCAGCTCGGACGTTGTATCCGTCAGAGTTTGCAATCATGCACCTCACCAAGTGTTGCCGTCCGCCGGCGATATACTCCATCACTCTATGAGACGAAACAGGCAGGTAAGGCGGCCTTTGCGAAGCGTGGTTTGGGTTGCGGTCATATGGATGGCCGGTCTCAGTGTTTGTGAGTTACCTTGCTCCGCTCAAGATAATTCGTCACCACAAGACTCGCCTTCAAAACCATCTTCTGGGAAGTCGAGGGTGACATCGCACGATTCGATCACGGTGACGGCGAAATTAACTCCGGAGGAAGCGGAGGAAGGGAAGATCAACGACCTCTACCAGCGTATTTACACCGTGGAACAGAAGGGCGAGTGTGAGACGGCGATTGAGCGGTACAAGTCGGAAGTGATTCCCCTGGCCGCGCGGTCTCAGTTCAAGTTCGTGGTGCAGCCCAGGCTCGCGGGGCACGGGCCGACGTTGTTCGCGGGGCTATCGAAGCGTGTCGACTTGAGGCTCGTGAGTCGGCTGGAGTGCGGCTCGGGGGCGGTGGCGATGCGGTATGAGCCGAGAAGGTAGCTGGCGGAAGACGCGAAGCGGCTGGAGACAGGCGAGGAGTGCAACTCCTCCCTACCAGCAGAGAAGCTACTTCCAAGATGCTCTCCACGAATCGCTTGAAGCGCGGAAAGAACCAAAATTTCTTGGACGTTTGTAGAATTCCGGTCCCACCGTTCGTCGTTATAGTGAAGGCCGGGCAACTGGCCCGCCTGA
Organism: Candidatus Acidiferrales bacterium; assembly: GCA_050746925.1. Taxonomy (GTDB): domain Bacteria; phylum Acidobacteriota; class Terriglobia; order Acidiferrales; family UBA7541; genus Palsa-295. The sequence continues at coordinate 1,613 of JBOGNA010000093.1, forward strand.
AGACCATTACAGGACCAATACAGGAGAAGACAATGCCGCAATATTTGGTTGCCGGTTACCTCCCCGACGACTTCGATCCGTCCAAAGCGGACGAAGCGATGGGCCGCGCCATCCACGCGCTCAACAAAGAGATGATTGCTGCCGGCGTCAGGATCTACGCTTGCGGCCTGGGCAAGGCGAAGTCGCTGCGTCCGCAGCCCGATGGCGGAGTCCTCATCACCGACGGCCCCTATCTTGAGACCAAGGAGCACATTGGCGGTTTTTGGATCTTGGAAACCGCTGACATGGACCAGGCGGTGGCATGGGCGCGCAAAGGCGTCGTCGCCACCCGGGGCAGGTCGAGGTGCGAGAGATCTTCTTCAGCCCGTCACCCGATTAGCAAGTGAGCGGCAGACTTGAACGAACTGCTCGAGGCAAGCGGGCAGCGACGGCGGCTGCAGACAGGCGAGGAGTCCAAGTCCTCCATCCAAAATAGAGGAACCTAAAATTTCCTGAACTATTTGTCGAATTCCGGTCTCGCCGCTCGTCGTTATAGTGAAGGCAGGGCAACTGGCCCGCTTGAAGACCATTCCCGGAACATTACAGGAGACAACATGCAGCAATATTTGGTTGCGATTCACCTCCCCGACAACTTCGATCCGTCCCAGGCGGATCCATCGGTGATGCGCGATATCGACGTGCTCAACGAGGAGATGGCGGCTGCCGGCGTCAGGTTTTTTGCCGGAGGTCTATCCCCGGCACCCCGCGCGAAATCGCTGCGGGCGCAGCCCGATGGTAAGGTGCTCACCACCGACGGGCCGTACCTGGAGGCCAAGGAGCACGTGGGCGGTTTCTGGGTGCTGAACGTCGCCAACCAGGACGAGGCTCTGGCGTGGGGACGCAAGGCCGTAAAGGCCTGTCGCGCGCCAGTCGAGGTGCGAAGATTTCTATCTGAGGACGACGTTACCGCGAAGCCGTAAGCAACGAGAAGGAGTAACTCGAATGCGTTTCATGATGATCGTGATTCCCAAAGGATATGAAACAGCGGCGCCGGACGTGGTTCCCAGCGCTGAAGCAGTGGCAAAGATGATGGAGTACAACAAGAGTCTGCAGCAAGCCGGAGTCCTGCTCGCGCTCGATGGGCTCTTACCGCCATCCACTGGGGCGCGGATTTCGTTCTCGGACGGCAAAGCCACGGTTACGGATGGGCCGTTTGCCGAGTCCAAGGAGGTCGTCGGGGGCTACTGGATCATTCAGGTGCGTTCGCGTGACGAAGCGATCGAATGGGCCAAACGAGCGCCGATGTCCAACAACGAAATCATTGAAGTTCGCCAAATTCACGAGATGGCCGACTTCCCTGAGGATGTGCAGAAGGCAGCCGAAGGCTTTAAGCATCCCTCGACCTCCGCACCCGCGAAGGGATGACGGATATTCACAAGGCGATCGAAGCCGTGTGGAAGATCGAGTCCACACGGCTGATCGCCGCCATTGCTCGCGTCACCCACGATATCGGCATTGCCGAGGAACTCGCCCAGGACGCTCTCGTCACCGCCCTCAAAGTATGGCCGGAAGAAGGCATCCCAGAAAATCCCGCGGCGTGGCTAATGACGGCGGCGAAGCGGCGCGCGATCGATTATTTGCGGCGTGGCCGCATGCTGGTGCAAAAGCACGAAGAAATTACCCGCGAGCTTGAATATCAACAGCAGCAACTCGGAGATGCCCTGGACCAGGCGCTCGATCAGGTGATTGACGATGACGTCCTGCGGCTTATCTTTACCGCGTGCCATCCGGTCCTGGCCGTGGATGGACGCATCGCGCTGACCTTGCGGCTGATCGGCGGCCTCACCACGCCGGAGATCGCCCGCGCCTTTCTGATGCCGGAAAAGACCGTGGGCCAGCGGATCTTTCGCGCCAAAAAGACTCTCGCGGAAGCTCATGTTCCCTTTGAGACGCCGTGCGGGGAGGAGTTGCGCCACCGAGTGGAGTCCGTACTCGCGGTGATCTACCTGATTTTCAACGAGGGATATACCGCGACATCCGGAAGTGAATGGATGCGGGCTGCACTCTGCAACGATGCGTTGCGGCTCGGACGCATGCTGGCGCAACTTCTTCCCGGCGAGCCGGAAGTTCACGGCCTGCTGGCGCTGATGGAACTGCAAGCGTCCCGCACGGCCGCCCGACGGGGGCGAAATGGTGAAGCCGTCTTGCTGCCGGATCAGGATCGCTCACTGTGGGACCACGTGCAGATTCAGCGCGGAATGGCCGCGCTCGCACACGCCCAGGGACTAGGTGGTGGCGCCGGTAAGTATGCTTTGCAGGCAGCGATTGCTGCCTGTCACACACGAGTCCGCACAGCCGCAGAGACCGATTGGGAGCGAATCGTTCTTCTCTACGACGCTCTGATGCAGATCAGCCCGTCGGGCATTGTGGCACTGAATCGTGCGGTCGCCGTTGGCATGGCGCAAGGCCCTGTCGCTGGACTCGCTGCAGTCGATGCCATCGACCTGCTCGGCACGGACTCGGCCTTGGCCGGCTACCATCTGCTCCCCAGTGTTCGCGGAGACCTGCTCATGAAGATGGGGAGGTTCACTGAGGCGCGTGAGGAAATCCAGCGCGCCATCACAATGACTCAAAACCTGCGGGAGCAGGAATTGCTGACGGAAAGGCTGAAGCAGATTGAGAAGAAGGCGGCCTTGTCAGCATAGGTGCGGTTCAGTCCAGTTTCAGTCGGCGAGCGCCTGTGTCCGAATTTGCGACATTGGCATCCTGAAAACGAACAGACTGGACGAACCATCGCACATTAAGTAACGTACGATGTGATAGTTAGCGATGGCACACGCGGTGCTGCATTCACCTCACGCCAGGAGGGACGAACCATGTCATTTTTTCGGGACTTGAGAGTCGCATTTCATTCGCTGGGGCGCAACAAGGGGCTCGTCACGATCGTCGTCCTCACCCTAGCTCTTGGCATCGGCGCCAACTCCGCCATCTTTACACTCGTCCGCGGCGTGCTCCTAAAACCACTCGTCAATCGCGGCGAGAATAAGCTGATCTACATCCGCCAGAGCGCCCCCGGCATGCGCGACGAAAACACCACCTTCTCCGTCCCGGAGATCCACGACCTCGAAGGCAGCGTTCACTCCATTTCAGACTTCGGCGACTTCTCCGCCATGCAGTTCACCATGATCGGCCTCGGTCAGCCTCGGTCAGTCACCGGTGGCGTTGTGAGCGGATCGTATTTCGACGTGATGGGCCTTCGCCCTGTGCTCGGCCGTCTCGTAGGTCCTCAGGACGACGGTCCCAAAGCGGACGGCGTGATCGTGCTCACCTACCGCTTCTGGACGACGGTCCTCGCAAAAGATCCTTCCGTCATCGGCAAAACCGTTCGCCTCGGCAGCATTGGCGATGTTAGTGGCACCGTGATCGGCGTGCTTGAACCCAGCGTTCCCTATCCCCAAGACACTGAAATCATGACCAATCTGGTGATGAGCCCGCACCACCTTTCCGCCACCATGGTCACCGGCCGCATCCATCGCATGACCGAGCTCTTCGGCCGGCTCGCTCCCGGCACCACCCTCGATCAAGCCCGCACAGAATTGAGCACCTCGTATGCCAGCATTATGAAGGATCATCCGGACGCCTATCCCGCGGAGGCCAAGTACACCATTAGTGCCAGGATGCTCCGCGACCAGATCACTTCCGGCGCGCGAACCGTCCTTCTCGTCCTTCTCGCCGCTTCCGGCCTCGTTTTCATCATCGCCTGCTCCAACGTTGCCAATCTGATTCTCGCGCGCACGGTTCGCCGCGAAGGCGAGCTGGCGCTTCGCGCGGCACTCGGCGCCAGTGCCGGCGCTCTTCGCCGCATGTTGCTGGCTGAAAGCCTGCTGCTCTGTGGTGCTGGCGCCGCGCTCGGCGTACTAATCGCCCAGCCGCTGGTGACGATCCTGGCCCGCTACGCCTCCCGTTTTTCGGTCCGCGCGCTGGATCTCACCGTCGATTCCAGCATGCTATGGATCGGAGCCGCGCTCGCCGTCGTCGCCGCCGTAATTTTGGCGTTTGTCCCGCGCCTGCCATCCGCTAACGCACCGAGCGGCTTGAATGTGGTGAGCGGCAGCCTCCGCATCACCAGCAGCACCAGCCGCCGCCAGCGTATCTTCGCAATCACGCAAATCGCTGCGTCCTTCGTGCTGCTCGTGGGCGCAGGCGCTTTCGTCGCCACGCTCGTGGCGCTGCAAGCAGTGCGGACGGGTATGGACACACGCCACGTTCTGGCAATCGACGTTCCGGCTATGTCCTACGGTAAGACCGATCGGCAAGTCGTGGATTTCTACAAGGAATCATTGCGTCGCATCAACGAGCTCCCCGGCGTCAGCAGCACCTCTTTCTCTGTCACGGCTCCGTGGCGCGACGCCGGCAACTTCGGCCCAGGTCTTCAATACTCCGGCGAGGGCCACGTTCACGGCAACGATGACCCCCGCGCGCAGGCGCGCACCATCTCCCCGGGCTTCTTTTCGTCAGTTGGCGCGCCCATCCTCGAGGGGCGCGACTTCAATAATCTCGACGACGGCGCCAAGGATCCCGTCGTTATCGTCAGTCAATCTCTCGCGCAGCGCATGTTCCCCGGACAGGATCCCATCGGCAAACATGTCTTCTGGACGGATCCCGTCCTGGAATTCATCCCCGCCACTGGCAGCGAAAAAGCTCGATTCACCTCGCCGCACCGCATCATCGGCGTTGCGGCCGATATTGACGACGAGCATATCGTTCCCGAGCCCATGCCCACCATCTATGCCGCGTACGCCGACGGGTTTCTCTATGGAGGTCACATTTTCATCCACACGAGCGGAAATCCCTATGCGCTCGTTACCCCGGTCACGCACATCATTCGCGAGATGTCCGCCGAACAACCCGTCGAGCACGCTGCCACTCTCGAAGACATCCGCGCCAAAGTTCTCGCGCCCGACCGTTTGAACTCGCTGGTGTTTGGCGTCTTCGCCGGTGTCGCCCTGATCATTGCAGTGGTGGGCGTCGTGGGTGTGCTGACGTTTTCGGTGAGCGCGCGCACGCGCGAATTCGGCATCCGCATGGCGCTTGGATCGCAGCCCGACCGTATCCTCAAGACCGTTGTCACAGAAGGAGCGGTAATGGCTGCGGCTGGCGTCGTCGCCGGTGCAGCATTCGGATTAGCAGCGGCGCGTTTGGCGGGAGCCTATTTCGGTGACCTCAAGATGCCCGGTGCCGTGCCCGTCATCGTCTCTGCCTTCGTGCTGCTCACGGCCGCGGTGGTAGCCTCGATCCTGCCGGCCGCACGCGCCGCTCGCGTCGATGTCATCCAGGCCCTGCGCTCGGAGTGACCGCTCTCGACGAGCCGCATCGAAAGTCCTGCTAAACGCCGCAACCGGAAACGTGAGTTCGGCAGGATCACTGTCGAGAACAGAGATTATCACCAGCAATCTCACGGCGAGATGAGTGCTAGGGGGATTTATCCACACCAATCGGCGCCGGAGCAGCTCGGGGTTCGTAGCTGGCGTAGGTTCCGATTATTCAACTTGCCGGAGACGATGCAATCGTCGCATTTGAATTTCCTCCGAGTGGAATCGGTGGATTTTAGAACCACACCTGGCTTAATCTCTCCTCCACTGCTTGGACTCACACGACTGGGCCGGACGGACTCATCAAAGGGTCTAAACCGCAGAGGCGGCAACGCGAATGAATGAACCGCAACCAGATTACATATTGCAGGTGGGCCTGGGCTTCTGGGCGTCAAAAACTTTGATGAGCGCCGTGGAATTGGAACTGTTCACGGAACTTGCCCAACATCCCCAGGATCTCGCCACGCTGCAGGCACGGCTCGGCCTTCATCCGCGATCGGCCCGCGATTTCTTCGATGCCCTCGTGGCGCTGAAGCTTCTCGAACGCCGTGACGGCAAGTACTACAACACCTCGGCTACCGATTTCTTCCTCGACAAGCGCAAACAGTCCTATATCGGCGGCATGCTGGAGATGGCCAACCTCCGGCTCTATCCGTCTTGGGGCCACCTCACCACTGCGCTGCAAAGCGGGCTCCCGCAAAACGAAGTGAAAGACGGCGGGCCCGACATTTTCAAGGCTCTCTATGCCGACCCGGCGCGTTTGAGCCAGTTCCTCCGGGCTATGACCGGCATAAGCCATGGATCCAACATGGCGATCGCCCGCAAATTTCCCTTGAAAAAGTATCGGACGGCCGTGGACGTCGGCACCGCTCAGGGCGACCTGATTACTCAGGTTGCGCTGGCCAATCCGCACCTCGAGGGAACCGGATTCGATCTCCCCGAGGTGAGGCCTGTCTTCGAAGACCACGTGGCTGCCAACGGACTTTCGAGTCGTGTGAAATTCTCGCCCGGCAGTTTCTTGAATCAAGCCTTGCCGAAAGCCGACGTGGTGATGATGGGTCACATCCTGCACGACTGGAACCTGGAAGAAAAACGCATGCTGGTTCGCAAAGCCTACGAAGCACTACCGGAGGGCGGCGCTTACATCGTGTACGAAAGCATCATCGACGATGATCGCTCGACCAACGCGTTTGGGTTAATGATGAGCCTGAATATGCTCATCGAAACGCCTGGGGGGTTCGACTATACCGGGGCCGATTGCGCCGGATGGATGAAAGAAGCGGGCTTCCGCGAAACCCGCTTGGAACAATTGGCAGGTCCAGACTCCATGGTCATCGGTATTAAGTAACGATCCGTCCGTCGTAGCCGTCTGATGGTAACCGGATTTATCAACATCTATCCCGTGCGGGGCAAACTAACCTTCAACTTTCAAGAGCTACTGCAGCTTCGCGTACTCGGCTTTTGCTTCTTTCAGGATGGGAATGTCGGGGTCGGCCTCCTTCCACAACGTGAAGAAATCCTTGTAGGCAGTTAGTGCACGAGTGCGGGCAGCATCGGCATCCGCACCTTGCGAGGATTTCGATTCGAGTGCATTCGCACGCGCCAAGCCCAAGTGCGCTAACGCTCCCGTCCAGCAGTTCCACACGATACCGCTGTGGTCGAGAATTTTCTGAAACTCGACAGCGGCAGCCCTTACGCAAATTTTGGCACGCTGGATAACAGTCCCGTCGCTTCTCTCATTCGAGGGCAATGCGCGGACCCACTGGCACAAAAGCTAACTTCCAAGGGTTGGCCAGGAATCTTCGGCAACAACAACGACCCGAACGGCGGCAATAAGGATCGCTGGTAACCCGTCACCAGAGCGAAGGCCGCCGCGATGAAGATCGGGTTGATCAACCCAGAGATCGCTGTAGCGGGCATGAGTATGGACCCAATCCTTTAGTCCAAAGGTGAATATCGATCCAGGGTATTGCGAGTGCCCACCACGCCCAGAAGTAACCGCGGGAGCCGCGACTGGGTGCCGGGCCTGGGCCCGTAGCGCCAATGAGAAAGAAACTGACGAAATAAATCAACAGCCCGATATAGAAGATCCTACGGGGGCTCGTTGTCATGGTCACTTGTGTAGTCACCAGCATCATATCAGGCCATGGGAGCTATCGATATTTACATATCGGCATATAACCAATCAGGTATGGAGAAGAAGGGGCGAATCGATGAGTAGACTGACGACCCGGTCGCTTCCTGCGTCAGCGTCGCATCATCCGTTCCTGCCTTTGCTTGCTTCGCCAGGCCGAAATCCAGAATCTTGGCGTGCCCACGCTTGGTCACAAAGATGTTCGCAGGCTTGATGTCGCGGTGGACGATGCCTTCCGAGTGAGCCGCGTCGAGTCCCTCCGCGATCTGGATGGCCAAATCGAGGAGAATATCCATCTCGACCGGCATTCCCGCGATGCGGTGCTTCAACGTCAGGCCGTCCATGAACTCCATGGCGATGAAAGCCTGGCCGTTTTCTTCGTCAATCTCGTGGATCGTGCAGATGTTGGGATGATTAAGGGCGGAAGCGGCCTTCGCTTCGCGCTTGAAACGTTCGAGCGCCTGAGCGTTGTGGGCCAGGTCTTCGGGCAGGAATTTCAGGGCGACAAAGCGGCCGAGCTTAGTGTCTTCGGCTTTGTAGACGACTCCCATCCCGCCACCACCGAGCTTCTCGATGATCCGGTAATGCGAGACAGTTTGGCCAATCACGGATTGGGGAGCAGTCATCGCGAGCTCGTCTCAAGGTGGCGCGTTAATCAAGCATGTGCCCGAAGTGCGGATTGCTTGAGCCAGTCTGCAAAGCGAGTCTCGCTGAGTCTGGCGTCCTGGACTGGAAGGAGTGTGCGTTCGCTCAGCTCGATGCCGTAATAGCGCGCGTGCGGGTCAGCGACAACCTCGCGCGGATCCTTCCATGCGGCTAGCCCCTGCCGGACGAGTTCATCGAGATGAAACTGTTCCGGGCCCCCGACTTCAATGGTGCCATTCACCGGCGAGCCCATCGCGACCCGCGCGACCGCACCGGCGACATCGTCGGCCGCCATGGGCTGGATGAGCGCAGATGGCAGGCGTACCTTGTTGCCTTCGGTGGAAAAATCGGCGATGCCCTTGACGAATTCGAAGAATTGCGTTGCGCGAACGATTGAGTAGGGGCGCAAGGAACTCTCGATCAATTTTTCCTGAGCGATTTTTGCTCGGAAGTAGCCGCTTGCAAGCATGCGGTCCGATCCTACGACGGACAAGGCAACGTGGTGTTTCACGCCTGCGGCCGCCTCCGCGGCGAGCTGATTTCGGGTGGAGGTCTCAAAGAACGCCATCACCGCCGAATCTTCCCAGGAGGGAGCGTTCGAAACGTCAACGACTACCTCCGCGTCCTTGAGCGCCTCGGCCAGGCCCTCGCCGGTGATGGTGTTTACGCCGGTATTCGGTGATGCCGCTACGGCTTCGTGCCCTTGTTCGCGAAGCTGGTTGACGAGTCTTGATCCGATGAGTCCAGTGCCGCCGATCACGATGATTTTCATTTTGTTCCTCCTATTTTTCGATGTTGTGTCGTGCAGCCCTTCTCATGCGGGTTTCTGGTCGAGAAATTTTTCCATCCATCCGTTCTGTGAGTGCCATCAATTCACGGGCACCAGGATCGGAGCGCCTTTGTCTTTCAGGAAGACCACCAGAAATTTTGCCGGCTTGGTGCTGCTGGCATTTCGGCCGACGACATGAATATCGTCGGGGCCTTCATAAAAGGTATCCCCGGGCTTCAGGGTCACTTCCTTTCCGCCCTTCACCTGCATCACGATGGAGCCTTCCAGAACGTAAATAAGCCCATGTGCATTGTGGCGGTGGACGGGGTCGGAGCTGCCAGGAGGATACTCCACTGTGACCATCAGAAGCTCCTTGCCGGAAACGTCCGCTGGAAATTTCGACATCAGTGGCGTGACCTTAGCCTGCGGAGCCGTTGGCTGTTGAGCCGCCAGCGCGCCCGCCGTGAGAAAGAGCAGAACCAACATCTTTTTCTTGTATTTCATGGTTCACCGTTGGTTTGTCGTCCGAGGCGTCGGAAGTGCAATCGGCTGTGAGCAATGGATATGACCGGAAAGTATCCCGCGAAGGAATTTCCCGGTTCTATTTGATTTCGAGGGTAGCCAGACGCTGCAGAGCAATAAGCCGATCAGCGTCGCGGAGATGAGCCTGGCACGCATCTAAAGATCAGAGGGTAGGTAAACAACATATACAACGAACGAGCACTCAAATCAACGTTTGCTGTCAACAGTCGCTTCAATCCAAAATGGGACCTCTGTCCCGGCATAACTTCCGGATTACCCGTGACTCGGGCGCAATCCCGAGAGGCTTCTGACAACCTCCTATTGCGGATCGCGGCCAACAGCATAAGAATGGTGCGAACAGAATGATCGGGCACAATTCCAGCATATTAGCGGCGGTGCTGGCTTTCACCAGCGTGGCTTTGCTGGCGCAGGACCAGCCCAATAAAAGGCTCTGGGTGTTGCAGAAACCCGGCGCAATTGTGGAGTACGATGCAGCCACATTCGCACCGAGGCGAACTCAAAAAATCCCTGCAGAGATCTTTAAGTCTCCACAAGACCTGCAAATCAACCAGCAAGGGCAGATGCTGTTCCTGCCTGGTCAGGTGCAGGAATCGGGCGGACTTGTTCACGAGTATACGGACTCTAAGTTCTGGTTCTGGGATGGAAGCTCGGGAACGTCTATGCATCGGCCGTTGAGCAGGAGCACCACCTCAAGCGGGACGAACAAACTGGTGGAAACCGCGATGCCGAGATGTTATTTGTCAAAGGACGGCACCCATTTATTCTGGTTTGAGAACCGCATGAAAAAATTGATGCCTCCCGATCTCGGCGTAGATTTATCGGTCAATACCACCTTCCGAGGCTGGCAAACAGACTTATCGGGAGGACAGCCGGAAAAAATCACCTCTGAGTCCCTCCCGACCTGCAAATGCGAAACCGGGTCCTGCTCGGAAAGCTGTCCCGAGGTCGCCTATTGGGTCCCGGAAGAGGGCGTGAGCGACTTTTTCCTGGCGACGCATTGGATACCCGGACAAATTCAACCGGAATATCAGGATAGCTTTCTGTATCGCCGGTCTGCAGGCAAGTGGTCAGCGAGCAAGCTGCCGGCTGCCGTAGAGCAGATTCTTGACTTTGCTTCCGATGCGAATGGCGTAGGCCTGATTGAAGCTGCCCGGGATGCCGGATGTTGTGGTTGGGAGAATGAAAGCGACGACCAAACGCTGCTGACCAAGAACGGGAAAACAACTCTCCTTTTCGATGAATTTAAGCGATACCAAAACCAGGATTACGATGTCAGCTTTTTCACATCCACTGCCAAGCTTGCTCCTAATGCCGCTTTCGTGGCCTTTACAGTGGTAGCCACACAGAACGCGGGGACGGAAATTCGTTTATCCGATTCAGGCAAACCCAATCCCGGTGAACTGGCCCGGATCCAAAAGGCGCTTGCGGAGCTGCCCCAGGTTGAAGTGGTCGGAGTGGGGGATCCGCCGAAGCCAGTCGCCAGGATGGCGCATGCGATGCTCGTGGGCTGGATCAATGACCAGGAGATCCTCCTGGTCGAGAATGATTTCCTTGTTGCCTTCAATGTTACCAGTGGCACCCGCCGCGTCTCCAACATCAAGATGGCTAAAGAATCCCATGCATTTCTGAGGTAGGACCATTCAGCGCGCGCCACACCCTAAGATTGGGACCCGTGGAACAACTCTAAAGACGGCAAGGCTTTCGTCGGAAGCCGGTGCGATTAGCACGGACCGGAACGCAAGTACTAATGCAGTGTTGGAATGAGTGCGACGGCTCGGGAGCACGATTGTTGTCGAGTTGTCGGCAAACCGGAAGTAATCCAGGAGAGCTTCGGCGCTTCGTCTCGCGGTCCAGAAGCGGCGTTGTGGAAAGGTGAAGCTGGACAGGGCTGACAGTTAAACTGAACATGCTCACCGGAAATTTTGCACTCGGCAGGATAGATGTTGGGAACAGGAATTATCACCAGCTATCTCAGGATGCGGCGACCTGACACTACGGGAATAACCGCTCCTGGCTACGACGGCCGCGTCGCCACCCATTTTCAATTTTCCCTTTTCCATTTTCCGCTTTTTCCACAGCTCGTACGTAGTTCTACGGATTTTCAAACGCCCCGATTCGCGCTACCATCGCCCGTTTTCAAATGACGATAAAAACAACACAATCGGAGCGGGAGATGGCTCAACGGACGACGATAAACCCCTCCGCTGAGCCGAAACAAGTTAGCGCACATTTTCTAATCGCGAATGCGCGATTAGAATTTCGCTTAACTCATACAAAACAAAGTCGCCTAAAAATGTCTAATCGCGAACAGATCGCGATTTGTTCGTTCGGACCGGACCAGACGTTCTATAGCCCTCAGAGGGTTTGCCCCACCACAATCCACGAATCACGAGTCACGAAATTCTAATCTACGGTGCCGCGATTAGAACACCTCGCAAGTCATTGAAAACATGACCCCGAGACCATTTCTAATCTACGGTAAAAGAGGTTATTTCAATTCTGTTGCCCACTTGGCTCGCCGTTCCCGACTTTGCCGTCGCGTCTCCATTCTTACGAATCGCAATCTTGCGCCTCCCCGGCGCGTGTGCTACTTTCCGAATCGGACACGCCCTGAGTGATTCCCAGTGAAAACTAGCGAGCTTTGGAAGCCGGCCGGCCGCGAAGAAGCAGCCCTTCTCGATAAGCTCGACCTGAAGCGCCTCCCGCACCACGTCGCCATCATCATGGACGGCAACGGGCGCTGGGCCGAGCGCCGTCACCTGCCGCGAATCGCCGGGCATCGCATGGGAGTAAAGGCCGCCCGCGAAGTGATCGAAGCCTGTGCCCGCCTGAAACTACCCTGCCTCACCCTCTACGCGTTCTCCCGCGAGAACTGGAGCCGGCCCCAGGCGGAAGTCGATTTCCTGATGCGCCTGCTGCGCGAATACCTGAAAAGGGAACTACCCACCATCCACAAAAATAATATCCGTCTCTCCGTCATCGGCCGCAAAACCGATTTGCCCGAAGCGGTGCGCAAAGACCTCGATCACGCGATGAAGCTGACGGCCTCCAACTCGGGAATGAATTTGGTCGTCGCGCTGAACTACGGCGCCCGCGCCGAAATCGTCGACGCGTTTCAGGCGCTGCTCGAACAGGCCCGCGCCAATGGCGTATCCGGATACCATGTGGACGAGGAGAAGATTGCCGCGCACCTCTATACCGCCGGGCTGCCGGACCCCGACCTGCTGATCCGCACGAGCGGCGAAATGCGCGTGAGCAATTTTCTGCTCTGGCAGATCGCCTACGCGGAAATTTACGTCACCGAAACCCTGTGGCCGGACTTTTCGCGCTCCCGGCTGATCGAAGCCTTGATCGACTACCAGAAACGCGAGCGCCGCTACGGCGGACTCGGCGCGCCTCGCGCTTCGCATTCCTCGCGCGCGAAAGATACCACCTCCGATCGCTCGGCAGCGGCCAAGGGCTGACGCCGAATGCTCCGACGCATTCTCACGGCGCTCGTCCTGATTTCGGTTGTTGTCCCGCTCGTGTGGTGGGGACCTCCGTGGGCGCTCGCCGGAATCGCCGCGCTGATCGCGATTCTCGCGCTCGTCGAATTTTTCGACCTCGGCGAACGGATCGGACTGCGCGCCTTCCGCAAGTGGACGATCGTCTGTGCCGCAGGTCTCTTCTACGCGCAATATTCACAAGGACTGGTTGAGACGCATCCGTTCGGCGCCGGGCTTTCCATCGTGCGCAACGCGGCGGGCGGAGTGCTCTCGCTCGACGCAGTGCTGCTCGTTTTTGTTTTTGGCGCTGCGGGCATCGGCCTCGCGACCCGCTGGGCGCTCCACGAAGTGCTCCCCGCAATAGCAATCAGTTCGGCGGGGCTGCTCTTCGTTGCGTTTCCTTTCAGCTACCTCGTGCGGCTCAACGAGATCAGTCTCGTCGGCCGCAGGCTCGTGCTTTTCACTCTCTTCCTCGTTTGGGCCGGCGACATCCTGGCGTATTTTGTGGGCAAGGGATTGGGCCGCGTGCCGATGGCCCCGGCACTCAGTCCGAAGAAAACGTGGGAAGGGGCGCTTGGCAATTTGCTCGCCTCGCTCCTCGTGGGCGTGTTCCTCGCGAAGTGGTTGCAGATGGACGCGCTCTCGATGCTCGTAATTGCGGGGTTTGCCAACATCGCCGGACAGATGGGAGACCTGATCGAATCGGCTTACAAACGCGGCGCCACGGTGAAAGATTCCGGCACCCTGCTGCCAGGCCACGGCGGAGTGCTCGATCGCATCGACAGTTTGATTCTGGCGAGTCCGGTGGTGTGGGCGGCATATCAGTGGCTGGCTAAAAGCGGCTAGCGAAATATTAAGAGCGGTTAGCAAAAGTTTTCAGAGCGGCTAGCAGAATGTAGCGGGGAAATAGCGGGCGAGGCGCTCGCGAAATTTCGGCCTTAACGGCGAGGCGTCGTCGTAGGCAGTTTGGGCGCCGGAGAATTTGAAGCGCGCTTGCGCTCGGAGGGATCCCAATCTTCCGGCGGAAATGCAATGCGCCAGAAAAGCGGCGACGGTTCGGAAAATTCGATCCCGACTTCCATTTTCCCCGCGTCTTTCTGGCCGATGAAGGAAACGGTGCAGGGAAGCTCTTCCGCCGTCTTGGGATTTACGATGGCGATCTGCTGGGCACGGCCCACCTTGTTCGTCATTTTGACCATGCAGCCGTTCGCGTTCACCGCAACCGTGTAAGTTTCCTCTTCGAAGTTCTGCGTCCCGGCCTTCCCGCGGACGATTACGGGCATCGCGATCTGTACGCGCTGCGTGCGGCGGCGTTCCGAGCTGCCTTCACTCGCTCCGAGAGGCGAGCTCTTAATCTCAGCCATCAACGATCTCCTCGTTCCGGCGAACGCTACGTCGCAATTCGAACCGGCGCGGCGCCCACGCCCCAACACAAGCCAATTTTACACCCGCACCCCGGCGATGCCGCGCTCGATGTCAAACGGTGCATACCAATCGTCAACACGCCGGCGCGAATCCGCGACCGGCGGTCGAGTGGCGCACGGTACCACGGCGAAGGCTTGCAGCAGGAGGCCTCTCGTAAGGAACGAGACGCTTCGACGCATGGCAACTTGTGCCCGCGCCCGCCGAACGGCATCGCAAATTGACGGAAACACCTATAAAATTGCTGGCACATGAAACGCATCTCGATTCTGGGCTCAACCGGATCCATCGGGCGCCAGTGCCTAAGTGTGGTCGATTCGCTTCCGGGGCGGTTCGAAGTGGTCGCCATCGCCGCGGGTTCCAACGTCTCGCTAGCCGCCGAACAAGTCGCGCGCCATTCGCCAAAGGTCGTCTCAGTCGGCACCGAAGCCGGAGCGCGGGAGCTGCGCGACGCGCTGAAGAAGTCGCGATCGGGTGCAGCGCCCGAGATTCTGTTTGGCGCCGAGGGAATCGAGCGGGTAGCAACGCACCCCGACGCTGAGATTGTCGTGTCGGCAGCGGTAGGCGTCGTGGGACTGCCCGCCACTTACAAGGCCATCGAGTGCGGCAAGCACATCGCGCTTGCGAATAAGGAAGTGATGGTCGCGGCCGGAGAAGTGGTGATGGCCGCGGTGAAGCGTCGTGGGGTTTCGCTGCTGCCGGTTGATAGCGAGCACAATGCGATTCACCAGTGTCTGCGCGCCGGTGTGGACCGGGAAGTGAAGCGATTGGTTCTCACCGCGTCGGGTGGACCGTTCCGCAAGACCGCCGCCTCAAAGCTCGCCAAGGTGACGCCCAAGCAGGCGCTCGCGCATCCGAACTGGAAAATGGGCCAGCGAATCACCATCGACTCGGCGACCCTGATGAACAAGGGATTCGAGGTGATCGAAGCGCGCTGGCTATTCGGGATGCCGCTGGAAAAGATTCAGGTGGTGATTCACCCGCAATCCACGATTCACTCGATGGTCGAATATGTGGACGGTTCTATCCTGGCCCAGTTGGGACCAACCGATATGCGCATGCCCATCCAGTATGCGCTAACCTATCCGGAGCGAGTTCCGTCGAACGGTTGCGCCCTCGATTGGTCCACTTTGCGCAAACTTGATTTCGAAGAGGTTGCGGTGCGCAAATTCCCCTGCCTGGCACTAGCGAAAGAAGCGTTGCGGCAAGGGGGACCCTTGCCGTGCGCGTTGAATGCCGCCGATGAAATCGCGGTCGCGGCGTTTCTGGAGCGGAAACTGCCGTTTCTCGGAATTGCGGCAGTGATCGAGCGAGTTCTCGAGCGGATGCCGCGGGCGACGATGAGCAAGATCGAAGATGTGCTCGCAGCGGACCTCGAGGCACGGCGGATCGCTCGGGAAGAAGTAGTAAGCCGCAAGAACTGATGGGCCGCTTTTGGGGTGTGCGGTTCACGCAGCGACGGACGATTCCGAATTCGCGAGATTCTGCAAGGTCTTGTACAATTCTATTGAGGCCATCATGTCCAATTTTCTGACAGCACTTATATCCGTGAGCGTCGTGCTCGGGATCATGATCTTCGTGCACGAATGGGGACACTTTGTCGCCGCGAAGCTGGCGGGCGTTCGAGTAGAGGTTTTCTCTTTTGGATTTGGCACGCGGCTTTTCGGCGTGAAGCGCGGTGATACGGATTATCGGTTGAGCGCCCTCCCTTTCGGCGGATACGTCCGGATGGCGGGCGACAATCCTCTGGAAGAGCGCACCGGCGCGCCGGATGAGTTTCTGTCGAAACCCCGGTGGGTGCGCGTCCTGATTGCGATTGCCGGTCCTGCGATGAACGTGCTGCTGGCGTTCGTGATTTTCTGGGGCATCTTCTGGATGGTCGGCGTGCCGGAGCCGCAGTACTTGCGGCACGCAGCGGATGTGGCGGCGGTTCCGCAGAATCCGCCAGCGACGAGCGGCATCCAGGCGGGCGATCGAATCCTGGCGATCAACGGTAAAAAGACCGCGACTTGGGAAATGGTTTTTGATGATCTGACCAAAGCGAAGCAGGGGAGCAGCGTCTCGATCACGGTGTTGCGCAACGGAGCGGAGCAAACGATAACGACGCCGTTCATTACTCCCAAGGACGACGCGTCTATCATTGTGGGCTATCCGGCGATGGCGCCTGTGGCCGATGAAATTGCGATCGGCTTTCCCGCGGAAAAGGCCGGTATGAAACCCGGCGATCTGGCTACGGCTATCGACGGCAAGCCGATCGTGACTTGGCGCCAGATGGTGGACGCGGTTCACGGCTCAAGTGGCCGTTCGCTGAATTTCACGGTGCAGCGCGATGGACAAGACTTGACGCTGGAAATGACTCCGATGCAAGGAATGGGGGCCGATGGGGAGTCGGTGTGGCAGGTAGGCGTCTCGCCGCGCACGATCGACGATTATCAGAGGCAAAGCTTCGGCGCATCCATCAAGGACGCAGGAATCGCGACGGTTGGCACGATGCGGGAAATCACGAACGTGATTGGCGGGCTCTTCACGGGGAAAGTTTCGATCCGGCAATTGCAAGGCGTGGTGGGGATCGCGCGCGAGTCAGGACGCGCGGCGAAGAGCGGGCCGATGCGCCTGATCGAATTGATGGCGGCCATCAGCTTGAACCTCGGATTGTTGAATTTGCTTCCGATTCCGATTCTTGACGGTGGACACGTGCTGCTGCTGGCGATCGAAGGCGCGATGCGGCGCGATCTGAGCATCGCGGTGAAGGAACGGTTCGTCCAAGTGGGGCTCGTGTTTCTGCTGGGAATTTTTGGGTTCGTGATGTACAGCGATATTTTGAAGCTGATTCAACACCACTAGCCCGCGACACAAGCCAGAACCCTGAGACGCGGTACCTTTCGGTTGACGGTCAAATTCCTGCCGCCGTGCCATTACGTGCTGTGAAAAAAATCTCCGTGGAGCGTGAATGGTTTTGCGCGTGGGCGAATCCGCATTTGGTATAATGGAGTGACGGTAAATATGGCTGCCACACCCGCACATCGCGTATCGACAGGCGAGCGAATCAACATCCATGAAGCACCCGGGCGCCTGCAGCGCGAACTCGGTTCGCGCGGGATCCGGTTGACGCGGCAGCGCCGCGTTCTACTGCAGGTGATGGAGACGGCGCGCCGCCATCTGGACGCGGGCGAAATCCTGGAGCGCGCACAGAAAATCGATTCGAACATCACGCGCGTTACCGTCTATCGCACGATCGATCTGCTGAAGCGCCACGGTCTGATCGACGAGCTTGACCTCCTTCATTTGCGCGGCGACCGGCATTTCTACGAGAGCCACGGTCCACGCGATCACATTCACGTGGCTTGCCTGCGCTGCGGGAAAGTGCGCGAGGTGGAAAGCCAGCTCTACGAAGAGCTGAAGAAACAGATCGCGAGCGATTGCAACATCGAGATCACGGTAAGCCGCACGGAGATCGGCGGAATCTGCACGGAATGCCAGCGGCAGCAGAAACCTCGCGTAACGTCCTGAATAAACGGAATCGAGCGTTGACAGCATTTTCGCTCGCCTCTATAATTTTCGCGATTTGAAACCGGGCGTTGCGTGAGGGGCCGTGATCAAAGATTCGAAGCCCAAGGCGGCAAAAAGCAAGGCCAAGCCCGGCCGCAAACCTTTGCGCGCGGTGCCGCTGAAAGCCGTTCTATTCACAACGAGCAAGCAATCGAACAATCTTCCTTCGATTCCCGAATAGCAAAGCCCACAGTTGAGGTCCACGCACTGCGCTGTTGATTCTTTCCCGCGACTCTTGTGCGTGTGGATGACCCGGCAAGCAGAGGGATGGCGGCGGGCTAGCGTCTCTGCGACAACGTTGCAAAGTACGCTTGCGCCTCGCTGATATCGCGCAGCACCTGCTCGCGCAGAGCTTCGGGGCCGGAGAATTTTCGCTCGTCTCTCAATCGCTTCCAGAAACGCACTTCCATCGGACCGCCGGTCAGACTATCCGAGAATTCAAACAGGTGAGATTCAATCGCGAGCCTGTGTCCGTCGAAAGTGGGACGCACTCCGATGTTCGTTGCAGAGCGATACGTCTTGCCGCCGACAACAGTCTCGGTAGCGTACACCCCGTATTTCGGCAGGCATTCCTGCTCGGTTGCAAGGTTGAGGGTCGGCACCACGAGCTTGCGGCCTTGCCCGGTGCCAGTCTTGATTTCTCCCGCGAGAGCGAAGGGCCTCCCGAGCAACCGGGCGGCAAGCTCCATCTCGCCCTCGCGCACCGCATTCCGCACCGCTGTGCTCGAGACCACCGTGCCGTCGAGGACGACGGGCGGGACGGTCTGTACTTCGAAATCCCATCGGAGGCCTAACTCCTCGAGAAGCTTCACGTCACCCGCCTGTTTGTGCCCGAAGCGGAAATTCGCGCCGACCATCACGGTTCGAGCGCGCAGCGTTTCCACCAGAAATCGCCGGACGAATTCCTCTGCATTTACTTTCGCCAGCTCAGCGTCGAACGGCAGAACGAGGGCGGCATCGATTCCGGCAGACTCGAACGCGCGCAGGCGCTGAGAAAGCGTCATCAGCAGCGGCGGGGCGTGTTCGGGACGCAGGATGCGCGCCGGGTGCGGATAGAACGTAAGCACGGCGCTCGTCGTATCGGTCTCAAGCGAACGCTCGGCCACGCCTCGCAGGATTCGCTGATGGCCGAGGTGTACACCATCGAAATTCCCGATCGTCACGGCGGTGAATTTGCGCTGCTCGCCCAACTCCGCGAGCCACTGCTCCGGCGAATGGAGAACGCGAAGCGTTGGAGAATTCCCGGCTGAGCCGTCTTTCGTGCCGGAGTTCGGCATCAGAGCGCGGCCTCCAGGCGCAGGCCGTCGTGAGCGAGCCGGACGTTTTGCGGCAGCTTCGCGTTCGTTTCGGCGTGGCCGAGATCGTGGCAGATATGCGTGAACCAGGCGTGCTTCGGTTTGAGCTCGGCAACCAGCGCGAGCGATTGCGTTACCGTTGAATGCATAGGATGCGGAGTGTAGCGCAGCGCGTCGAGTATGAAGTGATCGAGCCCCTGCAAGAGCGCCTTCGAGCTATCCGGGACGGTACTGAAGTCCGTGAGGTAGGCGGCGCTTCCAACACGGAAGCCCAGAACTTTGCCGGGGCCGTGCATCGCGGGGACGGGAATGATCTGTGCGCCGAAGAGTGTGAAAGGTCCGTCGATCGTGTGCAGCTCAACACCCGGAAGCGAGCTTTCGGTGGGAGCGTCGTCGAAAATATAAGCGAAGGAGCGTTGGAGGACTTTTAGAGTAGCCTCGGCGCCAAAGATCGGAATCGCGGCTTTTTGCTTCAGGTTGTAAGGGCGAATATCGTCGAGGCCGAAGATGTGGTCTGCATGCGAGTGGGTAAAGAGGATTGCGTCGAGACGCTCGATGTGCGCGGCCATCGCCTGGGAACGAAAGTCAGGCGTCGTGTCGATGATGACGTTGCGTCCTCCGTAGGAGAGCAGCACGGAAGGGCGCGTGCGCTTGTCGTGCGAGTCCTTCGATTCGCAGACGGCGCAGTGGCAGCCGAGCGTAGGCACGCCCATCGAGGTGCCCGAACCGAGGATGGTGAGCTCAAGCGATTGCATGGGGAGCTTCAGAACAGGGAATCGAACGGGCCGCCGTGCGGAAATGATTGCCCGATGAACTCGCGAGCCGCCCCGCGCCGTTCATTTCTTTTGCGCGGCTTTCTTGGCCATGGCGTCAGCCGCCACTTTGGACATTTCCATGAACGTGAGCTTGAGCTGTCCGAGGACTTCAATCAGCAGATCGTCGTCGGCTTTCGAGAGATTGCCGCGCGTCTTGTCGCGGAGCGCGTCGAGCATGTCGATCACTTCGCGGGCGCCTTCGAGGTCAAGGTAGGCCTGTCCGGTACGAGGATCGGCCATACCACCGAGCATCGCGGCGGCGTTGCGGACCAGAAAATCGACGAGCATTTGGAAGCTGCGCGAGCCCTCGGGCTGGTCTGTCGCGTGATCAGTGTCCTGATCGTCAGCGAGAGTGTCCGGTTGATTGGCTGGCTGATTTTGTGCGAAATCGTGCACGAGGCCGCCGGCCGATGGATTGGCGCTCTGTTGTCTCGAGGCACCGGCTGACTTCGCGGCATCCGCATGCGCCTGCTTGTTTGTGGCGGCGCGAGTGGCTTCCCGGGCGGCGGCTTCTTCCTCGCGGCGTTCTTCCTGCTCGACGACGTCTTTGCGCAGAGCGCCGTCTTCGGTGAAGAGGCGCCGGTCGATAACCTTGAATGATTCTTCTTGTTTTGGATCAGCCACCGGTGTGTCCTTGACTTCACTCGATGTAGGTGAGTTCAAAGTTTAGCACCCGGTTTGGGTCTTCACAAGTTGGGGGGCGCCGGAATTCGCGCGAAGGAATTGCTCTCGCTTTCCCATTGATAAGGCTCGGATTGGCCTCGATTGGCTCTTGTCAGTCGCGGCGGGTGACTGTAAATTGTCCAGTCGCTCAGGAGCGAGCGGACTCTCCGTGTCTCAACGCCAAAAGATTCGACGCCAGACGAAAGCAAAGGGTCGCGCGAAGGCGCGTGGCCGGCGGCGGGCGGCCGCGCCCGCGGAAAAATCCCGCAAGCGAAGTCGTGCCTTGGGGAAGCATTCGACCGGGGAGTGGTTCGAGAAGCTTGTTGCGCTACAGGCGCGGCTGCGGGCGCCCGGTGGATGCCCTTGGGACCGCGAGCAGACGCACGAATCGCTCCGCAGGTATCTGGTGGAGGAAACATACGAAGTGCTCGACGCCATCGAGGCAGGGAGCTCGCGCGAATTTGCGTCCGAGCTGGGAGACTTGCTGCTGCAGGTGGTGTTTCACTCGACCCTTGCAGAAGAGTCGGGGCGATTCACGATTGCCGACGTGATCGAATCGATTCACACGAAAATGGTGCGGCGGCATCCGCACGTCTTCGGCGACGTGGAGGCGGCGACTTCCGCTGAGGTACTCAAGAATTGGGAGCAGCTCAAGGCGGCAGAGCGGGCGGCGGAAGGGAAGCCATCCCGCGGGAAGGGATCGGAGGAGTCGATTCTTTCAGGAGTGCCGCGGTCGCTTCCGGCGGTTCTTGAGGCTTATCAGTTGACCCGGCGGGCGGCGCGGATCGGATTTGACTGGGACAATCTCGAGGGCATCTTCGATAAGCTCGATGAGGAGAAACGCGAAATCCTTTCGGCGCAAGCTGCAGAAACGAGCTCTTCGGCGAGAAACAGCGCGGTGGCGCCCGACGGCCTGCAAGCCGCCCGAATTGAAGAAGAGGCCGGCGACCTTCTTTTCGCCGCCGTGAATGTGGCCCGTTTCCTCGGAATCGATCCGGAGATTGCGCTGAAAAAGGCCAATCGGAAATTCAAAGAGCGATTTACCGCAATGGAGGAGTCTGCGCGGCGGGAAGGCCGCCGGCTGGCCGATCTGCCGCGAGCCCGGATGGAAGAGTTGTGGGACGAATCGAAATCGTCGAAGGCGAGGGGTGCACGCCATGCCCGCTGAAGTGCGCGTTGACGCGCGCGAAATCGAGATCCGGCACTGCCACTCGCTCGCTGAGTTCGAAGAGGGCGTTCGGCTCGAACAGCTGATCTGGGGCGAAGAGATCACGGTGCCGACACCGATCTTCGTCGTGGCGGATCATACGGGCGGGCAGGTGTTGGGCGCTTTCGATGGCGAGACGATGGTGGGCCTCACGCTGGCGCTGGCCGGGATTCGCGGCTCGCTGCGATTTCTGCACTCGCACATGACGGCGGTGCTGCCGGAATATCAGAACCGCGGCGTGGGCCGGCGGCTGAAACTGTTTCAGCGACAGGACGCATTGAAGCGTGGAATCGGGCTGGTTGAGTGGACGTTCGATCCGCTGGAACTGAAAAATGCGCATTTCAATTTCGCGCGCCTGGGTGCCGTAGCTCGACGATACATTCGCGATTGCTACGGCGTTACGGAAAGCCCGCTCCACGCAGGACTGCCGACGGACAGGCTGGTTGCTGAGTGGTGGCTCGATTCATTTCGTGTGAAAGAAATACTGGCGGGCAATCAGCCGCCCGCCAACCCGGCGGCACAACGGATTTCTGTGGCCGCCAACATTTCAGAGCTTAAAAGCATCGATCGCGCCACGGGCGCGCGCGTGCAGGCTTTGACGCGCGACAATTTTCTGAAGTGGTTCGGTAAAGAATACGTGGCAACCGGCATCGAGAATCGCGGCGATACCACGGACTACCTGCTCGAGCCGCGCGATTCCGTGGCGGGCGTTCATCTTCCTGAGCTGAGCCCGGATTAAGAGGCAAGCACACCGCCTATGCGCCTGCGCAAAATCACGCTTCGTGAAATTCAACTGCCGCTCATCGCTCCGTTCGAGACGAGCTTCGGCGTCTGCCAACTGCGGCGGATTCTGCTCGTCGAAACGGATGTGGACGGCGTGGTCGGCTGGGGCGAGTCGACTGCGGGCGAAGATCCCTACTATTCCTACGAAACGGTCGAGACGGCGTGGCACATCATTCGCGACTATCTCTGGCCGTTGCTTCGCGGAAAGGAATTCGCGTCGGCAGAAGAAGTGTGGGAGATGCTCGCGCCCGTGCGCGGCCACAATATGGCCAAAGGAGGCCTGGAAGCCGCGATCTGGGACGCGGAGGCGAAGCAGAAGAATCTGCCGCTCGCGAAATTGCTGGGCGGAACGCTAGATGAAATCATCTGCGGTGTCTCGATCGGAATTCAGCCGTCGATGGATGCGCTGCTCGCAAAAGTGGAGAAGGAACTGGCGGCCGGATACCAGCGCATCAAGATCAAGATCAAGCCGGGCAAGGACATCGAGCCGGCGCGGGCATTGCGGGAGCGGTTTCCGCGAATCCGGCTGATGGTGGACGCGAATTCCGCCTACTCGCTGAAGGATGCGCCGCTGCTGAAGCAGCTCGATGAATTTTACCTGATCATGATCGAGCAGCCGCTCGGCTGGGACGACATCTATTCGCACGCCGAGTTGCAGCGCCAGCTCGATACGCCGATTTGCCTCGACGAGTGCATTCACGACTTCGAACACGCCAGCGCCGCAATCGACATCGGCGCTTGCCGCATCATCAATATCAAGCTCGGACGCGTGGGAGGGCACACGGTCGCGCGGCGAATCCACAATCTGTGCCAGTCGAAAGGCATTCCGGTTTGGTGCGGAGGCATGCTGGAATCCGGAATCGGCCGCGCTCACAACATTGCGATGTCCACGCTTCCGGGGTTTTCGCTGCCGGGAGATGTGTCTGCGAGCCAACGCTATTGGGCGGAGGATATCATCGAGCCCGAAGTGATCGTATCGCGGCAGGGAACCATTCGCGTTCCGTCGGCCGCCGGCATCGGCTACGTGCCGAGGATCGAACGCATCGAATCGCTCACAAGGCGACGCGAGGTCATTGAGTAGATCTTGACCGCGCTCCCACAAGAATTTTCCAGATTGCCGGCAAAACGGCCGAGTCCTCTCGTTCTCGGGCTTTCCCTTGCGGCCATGCTCGCGATGTGGTCGTTCAACTACGTGGCCGGAAAGGTGGCTCTGCGTCATTTCGACGGGCTCACGCTGGCTTCTTTCCGAATTGTGTTAGCTGCGGCGGTTCTGCTGCCTATCTATTTCCTGCGCCGCGACCGGCCCGTGTTGAATGCGCGCGACATCTGGACCCTATCCTATTTAGGCTGGCTGCTGTGTTTGAACCAGATGTTCTTTACGATTGGCCTTGCCTACACGACCTCCGGCCACTCGTCGATGATCTTGGCCATCGGGCCGATTCTCGTGTTGCTGCTGGCGCGCGCGATGAAACTCGAAGCGCTGACGACGGCGAAGATGTTGGGAATGGCGATCGCGTTTACAGGGGCGGTCATCCTTGCCTCGGAGAACGGACTCGATCTTCGCCGGTCACCGACGCTTTCCGGCGATCTGCTGACGCTGGCGGGAACTTCGTCATTTACGTTTTATGTAGTCCTGAGTAAGAAGGTCGCGAAACGCTACGACAGCATTACGATGAACGCGGTGAATTTCTTCGCCAGCGCGGCAGTCCTTCTGCCGGTGGCTATCTGGTGCGGCGTTCGTCTTGATTGGCACAGCGTGGGATGGCCGGCATGGATCGGGCTGGCCTATATGGCAGCAATTAGCTCCGTGGCAGCCTACACGCTCTTCTACTGGGCGCTGCGTTATATGGAAGCTTCGCGCGTATCAGCGGTGAACTACTTTCAGCCGCTTGGCGCGATCCTTGTGGCCGCGATGTTCCTTGGTGAAATCCCCACGCGGCATCTGGTCCTCGGCGGGGCGATGATTCTTCTGGGCGTTTATATGGCCGAACGAGCCAAGGCCTGAGGCAAGGGCGCGATTGACGACACTGGGAAAGCAGGGAAGCGTTGACGTCTAAAGGGAATGACGAAGCTTAGTAGTTGCGCATTTCTGAAGCGAAGGCCAGGTTCGCATTCAGACGCTGATCGAGAACCGCGGCAGCGTAACGTGCGCAGGCGACCAGCTCGGTCCCAGCCCATTCCGAAAGCGCCGGCAAGTGCTTTTCGCAGAGGTTATCCAGCGCCGCCACGATGCGGAAATACAGGCGAACCTCTTTGAGCCAGACATCTTGTTTCTGCGTGGCCGGGCACATCTGTTCGGAAGTGCGCGCCAAGAGCTCGAAGTGATCGGAGTTGATCTGCTCCGCAGCCAGGCCGACGGCCGATTGCAGGCAGTCGGACAGGGGTTGTGCGGCTACGGTGATCCACATCGACCGCCACTGGCAGACTGCGAACTGCGCCAGGGCGGTGACCGATACGGCGAGAATGAGTAAGGCAATCATGTTTCGCTCTGGGTACAGTTTCGCTTTGAACCCGGATTTGAACAATAGCCCGCTCGTACTACCGTCCTAAACCCACTAACCCATTAGCCTTATTGGACTTATGAGTTCTCAGCCGCACAAGTGCCAAAACCGCCGCCGACGCAGCCCACGAGCGCCCCGAAATCGACCAATCCTCCCGTAACAAATTGGAACACCTTCCCAGAACGCAAATTGACCGCCCCCGTGGAATGAAGATAACGTTTACCCATGGGCTATCTCTTGCCCCTCTCGAGCGCGCCCTTTCATGGATGAATTGAACTCGAAAATGGCGGCTGGCGGCGACGTTCCGCGCCAACAGGGCTATTCCGCACGGCTGCTCGAACTGCAGCGCCGCGAATGGTGGACCTGGGGTGTCTCTGTCCTTGTCATGCTGGTGTTGACGGCGGGCGTGGCGTCGCTATCGTTCCCATCGATCGTAGAAAGCGGGTTGTCGCTATTTTCTTCGGGAGTATTTCAATCCGTTGCCGGCCTGATATTTCTGATCCTGATCTTTGGCTGCTACCTGACCTACGAAAAGTTCCTGATTAACCGCCTGCGCATCGAGCTCGCCGAACGGCAGTTGCATTCCGCCCAATGGCGCAACCTCGCGCTTGTCGATCCGCTGACCGGCCTCTACAACCGGCGCTTTATGGAACGCACTCTGAAAGCGGAGATCGGGCGCGCTCTTCGCAAACACTACGACCTCACGGTGGTGATGATCGATCTCAATAGCTTCAAAAAGATCAACGATCGCCTTGGGCACGCGGCGGGAGACTTGGTGCTGAAGGAGTTTGGGCGTCACCTTGCCACCGTGATTCGGGAAGCCGACACGGCCGCGCGGCTTGGCGGCGATGAATTCATGCTCGTACTGCCGGAATGCAACGCCTCGCAGGTGCCCGCGATGCTGCGGCGCCTGGAACCTATTTCCGTGGATGTAAACGGCGAGAAAATTCCGATTCGCTTCGCGGTCGGCTGGGCCGAATACCGGCGTGGCAAAGAGCCGGAAGAGTTGCTCGAGGAAGCCGACCGGGCGCTGTACGCAGATAAGGAAGCCCGCAAGAATCCCGCACCGGTGCCGGTGACCGCGTAACATCCCCCGAATCCGTTCGCCTCAACGAGGGCGGCGGAATTCTTTGTTTGTTTTTCCTCTCCCGACGCCTTCTGCATTATTCTGATGTGTGACAGAGCGCACCGAAATGCATCCTGGAGCCCGAGCCAAGCCGCCGATTTGCGACGTTCTCCTCTACGCCTTGCGCTACCGCTGCCCGAATTGCCACCGCGGACCAATCTTTGAGGGACGATTCAACAAGGTACGGATTCGATGCCCGGATTGCGGGCTCGCGTACTTTCGGGAGGCGGGCTACTTCGTGGGCGGAATGATCTTGACGTACGGCTTCACGGTCGGAGTCTTGGTCCTCGCTTATCTCGCGATGCCGCTCCTGCCGGATCCTGCCTGGATGTCCGACAATTGGAAGTACGCGCTGTGGATTGGCTTTACGCTCGTGCTGGCGGCGGTGTTCGTTCGCCCGGCATATGCGCTCTGGCTCTCGCTCGACTACTGGCTGGAGCCCTGGCCGCCGCCCAGAGCGAAAGAGAAGATCGAGCGGCTCGCTCTGTAGGATCGCTGCTTGGTTACGCTTGAGCGCTCGATTTTGCCTGATTCGCGACGCGTAGAACGATCTTGCCTCGCACGTGCCCCTCAAGCCCTTTTTCAAACGCTTTCTTCGCTTGCTCGAGCGGAAATACTTCCGCGATCGTCGTCTTCAACTGCCCGGCATCAATCAATCGCCCGAGCTCGATGAGTTCGCTTCGATTCGGCTCGACGATGAAGAAGACTTCGCGCGATCCGGCGGCAGTAGCTTCCGGCGAAATATCTTCTACAATGGTGACAAGTTTGCCCGTTGCGCTGAGAACGAGCCTGGAACGCTCAAACACGTCACCGCCCACCGTATCGAGCACCAGATCGATATTTCTCGCGACCTCCTCAAATTTTTGCTCCTCGTAGTCGATCATTTCGTCGGCGCCGAGCTGACGCAGAAAGTCCGTATGGGCCCCGGAAGCCGTGGCGATCACATATGCTCCCTTCCAGTGCGCGAGTTGCACGGCAAACGCACCCACTCCGCCGGCTGCTCCCTGGATCAGCACTCGCTGCTTGGCTGCCAGCTTTCCGTGATCGAACAGCGCCTGCCAGGCGGTCAAGCCGGCCAGCGGAACGCTCGCTGCCTGTTCGAAATTGAGTGTCTTCGGTTTCGGCGCAACGTCGGAAGCCGCGATCGCGAGATATTCCGCCGCGCTGCCGTTCCTCCAGAACGAAGCGAGGCCGTACACCTCTTCTCCGATTTTCACGTCCGTGACATCCGGTGCGAAGGCCTCCACCACTCCCGCAAACTCATGCCCCGGAATCGTGGGCAAGCGCGGCCGTCCGTCTTTCGTCTTATAGGTGGGCGTCCAGGAAAGCTCGTCTTTCGTAATTGACGACGCGACGACGCGTACGAGCGCGTCTCCCGGCTCGATCAGCGGCTTCTCGGCGTCTTCATACACCAGTTGCTGAGGAGCACCCAGTGAATGCATTCGAACCGCTTTCATTGTCGTCTCCTCGCGCGCCGTAGGACTCCCCTAAGGCACGAATCCTAGCATCGCCCGGCACAATCGTTCAACGGGAACGGGACTACTTCGAGACGGGAGAACAGCCGCAGCGGATTCAGGAGGAGAGTGGCGCGCCAATGGAGAGTATTCGTAATTTCGCGGGAGACGTGCGGCAGCCAGGGGTCACAACAGGACACCGACGCACAACAGGGGATGCAGAATTACGGACGGATATACACGGACAAGCTAAGACAGCTTCCGCTTAGTCGATACGTTGGCGCTGGGAAGCTAGCTTGGGAGCAGGCGAGAACACGTGCCAGAAATCACCCTGTTCTTTGGTGAACTCGACCGCTACTTTCATTTTCTTGCTGCGATGCTTGGAATCAACATACACCACGCGGCATTCGCGTTCTTCCTGCGTAAAACTGTTCACGAGCAAAATCGTCTGGCCGCGCTTCACTCGAGGCGCCAGCGGAACCAAAGCGCCATTCATGTTCACGGATTTCGCCACCGTGAAGTATCGGAAGGGAAGGCCGCGTTCCGTGCGACCGTACACATGCACGGGAATCGAAAGCGGAAGCCTCTTACCGCGTCGTTTATCTTCCATGGGTTTGCCCCCAGGGTTGATTCGGGTTGGAGTTGACCTGCGAACAGATACGGTAGCGTCTGGAGCTGGGCGGATGCAATAGTACTTCGTCGAATTTCACCGGCAAACAAACGGTGAACCGATTTGACTCACGGTGACGGGCGGGTCGAAACCCCGGCTGTCGATGGTGCCGGAGAGGCTTTTGCCGGCGCGTTTTCGGCCAACTCCGCTGCAAGAACCTGAAAAGACTGCGTTTCTAGGCGCAGAATCGAGCTTCGGAGCAGCAATCCGCCGCCGCTCCATTCTCGCTACCTAATCGCGAAAGTGAACTCCGCTTACTTGGCCGGCTGTTTGGCGATGATTAGCTTGGCGATCTTGTTGTAGGTCGCCTGCGGAAGCACCTTTTTCCTCACGAGGTCTGTTTTTGCTTTGTACGGACGCCCGTCAACGATCTTTTGCGAATAGGCTGTGCCGATTCCCGGAAGCGCGTCGAGCTGTTCTTTCGACGCGGAATTGATATCGACGAGATCGGCGGCCGGCGCCGCCTTCGCTTGCACCGCTGTGAACGCGAGAGCTTTGGCCGCCGTCGCACCACCCGCCCAACCGGAAAGAACCATCACCGAACACAGAACCGCTCCGCAGATTCCGATAGCGCTACGCTTGCTGATCATCATGCTGATCATCTTCCTGATCATCTTGTCGCTCCTTTTCTCGAGATCGTGCTCATCGGACGGCTATTCGTTTTTCGCAGCGCGGAAGCCTGCCTTTTGCGCATCGGCTTCGGACATGTATTTGCCGGTCTTGGTTTTGCCGTAGTACCGCGTTCCTTCCTTGTGATAGACGCCAGAGTCCGTGTTCACCCAAACCATTCCGCTTCCGGCCGGAGGTACAGGCTGGCTTGCGCTGGATTTGGCAGCTGTGGAGCTGCTCGTCGATTTCGCAGGCGTCGCTGCAGGAGCCGGCTTGGACGCCGCAGGAGCCGCGGCCGGGGTCGAACCGGACGAGGCCGGAGCCGAAGAGCTGTCCGATTTGGCCGCTGCTGCGGATTTGCTCTTGCTGGCCGACTTCGTCGAAGACTTTTCCTTCGTCGCGGCAGGCGCCGCGGCGCTCGACTCGCCCGATTCACCGGACGTCTTTGCCGTCTTGGTGGACTTTGACTTCTTGGTCCTCGAAGTCTTGCTGCCGGAATCGGCATCTGCCGATGCCTTCGAATCATCGGCGCCGGCTTTCGCTGACTTCGATTTCTTCGAGCTTGTGGACTTCGAGGCAGCGCTTGAGTCTGCCGGGGCCTTCGAATCGGATGCGGACGCCTTGGTCGATTTTGATTTTTTCGTGCTGGCGGATTTTGTTTCGGAGGCGGAGTCCGACTTTACAGTCGAGTCGCCGGATGCGTCCTTGGTTGACTTGGATTTCTTTGCGCCCGTCGATTTGGTTGAACCGGCGGCGGCCTTGGAATCACTGTCGGACGATGCGGAAGCGGCTTTCTTCGATTTCGACGTGGAAGTTTTTCCCGAGCTCGAGCTGTCGCTCTTGTCCGTCGAGGTTGCGTCGGTTGATTTCTTCTTCTTGGTGGTTTTCTTGGCAGGCGTCGTAGTGGAATCGCTCGAATCCGACGACTGCGCTTTCACCGGAGCCGCACTCGCGAGCCCCAATCCAAGACCCGCGGAGATCAACACTGCAAACAGATACTTCTTGAATCGATTCATGGCGAATCCTCCCCAGTTGTTGCGTGAACTCTTATGCGTCGTGCCCGGACATCTTGCTGCCCAGCCCTGCCGCGAAGCCTTTTGCCTTCTCCAGGATCCCCTGCGCTTCGGGCGATTCCAGCGTCGCAAGCAAGCCATCCAGATGCGAGCTGACCGATTCGGGAAGGTTCGATTTGCAGTGAGAGATGACCAGGTTGACCACTTCCTGCACCTTATCCTGAGGGAGTCCAGTCTTCTGCATAATCATCTGCACCAATTCATTCATCGCCGTGCCTCCTTTGAACTGCTGCTGCTGAACTGCTTCTGCGGCCGCCCGGATTTCTGCCGCGAGGATCCAAACCAATCCTGTTGGCTACTCCATTTGCCCGGATTATTTGTTCTTACCTCGGCGCTGCTGGGGAGCCCGAGGGCTAGGACATTGGCTTACTAACTATGCGGCGGATTCTAATGCGCCCAGCGCGACAATTCAACCGGCGAGTTAGGGTTCGATCTTCGGCCGGGATGCGCAGGGAACTGCTTCGGCGGTGCGAGCCCGCTGATCGAGAGCGAACAAAAGTGGCGCCGGCCGACCGTTCGTCGAATCGTTCCACTGGATACCGCCCGAAAAAAGCTTGCCTTCGGTGCGGGCATGTAAGAACATGAATTGGAGTTCATGTTATGAACACGCGCTTGATTCGAACCGGTTTCGTCATCTGGCTCGCCGCCACCCTGGCTCTGCGCTTCGTTGGAGAGTACGTGCTGCGCCCCAGCAATTGGACGCGGCCGCTGATTCTGCTCGCGGTCACGTTTCCGCTAATCGCATGGGCTGTGCGCCGGCTGTGTAAAAGCGCCGGCCTTCCTCCCGACGAGTGGCTGGCTGGAGCCGTATCGCTTCTCATGCCGACGCTCCTGCTCGACCCATTCTCAAGCGCATTCTTTCCCCTTGTATTTCCGAACATAGCGCCCGAGATGGCGGGAGTCTTCGGTGGGTGGATGCTCTGCTGTTGCGCAGGTGCGCTGGTAGGGGTGAGCATCCGGACGCCGCAGGGGGCATGACTGCGGCCGCGCCAAAGCGCCCCCACCTGCTCTCCGGAGAGAACCTTCCCCCCGAGCCTCGCCAAAAACGATCCATCGCGAAGCGGGAGCGGCTTAAAGTTGCCGGCCTCGCCCTGTTCGGCGAGAAGGGCTACGAGAGCACGTCAGTCGACGAAATTTCAGATCGCGCCCACCTCGCAATCGGCACCTTTTATCAGCACTATCGCTCGAAGCGCCAACTTCTCCTCGCGCTCATGGACGAGTTGCTCGAAAAGCTGGGCCGCCTTGAATTTCGTCCCCAGGCCGCGGCAGATGTTCGCGCTGGCGTGCGGGAATTGCTGTCGCGCGCTTTTTCTCACGACCTTCGCTACCTCGGTGCTTATCGCGCGTGGCAGGAAGCGGCGCTTACCGATCCGGATCTCGCGCGAAAGCAGGACCAAATCCACGCCTGGACCACGGCTCGCATCACCCTCGTCTTTGAACATCTCCAGAAGCTGCCGGGAGTGCGGCGAGGAGCTGACATCCCCGGCCTCGCGCGTGCCATGGATAGCTTTTTCTGGAGCCTGCTCGGCCAAACCGTCCGCATGCCGAAACCCAAACTCGATCGATGGATCGATTCGTCCACACACCTGATTTATCACGCGCTCTTCTCAGATCCGGCGAGGAAGTTGAAGTAAAACATTTGATTTCAAATTTCGAGCCGAAACCTTAACCGGCCACGATCGCGCAGGGGCAAGATCGAAAGAATCTTTTGAACCGCGCCTCCGATTCAATCGTCGCCACGCCGACACCTCAAGCAAGCATCGAAGTCACTCGCCGATAGGGTGCGAACGAATATCAAGCAATGCTTTCTTTCTTGCTTGCCTGGCTGAGTCCCGCTTGAAATTTTCCTCGGCTCGTGCGAGCGTTACACCCGCGCCATGCACACAACGTCAACCAACAAACGAATCGCCGTAATCCCCGGCGACGGCATCGGCAAGGAAGTGATCCCGGAAGCCATAAAGGTTCTCAAGGCGGTCGCGGCGGCGGGCGGCAGGGAAGTCGCGCTCACCGAATTCGACTGGGGCGCCGAGCGCTACCTCCGCGACAAAACAACGCTGCCTGCCGTCGCGGTCGAGATGTTTCATCGCGATTTCGACGCAATCCTTCTCGGCGCAATGGGCGACCCTCGCGTTCCGACGAACGTCCATGCCGCCGATATCCTGCTCGGCCTGCGCTTCAAGCTCGATCTCTACGTCAACGCGCGCCCCTGCGTGCTCTTCGACAAACGGTTCACGCCCCTGAAGGATCGCACCGAAAAAGACGTCAATTTCATCGTGTTCCGCGAGAACACCGAAGGCCATTACGTCGGCATGGGCGGCTTCTTCAAGAAGGGAACCGCGGACGAAATCGCCACGCAAGAGGACGTGAACACCCGCAAAGGCGTCGAGCGCATCATCCGCTATGCGTTCGACTACGCGCGGCGCCACGGCTTGAAGCGCGTCTGCATGTCCGACAAGTCGAACGCGCTCGCCTTCGGCCACGATCTCTGGCAGCGCGTCTTCAAAATTGTCCGCGCCGAATATCCCGAAATTGAATCCTCGCACCAGTACATCGACAACCTGCTAATGCAGATGGTGCGCGACCCGTCGCAGTTCCAGGTCATCGTCACATCGAATTTGTTTGGCGACATCGCGAGCGATCTCGGCGCGCAACTGGCGGGCGGACTCGGCCTCGCGCCATCGGGCAACATTCATCCCGGCCAGGTCTCGCTCTTCGAGCCGGTTCACGGCTCCGCGCCGAATCTTGCGGGGAGAAACATCGCAAACCCGATGGGAGCTACTCTCACCGTTGGAATGATGCTCGAATATTTCGGTTGGTCCGCCGAGTCGCGAGCGATCGAAGATGCAGTACGCGCAGCGCTCCGAGAAGGCAAAACTCCGGCCGATCTGGGCGGCACGGTCGGCACCCGCGAGATCGGCGACTGGCTCGCAAATCAAATCTCGGAAGCGGGCGTCGCCCAGAAATAACTCTCAAAGTTTTTAATGAATACCACTCGGCCTGCAGCAGAGATTACAGAGCGCAGCAAATGCCAGCAGATCGCCGCACACTGACTAACTGAATGTTTTACTTGAATGCAAAGGCAGTGCGCCATCGAAATGCTCTTCGATTTGTCGGCGTGGCGACTTCTCGAAGTCACTTGAGGATTTGTGCCAGACCAACCATTCGCACAGCACCTCCGTCCAAGGAATTGCTAAAGCCGTGGTCTCTCTCAACTGCAACTAGAACTTAAGGAAATTGAGGAGGTCGTATGCGGCGTCTGTTGCTCGTTGTCACTCTCTTAGGCCTCAGCATCCCCGCTTACGCGCAACTCGGCTTCGACGCCGTACCTCCGCCAACGCCGAAGCTAATCAAGGCGGGACGCGTCCTCGACGTGAGGACCGGGAAGTACGCGCTCGATCAAGGCATTCTCACCGAAGGCGAACGCATCAAGGAAATCGGCCCCTGGGAGGATGTGAAGAGTCATGCTCCGAGGAATGCCGACTTCATAGATCTAAGCCACGCAACGCTGCTCCCCGGCTTGATCGATTGCCACGCGCATCTCGTCAGTTCGATGGAGGGGCGCCTCGATAGCGGCGAGACGATCACGCTCTCCGTCACCGAAATGAGCCCCACTTTGCGCGTGCTAATGGGCGCGCACAATGCGCTGCAGGATCTCGAATCAGGAATCACGTCGGTGCGCAATGTCGGCCATTCCGGAGTGGATGGCGACATTTCACTGCGCGACGCCATCGAGGGTGGCTTCGTGCCGGGGCCGCGCCTGCAGGCATCCGGCCGCAAGATTGTTCCGCTCGGAGGCCAGGCAGTTTATCTGCAAGCCGGGATTGCCGAACAGATTCTTCCGCTTGAGTTTCTCGCCGTCAGCGGGCCGGACGAAGCACGTCGAGCCGTGCGCACGAATCAAGCTCTCGGCGCGGATTTCATCAAGATCGTTGTGGACGCGGGCGCGGGTCCCAACTGGCAGTTTCGATATCTCGCGCCCGAAGATGCGAAAGCGATCGTCGAAGATGCGCACCGCCTGGGAATGAAGGTGGCAGCGCACGCCGTCAACAAGACTGCCATTCAAACCGCCATCGATGCCGGCGTTGATTCCATCGAGCACGGTGACGAAGCCACTGACGCGCAATTGCAACAGATGAAAGAG
>JBOGNA010000094.1:0-7549 GCA_050746925.1 Candidatus Acidiferrales bacterium
TTCAAGCCCAGGGTGTAATTGCCGCGGCCGTCGAAGGAATTCGGCGGCAGCCCCTTGAAGTCGCGAACGCGAGGCAAAACGATGGCCGAAAGGCGGTCGAGAAATTCATACATGCGCTCGCCGCGCAGCGTGACCATGCAGCCGATGGGCATCCCTTTGCGAATTTTGAAGTTCGCAATCGACTTCTTGGCGCGCGTGATGACCGCCTTCTGTCCCGTAATCTGGCCGAGCTCGACGGCAGCAGTGTCGAGCAGCTTCACGTTGGCGCTCGCTTCCCCGAGTCCGATATTCACCGTGACTTTCTTCACGTGCGGTACGGCCATGGTGTTGGTGAAGCCGAAGCGCTTGGAAAGCGCCGGGACGGCTTCTTTTCTATATTTTTCATGCAACCGGCTAATCATTTTCGCTGCTACCTTTCAATCGCTTCACTCTGAAACTTGACCTGCTAATTCTCGAACGTCGTATTGCAACGCCGGCAGACGCGCAACTTGGTGCCGTCCGGCAGCGTGGTGTGTCCGACGCGCGTGTGCTTGCTGCAACCGGGGCAAACCAGCATCACATTTGAAACGTGGAGCGGGCCTTCCTTTTCGAGAATGCCGCCCTTGATATTCTTCGACGGGTTCGGACGCGTGTGCTTCTTGATGATGTTGGCGTGCTCGACCGTGACCGTATTCTTGTACTTGTTGACCGACAGCACTTTGCCGCTCTTGCCTTTCGACCGGCCGGACATGATTCGAACCGTGTCGCCGTGGCGAATGCCGAGCGGAAGCGGCGTTTCGATTTTTTCTCTCATCGCTACCACACTTCCGGAGCCAGCGAGATGATTTTGGTGAATTTCTTGTCTCGCAGCTCTCTGGCGACCGGGCCGAAAACGCGGGTTCCGATCGGCTCGTTCGCGTCGTTAATTAGTACGGCAGCATTGTCGTCAAAGCGGATATACGTGCCGTCCTTGCGCCGCTGTTCTTTGCGGGTGCGAACCACGACGGCGCGAACCACCTTGCCCTTCTTCACCTGGCTTTCCGGTGTCGCTTCTTTTACGGCGGCAGTGATGATGTCGCCGAGCGACGCCGTTAAACCCGCATCGCCGCCGATCGGCAGGATGCACGTGAGCTGGCGCGCTCCCGAATTATCGGCCACCGTCAGCCACGTCCTCATCTGAACCATGTTCGTGCTCCCCTATCGAAATCGAACGGCCGCTCGCGGGCGATCAGGCCACACGCGTCGAGCGCGAAATTACTTCTTTCAGCCGCCAGCGCTTCAGCTTCGAAAGCGGCCGGGTGGAAACGATTCGTACGACGTCTCCGACGCGCGCATCGCCCGTTTCATCGTGCGCGTAATATTTCTTGTTGAAGCGAATGACCCGCTGATAGAGCGGATGCTGGGTGGTGCGGGTGACTTTCACGACGATCGTCTTCTGCATCTTGGCGCTCGTCACCACTCCGACCAGCTCCTGCCGCGCCCGGCGCGCCGTTCCGCTTTGTTCGACTGCCGCTGCTGCCGCTTCGTTTGCCATTACGCCTTCCTCAATTCGTTCTCGCGCAGGAGCGTCTTGACGCGCGCAAAATCGCGCTTCGCCTCACGCAGCTTTTTCAAGCCTTCCGCCTGCCCCGTAGAAAGCTGGAAGCGAAGGCGAAAAATCTGCTCGGCAAGCTCGCGCTGCCGGATTTCGAGCTCGTTCGGATTCATCTCGCGATACTTCTCCATCCGCCGCGCCATCAGAGTTCCTCCGCCCGGCTGACGAACTTCGTCCGGATCGGCAGCTTATGCGCCGCCAGCTTCATTGCTTCGGTGGCGGCCGCCAGATCCACGCCGGCCATTTCGAACATCACACGCCCGGGCTTTACGACGGCCACCCAGTGCTCCGGTGGCCCTTTGCCCTTTCCCATTCGAGTTTCAGCCGGCTTTTTCGTGAATGGCTTGTCCGGAAATATCCGGATCCAAAGCTTTCCGCCGCGCTTGATGAACCGCGTGATCGCGACGCGCGCCGCTTCGATCTGCCGGTCGGTAATCCAGGCCGGCTCGAGCGCTTTCAATCCGTACTCGCCAAACGCCAGCGAACCGCCGCGCCATGCTTTTCCGCTGCGCCGGCCGCGCTGCTGCTTGCGGTACTTTACCTTTTTCGGCATCAACATGATTAGTCGCCTGTTCCCTTATACCGTTGCGGCAGCGGCGGCGGGCTTCCCACGCTCGGGGATTTTTTCGCCCTGGTAGATCCAGCACTTCACGCCAATCAAGCCGTAGGTGGTTTGCGCTTCGGCCGTTCCGAAGTCGATATCCGCGCGCAAGGTCTGCAGCGGCAGCCGCCCCTGCAAATACCATTCTTTGCGCGCGATTTCGGCGCCGTTCAGCCGGCCCGCGACACGGACTTTGATGCCCTTGCAGCCGAAGCGCAGCGCGGAATCGACGGCTTTGCGCATAGCGCGCCGGAAAGCGACGCGCTTTTCCAACTGCAGCGCAATCGATTCGGCCACGAGCGTGGCGTTCAACTCCGGGCGATGCACTTCCTGAATGTCGATGTGCACTTCCCGCTTGGTGCGCTTCTGCACTTCGTTCTTGAGCTTGTCGATTTCCGAGCCCTTGCGGCCGATGATGATGCCGGGACGGGCCGTGTAGATTCGGACGACAAGCTTGTTAGCAGCGCGCTCGACGTCGATGGAGTCGATGCCCGCGGACTTCAGCTTCTCTTTGAGAATCTTGCGAAGCTGCACGTCTTCATGCAGCAGGTCGGCATAGTCCTTCTTCGCGAACCAGCGGGACCGCCAGCCTTTGTTGTAGCCCAGCCGAAACCCATACGGATGTGTTTTCTGCCCCAAACGAGCCTCCTACTTCTTTTTCGTCGGTTGCTTTGTGCGTTTCTCGAGCGCCTTGCGAGCCTTGCGAACTGCGCCCTTCACGCCCTTCGATGCTTGCGCTTCGGCTGCTGCTGCTGCTGCACGGTCGGCCGCGGCGCGGTGATGTTCAGACACTTCCACAATGATGTGGCTGGTGCGCTTCTGATAGCGGAAGCCGCGGCCCATCGGCGCCGGACGCAGCCGCTTCCAGCGCGGCCCTTCGTTGACGTAGCAGCTGGTCACGAACAGCGCGTCCACGTCGAGCGATTCACCGGAGTCTTCGGCCTTGCGCTCGGCATTGGCAATGGCGCTGCGGAGCGTCTTCTCGACTTCTTTCGCAACGCGCTTCTTCGTAAACCGCAGGGTTTGCAGCGCGTCTTCCGCCCGCTGGCCTCGGATGAGATCAATGACGAGCCGAGCCTTCTGCGGCGACACGCGGATGTATTTCGCCCGCGCCACGCCTTCGATCTGACCCGGAGCTTGTGTCACCGTAGCCATCGTCTATGCCTTAGGCGCAGGAGCTGCGCCAGTGCCACCCGCCGGTGCCGCTCCCCCCGCCGGAGCGCCTGCCGCTGCTGCCGCTCTTTCGAGCGCCGCCTTTACGGCGTGGCCTTTGAACGTACGCGTCGGCGAGAACTCACCGAGTTTGTGTCCCACCATCTGCTCGGTGATGTACACGGGAATGAACTTCTTTCCGTTGTGGACCGCGATCGTATGTCCGACCATTTCGGGCAGAATCGTCGAGCGGCGCGACCAGGTCTTAACGACTTTCTTTTCGTTCCGCTCGTTCAGCGCTTCCACCTTCTCGCGAAGATGGCCGTCGATGAACGGTCCTTTTTTTAGCGAGCGCGGCATCTTTCTCCCTACTCCTCAACCCGGCGCAATTTCACCCACTGCGCGCGCCGCATTTTCCGGAATCCCCGAACGGGGCCCGAAACGCGGTGCGAAACAGGGCAGAAAGGACAGACAAAGCGAGTCCCTTGCGCGTTTGGAATTTTTTCCACAATCACGGCCCAACCGGCCTTGCAAATCCGAAACAACACCTGGGGCGGAGGCGCGAGCTTTGAAACCGTCTTCACCACAGGCTTGGCGGCACGCCGCGGAGCGGCTTTGCGCGCCCGGGTCGTTCTCCGGGCCGTCCTTCGATGCGAACGTCGAGACGTTCTGGTGGCTGTCATAAGGTTGCTCTCTATTTCCCGCCGCGCCGGGTTCATTTTTTGCTTCTCTTCTCCGAAAATTCCTCAGGCCGACAGTCCTGAGTTCGTTCTACTACGGCTTACGCCGTTCCACGATCATCCGGTCGCTCGGACGCTTCTTGCGCGTCTTCGCGCCCAGAGTGGGAAATCCCCAGGGAGTCTGCGGGTGGTTGCCCTTCACGCGGCCTTCCCCGCCGCCGTGCGGGTGGTCCACCGGGTTCATTGCGACACCGCGCACCGTAGGACGCTTTCCGTGCCAGCGCGTGCGGCCGGCCTTCCCATAGGTGACATTTTCATGATCCAGATTGCCGAGTTGGCCAATCGTGGCCATGCACTCGACGCTGAACTTCCGGACTTCGCCGGACGGGAGCTTCACCAGCGCAAAATCGCCTTCCTTGCTCAAAAGCTGCGCCGCGCCGCCGGCCGAGCGAACCACTTGCGCGCCCTTGCCGGGATACAGCTCGAGGTTATGAACCATCGTGCCGGGCGGAATGTGCCGGATCGTCAGCGCGTTTCCCGGCAGAATGTCGGCGCCTTCGCCGTTCTGAATCGTCATGCCGACTTCCAGGCCCACCGGCTGCAGAATGTAGCGCTTCTCGCCGTCGGCGTAGTGCAACAGAGCAATCCGCGCGGAGCGATTCGGGTCGTATTCGATGGCCGCGACCTTGGCCGGGATGCCGATTTTTTCGCGGCGGAAGTCGATGGAGCGGTACTTGCGCGCATGTCCGCCGCCCCGGTGCCAGGAGGTGACTTCTCCGTGCGAATTGCGTCCGCCGGTGCGCTTCTTCGATTCCGTCAGCGACTTCTCCGGCGTTTGCTTGGTGATCTCGCTCTTATCGAGCATGGTCAGAAAGCGCCGCGACGGCGTGTAGGGCTTAAAAGTTTTCAGTGCCATTCTTTATTGCCTCATCACTTCGCGAGAGCCGATTCGCTCTCGTAGTTCGTCAAAACGATTCCGCCGGACTACAAATTCTCGGCGTACTCGATCATCTTTTCGCCTTCCACCAGCCGGACATAGGCTTTCTTCCAGTCGCGCCGGTGACCTTCGGCGCGTCCGCGGCGGCGAAACTTACCGTGAAAATTCGCCGTGCGCACGTGATCCACTTTCACCTTGAATACGCGCTGCACGGCTTCTTTGATTTCGGTCTTGGTCGCGTCGGAGGCGACTTCGAAGACGACGGTGTGCTGCGTCTCTTTCACGGCCAGGCCCTTTTCGGTGATGATGGGCCGGCGAATCACTTGATAGAGTCTCGTCTCCATCGCTTAACCCTTCTTCCCTTTCGGCTTGGCCTTGGCCGCGGCCTTCTTCTCCGCCGCCGGCTTTTTTGCCGACTTCGGAGCGGCCTTTGCAGACAATTTCGCTTCGGCCTTTTCCGCCGCCTTCTTTTCGGGAGCGCGCGGAGCCGGTTCGATTTGCACCGGCACTTCGGGCTTGGTGGCGGAAAGCGCGCGGCTCAATTTCGCCGCGGCTTCGCGCGAAAGCATCAATCGGTCGTGCCGCATCAGGTCGTACGGCTCAAGACCTGTCGCCGGAACGAGCGTGACACCGTCGATGTTGCGGCTGGCGCGCTCGAGGTTCAGGTTTGCACCGTTTTCAACCAGCAGAATCGTGCGCGTTTCTTTGTGCAACTTTCCGAGCGCCTGGCTGAACGGCTTGGTCTTGTGCGACTCGAGCTTCCAGCCGTCCACAATCGTCAATTTTTCGTCCGCGAGTTTCGCGGAAAGAGCCGAGCGCAACGCGCCCAGGATCATTTTCTTCGGCAGCGCATAGTCATAGCTATGCGGCGTGGGGCCATGCACGGTGCCGCCATGTCGCCAGAGCGGAGAACGGATGGAGCCGATGCGCGCGCGGCCGGTGCCCTTCTGCTTCCAGAGTTTTTTGCCCGAGCCGCTCACTTCGCTCTTGTCTTTCGTCTTGTGCGTTCCGCGGTGTCGTCCGGCGAGATAGTGCCGCACCGCTTCGTGCAGAAGGTCTTGATTGACCTTCACGCCGAACACATCGTCCGCCAATTCGATCTGGCCGACTTTCTTGCCTTCGAGATTCATTACATCCGCTACGGGCATCGTCGTCTCTTTTTCACGTACTTCGTCTCGTTCGCGTGCTTACTTGGCCGCTTTGGCCTTGTTGATGAAAATGTAGCTGCCGGCCGGGCCCGGCACTGCGCCGCGCACGAGCAACAGGTTTTCGTCCGTATCGATTTTCACGACGCGCAAATTCTTCGACGTGACGCGCTCGTTGCCCATATGTCCCGGAAAGTGCTGCCCCTTCCAAACGCGCGACGGGAACGAGCTGGCGCCAATGCCGCCCGGAGCGCGGTGAAACATCGAGCCGTGGCTGCCTTCGCCGCCGCGGTAGTGCCAGCGCTTGACGCCGCCAGCAAATCCCTTTCCTTTACTCACACCGGTGACGTCCACGAATTCGCCGATCTGGAAGCCATCGACCAGTACGCGATCGCCCGGCTTGGTTTCGTCTTTCGAATCGGCGAGCCGCACTTCGCGCACGTAACGCATCGGAGCGACACCGGCTTTCTTGAAATGGCCGGTCATCGGCTTGTTCACGCGCTGCGGCTTGATGAATTCGACCAGGCCGAGCTGCACGGCGTCGTAGCCGTCTTTATCTTTGGTGCGGCGCTGCACCACCACGCACGGGCCTGCTTGCAGCACGGTGCACGGGACGGCGGTGCCGTCGTCGGCGAAAACCTGTGTCATTCCCAGCTTGATTCCGAGTATGCCTGTGACTGCCATCGCGTTCGCTCTTT
This sequence comes from Candidatus Acidiferrales bacterium, assembly GCA_050746925.1. GTDB lineage: Bacteria > Acidobacteriota > Terriglobia > Acidiferrales > UBA7541 > Palsa-295. Next base: position 6,787 of record JBOGNA010000094.1, read on the forward strand.
CCTCGAAAAACTACTTTACTTCGTTGTGTGTTCGCGCCCGAAGGCTTTGATTTCAACGTCCACGCCCGGCGGCAGATCGAGCTTCATCAGAGCGTCCACCGTGTCCGGCGTGGGCTCGAGAATATCGATCAGGCGCTTGTGCGTGCGCATCTCAAACTGCTCGCGCGATTTCTTGTCCACGTGCGGCGAGCGCAATACCGTCCAGCGGTTGATGACCGTGGGCAGAGGAATCGGACCGGCTACTTCGGCGCCGGTGCGCTTCGCGGTGTCCACAATCTCTTTCGTCGATTGATCGAGAATACGGTGATCGTACGCTTTCAGACGAATCCGAATTTTTTCTCCGTTGGGCATGTTTACTCGATGATCTCGGCGACGGCGCCGGCGCCGACCGTGTGGCCGCCTTCGCGAATCGCAAACCGCAGCCCCTTCTCCAGCGCCACCGGCGTGATCAGCGAAATCTCCACCGAAATATTGTCTCCCGGCATCACCATCTCCACGCCCTGCGGCAGCTTCACGTCTCCCGTCACGTCCGTCGTACGGAAATAAAACTGCGGCCGGTATCCTGTGAAGAACGGCGTGTGCCGTCCGCCCTCTTCTTTCGTCAGTACGTACGCTTCGGCCTTGAACTTCGTGTGCGGCGTGATCGATCCCGGCTTGCACAACACTTGCCCGCGCTCCACTTCCTCTTTTTCCGTCCCGCGCAGCAGCAATCCGACGTTGTCGCCCGCAATCCCTTCATCCAGCAGCTTGCGGAACATCTCGA
>JBOGNA010000095.1:0-8659 GCA_050746925.1 Candidatus Acidiferrales bacterium
TGCCTGAACTCGGCACGCTCGGCCGCAGAGAGATCGCGGCGCTCGCCGGTCTTGCCCCTTGGACGCGGCAATCCGGCGCATGGCGAGGCAAGAGCTTCATCGGCGGCGGCAGATCGAGCGTGCGCGCCCGGTCACGCTCGATGGCATTGCTCCACTTTGGGATTTTCCACTCGAACGTCACCGCTGGCTTCAGCGCCGTCTTGGGAAGAGTGATCACAACGCTGGTCCCAGTCGCCTTGACGTAGCCCATGTCAACGATGTTCGCCAACGCCGTCGTCCAGAGGCGCGCGAAAGCGCCGCCGCCTGTGTCGAGCGCTAGGTGATCGCCGGTCCTCTTGTCGAGCCAACGCCGGCACATCACCCAAGAATATTTGCCGTTGAAGTCGCGCTTTTGCGGCCGTGGAACGGTGGTCTGATTCCACGGGTGTCTCTGATCAACCGTATTGCCAAGAGGATCGGTTTTGACGAATGTCTCGGCGTTGTCCCAGCCGTCATAATAGGAGTGGCCAAGCAGGATTCGGATATTCAGATTGATGTCGACGAGATCGGTCGTCACCAGATTGCCGTCGATGACGACGCCCGGGGTGACGTACATCGACCGGCCCCAATCCGTCATGGTTTTGTAATTGTAGTCACAGACGTCAGGGTTCTGGAACGAACCCCAGCATCCGAGCAGAGTGCGGCGGCGGCCGATCTCTTCATAGCCGGGCAGCGCGTCATAGAAGAAATCGAACAAATCATCGTCCAGCGGCACGCATTTCTTCATGAATTCGCAATAGCGCATCAGCCGCGTCAAATAATCGGTGAACAACTGAACGGTGGGCATGGTTCCGACGCCTCCCGGATAGAGGGTGGATGGATGCACGTGGCGGCCTTCCATCAGACAGAACATTTCGCGCGTGTAGCGGCTCACTTGCAATGTCTCGCGGTAGAAATCACCGGTGAAGGGATTGAGGGGCACCATGATGTCGCCGATAGTGCGGTAGGCGTGATCGGCCGCGTGCGGCGCCTCGCACTGTTGTGCGAGGTCCCAGACACCGGGATTGGTCTCCTTGACCATCTTCTCGCAGAAATCGACACCCACGAGATTGTCCTGGAAAATATTGTGATCGAACATATACTCGGCGGCTTCGCCAAGGTTGGTAATCCATTCCGCGATGGCTGGCGGCTTGATACCGTAGGCCATGTTTTGGGCATAGACCTAGCAAGTGGCGTTGTTGTCGCCGCAAATGCCGCAGATGCGGCCGGTGATGAAATGGGCGTCGCGCGGGTCCTTGCCCTTCATGAAAATGCTGTAGCCGCGGAAAATCGAAGACGTCGCATGGCAATCGGTGACGACGCGATTTCATAAATCGATCTTGGTGTAGAGGCCGAGACTGCCGACAATCCGCGTAATCGGATCCAAGTTCATTTCAACGATCTGCGATGGCTTTCTCGTCGCAGCAATTTCCGGTGCTATGGTCGTAACCATGTCTGCCTCCAATCCGAGACGGAACTCGGCGAGAATTTCTGTCAGTGGGGTGGTTGTTGATAGCCGGTTGTGAGCTTCGACCGGTTGTGGCGCCATTTCCGCTCGTCATTGAGAGCCGCGTTCATCAAGGGGCGCAGCGCCCGGATCAGCGCGCCATATGGCTTGATCAGGTTCGACGAAAGCGTCGCGCCGGGCGGCTGGTCCATGAAAGGCATGAACTTGTCCGGGAAGCCTGGCATCGTGCAGCCGACACAGATCCCTGCAACACTGGGACAGCCTCCGATTCCCGCCATCCATCCGCGCTTGGGAACATTGCATTGCACAACAGGGCCCCAGCAGCCGATTTTGACGAGACATCTTGGCGAGCCGTACTCGTTCGTAAAATCACACTGCTCGCATTAGCCGGCGCGATCGCAGCCCTCATGCACAGTTTTGCCAAACAGCCATTTGGGACGCCCCGCCTCATCGATAGGGATCATCGTGCGAGCCCGGCGAGCTGCCGCAACAGATAGAGTAGCGTCTCCATGAAGTTGTCGGGCTAAACCGGGCAGCCGGGCACGTTGACGATGGGCAGCCCTGCCTTGGATTTCCAGTCCCAGCCGAGATAGTCCGCCACGCCCATGCAACCGGTGGGATTGCCCTTCATAGCATGAATACCGCCGAAAGCAGCGCAGGTTCCGGCGGTGACAACCGCGAGCGCCTTCGGCGTCAAGCGACCAGCCATTCGGGAATGGTGATCGGGTCGCCGGTCCGGGGGTCGGTCCCATACGCCGCCCAGTAGCCGTCTCCGCTGATCTCCTCATTGGGAATGGAACCTTCGAGCACGAGCACGAAATTATCGAGCTCGCCCCGTGCGGCCTTGTGGAAGGGTGCCATGAACTCATCGCCGACGGTGAAAGCGAGCACGGGGTCGTGCAGATGAACCTTCGGCAATCCCGGTATGGCACCAAGCATCACATCTTCGAGGCTGGGCTGGGTTGCCGCCGTAATCGAGACCAAGTCGCCGTCACATCCCAGTCCCCCTATGATCCACAGGATATGGACTTCTTCAATCGCGGGCTTGTGCTCGCTTATCCTCCCGCCCTTTGGCTGCATTCTCGGTCCATGCGAATCTCTCGCTGCTTCGGCGCCCATGACGGCCTCCCATTAATCTCTAAACCAGTGGCGTTCCACTCCCTGCAACTGTACTGTAGCGATGCAGTTTCCGTAATAGGCCGCACCCGCAGAACTGCCACAGCTTGATTTATCGTAATGAAGACGCCCTCCGAGCTCAATACTTCCATGCACTGGTCCGCAACAACGGACCCTTGATCTTAAACGTGGGCATAAGATTTCCGTTCCATCCACATTAATTATTTGCGTGAGTTGATAGCAGCTAAGTCATAGTTATCGCGCCAATCTGATCGTAAACGCCGGTAAATCTCGTCGGGGAAGTTGACGGTAGCGCGGCGGCGAGACGTCTTTCCGTCGATGGTAATGACATCTGCTGGCGTCTTGGTCAGCGCCGCCATCCAGGCGACGAAACAGCGTTGGAACGCCTGCGCGTCGAGCGTGGCAAAAATTTCGCCCAGTTGATCATGCGAGAGCGTGCCGCAGCGAAACGGCCGAAACCGGTGCAGCAAGCTCAGCTTCGTCTTGGCCTGCCCGGGCCATGTCGATGAAGGTTTCCGCCCCCGCCAGAACAGCAAGCAGGCACAACAGCAGGATTTCATCGAGCGGATAAGTCACCTTGCCCTGCTGCCGACGATCCGGCAAATCCTTGAAATAATCCAGACGAACAATCGCTTCGTCCAACGCTTCACATTCGGTCGCCGCCTTCTCCATCGTAGTTCTCCACCAATCGAATCAGTGGTCACGACAGATCTATCACCCCGTTGTCACGCGCTTTTTCACCCGATTGCCCTGTCGGCGCTATGGCATATGACTATCCGAATCGCCGACAACGTCGTAGGCTATCCCGTTGACCGGCGTATTCTCCCGCGATACCGGTGCCGACTCGCATTGAGCGCACGCGCTGGCCTTCTTGCGGTGGCACTCCCGTTGTCCCCGGGACGTTCGCAACGACATTCGCGCTTGCGTCGAGAGGCCAAAGTCGGAGAGCAATTTTGACGACACTGATCTCGATTATCGGCGGAGTAGGCCTTTTTCTTCTCGGCATGGCCATCATGACCGATGGGCTTAAAGCTCTCGCCGGCACAGCCCTGCGCCGGATTCTCGAAAAGGCAGCGGCGACACCCCTCCACGGCACGTTCTGGGGCGCGGTCATTACGCTGTTGGTGCAGTCGTCAAGTGCCACCACCATGGCGACCATCGGCCTGGTCAGCGCGGGACTGCTGACATTCCCGCAAGGCCTGGGTCTGGTTTTCGGAGCGAACATCGGCACAACCGGAACCGGTTGGCTTGTGGCACTGCTCGGCGTCAGGGTCTCCCTCACGGCCGCGGCTTTGCCGATCGTGTTCGCCGGCGCGCTGCTCAAGCTAATGGGCCGGGGGCGATGGGCGGCCGCGGGCAGCGCCATCGCTGGCTTCGCGCTGATCCTGATCGGTCTGACAACACTGCAGCAAGGCATGAGCGGGCTCGCCGATCAGCTGAACCCGGCGGACCTGCCAAGCGTCCTCAATGAAGTCGGCGTCGTGCCGTGGTCAGGAATTCTCAGCGTGCTCGTGCTGGTGGCAGCTGGCATCCTAATGACAACCGTCATGCAATCTTCGACGGCTGCGATCGCCGTGAGCCTGTCAGCTCTTTATGCCGGCGCCATCGGTCTGGATCAAGCCATGGCGTTGGTCATCGGCCAGAACATCGGCACGGCGACCAGCTCAGCGGTCGCGGCGATCGGCGCCTCCAGCACCGCGAAACGGCTGGCAGCGGCGTATATCGCATTTAAACTGATCGCTGCCCTGTTTGCGCTCATTGTGTTTCCTTTTCTCACACCGATTATAGTCCGGGCGTCCGAAAATGTAGATTCGGTCACTCTGCTAGCCGCCTATCACACGGCGTACAATGTGGTGGGCGTTGCGATTTTGTTCCCTATGATTGGCCCGTTCACAAGAATGATCGAGCGCCTCGTGCCCGAGCGAGGTTCGGCGTTTACGAAATATCTCGATTCCGCCTCGCTGACCGCTCCCACGGTCGCGGTTGAAGCTGTGCGTCAGACGCTAGAGCATGTTCTCGAAGCGCTGTGCTCGTCGGCAGCGGTGGGACTCGAGAACGCCGTAGAAGGAGGAACGGTCCGCGCCACCGTGGACGACTCCACCGTTCGTGAGGCATCAAATGCATTGCAGCAGGCGGGTGTCTTTCTCTCAAGTGTTACTCACCTGCCTCCTTCTCAGGAGGGACATCAGTGGTTTACGAGCACGCTACACGCCCTAGACCACGCGGGCCGGCTAACAGAAGCAGTCGATGCGATCGCGAAGCGGAAATTCGCGACCGAAGGCCCTGAAGAACTGCACGCTGCAATGCTGTGCGCCAAATCGATGCGCAGTGCGGCTGCCGTGGCCGCTCATCTGGCGCGCCCCTTAGGGCCGCCCAGCCGCAGCGTGGAGGACGAACGGGGGCGTCCAAGGACAGCTACAGCGTCCGGCGCGACTGCAATAGACAAGGCCAAATCGCTGCCAGACTCCGCCGCCGACGCGATTGAACGCCTGAAACGCTGCTCGGAGGAACTGGCGGACCTGCGGGTTACACACCGCCGCGCAACGCTGGACTCAGTTGCGTCCGGGACGCTCACCGCGAGCGCCGCGATCGGTCGCGTCGACGCGATTGGCCTTCTCGATCGACTCGCACATCACGCATGGCGAGCAGCCTCGCATCTCCGGGGCGCCAGCGCCGCGCGCACGGATATAGCCGCAGGCGTGGAGAGAGGAGTGAACGCAACAGCTATAGGCGAAACCCCGGTCTGGCATTCCCTATCCGCGGAAGAGGTCGTGCAACGGCTGGGGAGCAGCTTTACGGCGGGCCTCGACGACACCGAAGCCTCTCGCCGTCTGGCAAAATACGGGCAAAACAGCTTGCCGACCGCGCGTAAGCGAGGCCCGTTGATGCGCTTCTTGTTGCAGTTCAACAACGTTCTCGTTTACGTCCTGCTCGCGGCGGGCTTCATCAAGCTAATGATGGGTTTGTGGGTCGACTCGTCGATTATTCTCGGCGTCGTCGTCATCAACGGATTGCTTGGATTCATCCAGGAGGGCAAGGCGGAGAAGTCGCTCGATTCGATCCGAAATCTTTTATCGGCCGAGGCGAGAGCATTGCGCGATGGACACAGCCGCATGATTCCGGCGGAAGACCTCGTGCCGGGCGACATCGTTTTCCTCGAATCAGGTAACAAGGTCCCGGCGGATCTCCGCCTCGTCGAAGTCAAGAACCTTCGGACGGAAGAGGCGGCTCTCACCGGAGAGTCCGTTCCTTCGGATAAATCCACAGCGGCCGTTTCGGCCAAGGCGACGGTCGGCGATCGGGCCGGGATGGCTTATTCCGGAACTTTGGTCGTTTCGGGACGAGCCACCGGGATCGTCGTGGCGACTGGAAGCCAAACCGAATTAGGGCGCATCAATCAATTGCTCGCTGGCGTCAGCGCCCTGGAAACCCCTCTGCTGCTTCAAATTAAGAAGTTTGGTTATGCCATAACCGCTATCATCCTGGTCGTCAGCGCCCTCACTTTCGCTTATGGCCGGTTCGTAGAAGGCGTTCCTTTCGTGGAAATGTTCCAGGCGGTGACTGGAATCGCAGTCTCGATGATCCCGGAAGGTCTACCCGCTCTTATCACCATCACCCTCGCGATCGGCGTGCAGCGCATGGCCAGCCGCAACGCGATCATCCGCCGCCTCCCGGCCGTCGAAACCCTCGGGTCGGTGGCGCGGATTTGCTCCGACAAGACGGGGACACTCACGCTGATGGAGATGATGGTTGTTTCGGCAGTGACCGCCGACGCAACGAATCGGATCACCGGCGAGGGGTATGATAGCAAGGGCGAGGTGCTGCGGGATGGCGCGCCCGTAGGCGTGGATCCCGTTCTACAGCTCTTGGGGCGCGTCTCTGCGCTGTGCAATGACTCGCAGCTGCGCTTCGAGGACGGCGTCTGGAAGGTAGAAGGTGATCCGACCGAGGGCGCGCTCTATCCGTTAGCTGCCAAGCTGGGGCTCGAGCAGCAAAAGGAGCGGGCGGCCTATCCCCGGATCGACGCTATCCCGTTTGAATCGGAGCACCGCTTCATGGCGACCTTGCACACCGCGCCTGGCGGGGGACAGGTTCTTTTGGTTAAGGGCGCACCGGAAGTCATAATGGACCATTGCGATCGGCAGGAGGACAAGACCGGACAGCATCCGCCGATCGAACGCGAGCATTTCCAGAAGGCAGCCGACACGCTCGCAGCGCAAGGAGAACGCGTCTTGGCTTTGGCGTGGCTCCCAGATCCTCGCCTCAAGGCAGGGAGCCTCAATGCGGCTGACCTCCCGAAAAATTTGGTGCTGCTTGGTCTGATTGGCCTTTTAGATCCGCCGCGCAAGGAAGCAATCGAGGCGGTAAAGGAATGCCATGCTGGCGGCATCCGAGTGACGATGATCACGGGTGATCACAAAATTACCGCGGCGGCCATCGCCAAGATGCTCGATATAGGCGACGGCAAGACTGCCGTCACCGGCGCTGAAATCGCCGAAATGGACACGGCGACGCTGCGGGAACGGGTCCGCGACGTGGACGTGTTCGCGCGCGCGAGCCCCGAGCACAAGCTCAGTCTTGTGAAGGCGATCCAGGCGAATAAGCAGATCGTGGCGATGACGGGCGACGGCGTGAACGACGCGCCGGCGCTCAAGAAAGCCGACATCGGCGTCGCCATGGGGATTAAGGGCACCGAAGTCACCAAGGAGGCGGCCGAGATGGTGCTGGCGGACGACAACTTTGCCTCGATCACGGCGGCGGTAAAGGAAGGGCGCACCGTCTATAACAACATCGAGAAGGCCATCCTGTTCATGCTGCCGACGAACGTTGCCCAGGCGCTCGTCATCTTGGTAGCTATTTTCGTCGGATTCACCGCGCCGATTACGGCGCCCCAGATCCTCTGGGTCAACATGGTGACGTCCGTTGCCCTGGGCCTCGTCATCTCCTTCGAGCCACACGAGCTCGACGTCATGCAGCGGCTGCCGCGCGCGGTTGACCGTCCAATCCTTGACGGGTTCGGGCTGTGGCGCGTCATCTTCGTCGGTCTGGCTCTGCTCTTGCTCACCTTGTGGGCGTTCTTCTGGATGAAGTCGCAGGGCGCGTCAGACGAGCTTGCCCGGGCGGTGGCAGTGAACGCGCTCGTGATCGGTCAGGTCTTCTATCTGCTGAACAGCCGGTTCAAGCTGGACTCGTCTCTGTCCCTAAGGGCGCATCTCGGCAACAAATACTTGCCGGCGGGCATCGGCGCGGTCGTGGTCCTGCAGCTGCTGTTTACCTACGCGCCGCCGCTGCAGCGTCTGTTTGTGACCGAGGCCGTACCGCTTCGCGTTTGGCCATGGCTCTTCCTCGGGGGCTTGATATTCTTCATCGTCGTGGAGGTCGAAAAGGCGATTATCCGCGCTCTTCGATCCCGACGCACCGCGGTCGCCGCGGCCTGATCTGCTGGCTGCTTGGCTAAAGGACACGAACGCGAGATGATCGGTGCGCTTCAGAACGTCTCCGCCACAAACTGCAAGCCATTGAGCGTTGCCAGATCATCGTACGTGCCTTTCATCGAACGCTCGGGGAGTTTCACCTTTTCCCGAGGCACTTTTTCATAAGCAATCAGGTCAAGCAGGTGGCGGATGCAATTGAGGCGTGCCCGCCGCTTGTCATCCGAGCGAATAATATACCAGGGCGCAAATTTCGTGTCGGTAGCCTTGAACATGATATCTCGCGCTCGAGAGTAATCGAACCATTTGCTTCGCGAGCAGAGGTCCATGGAGCTGAGCTTCCACTGGCGAAGCGGATCCTCGATGCGGGCCTCGAAGCGGCGTTTCTGCTCTTCGTCGCTTACTTCCAGCCAGTATTTTATTAGCAGGATTCCGTCGTCGACGATAAACATTTCGAACTCGGGGCAGACTTCGAGGAAGCGACGGTGCTGCGCTTCCGTGCAGAACCCCATTACGTACTCGACGCCGGCCCGATTGTACCAGCTGCGATCAAAGATGACGATCTCGCCCGCCGCCGGGAAATGGGACACGTAGCGCTGCAAGT
>JBOGNA010000096.1:0-19953 GCA_050746925.1 Candidatus Acidiferrales bacterium
CAGCAAGATCAAGTGCAAAAGAGCCGGCTGGAAGCCGGCCCGCCAGCAGGCGGCGCGACAAGCGGTACGAACGACAAATGCAAGAGAGGTCGAGCGGAACTGCAGGCTGATATACTCTCGGATTATGGGCGAAAGAATGCTTCATGAAGTGATTCCGGTGGGGATGCTGCAGTGCAATTGCTCGATCCTCGGAGATCTGGAAACTCGGGATGCGATTGTGGTGGATCCCGGGGATGACGTTGGGCGGATCGTCGCGATTTTGCAGAAGCGCCAGTTAAAGGTGCGAGCGATCGTCAGCACCCATACGCATATCGATCACGTGGGCGGGCTGGCGGAGCTTCATCGCGTGACTGGGGCGCCGGTGTTGATTCATGAGGCGGACCTCGAGCTGTACAAACATCTGGATGAGCAAGCGCGGTGGCTGGGAGTGCCGACGCCGGCGATGACGAAGATTGACGACTTTCTGAAAGAAGCCGATACGGTGCATTGGGGCCAGTTTGCGGCGCGCGTGTTGCATACGCCGGGACATACGCCCGGAAGCATCAGCTTGGTGGTGGAGCCGGGGCTGGGGCGGCCTGCCGACCCCGAGGTGGTGATTGGGCGCGGGTATGCGGAGAGGCTGGGGGAGTTGATTGAGCCGCGGTTCGTGCTTGCCGGCGACACTTTGTTTCACGGAAGTATCGGGCGGACGGATTTGTGGGGCGGGTCCACGCCGCAGATTTTGAAATCGATACGAGAGAAATTGCTGACGCTGCCGGACGGAGTGGTGGTGTTCCCCGGGCATGGGGAGACGACGACGATTGGAGCGGAGCGAGAGCGGAATCCGTTTTTGAGAGCATAGCGAGATTCGAAGCGCGACGTCGGAGAGCGAATCACGAGCGATCGAGGAGGGCGGTGCCGCGCTGCACCAGCATAACGGCGCCGATCACCATGGCCGCGGCGATGCCTACGTTGAGCGTGACCTTTTCACCTGCGATCAGCCAGCCGATGAAGACGGCGACGATCGGGTTGATGTAGGTGTGGGTGGCGACGAGCGTCGGCGAATAGTGTTCGAGGAGCCAGATGTAGGACGTAAACGTGATGATGGAACCGAAGACGACCAGGTAGGCGAGCGAGGCCCAGGAGCGCGGAGCGACGGCAGCGAACGAGAAGCCGCGGGCTTCCCCAAAGATCGTGCCCGTGGCGAGCAGCATAACGGAGCCCGAGAGCAGCGAGAGCGCCGAAAGCAGCAGAGGATGTCCGGAAAGATGCGAGCGGCGCGAATAAACGATTCCTGCGGCCCACGAGCAGGAGCCGACGAGAAGCGCGATGGCACCGGTCATCATGCCGGGGCCGGAGAAGACGCCTCGTTCGAGAAGCAGGCCCACACCCGCTAGACCCACGATAACTCCTGCGGCGATCCAGGCGTTCATGCGCCACTTTCGATCGGCGAGATCGCCGAGCAGAAAGACGCAGATCGGCTCAGTCGCCATCAGCAGCGCCGAGAGGCCGGATGGGACGCGCTGTTCGGCCCAGTGGAGCGCGCCGTGGCCGATCAGAAAGAACAGGAAGCCGATTACGATACTTGCGCGGAGTTGTTCGCGCGTGGGGCGCAGGCGCTTCGCGGCGCACCAAGCCAGCAGGACGGAGCCGGCGACGAGGTGGCGCGCGCCTGCTGCATAGAGCGGCGGGATCGTCTGTACGGCGTAGCGAATGGCGAGATACGTGGAACCCCAGATGAACCAGACGCAGCCGAAGGCAAGCAGCACGGCGAGTCGGTTTGGAGCGGGCTTTCTCCCGGTGTGGCGTAGAGAGGAAATCGCCGGCGCTGCTTCGTTGAGCGCGATCGGAACGGGTTCGGTGGACACAATTCCTCGGTGTCAGTAGATAAGCATGGACGCGGCGGAGATTCAACGACTTACACGCCCGACGTGGCAGCAGGCGGCTGCCAAATTGGACATGGGTGGGCCATATGGCAGGCGGGCGGCTCTTAGAGCCGCCCCTACTGGACGTAGCTAGCTCGGGGGCTGCGTCACGGCGGTTCATTGATAATCGGGGGCGGCGAACGTATGCTGGAGAGCAGATGAAGATAGCGCTGGCCCAGTTCAACCCCACCGTTGGCGACTTCCAGGGGAATTCTGCGCGCATTATCGAGCTCGCTTGCGAAGCGAAGAAGCGCGGCGCGAATGTGGCTGTGTTTTCCGAGCTTTGCCTGTGCGGGTATCCGCCGCAGGACCTCGTAGAGCGCCCAGTGTTTGCAGAGCGCAACCGAAAAGAACTGGCGCGGCTGGCGAAGGCGATACCGATGCCGTCGGTGGTCGGATACGTGGGCCGAGCGCAGGATGATACCGGGAAGCCGGTGGCGAATTCAGCGGCGCTGATTGCCGACGGGAAAATACTGTTCGAGCAGCGCAAGATGCTGCTGCCGACGTACGACGTGTTCGACGAGTCGCGCTATTTTCAGCCGGCGCATTCGCAGCACGTTTTTTCGCTTCGCGCGGAAAAGCTGGGAATCACGATCTGCGAGGATTGCTGGAACGACAAGAATTTCTGGGCGCAGCGGCTGTACGAGCGCGATCCAGTGGCGGAACTGGTGGCGCAGGGCAGCAATCTGATTCTGAATATTTCGGCGTCGCCCTACACGATCGACAAGCGCTCGCTGCGGCACGACATGCTGCGCGCGATTGCGATGGAGCGGCGTGTGCCGGTGGTGTACGTGAATCAAGTGGGCGGGAACGACAGCCTGATCTTCGATGGATCGAGCATGGCCTTCATGCCGGATGGGCGCGTGGCGGCGCTGGCGAAATCGTTTGAAGAGGATTTGGTGTTGTTCGATACGGTGACGGGAGCGGGCGACATCCGGCCGCAACCACTCGACGAATTGGCGGCGGCGTATCACGCGCTGGTGATCGGGACGCGCGACTACGTGCGCAAATGCGGATTTACGAAGGTGGTGGTGGGGCTGAGCGGGGGAGTGGACTCGGCGCTGGTGGCGACGATTGCGGCGGACGCACTGGGGCCGGAGAACGTGCTGGGAGTGAGCATGCGAAGCCCCTTTTCGTCCGAGGGCAGCATTCGAGACGCGGAGCGGCTGGCGCGAAATTTGAAGATTCAAGAGCTTTCGATTCCGATTACGGAGCTGTACGAGCAGTACCGAGGGGCGCTGGCACCGGCATTTGCAGGATTGGCGGAGGATTCGACCGAGGAAAATATTCAGGCGCGGATTCGCGGGAACTTGCTGATGGCGCTCTCGAACAAATTCGCGTCGATGGTGCTGAGCACGGGGAATAAGTCGGAGATGGCGGTGGGGTATTGCACGCTCTATGGCGACATGGCCGGCGGGCTGGCGGTGATTTCGGATGTGCCGAAGTCGATGGTCTGGGAACTGGCAAAATTCGTGAATCGGCAGCAGGAGCGGATTCCTCCGGCGACGATCACGAAAGCGCCCTCGGCGGAGCTCCGGCCGAACCAAACCGATCAGGATACGCTGCCGCCGTACGACGTGCTGGACCGGATTTTGAAAGCGTACGTGGAGGATTTGCGCAGCCCGGAAGAGATTGCCGATCACTATGGATTCGCACTCGAGCTGGTGCGCTCGGTGGCGCGGCGCGTGGATCAGAACGAGTACAAGCGGAAGCAGGCTCCTCCGGGGTTGAAGGTAACTTCCAAGGCGTTCAGCGTGGGGCGCAGATTTCCGCTGGCGCAGAAATTCGTGGAGTAACGGGCGGCTGCGGGCCGACCGGTGAATTTCCTTTTGAGTCCTGCCGAGAAGAATTACAATCTGGCGTTTTCATTTCAGTGCATCTCTGTTTGGATGTGACGGAGAATTCATGCGCAATTTGTTGAATACGGATCGGTTGTTCAGCTGCATCACCTGCGCGGCGATGATTGTGAGTGCGAGCATCCCCAGCCTGGCGCAGACGCCATCGCAAGGCGGCGCGGCGCAGAGCGGTACGACTTCGAATGCTTCGCAGGCGCCTGCTCTCTCGCCCGAGGAAGCGCAACTGCTGAAATCCGCAGAGGCATTTATTCGAAAGTTGTTCGCGTGGGGAGCTGACTTTCAGGTGAAGCTGGGTCCGCTGACGCAATCGCCGGCGCCGGATTTCTATCGCGTGCCGATCCTGGTGACCTTCAACGGACAAACCGACGCTGGCGAAGTGTTCATCAGCAAAGACGGGAAAACGCTGATGCGCGGGGAAATGTTCGAGACGAGTGCCGATCCGTTTGCTGCGACCCGGTCGAAACTGCGACTCGAGGGCGATCCGTCGAAAGGACCAGCGGACTCGCCGGCGGTGCTCGTCGAGTTCAGCGACTACCAGTGCCCGCACTGCCGGCAGCTGTACGTTGCAATGCAAACGATCGAGCAGAAGTTCCCGAAGCTTCGCGTGGTGTATAAGGATTTTCCGCTCACCGCGATTCATCCGTGGGCGATGACGGCGGCGATCGGGGGCCGGTGCGCGTTCGCGCAGAGTCCCGAGTTGTTCTGGCTGGTGCACGATTTGATTTTCGAGAACCAGGACGTGATTTCGAGCGAAAACGTGTACGACAAGATGATCGATTTTGCGGTACGCGCCGGCGCCGATAAGGACGCGTTCAAGGTATGCATGGCTTTGCCGGAGGCGAAGCAGGCGATTCAGGCGGACTTGGAGGAAGGGAAGGCGGTGCAGATCAGCAGCACGCCGACGGTATTTGTGAATGGGCGGCCGGTGATTGGCGGGGATCCGGCGACGCTGGAGCAGTACATTCAATTTGAGATGGGGCCGGCGGAAGCGACGAGACCCGCGCCGGGGGCGGTTGCACCTCGAACGCCGGCGGCGAAACCGAAGAAGTGATTGGCAGCGCCGTACTGGGGGGCGAGAGGGCACGGCATGCCGTGCCCCTACTGGAAAAAATTCAGATTCATTTTGTCAGTTTGTTCGCGGTGGTGCGATTTAGAAAACTTTGACGGCCAGGTCGCGTGGCTTTGGTCCAACAGGAATCAGTGTGATCAGGTTGGCGGTTTTGGGGCGGATGACTGCCAGGTCATTCGAACCCGCGTCTACAACGAGCAGGATGTCGCCGCCCGGGGTGAGGCGGCTGGTGAGCGGATCGGAGCCGACCGTGATGGGGCGAAGTACCTGGCGCGTCGCGACCGCTACGGGAACGATGTGGCCGGCGGCTGAGTCTGAGACGTAGAGCGTTTCGGTGTCCGCCTTCAGTGTCCCGGAAGACGGGGACGATCCCAGCATCAGAAAATCGCCGACTTCATTCGTCTGCGTGTTGACGACGAGCAGGCCGTGGGCGTCGCCAGCAGGAATGTAGAGTTCGCCGCCGTCCGGTTTCAGAATCAAATCATTGGGAGTGCCGCCGATGGCGAGGTTCGCGAGCAGGACTTTCTGACGCAGGTCGACGACTGAAATCTGGTTCGATACGCCGGATGTAATGAACGCTTTCGAGCTGTCCGGAAGGATTGCAATTTGCTCGGGTTGGCGGGCGACGGAGATTACGCCGAGTGGCGTGAGTAAATTCGCGTCGAGGAGCGAAATCGTGGAATCGTCGCGATTCGACACAACGATCATTTTCCCATCGGGCGTGACGCGGGCGATCCACGGACGGCGTCCGGAGCGGCCGCGTGCGATGACGGCGCGAGTGGCGCAGTCAATCGCAACAACCGTGTTGACGCCCGACGCGGCGACGTAGGCGCGCTTGCCGTCCGGCGAGAAATCGAGAGCGTACGGAGCGGTGCCGACCGGAATGCGCGCAACGATCTGATTGGTTTTGGCGTCGAGCACCCACGCATAGCCCCCGACTGAACTGAGCCCCCAAATTTCCTTGCGCGTGGGATGCTCGCGGACACCGCTGGGGCCTGCGCCGACGGGAATCGTTGTGACCGGCGCAAGTTTGACGAGGTCGATGATCGTGAGAGTGCCGTCGGCTGTGTTTCCGACGTAAGCGAAGAGATGCAAGTCGGGGCGCAGGAACGAGGGGCGAAGCTCGAGCGCGACCTCGCGCGCGGCCAAGCCGGCGAGAACGATGAGCAGAAACACGAGGCGGCCGTTGAGCTGAATCTTCATCGAACCGCTTTACTCAATTGAGCGTGCGGTGAACTACCGCGGCGATCTGGCGGCATTGGTCCACGAGTTCGGCGAATTCATTGGGGAGGATTGATTGCATGCCGTCGGAGAGAGCGCGGTCGGGATCGTGGTGAACTTCGACGAGCAGGCCATCGGCTCCGGCGGCGACGGCGGCGCGGGAGAGCGGCAGGACTTTATTGCGGCGGCCGGTGCCGTGGCTGGGATCGACCACGATGGGCAAATGGCTGCGGCGCTGGACGGCGGGAATCATGCTCAGGTCGAGGGTGTTGCGCGTGTGATCGGAGAATGTGCGGACGCCGCGTTCGCAGAGGATCACGTTGTAGTTGCCTTCCGACATGATGTACTCGGCGGCCATCAGAAATTCGTCGAGCGTGGCGGACATGCCGCGTTTCAGTAGAACGGGTTTGCGGGAGCGGCCGGCGACTTTGAGCAGCGAGAAGTTCTGCATGTTGCGGGCGCCGATCTGAATCACATCGGCATATTTTTCGACGAGCTCGAGCGATTCGTTGTCGATCGCTTCGGTGACGATGCCGAGGCCGAATTTGTCGCGCACTTCGGCGAGGATTTTGAGGCCCGGCTCGCCCATGCCCTGAAAGCTGTAGGGCGAGGTGCGCGGCTTATAAGCGCCGCCGCGAAACAGGCGAGCGCCCGCGGCTTTCACTCGTTCGGCGACGATGAACGCTTGCTCGCGCGTTTCAACGGCGCAAGGACCTGCCACCATGGCGACGGCGGCGCCACCGAACGTGACCTCGCCTAACGGCGTGGGGATACGGACGATGGTGTTCTCTTCTTTGATGTCGCGGCTGACCAGCTTATAGGGCTTGCTGACCGGAATGCATTCGCCGACACCCGCCATCGATTCGAGCGAGCCGATATCGACAGCTCCGGTGTTGCCGGTGATGCCGATGGCGGTGCGGATGGCGCCCGGAATGGGATGAGCCTTGAATCCCAGCGATTCGATCCGGTCGCAGACGGCGCGGATCTCGATTTCGGTCGCGTGGGATTTCATCACTACCAGCATTCAAAGTCCTCCCGAAAAACAAACCAAAAAGACGCCCGCCTGCCCTTCGCTTCGCTCAGGGTAAAAAGGCGGCCGCTACGAAGACGTTGCCGATGGCAACGCGTGAACCGACGAGTTTACTGTATCGGGCGGCGGGGCTGCAATTGCGGCGACCTGAATCTTATTTGATAACGAGGCCGAGGAGACGCGAAAGCTCCATCGCTTGCGCGGGCGTGACGATCGCGCCCGCCACGTCTTCGGGGCAAACAACGATGCCGTCGATTTCGGCGGCGCGGAAATCGGCTTTGCGGAGTTTCGCACCGGTGAAGTCGGTGCGGTTCAACATCACTTGCTTGAAAACGGCGCCGCGCAGGTCGGCTGAGCGGAAGTCCGCTTCCTGTAGCTGCGTCGATTGGAATTCGCAGGCTTTGAGGACGGCGGAGTTGAATTGCGCATAGTGGGCGTCGCAATGCTCGACCAGCACGTCCTGCCACTTGCATTCGACGGCTTTCATGCCGGTAAGCCGGCATTCAAGGAATTCGACGCGGCGCGCTTCGAAGCCGAGAAGGACGGCGTTCGAGAGGTCGCACTTCACAAGCCGAACGTCGCGAAGGTGCAGCGATTGAATTTCGCAGTTTGCGAACGAGATGCGCTCGAGCACCGAGCTGCGCAACTTCAGTCCCTGGAGCTTGCGGCCGGAGAGGTCGATGGCTTCGGCGCGGGAGTCTTCGAGGAGCGACCCGCCGAGCAGGGAATCGACGGAGACGGAGTTCAATGGCTCGGCTTGTGCCGGGAGATCCGGAAGCGTGCGTGTCGGGATGATTTCGCTACGTTTCATTCCAGGGGACCTAACAGGGAAAGGATAGCGCAGATTGCGGCACGATGCAGGAGTCGCGGAGGCACGGGTGCATGGAGCGAAGCGAGACGCTGTCGAGCGCTGCGATTGACGCGGAGAGATACGGAGTGTAGTGTCACCGTGAATCGGAGCCGCCGATGAACATTCGACGGGTTGTGCCGGATATTATTTCGAAGCGATTTGACGAGAGCCGGGTGTTCTACGGCGATTTTCTCGGGATGCGCCAGGCGATGGACATGGGATTCATTGTGACGTTTGTGTCAACGAGCAATGAAACAGCACAGGTGAGCATCCTGCGCGAAGGCGACGGGGCGATGCCGGCAGGTGGAGTTGCGCTATCGATCGAAGTCGCGGATGTGGACGGCATGCACAGCCGTGCTATCGAACGCCGGCTGGAGATCGTCTATCCGCTGACGAATGAGCCGTGGGGTGTGCGGCGGTTTTTTGTTCGCGATCCGAACGGGATCGTTGTCAACGTGATGATGCACTTGCCCAAATCAAAATAGCCCCGCGCTTGAATGTAAGCGGCAGGGCGAAAGGAATCGAGATGAAAAAGTGGCTGATCGGATGCGCGTTGCTTGCGGGGATCGCACCTGTGGCCATCGGGCAGGCCGTGGGTTCGAAGGAAACGATGAAATCGGTACCGGTGCAAAAAGTGGACGCGCGACCGGAAGACGTGAGCAGCATCGAAGGAATCGTGAAGGCGAGCTACGAGACGATTTCGGGCGGCGTTGGCGTTCCGCGGCAGTGGGGACGGGACGAATCGCTGTTCGATCCGAATGTTCGCTTCGTGGCGGTCGAGAGAAATCCGAAGTCGGGCGCGATCGTGGCGATGATCACGACGCACCAGGAATTTGTGGACGAGGCGGACGAGTCCACGGTGAAGGAAGGCTTCACGGAACGAGAGCTTGGGCACAAGATTGAACGCTACGGAAATGTGGCAACGGTGCTGAGCAGCTACGAAGGCAAGAACGCGTCCACCGGCAAAGTGATCACGCGCGGCGTGAATATTTTTCAGCTCTACTTCGACGGAAAGCGCTGGTGGATTCTCTCGATGGTGTGGGACCAGGAAACTCCGGCGAATCCGATTCCGGCGGAGTTGCTGCCGAAGAGCTGAAAATCGTCTGACGAGTCCCGACTGCACAATTCCTATCTAAAGGTTCAGAGATGCGCGGATGACGGCAGTTCGCTGTCCGTTTGCGGAAGTCGCGCGAATCAGATAAAATGTGCGATTAAGCTGCAGCATAAATCGCTGCATGCGCGAGCAGCAAGTGCTCGGCGCCCGAAATTTCAGGCCGCTCGAAGCTGCGAGCACGGTTGATGACGCCGGCTGTAAAGCCAGGCCCCACAATAAGTTGGAGCGGCGGGGGCCCCGGATACCCTGAGGGAATGGCGGAAGAACAGCACCGAGTTGCCCTGACTTTCGACGCCGCCGACGAATACCGCCCGGAACCACCTCCTGCACCTGAAATTCCCGCCTGGAAAGATGGCAGCATTCGGATTGGCATTCACACCTCGATTGCCGGAGATATTGCCGGTTCACTCGACATTGCGCACGGCCTGGGCGCAAACACGCTGCAGATTTTTTCGGCGAGTCCGCGGATGTGGGGGCAGGGCGCGTCAAGGATCGCCGAGGCGGACGCCGCTCGATTTCGCGAGCGGCGCCGGGAACTGGCGCTCGGCCCGGTCGTCATCCACGGAAACTATCTGATCAATATGGCTTCGCCCAATCCGGTGCTGCGCACGCGATCGGTGCAGGCCTTTCACCAGGAAGCGGTGCGTGCGCTGGCGCTGGGCGCGGATTACCTGGTGATCCATCCGGGCAGCGGACGCGACGGCGATCGATCTGCGGCGGTCAGCGCGATGGCGCAGAGTTTGCGGCAGGCTTTGCGCGGGCTGAAGCTGGGCGACCTGAAAATTCTGCTGGAGAACACGGCGGGGCAGGGCACGTCGCTCGGTTGGCAGTTCGAAGAGATGAAAGCGATCCTCGACGGCTGCCGCGACCTGAATCTGGGAGTGTGCATCGATACCGCGCACGTGTTTGCCGCGGGGCACGATATTCGCAGCGCGGAGGGGCTCGAGTCGGCGCTGCAGGTGATCGATCGCACGGTGGGACTCGATCGCGTGTTCGTGGTGCACGTGAACGATTCCAAGACGGTCCTCGGCTCGCGCGTGGACCGGCACGAGCACATCGGCAAGGGCAAAATCGGGATCGAAGCGTTCGGGCGCATCTTGAACCATCCGCTTCTTGCCGGACGCGCGTTTATTTTGGAAACGCCGATTGATAAGCCCGGAGACGACCGGCGAAATGTGGCGGCGCTATGGAAGCTGGTGGGCCGCGTCGTGAAGGCAACCGGCGACGGCATGAAGCCACGTCCGCACAAGCCTGCGCGCGGGAAGAAACCTGGTGGACCGCGGAAAAAGAAGGCATCGAAATCGAAAAGGAAAGTGAAGTCGAGAACGCGAGGAAAGTGATTTTGGCCGAATACGATCCCCAGCAGGTCGAATCCAAGTGGCAGAAGATTTGGGAGGAGCAGGGCGCGTTTGACGCGGTGGATGGAGACGCGTCGCGCAAGAAATATTACATGCTCGAAATGCTTCCGTATCCCTCCGGCACGCTGCACATGGGCCACATGCGGAACTACACGATCGGTGACGCGGTGGCGCGCTACAAGCGGCTGTGCGGTTTCAACGTGCTGCATCCGATGGGCTGGGATGCGTTTGGCCTGCCGGCCGAAAACGCAGCGATCAAGAATGGAACGCATCCGCGCGATTGGACCAACGCGAATATCGAGGAGTTCCGGCGCGTACTGCGGCGTTTCGGATTCAGCTACGACTGGCGCCGCGAAATTTCGTCGTGCGAACCGGAATATTACCGCTGGAATCAGTGGTTCTTTCTGCGGATGCTGGAAAAGGGGCTCGCGTTTCGCAAGAAGAGCAAGGTGAACTGGTGCCCGGAGTGCGCGACGGTGCTGGCCAACGAGCAAGTGGAGAACGGGTTCTGCTGGCGGCACGAGACGACGGTCGTCGAAATACGAGAACTCGAGCAATGGTTTTTGCGCATCACGCAATATTCCGATGAACTGCTCGACGACATGAAGGATCTGGAGGGCGGTTGGCCCGAACGCGTCCTCGTGATGCAGCGCAATTGGATCGGGAAATCGCGCGGGGCGCGCGTCCGATTCAACGTGGCGCAAATGGAAGGCGTCGCGATTGAGGTTTTCACGACGCGCATCGACACGATTTACGGCGCCACGGCGCTGGTGCTTTCGGCGGGGCATCCGGAAGCGTTGCGGCTCGTCGATGGCGTGCGTGGGCAGAGCGGGATGGAAGCGCAGATCAAGGCCATGCGGCAGAAGAGCATGCGTGCCGCCGATGTGGCGACAGCCGAGAAAGAAGGATTTTTCACCGGGCGGTTCGCGGTGAATCCGTTCTCCGGCGAAAGCCTGCCGATCTGGATTGCGAATTTCGTGCTGGCAGAATATGGGACGGGGGCGCTGATGTGCGTTCCCGCGCACGATCAGCGCGACTACGAGTTTGCCGAGAAATACAATCTCCCGGTTAAGATTGTGGTGCAGCCGAGAGATGCGCCGCCCCTGCGGCTTGACCGAATGAGCGAGCCGTTCACGGAATTCGGAAAACTCGTGGATTCCGGGCCGTACACCGGGCTCACGAGCGAAGCGGCACTCGACAAGATGGCGGCCGACGCCAAAGCCAAGGGATTTGGCGAAGCGCAGACGACGTACCGGTTGAAGGATTGGGGCATCTCGCGGCAGCGTTATTGGGGCACGCCGATTCCGGTGGTCTATTGCGAGAAGGACGGGATCGTTCTCGTCCCGGACGATCAACTGCCGGTGAAGCTGCCGCTCGATATCAAGCTGACGGGACAGGGGCAGTCGCCGCTGGCGCTTTCGCCGGAATTCGTCAACACCACCTGCCCGAAATGCGGCGGCCCGGCGCGGCGCGAGACGGACACGATGGATACGTTCATGGATTCGTCGTGGTATTTCTATCGCTACACCGATCCGCACAACGACAAGGCGCCGTTCGACAAAGAAAAGGTGCGCTACTGGTTTCAGATCGACCAGTACGTGGGCGGAATCACGCACGCAATCCTGCACCTGCTCTATTCGCGATTTTTCTGCAAGGTGATGCGCGATCTGGGGCTCGTCAGCCACGACGAGCCGATTGCGCGGCTGTTCACGCAGGGGATGGTGCAGAAGGGCGGCGTGGCAATGTCGAAATCGCGCGGCAATGTGGTGGGCGCGATCGAGATGGCCGAAAAATACGGCTGCGATACGGGAAGGATGTACACGTTGTTCGCGGCGCCTCCGGAAAAGGATCTGGAATGGGACGAGCAGGGAATTGAAGGCGCGGCGCGTTTTCTGAAAAAGCTGTTCCGGCTCGTGGAACACCACGCGCCACGCCTGCGCGCGGTAGAGGTGGAACTCGTTTCCAAGACCGACCTCACGAATGCGACCGCAAAGGAAAAATTGCTGGTGCGCAAGACGCACCAGACGCTGAAGAGTGTGACCAACGATTTCGAACATCGCTGGCACTTCAATAAGTCCGTCGCGCTGCTAATGGAGCTGGTGAACGAGCTGCACGGGCAGGAGCCGCTCGATGCCGATCTGAATCCTGTGATTCTGAAGCGGATTCTCGACGTGATGGCGCTAATGCTCGCTCCAATGGCGCCGCACATCGCCGAGGAGTTGTGGGAAATGCTAGGCAACACGGGCGGGATATCGAAGGCGAAATGGCCCCGGTATCGCGAGGACTTGACGCGTGAAGAGCAGGTCGAAGTCATCATCCAGATTAACGGGCGGCTGCGCGGGAAGATGGTGGTGGATGCGAATCTCAGCGAGGATGATACGAGAGAACGCGCGCTCAACGACCCGAGAATCGCGCCGTTGCTTGCTGGTAAGCAGATCGTCAAAGTGATCGTGGTGCCAAAGAAGCTGGTAAATATCGTTCTGCGGTAAACGCTGCAACACCGGGCACGGCGTGCCGTGCCCCTACTGGAGTTAAGGCGAGGTGAAGGGGATGAGTCCAGAATCGGGAGCGGCACCTAAGAAAGCGAGCGGAGTGCGCGAGGCCGAAGGCGTCGGAGCCGTCGTGAGCACGCGGCACGGGATCGTGGTGCTCGATTTCGGCGGGCAATATACGCAGCTTATCGCGCGGCGGGTGCGGGAACAGCAGGTGTTCTCCGCGATTCTGCCGTGCACAGCCTCGATCGAGGATATCCGCGCGCTCGAGCCGGTGGGGCTGGTGCTTTCGGGCGGTCCGAACTCCGTGTACGACGCGCAAGCGCCCGTTTGCGACGCGAAAGTCTTGCAGCTCGGCGTGCCGGTGCTGGGAATCTGCTACGGCATGCAATGGCTCACGCATACGCTCGGAGGCAAGGTGGTGCGGGCGCAAGCCCGCGAGTATGGACCCGCGCAGCTGGATATCGAGAAGAATGATTCGACGCTTTTCAGCGGCTTGCCCGGCAGCTTGAAAATCTGGAACAGCCACGGCGACCACGTCGTCGGCTTGCCGGACGGATTCCGCGTCACCGGCCGCACGGATAACGCCGTAGCGGCGATCGAGGACTCGGCGCGGCGCTATTACGGCGTTGAATTTCACCCGGAAGTAAATCACACCGATCGCGGAAGCGACATCTTGCAGAATTTCGTGTTTCAGATTTGCGGCGCGAAAAAGAATTGGAACCGTGCGGGATTTATCGCCGCCACCGTCGATGCAATTCGCAAACAGGCAGAGGGAGCGCGGGCAATCTGCGCGCTGAGCGGTGGCGTCGATTCAGCGGTCGCAGCGGCATTGGTCCACCGCGCCATGGGCGACCGGCTCACCAACGTATTCGTGAATAACGGCGTGCTGCGCCAGAACGAATACGCCGAGACGCTCGAGCTGCTGCGCGATCGCTTGGGCCTCAACGTAATTGGCGTGGACGCGAGCGATCGATTTCTGGAGCAGCTGAAGGGCGTCACCGATCCGGAAACGAAGCGCAAGCGGATTGGCGCCGAATTCATCGGAATCTTCGCCGACGAAGCACGGAAACTCGCGTCCGCGTCGAAAGATTTGCCGCCGGTGAAATTTCTGGTGCAAGGCACTCTCTATCCGGATGTGATCGAATCGGTTTCGGTGAAGGGCCCGTCGCAGACAATCAAGACGCATCACAACGTCGGCGGACTGCCGGCGGACATGCCGTTCTCATTGATCGAGCCGCTGCGGGATCTTTTCAAGGACGAGGTTCGCCAGATCGGCCGCGGGCTCGGTTTGCCGGAAGAAATCCTGGTGAAGCATCCGTTTCCCGGGCCCGGCCTTGCGGTGAGAGTGCTGGGAGAAGTGACGCGCGAGAAACTAGCGACCCTGCGTCCCGCGGACGCAATCGTAGTCGAGGAAATCCGCCGCGCAGGGCTTTACGAAAAGGTGTGGCAAGCGTTTGCCGTGCTGCTGCCTGTGCAGAGCGTGGGAGTGATGGGCGACGAACGGACGTACGGAGGCACCATCGCCGTGCGCGTCGTGGAATCGCAGGACGCGATGACTGCCGATTGGGCTCGCCTTCCGCGTGAAGTGCTCGAACGGATTTCGACGCGAATCGTGAACGAGGTGCCCGGCGTGAACCGGGTCGTTTACGATATCAGCTCGAAACCGCCGAGCACGATCGAGTGGGAATAGTCCAAGAGGCCCACTCTTTCGCAGCAATCCCCGGGAGCTTTATCGGTTCGCCATCTTCTGAGCCATGTACACCAGCAGACGGCGGTCGCCCTCATCGCAGCGGCCCATCAACCGGCGCAAGCGGCCCAGCAGTCGCGCATCTTTTCCTTTGCTGCCCCACGCGATGTCGTCAGCGGATTTCCGCTTCGGCAGGTTGGGGAGCACGGGCGGTTCCTCTCCGTCGTAGAACAATTGGTAGAGCGGAACTTCCATCGCTCGCGCCAATTTTTCCAGAGTCTCGATCGCCGGAACGGTGTGGCCGTTCTCAACGCGCGAGATGTAGCAACGGAGCAAACCGGTGCGCTTCTCGATGTCACCTTGGGAAAGTTTCTTTGTTTCACGTAGCAGACGGATGCGATCTCCGATTATCATGGCGGGTATTGTTGCATGAAGCATTTTATCGTTGCAAGCCGAAAGTTGAGACTTTGGGGTATCTTGACCAGTAGTCAGCCAGATTTTTTGGATGTAACCTAAAACCGATGGCCGACGTCCCAAAGAACGTGGCAGCCAGCGTCTCCACCGTCGCGCTCCCTCTCGCTCGCCAAAGTCGTGGCGAAGAGGAGAGAGATCTCGTACGACTGGCCCAAAATGGAACAGAGACTGCGTTCGAGGAGCTGATCCGGCGTCACCAGCAGCGTGTTTTCGCGCTGGTCGGCTCGATTTTGCGACGACGGGAGGATGTGGAAGACGTTGCGCAGCAGGTCTTTCTGAAGGTGTTCATCTCGATCAAGCGATTTGACCTGCGCTCTGCGTTCTCGACATGGCTCTATAAGATTACGGTGAACGAGTGCTGGGACTACTTGCGGAAGAAGAAAGTACGGCCTCTCGTTTACGAAGCCGACTTGTCGGAAGAGCAGGTTTCGCGTCTCGACGGAATCGTTTCGGCCGACCGGCCGCAGGCGAATGCGAGCGACCAGGCGGACGTGAAAGAGATGCTGGAATGGATGCTCGAGAAGCTACCCGAACAGGATCAGCAGCTGTTGGTGCTGAAGGAAATGGAAGGTTTCTCAGTGCAAGAACTGGCGGAAATCCTCGACCTCAACGTCAATACGGTGAAAGTCCGGCTGTTCCGTGCGCGCACCCGCTTAATGGATGTTTATCGCCGTCGGATGAGTCCCGGTACGAAGTCGAGGGCTCAAGCAGCAAATCGTGAAAGGACGAGTTGACACTATGGATTGGGAATACAGAAGTTCGGCTTGTAGTGAGTATGAAGCTTTGCTCGAGGATTCGGTCTCGGGCGAAATCGGCGGCGAGGATGCGGCGCGATTAACGCAGCACCTGCGGGATTGTGCGGGCTGCCGTGCGGCGCTCGAAGCCGTCGCGCCGAGTTCGCGGCTGTTGCGAATGGGCGAGCCGGTTGCCGATCCCGGACCGGCGTTTGCCCGCATCGTGATGGCGCGGATTCGCGCGGACAAGGATGTGCGCGCGGAGCGAGGTTTTTGGCAGCCTCTGATTTCAACGGCGTGGCGATTTGCCGCCACGGCCACTCTGGCGCTGGCAGTCCTGATTGCCTACGATTCAACGGCGCACAACCAGCCCGAAGCGAAAGTTGCTTCGATCGGTGGGGCGCAGCCGCAGGATATTTTTTCTCCGGATCCCACTCTCATGCCCGCAAGCCGTGACGAGGTGATGATGATGGTGGCGGAAAACGAACATGGAAAATACTAGAACGCGCCGCGAGGCGGCCTTCCTCGTAATCGTCGTATTTGCTCTGGGCATTTTGCTCGGCGGCTTGGGAACTCACCTCTGGGGCGAGCGCGTGTGGGGCCACCAGAGCGCGCCGAAGACGCGCGACGAAGTTATCGGACGGCTGACCCACGAGGTGGGCCTGACCGCGGACCAGCAGAAGCAGGTGACGGCGATCGTGGATGACACACGCGCACAATGGCGAGCACTCTACTCTCCGCTGGATGCCAAGAAGGACGAAATCCGGCAGCAAAGCCGCCAGAAGATTCGCGAGCTGCTGACGCCCGATCAACGGATGAAACTCGAAGATTTCTTTCACCGGCTCGACGAGCAGCGGAAGAAGGACGATCAAGCGCGTTAGCTGATTCCTGAAACCCCGGCCGAGAAACGCCCAACCTGGCGAGCGGCAACACAACCGGAATCTTCGGAACTCACGAAACCGAAAGCCCTCATTTACCGGTGATTAGAAAGTACTCCCGCCTTTTATTTTCAATAACTTAGATGGGTTTCTAATCGCGCCACCGTATATTAGAAATCGCGCGAATCCGGGTGGAATCGAAGCTCTAGAAGGGTATATCTTCGTCGGAGATTTCAGGGCCCGGCCCTGCGATTTCATCCGGCACTGCGCCGGCTTCGGAATCCGGATCGAACGCGCGGCCGCCCGAACCGCCACCTGCACCTGCGTCGGCACTTCGGCCGGCGCCCGCCGCAGCACCTTCCGCGCGGGAGGTGAGCATGCGCATCACGTTGGCAACGATCTCAGTGGTGGTGCGTTTTTGTCCGTCGCGCTTGTCTTCCCACTGGCGGGTCTGAATGCGTCCCTCGATATAGACGAGCATGCCTTTTTTGAGGTACTGCTGCGTGATTTCCGCGAGCTTGCCCCATAGGACGATGCGGTGCCACTCGGTACGCTTCTGGCGCTCGCCGGAGCGGTCCTTGAAGGTTTCATCGGTGGCGAGAGTAAAATTCGCGACGGCCTGGCCGCCGGAGGTAAATCGGGTCTCGGGATCGCGTCCCAATCGGCCTACGAGAATCGCTTTGTTGACAGACATACGCTTGTCACCTGTTTTGAGAAGAGTAAGCGTGAGTATAGCCGAACTGGGCCGCCGGTATCAGAAAAACTGCTGGCTGGCCGCGCTCATCGCCGAGTTGAAGTTCGGCTCCAGCGGGATTGCGTTACACTTCCGGGTGCAGCCATGAACGCAGAGAAAGTGGACATCTCGAGCCCGGAGTTCAAGGCGGATCCGTTTCCGTTCTACGCGCGATTGCGTGCGGAAACGCCCGTCTCAACGGTGAAGCTGCCCGACAAACGGACCGCCTGGCTGGTTACGCGCTACGACGATGTGGTGAGCGTGCTGAAAGACGAGCGATTCGCCAAAGACAGGTTTCAGACGCTCAGCCCCGAGCAGCTTGCGAAAGAGCCGTGGATTCCGAAGAGCTTCCTGCCGCTCGCTCACAACATGCTGGACAAGGACGGCGCAGACCACTCTCGCTTGCGCGCCCTGGTTCATCGCGCCTTTACGCCGCGGCTGGTCGAACAGATGCGCGAGCGCATCGAGCGGTTGACGAACGAGCTGCTGAACGCCGTCGAGCGCGGGACGATGGACTTGATTCGCGATTACGCTTTGCCGCTTCCGACAACGATCATCGCGGAGATGCTGGGCGTCGATCCGCGCGACCGGCACAAATTCCATCGCTGGTCGAGCGCGGTCCTGAATTCGACATCCTCGAAATGGGGCATGATGAAGGCGGTGCCGCAGGTTTGGTCGTTCATGAAGTATATCCGCAGGGAAATTCGGAAGCGCCGCACGGAGCCGCATGACGACCTGATTACATTGCTGGTTCAGGCGGAGGAGGCGGGCGACCGGCTGAGCGAGGACGAGCTGCTGGCGATGATATTTCTGCTGCTTTTTGCGGGACATGAGACCACGGTGAACTTGATCGGGAACGGGACGCTCGCACTCCTCGAAAATCCGGCGGAGCTGGACAGGCTGAGGCGCGAGCCGGCGCTGATGAAATCCGCCGTGGAGGAATTGCTGCGCTTCCAGGGGCCGCTCGATACGGCTACGGAACGCTTCGCGAGCGAAGACTTGCCGATTGCGGGTGTCACGATTTCGCGCGGCGCGCTGGTCTTCGCGGCCGTCGCGTCCGCCAATCGTGACGATCGCCAGTTCCAGAATCCGGACTCGCTCGACCTGGGGCGCGAAAATAACAAGCACGTGGCGTTCGGGCTGGGCGTCCACTACTGCGTAGGAGCGCCACTGGCGCGGCTCGAAGGCGAAATCGCTTTCGCGACTCTGCTGCGCCGAGCACGCGATCTCCGGCTGGCCGTGCCGCGCGCAAAACTGCGCTGGCGGCCCGGGCTCATCTTGCGCGGATTGGAATCCCTGCCCGTCGCGTTTTCCAAGTAAAGAAAAGTTCTCTCGGGCGTCGAAAACCTGGGATCGAATCGCAGTGGTGCAGAACTCACGAAGTTCGCGCGGGCAGGAATCTTCGTGATACTTTCTCGGGCGCAGCGTGATTGGAACGGGAGGAATCGTATCGCCATGAAAAAAGCAGCTCTTGTGCTTGCGGTTGGTTGTTGCGCGGTGCTGGCCGCGTTCGGGCAGCAGCAGAAAGTGTCGAGCCATTTCGATGGAAAGACCTGGTGGGACTACGTGAAAGTCCTCGCCGACGACAACATGGAAGGACGCGAGACGGGAAGCGAAGGATTGAAACGGGCCGAAGCGTACGTGGTGGAGCAGCTCAAGAAGGAAGGAGTGGAACCGGCGGGCGCTGACGGATTCTATCAGCCCGTGAAATTCGAAGTGAGGCGGATCGTCGAAAAGGATTCCAGCATTGCGCTCGTTCGCGACGGAAAGACGGAGCCGCTGGTGCTGGGCGAAGACGCGTTTTTCATCACGCGCGTTCAACTGGCGCCGGAAATCGATGCGCCGCTGGTATTCGTCGGCTACGCCCTGGCGATTCCGGAAAAGAATTACGACGATTACGCCGGGCTCGACCTGAAGGGAAAAATCGTGGTGGGGTTCGCCGGTTCGCCGGCGGAAATGCCCGGGGCCCTCGCTTCGCACTATCAATCGGCGGGTGAGCGCTGGAAGGCGCTGCAAAAGGCGGGGGCGATCGGCGCGATCGGGCTGCCCAATCCGGCGTCGATGGATATTCCCTGGTCGCGCATGGCCTTGAATCGCGCGCACCCGAGTATGGAACTTGCCGATGCGAGCCTCAACGAAACGGCCGGCGAGAAGTTTTCGATGATTTTCAATCCGGCCAGCGCCGAAAAGCTGTTCGCGGGTTCCGGTCACACGTTTGCGGAGATTGCCGCACTGGGAAAAGACCGCAAGCCGCTGCCGCGCTTTCCACTCGCCGTTTCAATTAAGGCCACGGCGAAGGTCGATAAGACCACCGTGGAATCCGCCAACGTGGTGGGCAAGCTCACCGGTAGCGATCCCGCTCTCAAGGGCGAATACGTGGTGCTCTCCGCGCACATCGATCACCTGGGAATCGGCGAGCCGATCAACGGCGACAAAATTTACAACGGCGCGATGGACAACGGCTCCGGCTCGGCGCTGCTGCTGGACGTGGCGCGCTCGATGAAGCAGGATCCGGCGGCGCACAAGCGGTCAATCTTGTTCGTGTTCGTG
>JBOGNA010000097.1:0-10996 GCA_050746925.1 Candidatus Acidiferrales bacterium
CTTGGAAGTATGTCCCAGAAAAAACACGGTTCAATAATTCAGTACTAGGACGTTGTTCAAAATGGCAATAAATGGCTCCCTTCGCTCGATGGCCGCCCAAGGCCTTTCGGAACAGCGGGAGACGCAAGCCGAACCGTTTTCGCGTTGCTCCAGCACAAGGCCTGTGCGATAAACCTGTCACATGTCAGCGCATCGCGCGGGCTACCGGGGAGCGATACCATGATTTTCACGCTGCTCGATTGGTCCGCCATCGTCGGATATCTCGCGATTACCCTCCTTCTCGGCCTCTATTTCCGTCGCGTTTCGGGAAAAAGCACGGAAGACTATTTCGTATCCGGGCGGCGCGCGTCGTGGTGGCTAGCCGGCACTTCGATGGTTGCGACCACGTTTGCCGCCGATACGCCGCTTGTCGTGGCCGGATTGGTTTACACGCAGGGGATCGCAGGGAACTGGATTTGGTGGGCGTTTTTGCTGTCCGGAATGATGACGGTATTCCTGTTCGCGCGATTGTGGCGGCGTTCGGGGCTGATGACGGACGTGCAGTTCGCGGAAATGCGCTACGCCGGTAAGCCAGCTGCTTTTCTCCGCGGATTTCGCGCCATCTATCTCGGCCTGCTGATGAATTGCTTCATCCTCGGCTGGGTGACGAAAGCGATGATCAGCATCGTCGCCACAACGCTTGGACCTACGATGGCGAACTGGCGCTGGATGACTGCTGCGTCTGGCGTGCTCGGCGCCATGTTCGGCCCGTCTTTCTCCGGTGCGGAAGGACAAGCGCTTATTGTCTGCATCTTCTTTCTGATTCCCTTCACCGGCTTCTATGTGGCGCTTGGCGGTCTTTGGGGCGTGCTCTGGACGGATTTGTTTCAATTTGCGCTGAAGATGACAATCGTCATTGCTGTCGCCTATTACGCTGTTCGCGCCGCAGGCGGGATGACCGCGATGATTGGCAGGCTCGATGCGATGCGCGCCACGAACGGTGCGTCGGACCCGCTGGCATTCCTGCCGGATTTCTCGCGCGGACTTGCAAGCGACGCCGTCTGGACGCTCCCTGTGATGACATTCCTCGTTTACCTCGGCGTGCAGTGGTGGGCGTTCTGGTATCCGGGCGCCGAACCGGGCGGCGGCGGCTACGTGGCGCAACGAATTTTCAGCGCGCGCGATGAACGCCAGGGGCTCTACTCCGTGCTGTGGTTCAACATCGCGCACTACGCGCTCCGGCCGTGGCCGTGGATTCTTACGGCGCTTGCGGCAATTGTTCTCTACCCGGGACTCGAACATCCGGAAACCAGCTACATGCTGATCGTGAACAATCACGTTCCCCACGCGCTGCGCGGAATCGTTCTCGCGGGATTTTTGGCGGCATTCATGTCCACGATCGCCACGCAATTGAATTGGGGAAGCTCGTACCTCGTGGAAGATTTCTACCGCCGCTTCGTGAAGCGCGACGGCACCGAGCGCCACTACGTTCATGTGTCGCAGGTTGTTACCCTACTGCTGGTCGTAGCAACGGGCTACGTCTCTGCACAGTTAGCTTCGATTCGCGCGGGCTGGCAGATCGTGCTGCAGATTGGCGCGGGCACGGGTGGCGTGTACCTTCTGCGCTGGTACTGGTGGCGCATCAATGCCTGGAGCGAAATTTCCGCGATGGCGACGGCTCTCATCGCAACGCTTGCATTTCAATCCGAGGCGCTCTCCAACGCACTCTTCCACCGCACGCAGTTCTTCAGCGGCTCGAGCACGGTGGTTTTTGCAAAGACGGCTTCGCTGACGACCCTTGTCACGACAATCGTGTGGGTCGCGGTCACTTTCATCGCGAAGCCGGAATCCGATGCCGTGCTGCTCGACTTCTATCGAAAGGTGCGGCCGCACGTGGCGGGCTGGCGTCCGGTCGCTGCACTCGCTCCCGATGTTCCGGCCACACGCGACCTCGGCCGCAACCTCTGGTGTTGGTTTCTCGGCTGCGTAATGACGTACAGCGCCCTGTTCGGTGTCGGCAAACTGCTTCTGCATCACGCAGCACTGGGCTCGCTGCTTGTGGCGGTTGCGTTATTGTCGGCCTGGCAGATGTCAAGCGAGCTTGGCCGGGAGTAGCGTGGTCCGCGCTTTGCGCCGACCTGTCCCTTAGTACAGATAATCATTCCACCCACAGGAGCGTTGCCCGCGCTCCCTTCAGGCCGCTTCTCGCCTATTCTAATTGTGTCGAACTATGACCGACCCAGCCAATTCGAGTAAGGATCTCCTCGTTTCGAGCGACCCGCGCCGCGGAGCCGCGCGACAGGACACCGTGCTGCTCAGCGATGTCCCCGATGCTGCGGCTCTCCTCGATCCGGCGCCCGCCCCCGCTTCAGCTGAGACGATTTCGTTCACACTGAATCTCAGCGCGCCGGTTCTTGCCGCTCTCTCACAGCGCTATGACATCCTCGCGGAAGCAGGCTACGGCAGCATGGGGAATGTTTACAAAGCGCGCGACCGCGAAACGGGCGAGACAGTCGCACTCAAGCTACTGAAACCTGAAATCGCGTCGGACCAGGCAATGATGGACCGCTTCAAAAATGAGCTGCTCTTTGCGCGCAAAATCACCCACAAGAATGTCTGCCGCGTGCACGAGTTCAATCGTGTCGCGGGCGTGGCGTACACCTCGATGGAATTTGTGGAAGGCGAAAGCCTCCGCTCGGTGCTGAATCGCTTCGGCGGCCTGCCCTTGCGCAAGACCGTGAATCTTTCGCTGCAGATTTGCTCCGGCCTGAAAGAAGCGCACGCGCAGGGGATCGTTCACCGCGATTTGAAGCCGGAAAACGTGATGATCGACGCACTAGGCAACGTGAAAATCATGGATTTCGGCATCGCGCGCTCGATGCAAGCCGCGACGCGGCTCACCGGTTCGATCATGGGCACGCCTGCTTATATGGCGCCTGAGCAGGTCGGCGGCAAGCCAATTGACTATCGCACCGACATCTATTCGCTTGGCTTGATGCTGTACGAAATGTTCACCGGTGCGTCGGCTTTTGTTGCCGACACCCCGATCGCGATTGCCATGAAGCAGCTTCGCGAATCGCCTCGCCCGCCCCGTGAAGTCGAGCCGACGGTTCCCGTGGACATCGAACGGGCCATTCTGAAATGCCTCGAAAAGGATCCTGCCCGACGGTTTCAGTCAGTCTCCGAGCTTGAAAAGGCGCTGCGCTCTGCCGCTGCCTCGGCGCCAAACACAACGGGCGTTGCCAGGGCTGCCGAGCAAACCACTCACAGTTCGGCCACCCCAATTGCTCCGGCACCGACTCCTCACGTTTCCATTCCGCTGAAACCAGCGAAGCCGGTGGCGGCCTACGTGTCAATTCTGGTTTGTGTGTTGCTTGTTTTCGGAGCTCTCGCCGGATCGCGTGCGTTGGGAATTGTGAAAGCAGCAGAACAACTCGCGCCGCCGGCTTCACCCAGAGCTCCGGAGCCGCCGGACTTCGCGATGGACAAATCGATTCCGGAGAAAGAGCCCAGCGTAGTGCCGCAACCCGCGAGCGCAGACGTCGCACCGCCGGTCGCCGTCGTGAAGCCAAAACCAATCTCACCGTCGGCGACGAAGGCCCCCTCGCTCGACATTTTCCCCGCCGTTGAATTGCCGGGCAAACCCTCCAAATCGCCAGCGAAGCACGCTGCCGCCCGCTATGAAGCCGAGCCGGCTGTTGTGCGAAGAGCGGAGGCGGCGAGCGGAGACCATATCTTCGTGTGGGTCGCGCGCTTCACACGGAAAGACGAAGCTCAGGAGACCGCTAAGAAAATCAAGGATCTCTCCCTGCCGGTCGTCATCCTTCCGCGGCATTTGCCGGCCGGAGAAGCCTTCGCCGTTTTCACCGGCCCGTACAATGAAAAAAAAGTAAGCGGCGTGGTCGATTGGTTGCACGCACAGGGCTTCGAGGGCGCCCGAATCGTTGCGAATCCGCTCGCAGCGAAAGAGGCAAAACGCTAATGTCCCCCACCGCCAAGCCGCCGGTCGAAGCCGCCATGGAAATAGAAGCCGGCGCTCGTTCCGATACGGGGCGAGTCCGCGAAAATAATGAAGACAGCTGCCTTTTGGCTTCGGCCCTCAGCTTGTTCGTTCTCTCCGACGGAATGGGCGGCCTCGCGTCGGGCGAAGTTGCCAGCCGTCTCACGGTCGAAACGATCGTTGCGCATTGCCGCGACGCAGAGACAAATCCTTCGCTCCCGCTGATCGGCGAACGCATTCCCGGCGTCTCCGATGCTGCGAATCATCTTGCCAGCGCGGTGCGATCGGCAAATCGCGTGGTGCACCAAGCGGCGCAGAAACACGCTCGCGCGCAGGACTCAATCCGCGCGGGAATGGGCGCCACGGTCGTCGCGGCGCGAATTCACGAGGGCCGCCTGAGCCTTGCACACGTCGGCGACAGCCGCGCCTATCGGCTGCGCGGCGATGCTTTCGAGCAGCTCACGCAGGACCATTCTTTCGTCGCCGAACAGGTTCGCCGCGGCACGCTGACCGCACAGGAAGCAGGCTGCAGCAATTTGCAGAATGTGCTGCTACGCGCGCTGGGCGTTGAACCCCATGTCGATGTGGACGTTGTCGAAGAGCTTGTTCTCGAAGGCGACACGCTGCTGCTCTGCTCCGACGGCCTCACCCGCGAGCTTTCCGATCCACAGATTGCCGCTGTACTGCACGAAGCGAGCGACGCCGAGGGTGCTGCGAAGTTTCTCGTTGATCTAGCGAATCAAGCGGGCGGCGGAGACAACATCACCGCGATCGTGCTGCGCTGCGCTCCCAGGCGGGCGGGCGCGTTTGCGCGCGTGGGCCGCATTGCCAAACTTTTCAAGGGATCCCGGTGAGCGGCCGCTGGATTTCAATTTCAATCGGAGGGCGTTGCCATGTCCAAACTCGTTCTCAAGTTTGAAAGCTCCGTGCTCCAGGAAGTGGCCGTTGGCGTGAAGGAAGTGAGCATCGGCCGCTCGCCCGACAACGGCATCATCATTGATAACCCCGCCGTCTCGCACTATCACGCTCGCGTGTTCAACGAAGAAGGCCGCCTCATGCTCGAGGATTTCGGCAGCATGAACGGCACATTCGTCAACGGCCAGCGCGTGAAGATGGTCACGCTGAAACCCGGTGACTCCGTCGGAATCGGCAAACACACGATCGTGGTCACCGATTCTGCCGAAGTGCGCGCCTTCGTCCCTTTCCAGGGCAGCGGCAGCATGCCTGCGCCGCCCAAGATCAACGAGACCGTCATGCTCGATACCAAAGAGCGCCGCGAATTTCTGCAGCGAGTGGCGGCCGTGGGCGAAAGCTCGCAACTCGCGCCCGCGCGACTGAAGATTCCAACGCTTCTCGTCCGCCGCGGCAGAACGGACCAGCGCCAATACACACTAAACGACAAGCTCACGGTCATCGGCAAATCAGCGATGGCGACGGTGAAACTCAGAGGCTGGTTCGCGCCAAAAGCAGCCGCGCAGATTACGCGCAGAGAAGACAACGCCTACTACATCGGCCCCGCCGGACGGACTCCTGCCGTGAACGGCGTCCCCGTCAAACAGCAAACCAAATTGTCCTCGGGCGACGTAATCGAAGTGGCTGGCGTCGAACTCGAATTCGTTTACCGCGACTGACGGCCCGCCATGTTCTCCGAAATCGAATAGTCGGCGGTCGCCCCCCAAGCAGCAAGAGTTGTGCTTCCTTTCGGAACACTACGTGCAGGCTAGATCCATAACCCAGCCGGGAATGCCGAAAAGATGGAAGAAATTTTCCTCTTTCGGGAACTAAATGGGAGGGTGTGATGAAACGATCTACCCTGGCGATCCTGGCGTTACTCGCCTTCGCTCACTGCGCACAAGCAGACACGACCGACGATTTCGTTGTTCCTACGGCGATTGGCGGGTTTTCTGCCACATTCAGCCTGCCATCTACCGTGACCGTGGGTGGAGGTGCTGACCAGGTACTTACGATCTCCGATATTCCCGTTTCGATTGACGGGACGATCGTTGACTTTGAGATGGAGTTCATTCCCGAGAACGGGGGCACCGACAGCGGCAATGTCCTGATGCACTGCGACGCGGGTTATATCTTTTGCCAACTCTTCGCGTCCATCGGAACCACCTATCCGGACGGAGACTTCGGACCCTTTTACACTCTATCAAACGGCCAAATGACCTTCCTTCCAGGCGTCTATGCCGACGTCACGATAACGGATCCTGTTCCCGCGCCTGAGCCAGGAACGATTCCGCTCCTAAGTGCAGGCCTCTCGATGCTGCTGTTCTTTTCGCTCCGAAGGCGCTCCCCTGGCTCCCCCGTCAATCTCGGCACCTGAGTCTGCTCGATTGTCGGGGCCATTCTGGGAACCTGGGCAGGCTCCAGCAACTGACCCGCAGGCGGGGTTCCGTGGGTGGTCGTTACGGATACCCGCCAGGCTAGGTCTCTGAATCTGTAAGTCGCCGGTGATTGACTGAAAATGGGCGCTGGTTAATTCAGGCGGGAGATGCTGGAGCCGAGGGTGGGAGTTGAACCCACGACCTGCCGATTACGAATCGGCTGCTCTACCACTGAGCTACCTCGGCGTGCAGTTCGACTGTAACATCCGCGCGAAAAAACTGTCAAACGCGCGCGGGAAAATCAGCGCGAGAACGGATACATCAGCCACGCCGCGCCCACCCCGATCAGAAGAAAAAGCAGGAGCGACACCACCGCGTACCGCACTCGCTCGCCCGCGGTTCGCCGCGTCAGGCACGCCAGCGCCATTGAAACGAAAAGGGCGAACAGCACCATCGCCCAGAAATGGTTCGGAATCACAATCACCAATAGCGCCGCGCCGACCATTCAGTTCCTGCGTCCCGTCGCGATCTCATAGGCGTCAAACGCCGCGATCAAATTCACCACTCCCGCTGCCGCGATGAACCGCGTGCCATAATCCCCCGCCGCCCGCGATACGTCCGGCCCTGCTCGCTCGACGAGGCGCGCCAATACGTAGAAAATCCCGGAAGCCGCATCCGCCAGAAATCCGAGCGTTCCAAATGGATCCACCGAGCGCGGCGGAAACACGTTCCCGCGCATCACGAAGCCAACGATGGCAAGACCGCCCACCGCAAGGAAGAACACGATCGCTCGCCCCTTTCGGTGCAGTAAAAAATGCCCGAGCCCCGGCACGAGCCACGCCAAAATCGCTATCGACAGCGCGTCGGGAGCTTTCTTCACCGGCGCCGCTGCTGCGGGTCCGGCTTCGTGTATGTCAGCGGGTGCCGAAGAAGCTTCTTGGTCGGAAGATTCGTTCACGATACCTCAGGCGAGCAGTGGAAGAATCTCTTCCTGGATGGCGCCCGTCACGCGTGCTTCGTGCTCGCCCACGTACACATTCACTTCGCTGCGAATGCCGAACTCCGGCATGTAAATTCCCGGTTCGACCGAAAAACAGGTGTGCGGAATAATTTTCCGGTCGTCGCGCGTCTCCAGGCTGTCCATATTCGCGCCGTTGCCGTGAATGTTTTCGCCGATACTGTGGCCGGTGCGATGGACGAAGTACTTGCCGTAGCCGGCTTTGCGAATCGTCTCCCGCGCGGCGCGATCCACTTCCCATCCGTGAATCGCGCGGCCTTCCTCGACGGCTTCCTTCACCAGCTCCACCGCGCTGTCGCGCGCCTGCCTTACGATCCGGAAAATTTTCGCATACGTATCGGGAACGCGGTTCCCCAGATAGCCCATCCAGGTGATGTCGTAGAACACGCTGCCCGGCCGCTCGAATTTCGACCACATGTCGAGTAACAGCAAATCTCCGGCGCGAATCGGCCTCGATCCGTCGGCCTTCGGCTCGTAATGCGGATTCCCGTTGTTGGGCTGCACGGCCACGATCGTCGCCTCGGGCTTCAGTCCGCTTGCGCGAAACTGCTCCGCGATCCATTGCTGCAGCTCGAACTCAGAAATGGCTTTCCCCTCGCGCACGAAGGTGGCCGCCCGCGAAAAAGCGTCCTGCCGCACGCGATCGACGATCCTTCCGGCATCGAGGTGCGATTCAAGCTGCGCATTCGACCAGGTCGCCTCGAATTTCTGAACCAGGTTCGCCGAGCTCACCACTTTCTTCTTCAGCTTGCGAACCAGCTCCACCGTTCCCGCATCCACCAGCCCGATATATGGAATGTTATTTTCGGGGGAATACTGCATCGCGATCGTTTTGCTCCCAGAAAGCAGTTTCGGCAAAGCCTTGTGCAGTTCCTCCCAGCCCGAATATTCTGTTTTGCGGCCATCAAGTGAATCAAGCATCCCTGCTTCGATCCGGTGAACCAGCTTGCGCGGCTCCCCCTTTGCGGGAATGAAGTAGAACCAGCGGCGCGAAGCTAGTCCATTCCCGCCAAGTTTCAGGATCGTGTTCGCGATGGGATCACGCCGGTGGTGGTCGTAGAAGAGCCAGCCGTCGATTTTGCTCGCGCGCAACTCCGATTGGATTGCTTTGATGTCCGGCATGTTGGGGATCCTTGGTTTCGAACTACCGTTGCTAGCTACGGCTTCCGCGCATTGCTTGAGAAGCGTCTGCGAGCGAAATCACCTTTGCTCGTGTGACGCCTGCAATCGAAACTCGCTTGTTGCGGCTTTTCTCGCCACCCACGATTCTAACAGCCGATACTGGAACGTTCAAACGGTCGGCCAGCAATCGTCGCACCGCCTCGTTCGCTCGATCCTCCAGCGGCGGCGCCGTAACGCGCATCTTGAGCGCGCCCTCGTACTCGCCCTCAATCGCCTCGCGGCTCGCCCGAGGCGTGACTCGCACGGCGAACACCAGGGCGCCATTGCGCTCGCTAATTTGAATCACGCTTTTTTGGCGCGCTCGCCAAAAAGAGCCGATCCGATCCGCACTTCCGTTGCCCCCTCTTCAATCGCGATTTCGAAATCGTGGCTCATACCCATAGAAAGCACACCCAGCGGCCGTCCCAAATGTTTGGTCAAATCGTCGCGCAATGCGCGCAGCTTTTGGAAATAAGGGCGCACCTTTGCGGGCTCCTCGAAATACGGAGGAATCGTCATCAAGCCCAGAAGCTCGAGGTTCTTCCAATTTGCGATGCTTTCGGCGAGACCAGGCAAGGCCTCTTCCGTCACCCCGCTCTTCGTCTCCTCGCCGCCCAAATGCACTTCGATCAGAACCGGTAATCGCTTCCCTTCTTCCGCCGCGGACCCATCGAGCTTTTGCGCCAACCCAAAGCTATCCACCGAATCTACGCGATGAAACAAATTCGCTGCGCGCCGCGCCTTGTTGCTCTGCAAGTGGCCAATGAGGTGCCACGTCGCGTCGAGGTCTGCAAGCCCCGCTCGTTTTGACTCCCACTCCTGCACGCGGTTCTCGCCGAAGTGGCGCAGCCCAAGCTCGTACGCGGTTCGAATCGCCTCGGCCGGAAACGTCTTCGAGACTGCCACCAGCGTGACAGAATCGGCGGAGCGCCCAACTCTTGAAGCTGCGCGCGCGATTCGCTCACGAATTCTTTCCAAATTTGCGCCAATGGAATCGGTTTGCAGCACCGGCGCGATTCTAGCACGCGGCAGCGACTCCCCCTCGCGATGCGAAATTCATGGAAATTCGCGACCACCCCAAATTGGCCCGCAAACGCAGAATCTTGCGGATTTTTGTGTCGCAACTACAGCAAGGTGTTTGCACCAACAAGCTATTTTGGAGGCCCTTTCCGCCCCGTTTAGCCCGGGAATCGGCGCTCGTAGCCAAATTGCCCGAGAGCGACGTATCCTTGGTTCGATGGCACGCGAAGACATCCACAAACCAGCCGCATCCGAGGCGAATTCATCAGCCGCCGGTCTATGTGGGAGCTGCACCCACGCGCGCCGCATCGAATCCGACCGGGGTTCCCAGTTCTACCGATGCGAACTCTCAGCCACCGACCCGAACTTTCCCAAATATCCGCCGCTCCCCGTGCTTCGTTGCTCCGGCTACGTCAAGCGCGCGCCCTGAAAATTCACCTGCGCGCCGCCTCTCTCCTGCCTTATGCTTGACCGCGCCATTCATACGGAGGCTCTCGTGATTCGAATTTCTCGATTCATCTCGCTGGCACTTTCTGCCATCGCGTTGTTCGCCATCGCGCCAATTTCACGAGCTCAGCAGTTCCCCGAGAGCACTTATCAGGAGCTTCGCTGGCGGATGATCGGACCATATCGCGGCGGCCGCGCACGAGCCCTCGCCGGCGTCCCGAATCAGCCCAATGTTTTTTACATCGGCGTCGTGAATGGCGGCGTCTGGAAAACCAACGACTACGGTCGCACATGGTCGCCTATTTTCGATTCGCAGCCCACGCAATCGATTGGCGCCATCGCCATCGCCCCTTCGGACCCGAACATCATTTACGTCGCCAGCGGCGAGGGCCTCGCCCGCCCCGATCTTTCGGTCGGCAACGGAATTTACAAATCCACCGACGCCGGCAAGACGTGGACACACCTCGGACTCCGCGGTGGCCAGCAGATTCCCGGCCTCGCCGTCGATCCGCGCGATCCGAACCGCCTGCTCGCCGCCGTTCTCGGCCATCCCTATGGCCCCAGCGAAGAGCGAGGAATCTATCTCTCGACGGACGGCGGCCAAAATTGGACGAAGGTGCTCTCGAAGAACGCCAACACCGGCGGAGATCAGGTCGAGTTCGACCCATCGAATCCCGATGTCGCCTACGCTTCGATGTGGTCGATGCGCCAGGGCCCCTGGGAAGACGGCAACGAATACCAGACCACCGATGGCGGCTTCTTCAAATCCACCGACGCAGGCAAGACGTGGCGCCCGCTCACGAATGGCTTGCCCGCGAATGTCGTCCAAATTCATTTCGCCATCGCACAAAGCCAGACCAGCCGCCTCTACGCCGTCGCCGGCACGCAAGATCCCGGCGAATATGGCTCGGGCAAGGGCCTCGGCATCTACCGCTCCGACGATGCCGGCGAATCCTGGACTCGCGCCACCGATGACGACCGACCCGCGATGCGCATCGGCGGCGGCGATCTGCCGATGCTCGCGGTCGATCCGAAAAATCC
>JBOGNA010000098.1:0-5284 GCA_050746925.1 Candidatus Acidiferrales bacterium
GGAATGATCTTGCCGAGGAAGTAGGAGCGGTTGTTGGCGCTCTCGAAGAAAACGCCCGGAGAGCGGTGCAACTGGCTAACGATTACGCGCTCCGTGCCGTTGATGATGAACGTGCCGTTCTCGGTCATCAGCGGGATATCGCCGTAGAAAACTTCCTGCTCCTTGATGTCGCGGATGGTTTTCGCGCCGGTGTCGGGGTCCTTGTCGTAAATGGTCAGGCGAATGGTGACTTTGAGCGGCGCGGAATAGGTCATGCCGCGTTCCTGGCACTCGTTCACGTCATACTTGAGCTGCATAGCCACGGGGTCGCCGCACTTGTTGCAGAACGTGGGCGTGTTCTTGTTGAACGTCCCGCACTTCGCGCACAGAACGTCGCCCGTCTTATAAGGATTCGTGACGACCGAAGCGCCGCAATTCCGGCAGGTGGCGCGCAAGTGGTGCAGGCCGCGCAGGTGGCCGCACTTGCATTCCCAGTTGCCGATCGCGTAGTCCACGAAATCCAGCTGCGAGAGGCCGCGAAAATCCTGGATCGGGAACACCGACGTGAATACGGACTGCAGTCCCGTATCCTCGCGTTCACTCGGCAGCAGATCCATCTGCAGGAAGCGTTGATAGGACTTCTTCTGCACGTCGATCAGGTTCGGAATCTGGACGGCCGTCTTGATCTTGGCGAAGTCCAGGCGCTCCCGTTCCCGAGTGACGCGAACACCGTTACGATTGCTCATTGAACCATCCTCATCAGGGCAAAGCCGGAAACAGCGGCGCGGATAGACACCCGCCCCGCCAGTCCGGGAAGGACATTTTTTGAAGTTTTAAAGTCGAAAGGAGCGCGCGCGTACGCGAATTCCCTTGCAGCCACGGCACCTGGCCGCTCGCAGGCTGCCAGCACTACTTAATCTCGACCTTGGCTCCGGCGTCTTCGAACTTTTTCTTGATCGTAGCAGCCTCGTCCTTGTTGATGCCCTCTTTCACCGTCTTGGGGGCGCCATCCACCAGGTCCTTGGCTTCTTTCAAGCCCAGGCTGGTGACTTCGCGGACTGCTTTGATCACGTTGATCTTGTTCGCGCCGACTTCGGTGAGAACGACGGCAAACTCCGTCTTCTCTTCCGCCGCCGCGCCGCC
Organism: Candidatus Acidiferrales bacterium; assembly: GCA_050746925.1. Lineage (GTDB taxonomy): Bacteria > Acidobacteriota > Terriglobia > Acidiferrales > UBA7541 > Palsa-295. The sequence goes on from JBOGNA010000098.1 coordinate 1,123, forward strand.
GCCCGCCGCACCGCCGCCGCCCGCCACCATCATGGGAGCCGCCGCAGCCGCGGACACGCCGAACGCTTCTTCCATCTTCTTAACGAGGTCAGAAGCTTCCAGCAGCGTCAGACCCTTGATTTCTTCCAGAATCGATTCCACTTTGCTTGCCATCGCCGTGTCTATCCTCCTCAAGATGAAAAACCGTTACTGAGAAACCCGTACCCAAAACCCGTGCCAAAAAACTTGCCCAGAATCTTCTTTGCCCCGCCGCCTCTACTGCGCCGGCTCCGGCTCAGGACCTGCCGCCGGTGCGCTCGCGGGTGCTGCTTCCGCCGCAGCGCCGCCGCCGAACTTTCCGGCCTTCACCGCTTCGCTCGTCACCACCGCCAGATTGCGCGGCAGCGCTGCCAGCGCCGTGGCGATTCGCTGCGCCGGAGCGTTCAGCAGGAACATCACCTTGCTGATCAGCTCTTCCTTGCTGGGGAGCAGCGCCAGCTGATTGATCTCTTGAATCGAAATGACCCGGCCTTCGACGAACCCCGCGCGGAATTGAAATGCCGGAACTTCCTTCGCGACCTTCGTCAAAATCTTGGCGAGCGCCACCGGATCCGCCATGGTGTAGGCGATCGAATTGGTGCCCTTCAGATTCTTGAGCAGGCCTTCCGCCGGCGTGCCGGCAGCAGCGCGCTCGGCTACCGTGTTCTTCACCACTTCGTAGTGCCCGCCCGCCGCTTCCACCGACCGGCGCAGCTTCGTATCCTGCTCGACGGTGATGCCCTGAAATGTCGAGAGAATCACGGTTGAAACCGTCGCGAGCTGGCTGCGAAGCTCCGCGGACTTGCTCAGCTTTTCGGCCTTCTTCTTCATGCCGAACTCCTTCGTTCGTTACGCTGGTTGTAAATCTCGTTCTTACGCCGCGACCGCTACGGCTGCTTCCGCTTCCGCGTGATCGATCGGCACGCCCGGCCCCATCGTCGAAGTCAGCGTGATTTTCTTGATGTACTTTCCCTTTGCTGCGGCGGGCTTGGCCTTGATCACGGCTGCGAGCAGCGCCTGAGCGTTGCCGGCAAGGTTTTGCGCCGTGAAACTGATCTTGCCCACCGGCGAATGAATGATTCCGGTCTTGTCGAGCCGGAATTCCACTTTACCGGCTTTCACTTCCTGTATCGCTTTCGCGACATCAAACGTGACCGTTCCCGTCTTCGGGTTGGGCATCAAGCCGCGCGGGCCAAGCACTTTGCCGAGCCGCCCGGCGGACTTCATCATGTCCGGCGTGGCGATCACGGCGTCAAAATCCGTCCAGCCCTCTTGAATCTTCTGAACCATGTCCTCGCCGCCGACGAAGTCCGCGCCCGCTTCCTGCGCTTCGCGCACTTTTTCGCCGCTCGCGACTACCAGCACGCGCTTGGACTTGCCGAGTCCGTGCGGCAGCACTACCGTGCCGCGCACCATCTGGTCCGACTGCTTCGGATCGACGCCGAGATTCAGTACCAGCTCCACCGTCTCGTCGAATTTTGCGAAGTGCGCCTTGCGGAGCAGCTCTGCGGCCTCTTCCAGCCGGTACGGCCGCGCTTCTACCAGCTTGCGGGCGCGATCAATATTCTTGCCACCATCTTTCAGACTGCGACCCATCGCTTTTGTCTCCTACTCGCTGAACTCGGCGACTACGCTTCGACTTCGATTCCCATGTTGCGGGCCGTGCCCTTGATCGTGCGAATCGCCGCCTCGAGATTCGTCGTGTTCAGGTCGGGCAATTTCGTCTTGGCAATCTCGGCGATCTGCTTCTGCGTCACTTTCGCCACTTTGTTGCGGTTCGGCTCAGGCGAACCCTTCACGATGCCCGCCGCGCGCTTCAAAAGCTCGGAGGCCGGAGGCGTCTTCAAAATGAACGTGAACGTGCGGTCGCTGTAAATCGTGACGAGCACGGGAATGATCATGCCGTCGGGCTCTTTCGAGGTCTTCGAATTGAACTGCTTGCAGAAATCCATGATGTTCACGCCGTGCGGGCCGAGCGCCGTGCCCACGGGCGGCGCCGGAGTCGCCTTCGTTGCCGGCAACTGCAGCTTCACCATTGCTTGAACTTTCTTGGCCATGATTGCCTGCTCCCCTGATCAATTCCTGTAATGCCCTGCAATGCCCGGTAATGCTCAATCGCGAAAGGCGCGCTAGGCGACCTTCTCAACCTGCGCGAAATCCAATTCCACCGGCGTCGACCGGCCAAAAATCGTGACAGAAACCTTCAGCGTGCTGCGGTCGGAGTTCACTTCTTCGACGACGCCCGTGAAATTCGCGAACGGGCCTTCTCCGATGCGCACTTTTTCTCCGCGGTCGAAGGAAAGTTTCGGCTTCGGCTTTTCGGCCGTTGTGGTCGCTCGGTTCAAAATGTTCTGCACTTCTTCTTCCGTGAGCGGCGACGGCGTCTGGCCGGATCCGACGAAACCCGTCACTCGCGGGGTCGAACGAACCACGTGCCACGTGTAATCGTCCATGTCCATCTCGACGAGCACGTAGCCCGGATAGCACATGCGGGGCGAAATCACTTTCTTGCCGCCGCGAACTTCCACCACCGATTCGGTCGGAATGATGATCTGGCCGATTTTGTCCCCGAGCCCGAACGCAGCCACGCGGCCTTCCAGGCTCTCCTTCACCTTTTTCTCAAACCCCGAGTAGGTGTGGACGATGTACCACTGCTTCGACATGTTGCTTCCTTCAGCGCTTAACATAGTTGATCAGCGATCCGACGGCGCGGCTGAAGATTCCGTCGGTCAACGCGAAAAAGATTCCAAAGAATGCCACCGTCACCAGCACCACCACCGTTGTTGATATCACGTCCGAGCGCGACGGCCAGTTCACCTGCTTCATTTCAACGCGCACGTCGTGCAGGAAGCTCCGAAACCGCCGCGGATATGCGGCCAGCTTTCCCACCGGCTCCATCAGAGCGAATCCGCTAACTCGATCGTTTGCTTCTTCTTTGTTCAATTTCGCCGCCTGTGCCATCGAGCCGACCGCCTTTGCGCCCCCGAATTCATTTCATCCGCCCGCCAGCCGTTTCCGCAGCAGAGCTGGCAGGGGAGGAGGGATTCGAACCCCCACTCTCGGTTTTGGAGACCGATGGTCTACCGTTGAACCTACTCCCCTTTACTCTGAGCTCGCTTCTTGAGCGAAGGGCTTACTCTCGTCCCTCGCCCGCATCGAGCATCTCGTTTGTGTCGACCCTTCGAGCGCTGCGCGCTCTCAGGGCAAGCCGACGGCCTACCTGTCAGCAACCTTCAGCCTTGAATCAGGATCTCGGCCACCTGTCAGCGCCAATTTCTGTTTCCGGTTCCAACTCTTAATCTCTTCTTCTCTCGCTCGCGCGACTGCCGAGGAGCCGCAAAATTCACTCCAAATCAATCGCACCGGCCGCCGTTTCGCCGTGTGCGCTGCCGCAACACCCCAGTTGTGCCGCTTCACGCGCTCCGCAACGTCGGTGGTGATTCCGACGTACAGCGAATCATCGCTGCACTGAAGCATGTAGCAAAACCAAAAACTCTCGCGTTCCGCCATACCGTAGTGCCCTGCGACCCGTCCAACCAGCGCTGCTGGTTCTCAGGACGAATTCGCTTACAGCGAATTCACTTCACCTCTTTGTGCGCGGTATGCTTCCGGCACGTATTGCAGAATTTCGACGTTTCGAGCCGGTCCTGATGCTTCTTCCGGTTCTTGGTGGTCGTGTAGTTCCGGTTCTTACAATCGCCGCATTGTAGTGTGATGATTTCTCGCATAGTCGTTTACTCGATGATCTCGGCGACGGCGCCGGCGCCGACCGTGTGGCCGCCTTCGCGAATCGCGAACCGCAACCCCTTCTCCAGCGCCACCGGCGTGATCAGCGAAATCTCCACCGAAATATTGTCCCCCGGCATCACCATCTCCACGCCCTGCGGCAGCTTCACGTCTCCCGTCACGTCCGTCGTACGGAAATAAAACTGCGGCCGGTACCCCGTGAAGAACGGCGTGTGCCGCCCGCCCTCTTCCTTCGTCAGCACGTACGCTTCTGCCTTGAACTTCGTGTGTGGCGTGATCGATCCCGGCTTGCACAACACTTGCCCGCGCTCCACTTCCTCTTTTTCCGTCCCGCGCAGCAGCAATCCGACGTTGTCGCCCGCAATCCCTTCATCCAGCAGCTTGCGGAACATCTCGA
>JBOGNA010000099.1:0-87271 GCA_050746925.1 Candidatus Acidiferrales bacterium
CGCATATTCCTCGAGCGCATGCAGCGCTGGCTGCGAGAATCTCCGCACCTTCTTGTTGAATTGCTCCGACGACGTCTGTAGGAAATGCTGCGCCAGCAGCGAGATATCGTCGCGCCGCTCGCGCAGCGGCGGCAGGTGCATCTGTACCACGTTCATCCGATAGAACAAATCCTCGCGGAATGTTCCCTGCTGCACCATCTCGGAAAGATTCCGGTTCGTCGCGCAGATCAGCCGGATGTTCACGCTCACTTTCGCGTTGCTGCCCAGCCGCTCGAAGCTTCGCTCTTGCAGCACTCGCAACAGTTTGGGCTGCAGCCCAAGACTCAAGTCGCCAATTTCGTCGAGAAACAAAGTTCCCTGATCCGCCGATTCCAGCCGCCCGCGCCGGCTCATCACCGCGCCGGTGAACGCGCCTTTCTCATGCCCGAAAAGCTCGTCCTCGATCAGCGTCTCCGGCAAATTCGCGCACGAAAATGCAACCAAAGGGCGCGCCGCCCGTCCGCTCATCTGGTGAATTGCTCGTGCCAGAAGTTCTTTGCCCGTGCCCGTCTCACCAGTGATAAGGACGTTCACGTCGCACGGCGCGATTTTCTGCGCCAGAGCAAAAAGTTCCTGCATCGAGTTCGACGTCCCCAGCAATTCGTGAAGCCGTCCGGCTCCGCGCGCGTTCGTTCGCAAGCCGTCGATTTCCTTCTCCGCCGTGTGGAACTTGTACGCCCGCTTCAAGATCAGCCGCAACTCGACCATGTTCGGCGGATTCGTCACACTGTCGTACGCTCCATGCTCCATCACGCCCACAAGCAACGAGCGGTTTTCTGCATCGCACAACGCGACAACGGGAGGATGCAGAGGAATCTTGCTGATTTCGTCCATTAAGCGGATGCCGGCTTCGGGATCCCCTTGCGATCCCGAATGGCGCAGGTCGAGCAGCACCACATCGCACCATTCGCGATGCTCGTTCAGGCGATTCAACTCGAATTCATCGCACGCGCGCGAGGTAAACCCGCTACCCAGCGCTCGTCCGATCACTTCTGCCAAAGCTGAATCCTGGCTGAAAAAACAAAGGTGGATTGACTGATCCATTGGCGTTCACGCTCCCCCTAAACCCGCCTGCGCGAGAAGGATCAAATGTGGGTGCACTGCTCGTCCGCCGCTGCCGGAAAAAGCCCCCAGAAAAACCCCGTGGATGCCCGGCGCTGTCGATGACGAGCGAGGTAGTCTTCAACGCAATGCGAAGGCCAAAAAGTGGCAAGATCGCATGAATCGACCGGGCAGGTCCTAATTGCTCTCCCTTCAAACTGATGGGTGTCCACAATAATGGACGCGTCCCTGAAAGGAGACGGGCCGCATCATAGCACAGGAAAATTCCTGCCCGTCTTGGGAAATCGAATCCCACTGTGGCGACGAGTTTTCCCGTCGAGGGAGGTGTGTAATTTTTAGGTTACAGTACCATCCCAACCAAAACGGCCTCGGCTTCTTCGGAGATGTATGTCCCGTGCTTACTTAGTTTGCGGTGGTTTCGACTGGAGGGCGCGGCTGAGAACCCGCTTCTGGTACTGTACCTAAACGTTAACCGAAAAGTTACACCCGTCACTTCTCAGGGACATCGGGCAGCAGCGGTGGAATTCCGACTAGAATGTCAACCGCGACAGGTTTTCCGTCTCTCATCGGTGCCTTGAACTTCCACCGGCTGAATGCCAACCGCGCTGCTTCGTCCATTGCCGGAACGACGCCCTGGTAGATCTCCATGTCGGCCACACTTCCGTCGGCAAGCATCGTTCCGCGCAGCACGATGAGTTTCGATCCCTTTTCGATCGGCACCGGCAGCCGCTGAAAATCAAATCGAGCGTCGGCGTCAGGTTGGGGCGGCACAAGCGGCGCTTCCATGTGAATCACGGTCGCTCGTTTTTCCGGGGCTACTCTCTGCGCGGACTCCGATTTTTGGCAATACTGCATCGTCCAGTTTTTCCCAGGCATTGGCAGAAAAACCGTATAGATCTTTCCGCAATTCAGCGCGCGATAAACTCCCAGCCCTCCGCCGCCAATCGGCCCGGCCGAAACCACCAGCGAATTCTTCCGCAATTTCGCAAGCACCGCAGACGGCACCGGATACACCATCGCAGCAATCAGGGCCGATGGCAGCGCGCCGCGCGCTTCGGTTCCGCCGGTGCCGCTGATGCTCACAGCTCCGCCGGTTCCTGAGTTCCCCCCGCTTCCACCACCGCCGCCCGGCCCCACTCCCGTGCTTCCATCTCCACCTGCGCCTTTGCCCCCCGATCCTCCCCCAACAACGCCGCCCGGACTTCCGCCGGGGGAACCTGGCTGCCCACCCGCCGGTGAAATCGAAAATTCGCCCCACCGATTGCCCGGACCCAGCGCAATCACGGACCCCGCCGGCCCAGGATCAACGCTCACCACCAGAAGATCGCTGCCATCGCCAGGAGCAGCAACTCCCCCGCTCGTAGCGCCGGACGCTCCGCCATTGCCGGTCTTCATCGTCGGCCTCGCGGCGCCCGCAAGCGGAATCGCTAGCCGCGGCTGCGTCGTTGAAGGATCAAGATACGTAGCCAGCGGAGTCTGCGGGGATTGCGGCGCAAGAGTCGGTGCAGCTTCCGGTGCAAGCTGGCGGTTCGCTTGCGTCGGCCTCGCGCTGTTCGGGTCGAATTTCACCGGCGCTTTCAACGCCTCCGCCGGATTGCCGAGAACCATGTTCGGCAATTTCACTTCGACGGGAATTCGGAGCTCGGGCGGCGAGCTGCGCTGATAAATCGTCTGCCGGTTGTTGTCAGGAACCGCGGGCTTCGAAACCACAGTCAGATTGCTGTGCGCAACCGTGCTCCCCAGCGCAGGAAGTTTATCCGGTTTCGAGCCGGTGCCCGGACGCGCCCCGGGCCCGGCCGGCGCGATGCGCGGAAGCGTTTGCGTCCGATCGAGCAGCGGCACGCGGTAATAAATTTTGTCGGTGTGCAGCGGGGCCGCGTCAGACGCCAGCGCTCGCGCCGGAAGCGCCTGCGGCACATAAATGATGAGCACGATGACCGCACAGTGCATCAGAAATGACGCCGTCATCGAGCGCCCGGGCGACGGCCCCCCGACGTCGGTGCTGTGAAAGTAGATCGAAGTTCTCAGCGTCGGAAGTCTTGAGCGCGCACAGACCGCTTTGAGCGAACTCCACCACCCGGATCCCGAATTCCAATTCACGAGGAACTGCAGATCTCGATTCCGCGGTTTGGCCTCAACAGCCATTCTGGTTGCTGCACCCAGCATCTTTAGTCAGCCCGCCGCCTCAACGCCAAAATCTTCGCACTCGAAATGATACCCACACACTTCGACCGCTGGCTAGCCGGAGAATTCAAAAGCACGTCCCGTACCATCGAGCGACACCACGCAGGCTCTCAGCCACAGCCTTCGTTCGAGGCTATCGAGCACAACCGTCACCTTTTGTGGACGCACGCCGCCTGTCTTTGGGTGGTTTTGGTCACAAAACAGCCGCGTAACCGCCCGACGCCACCCTAGCCCTGGCAAGCCCCGCATTTGCTCTGAGTTGCGCGACAGGAAGTACGAAGACCCTCGCCATTTGGCAACTCTCCTGCACTATCGACCGCGGCTCAGCAAGTGGTAATGCTCTGTCGGCTTACGAGCGCCAGACCAAGAGTTCCCGAAACCGGGAGCTAACTGAATGAGAGTTGAATGATGGATCGCAAAAACGCAGGCATCGAATACGACCGCGAAGTCTTCGCACCTTCCGCCGACCGCCTCGCCGCCGACGGCAATCCCAGCATGAGGGGCGTGTTCATACTTCTGGCCTCGATCTTCGCAATCGTTGCCCTCGGACTTCTCGGCTACAAGATCGTCACGCAGAGCGATCTCGCGGGCTCGTCTGGAGATTCCCGCGTCCTCGCCCAAGTGGATCAGCGGCTCTCCACCATCGAGCAGCGCATCGAGCAGTTGGAGCAGGATAACCACCGGCGCCCCTACGCAGCTCCCGCGCAGACTCCGAAGAGCGACGCACCCGCTGCGCCCGCAAATTCCGGCACAGCCGCGCACTCTCGATATCAAGTGAACCCGGCAGCCACGGAGCGGACTCGCAACATCGTTGCGGCGCCGGACAGCGCCACGCAAAATAAAATCGCGGGACTGCAGCAGGGCTTAGGCACCTTGCAGAACGACACCGCCGCCAATCGCGACGCTTTACAGGCAACCTCGAACAAGCTCGCCGATGTCGCCGGTCAAGTCAACAGCCAGAGCGTCCAGATTCTTCGCAATCAGGACGAGGTGAATCAGCTTCTCGCGCACAGCGAAAAAACTTCCATCCCGTTCGAACTGCTCCGCGGCGCTGAACCCCAGCTTATCGGCCCGGTCCGTCTGGCGCTGAAATCCGCCAACCAGAAAAACTATCGCTACACGCTCTGCGTTTACGTGGAGCAATCCTGCCTCGAGTTGAAGGATCGCAACCGCTTCGAAGTGGTCGAGTTCATCGTTTCGCGCAATTCTCCGCCACTGGAAGTGATTGCCACGCGCGTATCGAAGGACGGAATTCTGGGTTACCTGGAAGTCCCGCGCGATCTCGCCGGCCGTTAGCTCGCGTCGGTGGATAGAAAATAATTCCGGCAAGCCTGGCTCATCGCGCTGCGGCTCAGCCGCGGCTCCACCCCCTGATACGCCGCCGCCCAAATCACCTGATCGATCAAATCGCGCGCGTAGCACTGGCACAGCGGCTGTTTCATCTCGCGCGTGATGTGCTGCACCACGAAGTCGGGCAGCCCCACGTCGTAGGACAGCAGCCGCGTGGCGCATACATCGGAGAAAATCTGTTTGAACTGCTCCGGCGTCGCGTGCCCCACCTTGATCTTATTCGGAATCCGCCGCAGAAATGCGTCGTCCGCCAGTTGCCGCGGATCGAGGTTCGTCGCAAATACCAGGCACAAGTCAAACGGGATCGCGAACTTCTTGCCGCCCGAGAGCGAAAGATAGTCCATCCGCCGGTCGAGCGGCGTCATCCACCGGTTCAGCAGCTCGCCCGGACGCATTCGCTGCCGCCCGAAATCATCGAGCAGCAGGACTCCGTTGTTCGCTTTCATCTGCAGCGGCGCGGTGTAAAAACGCGACACCGCGTTGATCTGCAAATCCAGCATCTCCGCCGATAGTTCGCCGCCCGCCACCACTCGCGGCCGGTGGCACAGCACCCATCGCCGGTCCGCGTCTTCCGCCGTTTTTCGCCGCTCCAGCGGACGATGCACTCCCGGGTCAAACAGTGCGATGATTTGATTGTCCACTTCCACCGCGTGTGGAATCAGCACGTGGTCGTTGAATATCCCCGGAATACTCGCGGCAATGCTCGTCTTTCCCGTTCCCGGCGGCCCGTACAAGAAGATCGACGTCCCCGAAACGATCGCCGTCCCCAGCCGCGCCATCAATTCGTCGGAAAGCACCAGGTCGTGAAACGCTCGCTCCAGGTCCTCCGCCTTGATCTCCGTTTGCTGCACGCTTTGCGAATGGACGCGCAGCGTATAGTCCATCAGCGAGACCGGCGCCGGGCCCGCATACTGATTCAGCGCCAGCAGCTCCGCCGCGCGCGACTTTCCGTTCGCGCTGATCGCAATGCGATGCGTTCCGCGCGTAATTCCCTTCACCTCGCAAAACTGCTCCTTGCGCAGATACTGAAAAAGCTCTTCAATCGCTCCCAGGCTCAGGCACATTCGGTCGGCCAGCTCGACGAGCGTCATCTCACCGTGAATGTAAAGCACCTTCACCGCGAGGTCTTCGAGCAATGCTTTCCGGATTCCCGTGTCGCTGATTGCTTGCGGCGCTGTCAGACTCGCTGCATCCATCGAATCCTCTCAACTCCTTGAATCGTTACTGAGAACTATTCGCCACGCCGGCGACACAAACCCACGCCCACAACGTGCAACGCGCCTGCCATCTCGGATTGAGACGCTTGGGTCTTCCGCTCCCGAAACGCGTAATTTGCGTCCTCTGGGTGCGGGGTCTCCCAAATTGGCAATCGAAATGCTCCGCCTTCACCGGGCTATTGTAGATTATTATTTCAGTTTCGTGGCGCGCTGGCATCTTGCGTGTCGCATCTAAATCCGCCCGAAGGGGGATCACCATGAAGCTAGCCCGCACCGTGGCCGCGTTACTTCTTGGCGTGGCACTCTGCTCCACGGCTCTCGCTCAGCCCGCCCTCGCCGCAGGCCCCAAATGGTTTCACCACGAGAAAAAGAGTCCCAACAGCAAAAAGGTTCACCACGCCAAGCCCTCCCACCATCCTTCAAAACGCAAAGCACCCAAGCACCATTCCTGACAGCAGAAATTCAGCGAGCCCTCGTCTTCGGTAGCCACGACGAGCGCTTTCCCTCGTCGTGGGCTTCTTGCAACCGACGCGAGTACATTCGTGCAGTTCTTGCAAGTGTTTATCGTCAATCCCTCTCCAATCAACCCGAGAAAATTCCCCTCCCCCTGTTGCGGTTTCTCCGAAAAGGGTCTATAAATGTCTGACGGTCATCGCGGGACTCGCAGTTAAGGCCCCCTCCGTACACCGAAGGCGCTCTGATGCGGAACCTCCTCAAACGGCTTTGGAGTCAAGAATCGGGTCAGGACGCGACCGAGTACGCCCTCCTTGTCGCCATGGTCGTCCTGATCGTGATCGCGGCCGTCTACTCGTTCGGCCAATCCAGCAACAGCGCTCTCACCACCACCGCCAATACAGTTACCTCCAGCGGTTCGTCGGCGGGCGGAAGCGGCGGCTCAGGCGGCAGTGGCGGAGAAACCGGCGGCTCTGGCGGAAGTCAAACTGGAACGGGCGGATCAGGCGGCAGCGGTAGCGGCGGCTCGGGCGGCAGCGGCGGTTCTGGTGGTAGCGGAGGCAGTGGCGGTTCCGGAGGCAGCGGCGGCTCCGGCGGCAGCAATCCTCAGCAACCCGTCGCCCCCAAGAAATAGGCCCCGTTCGTCAAAATCACTCCGTTCCTAATCGCGTCGTTCGATTTTTTCCCAATCCCAAAGTGAAAACCGTCCCAGACTCCGCAATCCCTCAAGGCGTCGCTGCAATTCCGTAACGCCGGCATCTTGCCGGCTCTCTTGCTTTCCTCGAGCACCGCATCCGGCTGCGCTGCCAATACGCGCGCTGGCACCATCTGAGGTGCGGCAGTTCGCTGCCGCTTTCTACTCGTCTCAGCAGGTGGCACCGGGACCAAAGGGCGAGGTTTACCTCGCCCGCCGCCGTAGCCAGCACATCGGGCTGACTATGGTCCGCCCGTCCCGGCATTCCCCCCGAACCCCAATTTTCTTCAATACCGATGAAACGATTTGCCCCCCAGAGTCACCATTCAGCAGGGTTGCAAAGGACGGTGGTAGATGAATCTGGACTCTTGGTTCGCGACCTCACCTGCAGGAAGGACCACAAAGTACGCCTACAAGGAACTATCCGACGGCACCGCCGCGATCTCCGCGACCGCCGACGGCTGCACCACGATGATTCTGCAACGAAATCTCCGAGCGCCGATGACGCGAGCGCAAGTCGAAGCCGCGTTCGAAGCGAATCTCGCTACCAACCATCACCCGATCGAACACCGCTCGGGCGCCTGCCTGGCCCGCTAGACCGAAGGCGCAGCGCATTCAGCAGCGAGCGCACAGTAGCCGCCGAGCCCTGCAGCTACGGGCGTGCGTTCGCTTTTCTCTAACTTTTTTTCGCTCCGGGCGTCCCCGCAACTCGTTTCGCTTCAGGCTCTTTCGCCGGTCTGCCATCCCTCCGACGGGCACAATTTCCGTCCGCGCGTAATTTCCTCGATTCCGGCGCGTTAATATATAGTTGTAGCACCCCGTGCGGAGGAGCGCGGAGTTCTGTGTCCACAACGTCCAATTCGGTGAAGCCCGATCTCGGCTCGCTGCGCATCGATGAAGGCAAGCGCCGCGGCGGCAAGGCGGGCAAAATCTTCAGCATTGCCGCGGCGATTCTCGGCCTCGCGGTGATCATCGCTGGCGCGGTATTCGCGTTTCGCAATCAAACGCCGGTCGTCGAAGTCGCCACCGCGCAAAAGGTCGCAGCAGGGCGCCCCACGCTGCTGAACGCGAGCGGCTACGTCACGCCGCGCCGCCGCGCCACGGTAGCCGCGAAAATCACGGGCCGCGTCACCGGCGTGTTTTTCGACGAAGGCATGCACGTGCCGCTGGGATTCGTGTTGGCCACGCTCGACGACTCTGACGTCAAACGCGCGCTGGATTCCGCGAAAGCCGACCGGAACGCGACGGAAGCGCAGATTGCGGACTTTCAAGTCCAGCTGAAAAATGCGGAGATCGAATTGCATCGCGCGCAACAACTGCAAGCCGCAGGCGTCCAAAGCCAGGAAACGCTCGACAACGCGCGCACCGCCGCCGACAGCTTGCGCGCCAAAATCGCGCTCACCAAGCAACAGGTGCTCGCATCCGAAGCGCGCATCCAGGAAGCGCAGCAAGCCGTGGACAACTGCGTAATTCGCGCGCCCTTCGATGGAATCATCGTCTCCAAAGACGCGCAGGTAGGCGAGATGGTCTCGCCGATTTCTGCTGGCGGCGGATTCACGCGCACCGGCATCGCCACCATCGTGGACATGAATTCCAACGAGATCGAAGTGGACGTGAACGAAGCCTACATCGCGCGGGTCGAGCCGGGGCAGCCCGTCACTGCCGTTCTCGATGCTTATCCGGATTGGCAGATCCCTTCGAAAGTGAGAACGGTGATCCCCACCGCGGACCGGCAGAAGGCAACCGTGAAAGTGCGCATCTCGTTCTTGAAGCTCGATCCGAAGATCCTGCCGGATATGGGCGTGAAGGTCACTTTCCTCGGCGCCGAGCCGGAAGAAAAGAAAGGCTCCGTCACGCCGGCTGCGCTCATTCCGCCCGATGCTGTTCACACCGAAGACGGCAAGAAAATTGTTTTTCTGATCAAGGACGGCCACGCCGAGCGCCGCGCCGTCACCATCGGCGGCACGCGCGGAACCGATCTGGAAATCCTCGCCGGAATCGCCGCGGGCGATTCCGTGATTGTAAAAGGCCCGGCCAATTTGCGTGACGGGCAAGCAGTCGAAATCAAGAAATAGGAGCGATAGCATGGTCCGAGTGGACGGCACTGGAAACGGAAACAGCTTAATCAAAATCCGCGGGCTGGATAAGAAATACAAGCGCGGCGGCGAAGAGATCGACGTGCTGCGCGGATTGAATCTCGACGTAGACCAGGGCGAGTTCGTCGCGTTCATGGGCCCCAGCGGCTCGGGCAAGACGACACTGCTGAACCTGCTCGGCGGCCTCGATGTGCCCACGCACGGCAGCATCACCGTTGCGGGCGATGAAATCACCAGCATGTCTGGAAACAAGCTCACGCAATGGCGGGCCCGCCACGTGGGATTTATTTTTCAGATGTATAACCTGATCCCCGTGCTCACCGCCTTCCAAAACGTCGAACTGCCTCTGCTGCTCACGAACCTCTCGAAGTCGGAGCGCCGCAAGCACGTCGAGACCGCGCTCACCGTTGTAAATCTCGCGGACCGCATGAATCACTACCCGCGCCAGCTCTCCGGCGGGCAAGAACAGCGCGTGGCCATCGCCCGCGCCATCGTCGCCGATCCCACGTTCCTGATGTGCGACGAGCCCACCGGCGACCTCGACCGCAAAAGCGCCGATGAAATCCTCGGCATCCTGACGCAGCTCTCGAAGGAACACTCCAAAACAATTCTGATGGTCACGCACGACCCAATGGCCGCCGAGCGCGCCCAGGCAACGCTGCACCTGAACAAAGGCGTGCTCGTCGAAGGCATGGCGACAACAGCCGGGAGCCTCGCATGAAATATTCATCGTTGATCATGGCAAATCTCTTCCGCAAAAAGCTGCGGACAACTTTGACGATCGGGTCGTTCGTGGTCGCCCTATTCCTTTTCGGGCTGCTAGTCGTCGTGCACGGAGCGTTCAATCAGGGAGTGGACGTGGCGGGCGCGGACCGGCTCGATGTAATCAACAAGACCTCCATCATTCAGCCGCTACCGTATTCCTATCGCGACCAGATTCTGCACATTCCCGGCGTGAAGGCGATCACCTACGACAACTGGTTCGGCGGCGTCTATCAGGACGAGAGGAATTTCTTTCCGCAATTCGCGATCGACCCTGAAAACCAGCTTGTGGTATTTCCTGAATTCAAGATTCCCGAAGATCAGTGGAAAGCCTTCCTCGAAGACCGCGAAGGCGCGATCGCCGGCTCGGGAATCGCAAAGCGATTCGGCTGGAAAGTGGGTGATCGCGTCCCTATCAAGGGAGCCATTTATCCCGGCGACTGGGAATTCAACCTGCGCGGCATCTACGCGGGCTCGCGCGACAACGACGATCTGACGCAGTTCTGGTTCCATTACAAGTACCTCGACGAGCGCCGCCAATACGGCAAAGGTCTGGTCGGCTGGTACACGCTAAAACTCGACAATCCGGATGATGGCGCGAAGATCGTCAAGACGATTGACACGATGTTTGCAAATTCGCCGTACGAAACAAAAACGGAAACCGAGAAAGCACTGGCGTCCGACTTCGCAAAACAGTTCGGCAACATCGGCTTTTTGATTTTCGCGATCGGAAGCGTCGTGTTCTTCACGCTTCTGCTCGTCACCGGCAACACGATGGCAATCGCCGTTCGCGAGCGTATTGGCGAACTCGCGGTTTTGAAAGCCGTCGGCTTCAACGATCGCTTCGTTCTGTTTCTGGTTCTCGGAGAGTCGCTCCTGATTGCAGCCATCGGCGGCGCCATCGGATTGGGTCTCTGCAAATTAATGACGCTCGGCGGCGATCCCACTCACGGCTTTCTGCCGTTCTTCTATCTGCCGGGACCGATGATCCTGCTGGGGTTCGGCGTAACACTCGCGGTAGGCATTCTTGCGGGAATTCTTCCTGCAACATCGGCGATGCGGCTGCGCGTGGTTGACGCGCTGCGGAGGGTTTGAGCAATGGCGATTCCGATTGTTTACAACCTTCGAAGCGTTCGAGCTCGCTGGGTCTCGGCGATTGTAGCGGTGCTCGGAATCGCGGGCACGGTCGGCGTTTTCATCGCGATGCTCTCGCTGGCGCGCGGTTTCAAGGCAACGCTCGTGGCTTCGGGATCGGCGGACAATGCGCTGATCCGCCGTGCCGGTTCGACCGGCGAAATCGATGGCACTGTTCCGCTCGACCAGGTGAAAGTGATTCAGGATTCGCCGGGAATCGCGCGCGACGGCGATCAGCCGCTCGTGAGTCCCGAGGTGGTGGTGATCGCCGCCTTCCCATTGATTTCGACGGGCACCGACGCGAACGTACAAGTGCGAGGCGTTTCACCGAACGCGCTGAAAGTTCGCAGAAACGTGCACATCGCGCAGGGCCGCTTCTTTCAGCCCGGCTTGAACGAATTGATCGTCGGGCGAAACGTGCCAACCACGTACGGCGGCTTGAAGCTCGGTGACTCGGTGCGCTTCGGCGGCGGCAACTGGACGGTGGTCGGAGTCTTCGATGCCGGTGGCAGCGCGTTCGATTCCGAAGTGTGGTGCGACGCGCGAGTGCTCTCGCAGGTTTACAAGCGTCCGGAAAATATTTTTTCTTCGATCACCGCACGGCTCACTTCACCTGCGGCGCTGAGCCAATTGAAAGACTCGCTCACCTCCGACCCGCGCATGCAGGTGCAAGTGGATCGCGAAATCGACTATTACGAAAAGCAATCCCGCGGTCTGACCACGCTGATCACGGTGCTGGGCACGCTCGTAGCGGGTGTGATGGGCGTCGGAGCGATTTTTGGCGCACTCAATACCATGTA
The DNA here is from genome assembly GCA_050746925.1 of Candidatus Acidiferrales bacterium. GTDB lineage: Bacteria > Acidobacteriota > Terriglobia > Acidiferrales > UBA7541 > Palsa-295. The sequence continues at coordinate 11,792 of JBOGNA010000099.1, forward strand.
CTCGGCGGTGTCCGAAAGATCGCGCGAAATTGCGACGATGCGCGCCATCGGTTTTGGAGCGGCCGCGATCGTAATCTCGTTTATCTTCGAAGCGCTCTTCATCTCGTTCGTAGGAGGGCTCGTGGGTTGCGCCGCGATTTTGCCCCTGAACGGCCTGACTACGAGCGCGATGAACTGGCAGACGTTTTCGCACCTCGCGTTTGCGTTTCGCGTGACGCCAATACTCCTCGGAATTGGAATTGTCTTCGCGCTCTTGATGGGCCTGATCGGTGGCGTGCCGCCTGCGATTCGGGCGGCGCGAAGGCCGGTGGTGCTGGCGCTGCGCGAATTGTAGGCGCTCCGGATTTGGCGAATGGACGTCGCTGGCAGTTCGCCTCGTACTGGCCTTTCGCCCGGGTTACTAGAAACGAAACCGCGCGAGAGAATGGATGCGCCGCTCGCCGTTTGCAGTTTAGAGTGATTACAGGCGAATCCGAATCTGAGGCGGCGAATCGATGGCCATGCATGGAACGCGGCGTAGCGAAAGAGTGTTGCTTGATGTCCCGCTCTTCATTGAAGGCAAGTCGAATGGCTCGCAGGAATTCAAAGAAGAAACCTTCACGGTGACCGTCAGCGCGCACGGAGCGCTGATCGTCCTGGCGGCGAAAGTGGAACTGGGCCAGACGATCAAGCTCACCAATCTAAAAAGCAAGGATCAGCACGAAGCCACCATCGCGTTTTTGGGCCCTCCTTACGCCGGCCTCTCGACCGTGGGAATTCAGTTCAGCAAAGCAGCGCCGGAATTCTGGGCCATCAGCTCGCCCCCCGCGGATTGGAAGACGGCGTAGCTCGCGCCATGTCGTTGGTTCGATCTTACCGGTAGGCTTTCCACATATCGTCGACGAACGTATATTGCGGAAACTCGCCTTGCAGCCAGAATCTCGTTTGCCCCTGGCGTTCCCAGTTGGCGCTATAGTCGAAGCCCGATTGCGCTTTGATCTCGACGACCGCTTGCGTATCGTCCTCGGTCATCCAGCGATCGACGTAATCGAAAAACGCCGGATGATTCCAGGTCGCTTCGGCGTGAAGCAGGTGAATCGTGAGCGCCTCGCCCACCCAAGAAACGGACGTGCAGCAGCGGCGATACGCTTCGCCCAGCTGTTCATTCGGATTGATCAGCGGCCAATTCGCCGGCTGCAATTGCTCGTAAGGACCGTAGAGTCCGGCGCTGACCACGCTTCCATCGGCGTTCACTCCATAATGCCCGCCGTAAATCACCTTCGCTCCCTGCCACGCCGCGGTAAACGTCCCCGCCGGCGGAAGCTGATTCACGTAAACCGTTTGCATGTCCTCGCCGAAGATATTCGGGAACGTGGCCGACACATTCTTCATCCCGCTATTGTTCAGCAGAATCCCCGCGAAAATAATGGGCAGCTTCCTGCCGCTGCGATGCCCGCCAAATGCCGGCCAGCCGTAGCCCGCCTGTGCACAGCCGTAGAGGTCGATGCCGTACTGCACGAAGTAGTTCGTGAGATTCACCTTTTGATCGGCAGAAAAATTCAGCATCAGCAATAGCGAAGCATAGGAATCGGCGAATGCGACATGCTGCCCGTAGCTCGGCATGTAATCGGCGGGCGCGTCAAATAGAAACGCGTTCGTATCGATCCACGGCCGCCGGTAATACGCTTCGAACTGCGCCAGGGTCGGCGTTCCGGAAGGATTGGGCGGCGCGAGTGACGGCAGCAGATCGCGCTGCAGCGAACCCGCGTGATAAATCGTCTGGCTGCGGTCGCAATAGGAAGGCCGGAATGCATCTGCGGACGGCGCCGCCGCTAGAACGGTAAGCACCGAAACAGTTTTCACCGGACTCGCGCTCTTGTCCGATGCGCGCATCACCTCGGGATCGGTGTGAATTTGCCCGAGGCTGATGGAAGAAACCAGCACATCGCCGGGCTTCAGCGTAATCGGCGGATACGACCGAAGAGTCGAGTCGAACCACCAGGACTCGTCCGTGCCGTCATTCAAACGAGAATCGAATCCGCTCTTGCCGTTGGCCGTCGGCAAATTCAAGACTGAACCATTCAAATACGGCGTCGAAGTTGTCGGCGCCGGGCTGATCGCCGTAATCGTAACGGGACCAACGACGTAGTAATCGCCGGTAACAAATTGCCCGACGGGCACGGCCTTGCTCAATGTCCACGTGATGCCGTCTTTCTGAATCGACGACGCGGTTCCGGGCGGCGGTGGTGGAGGCGGTGGTGGCGCTGGCACAGTCACAGTCACTTGCGCGGTGGCTGACTTCGAAATATCCACCGCGCTTTTCGCCGTGACGCTGAATATTCCGGCGGTGTTGCCTGCGGTAAAGAGACCGCCCGGCGTAATCGTGCCTCCGGTGGCGGACCAAGTTACGCTCTCATTGGTGGTGCCGGTAACGGTGGCGGAAAACTGTTTGCCGCTGCCTTCCATCACGGACGCAGACATCGGATTGATCGCAATCGAGACGGCTGGTGGCGGACCGGGATTCGACTTCGGAGAGCCGGCCGAGCCGGTGCAGGCGTTCAGGTTGGCCGTCGTTAGAAGCACGCAGAGAAGTATGTAGGACTCGGCGCTACGAAGCGCTAACGGGACCAGCGCGAATGAATGTCTCTGCGCAGTCATAATTGTGTGGTTCGGAATAAATAGGCTAGCAGGGAGCGTGCCGCGGAACTACTGGCCGGAAGTACGGGTTTGGCACAGTCGGCGAAAGGTACGGGTAGAGAAAGCGAAGGACTGAGAGGGACTCAGACGCGCGAGCTAGTCGGCGGACGGAGCAGACATCGCGGAAAGCTGCGCGAGTTCGTCGTAAGTGAAAACCAGGTGGCCATCGGCGGAGTTGGATTCGATTTGGCCGAGACCGGCGCGACGGGAAAACCAGCGAAGATCCGCGAGCGAGAGTCCGAGCAATATCGCGGCGCCACGCTCGGTGATTTGGTTATTTTCCTGGCCGACCACAGACGACTCCGGTTCGAAGCACACTCGTGGGGTTCCCTGGTATTGGCGCGGGCTACCTGAGCAAAATTTTTGAATGGGCCGAATTCTCGACTGGCTCAGGTAGTCCGCACGGGAGATATTGCAATCAGATAGCCACAGGACCCTCACCACGGCATGCGACGCATCCCGTCAGTAAGGCCTTATGCGGATTGGAGTTACGCGGCATCAGGCAAAGTGTGGCAATTCCGCACTGGGCATCCGGTTTCCTCAATCTCGCCACCAATAGGGAGCGAATGTGAAGCGATGTTCACTCCGCCAGTGGCGCACGTCCTGGCGCGAAATCCAGGATTTGCCCGCACGCAAGCGGGACTACGATCTTCAAAAAAAAGCTACGCGATGCGAAACTGCGTCCGTTAGTTCTTGGCGGGATTCGAGCCTGCCGGCGGACCAACGAGTTGCGCTCGAATCTTTGCGGCTTTCTCGGCTTGATTCAGCGCGTCGTATTCGGAGATCAGATCGTTGCGCGCGACCAGAACCCACCTGGCCGGCGGCGTTGATTGCTTCAATAGCAGATCGTAGCCGGCGATGCTCTCCGTCTCCGCATCGGCATAGCGGCGATCGCGAAGCAGGGCGGTGCCGAGTCTCACGCGCGCGATTGCGATATTCAAGTGGCCCGGTGGCAGCACTTCGGAGTAGAGCTTGAGCGCGTCGCGATACAACTGCTCGGCCTGGGCATAGTCTTTTCGATCCGCATAGACGCTCGCGAGATTGACGATCGCGGCCGCGAGCTGCTGATTTTTCTCTCCGTACACCGATTTGTAAATCGCAGCCTGGCGCCGGAAATCCGCTTCCGCTTCGTCGAGATTGCCCTGCTGCTGAAGCGCCGCGCCGAGTTCGCCCACGGCGAGAGCAACCCTCGGATGCACGTTTCCATACCGGCGCTCGGCGACTCCGAGAGATTCGCGGAGCAGCGGAATCGCTTCCGCTCCGCGGCCTTCCGCGATCAGATACTTTCCCAGAATCGTCATGTCGTCAGCCGTTTCCGGATGATCGCTGCCGTACCACGCTTTCATGATGTCGAGCGCCCGGCGCTGAAGCCGCTCGGCGTCGGCATAGTGGCTCCGCTGATACTGAATGTCCGCGAGGTTGGTGAGGTCCTGCGCGACGTTGGGATTTCGGTCGCCGTAAATTTGTTCGTCCATTTGGAGCGCGCGCTCGTTGAGCGATTCGGATATGTCGTAATGGCCGAGATAGTAGTGCGTGTTGGCGAGCTCGCCGAGCGTGGCCGAAAGATCGGCGGGAACTCCCTTGGGGCCCGATTGCAGCCGGACAGCTTCCTCGAGAATCGGAATGGCTTCGGCATACTTGCCGCGATTGTCGAGCGTGCGCCCAAGAGTCATGGTGGCGCGCGCGACGATTGGATCGCCGGGCGGCAGATGCCGCTTGCTCATTTCGAGTCCCTGCCGCGCGAGCTGCTCGGCTTCTTCGAGTTGAGCTTGATCGCCTCGCAGATAAGCCAGCGCGATCAGGCTTTCGGCCACTTTGGCGCTGTCCGCACCATGGACGGCTTTTCGCTGATTGAGAGCCGATTTCAGGAGCGCATCCGCCTGATCGTATTTGCCGAGTTGGTCGTACATCGTGCCGAGAGTCTGATAAAGATCGGCCTGGATTTCGGGATCGGCATCGAGGGCGCGCGCCTGCTTCACGCCGCGCTCGAGAACGGTGACGACTCGAAGGTCGTCGGCCGGGCCGGTAGATTCCGCATCGCCCTGGAAGAGATCCTGCATGAATTGTTCGATGCGCTGGGTGCGGGACGCTTCGGCAAGAGCGGCGTTGCGGGCTTTCGCGAGTCGCAGGGTGTAGAAAATCACCAGGCCGATTACGATGGAACTGACAAGCGCAGCGGCGGTGACCGCGGGCCGGTTGCGGCTGATAAATTTTCCCGCTCGGTAGCGAAGGCTATCCGGCTGCGCATCGAGTGGTTCGCCTTTGCGGTAATGATCGATGTCGCGAATCAGAGCTTCCACCGAACGGTAGCGCCGCTCCGGGTCCTTATGCATGGCCGTGAGGCACAAGACATCGAGGTCCGCCCAGGCAGACTTGCCGACCGTTGCAGTTAGTTGTGAATTCGGGACAGCGGAATCGAGCCAATGCTGTGCTGCAATGGATGGTTTGACGGGCTCCCCCTTGAGGATGGCCGCTTCGGCCTCCGCTGGCGTGCGATTGGAAATATCAAATGGCAGGCGGCCGCTCAGCAATTGATAAAGGATCACGCCGAGCGAATAAACATCGGATTGGATGCCGACGCGATCGCCTCGAATCAATTCCGGTGAAGCGTACGCAGGAGTCATGAATCGCAAGCCCGTGCGCGTGACGTCGGCGGGCGCATCGATGCTCTCGAGCTGCTTCGCAATGCCGAAGTCGAGCAGCCGGACGCTTCCTTCCGTCTTTACGAGGATGTTGGTCGGCTTTAGATCGCGGTGAATCACCGCGTTCCCGTGCGCGTACTGCACCGCTTCGCAGACCGATCGAAACAATCGCAGGCGTTCATCGATCGAGCAGGCGTGCTCGGTGCAATAGTCGATGAGCGATGCGCCTTCGACATATTCCATGACGAACAGCGGCGTTCCGTCGGGAAGTGTGTCCGCGTCGTAGAGGCGAGCAATCGATGGATGATTGAGCTGGGCGAGGGTCTTCTGTTCGCTCAAAAAGCGCTCGCGGCGAGCCGGAGAAACCCAAGCGTCGCGAAGAATCTTGATCGCTACCAGGCTGTGAAGGTCGGTGCGCTCGGCAAGATAGACGACGCCCATTCCGCCTTCGCCCAGCAAGCGCACGATTCGGTACGGGCCGATTTCCTTGAACGTGAGAGTTCGCGCGGCCGGGTCGTCCAGAACTTCATGAGCGACATCGGCCATGTCGCGATCGAGGAGCGAAGCGCCTTTGGCGTCCTCATCGAGCAGCGCTTGCACATCGGCAATCAGAGATTCGTCGCCGGCGCACGCCGATTCAAGGTACGCGCGCTGCTGGGACTTCGGCAGATCCGCGGCGCCGTGGAAGATGGCCTGCATGCGATCCCAGCGAGTGCTGTCCATCATGAATTCCTAAGGCGCTCAAAGCGCAGGTGACGAGTCAGCGCGCGCGGCGCAGTTCGTGAGCGAGCCATGCCTTCGCCGCTCGCCAATCGCGAAGCACTGTCGCTTCGGACACTTCGAGAAGCTCGGCCGTCTCCGCCATGTCGAAGCCTCCGAAGAAACGGCTTTCGACCATAAGGGCCTGGCGCGGATTCATACGGGCGAGTTCCTCGAGAGCGGTATCGAGCGCGAGGAGATCCTGCCCCGAAGAGGGCTTCTCATCGAATGAGTCGTCGAAGGTGACTGTGACATCCGCACCGCCGCGCTTGTTCGCGTTGCGGCGGCGAGCCGCCTCGATCAGGAGCTGGCGCATGGCGCGCGCGGCGATGCGCTTGAAGTGCAGGCGGGATGCCGATGTGAATCCCGGAGACTTGGAAAGTTTGAGCCACGCTTCGTTGACGAGAGCCGTGGGGCTGAGAGTGGCGCTCGGGTCGCCGCGCTTCACGGAGGACGCGAGGCGGCGAAGCTCTTCGTAGGTGACGCTGAAAAGCTGATCGAGGTTGCGCCGCTCCTCGGGCGACTCCGGCGCCGCGGGCTTCGCGCCACCCATGCCGGGCTTGCGTTCGGGGCGAGAATTTCGGAGCGGCATGACGATTCTGTGCGCCCCTTTGCGCAATGCGTAGTGAATGCCGATGCCGCGCAGATGGTATCGCGCGGAATCGGAGACCCTGCAACGCAAGGCCAATGCCGAATCGTAGCATTCGGATTTGCGCGCAGCAACCGTTGAGGAACAGCGCAGCAAGCGGTGGAAAATAATTGAGCCGCAGCGAACGCTCCATCGCGAGGGGAACATGAACAACACATTCTTCCGAAACATCCGTGCTGCATCGATCGCGGCCGCGCTGGCGCTGGCAATGGCCGGGTGCGGCGCGGGCATCACGGGAACCTACACGAACGCGAACGGACTCGTGACGCTCGATTTGAAATCGGGCGGCAAGGCGGCGCTTTCGATGATGGGCGAGAACGAACAGTGCACGTACGACGTGGCGGAGAAAAATCTGAACCTCACGTGCAAGGGCGAGAAAACCGCGTGGGCGATTCACGACGACGGATCGATCACCGGACCGGGATTCGTCGGCACGTTGCAGAAGAGCAAAAAATAATCGCGAACGCCCGCCGGAATTTTTTGTGCGAAATTTTCTGGGAGCGGAATCGCGTTGGGGATCAGGTGTAGCGAAGCTGCGTCTTGCCGGCTCCGTTTTCGCTCGCGCTGAGTACCTCGCGCACTTTTTTCGAAAGATCTTCGGGGCTGAAGGGTTTTTCGATGAACGCGGTGCCGGGGCTCAAGACGCCGATATTGATGGCAGCATCCTCTGTGTACGCCGACATGTAGAGGACCTTGATTCCCGCGCGAAGTTTTGCGAGCCGCTCGACCAGCTCGCGCCCTTTCATGCCGGGCATGAGCACGTCGGTGAGAACCAGATCGATCGGCTGCTCGCGGCGCTCCATGAATTGAATGGCGTCGGCGCCGCTGCGGGCTTCGAGCACGGTATAGCCGCCGATCTTCAGAAATTCACGCGTCATGCGGCGAACCGCGTCGTCGTCTTCCACGACGAGGATCGTTCCTTCACCTTTGCGGGATTGGACCGGAGCTTCGGGCGCTGCGGGAACTTCGATCGGATCTTCGACGCGCGGCAGAAAAATTTTGATTTCAGTGCCCGTGCCGACCTTGCTGGAAACGCTTATGAATCCGCCGCTCTGATTGACGGTGCCGTACACGGTGGCGAGGCCGAGGCCGGTGCCCTTCCCTCTGTCTTTCGTGGTGAAAAAAGGCTCGAAGATGTGCGATTGAGTCTCCTCGCTCATGCCGTGGCCAGTATCGCGAATCACGAGCACTACGTAGGGGCCGACGTGCGCGCCGGGATGAGCCGGGAGAGACGATTCGCCAAGCTCGGTGTTGAGGGACTGAATCGTCATCTCGCCACCTTCGGGCATGGCGTCGCGCGCGTTGAAGACGAGATTCATAATAACTTGCTCGAGCAGGGCTGAGTCGGCCTTGACGCGGCCGAGATTTGGATCTAGCTCGATGGTGAGTTTGATGTCGTCTCCGAGAACGGGAGGAAGCATGCCGGCGACCTGGGTGGTCAAAGCGTTGAGATCGAGCACGCGCGGCTGCAGGACCTGCTTGCGACTGAAGGCGAGGAGCTGGCGAGTGAACGAAGAGGCGCGGTCGGTGGCTTGCAGGATTTCGTCGAGTTCCCTGCGAAGCGAGCCATCCACACCGACATTGCGCAGCGAAAGAGCGGCGTGTCCCCGAATAACCATGAGGAGGTTGTTGAAGTCATGGGCTACGCCACCGGCGAGGCGCCCAACCGCTTCCATTTTCTGGGCCTGGCGCAGCGCGTCTTCGGCCTGTTCGCGGCCGGCGATTTCTTTCTCGAGATTCTTATTCGCCTTTACCAGCGCCTTGGCGCGAAGCTCGGCGGTTTCCGCCATGTACACGGCGAATCCGAGCATCCCTGCCAGCAATATTCCCGCGATGAATGAAACCTGCGGCAATGGGGAACGTGTGTACGCCAGCGTATCGGGCTTGGGCCAGGCGTAGGCTTGCCAAGTGATTTGTTGAAATTGGATATCGGCTGTCTGCACCCACTTCCTGTCGCGCGGGCTGCCCGAGGAGCGACTGTAGATTTCCTCTCCTCCATCGTAAATTTCTACCCAATAGTCGGGAGCAACGTCCTGGAGAATCGACGAAAGCAAATCCTGATACCGGAAGGCGCCAAGAAGAAACCCGTCGAGCTTGTCATTCGAATAAATGGGCACGCAGACGAGGAGACCTTTGCCACCCTTCGGCAACTGCACCGCGTGAGTGACAACCACGTTGTGGCTCTCGGCGGCTGCGTGAAGGGCAGCAGCCGTAAACTTGTCGTTGTTGAGATCCGCGCCGCGCTCCGCCTGATTCCCTTTTTGCGGCGTCACCCACTGGACATGTTCGGAGGGATCGACCCATTCAATGGATTCATAGGCGGGGTATCCGCTCATGGCGAGGGCGACGTCCGATTCCATGTCGGCATCGTTGCGGTGGCCGCGAGCCTGCCAGCGTCCGGCCAATTGTTCGAGGAGCAGGATGCTGGCTTTCAGCTCGGATTCGGTTTTGGTGCGGACGAAGAGAACTTGCTCTTTGGTGGCGGCTTGAATTTCAGCGCGGCGATGGCCGAGGAGCAGTTGCCAGAGAATGAGCGCGGCGATGACCGTGGTGAGGCCGAAGATGGCCGGCAAAAGCAGCCGATCGATGAGTTTCCTTTGCATCTACTCCATCTCCAAAAATCGTGAAGCCAACTGCGTCGATGGCGAGCCAGGATTCTCGATTCGAGCAGAAAGATTAGTCATTGATGCTGCGCTCAGGGCTGGCGGCAAGTCAAGTCGTTCTGAGGACTTGAGGGCGGCGGCGGCGCGGGGGCGGAATCGGGGCGAGCGAGCGATGGCGGCGAACCACAACCTATTGTGGCGGGTGGCACCGGCACACCGAAATATGAAAGTTGCTCTTTACCGTAGATTAGAACAGGGGTCGGGGTCATGTTTTCAACGAGTTGCGAGGGTTTCTAATCGCGGCACCGTAGATTAGAACGGCGTGAGTCGTGACTCGTGACTTGTAATTGGTGGCCTGCGGTGCCGCGGACCCTCCGAGGAGAATAGGCAGTCGGGCGCCCTGCGAATGAGAAATCGCGATCTGTTCGCGATTAGAAATTGTGCCGGAGGTTTGTTTTGTTGGAGTTAGGCGGAATTCTAATCGCGCATTCGCGATTAGAAATTGGGGCGGAAGTGACTTGTTTTCAGCGCAGAGTTTGACGAATTGGGGAGTCGTTACGCTTGCAAGGGTTCGGCCGTGTTGCTCTGAGCCACGGATGACGACAGGGTGGCGCCGAGCGATTTCGCGCGGGCAAATCAGATCGACAGGGGGGTACGCAGATTTGCGGGGGCCCGTTGGCTGGTTCGAATTTTCAGTCATCGTCGTAACTCATGGGTGACGGTAGCATACGGGAACTGGTGATTGCAAATCGTAATTGGTGTGACGAATCTCTGGAGGCTTGATAGCAGGGGCTTTAAGGTCGAGAAAAAAATCTCCGGACCTTGCCCGGTTGGGGCGGATATAGAAGTTATTTTGTTCGACATTCGCCGACGCTTCGGCCACCGCGGAAGGCGATGATTCGCGGCGTACGAGATTGGAATTGGGGTTGGCGGAGCGCAGGACCTTCGTGCCTCAGGGCGAACATGAGTGCCTGTGCCACCAAAGGCCCACGACGAGGGGAGGCGCTCGTCGTGGCTACCTGGGGACGGCTTATTGTCGGATTTAGTTGATGGGTAGCTGGTTGATGTAGTTTACGCGGGCACGGCATGCCGTGCCCCTACTGGAATTAGCTTACGGCTTGGCAATTTTGCAGAGCGGCTTCGAGGGAGATAGTGGGGGACCAGTTTAGGGATTTGCGGAGGTGGGTGGTTGAGTAGTGGCGGTCCTGGAGGGAGCGCTGGATCTGGTGCTGCGATAGGGCTGGGTTCGAGCGCGGGAAGAGGAGGCGGACGGTGTCAACGAATGCAGCGGAGAGCTGGACCGGCCAGGTGGGGAGGAACAGGGGCTTGGTGCCGTCAGCGGCGGATCGGGCGGCGTGATAGGCGCCGAGAGTGAGGTTATCGTCGTCGAGGAGGATGAATTGTTGGAGTTGCGGTGCGTCTGCGGCGGCGGCTTGCTGCATGGCGTCGATTAGGTTCTCGATGAAGATGAGGGGGAAACGATTGGCGGGGTTGCCGAAGATTGCGTTTGTGGAGCCAGCCGGGAATCCGAGCAGTGCGATGGGGAGCGGCTTGCCGGGGCCGTAGATGATGCCGGGGCGGAGGATGGTGAGAGGTAAGCCCGTCTCACCGGCGAAGGCGGTGGCGAACTGGTCAGCGAGGATTTTGGATTGGGCGTAGAGATCGCGCTCGCGTGGGCGGTCGTCGAACGGGGTGGATTCGTCGATGGGCAGGCCGGGACGTGCGAGGCCGTAGACGGCGATGGAGCTGGTGTAGATGACGCGCCGGACTTTTTGGGCGAGCGCGGCTTTCAGGATTCTTTCGGTGCCCTGGAGGTTCGCTTCGATGAAATCGCGCGGGAAGCCGGAGGAGTCAACTTTTGCGGCGAGGTGGTAAACGATTTCGGCGTCTTTGATGGCGCGGGCGACGGCGTCTTCGTCGTGCAGTTCGCCGGGGATGATTTTTGCGCCGCGGGATTCGAAGTCTTCGAGAAGGCGGGCAGATTTTTGCGAGGGACGGGCGAGAATTTGGAGGGCGGCGTTGTCGGATAGCAGGCGGCGAACGAGAGCGCGGCCGAGGAAGCCGGTGGCGCCGGTTACAGCGATGCGCATGGGCGGGGCCTTCGGATGGCGGTGATTTTCATAGTGAGCTTAGGGCGGAAGTTTACTTGAAGTGGGGCGGGTACGAGGATAGGTTTCGGTGGGGGGGCGTCGCACACGAAGAGAACACCAAAGGCTCGCGGGAAATGCGCCGCGAGTGGGTGCGCTTCGCGCGATGAGTTTACCCAGTGCTTGCGCGCTGGGCTAATTGCTTTCGCGCCTACGGCGCTGGGGATTCGACGCCTGGGGAATTGTGAAATGAGGGCGAACGTGTGAAAGGCCCACGACGAGATAATGCGCTCGTCGTGGCTACCGGGGGAAGATTGGAGACTGTGGGCAGCAAATGCGGGCTACGAGAAAACGACGGTGAGTGGCGGGAAGGTAGCAGTTGGGCGAGAGGGCACGGCATGCCGTGCCCCTACTGCCGGGGGACAGGCGGAAGGGGCTGATTTTGTGGTAGAGTTTCGCGGATTTGCGGTTACAGCCTCCTGGAGTGCAGGGACATTTGACGGCGATTGCATACATCGTTCTGGGCGTTGCGGCCATTCCGTTTATTTATTACTTCCTCGTTGTGTACAGCACCGCGCTTTACTTCCATGACGCACGGAAACATGCCGGGCGAAACACGGACTTTTTGCCTCCGATCAGCTGCCTGAAACCGATTAAGGGGCTGGATGTGGACGCGCATGAGAATTACGCGAGTTTTTGCCGGCAGGATTATCCGGAATACGAAATTCTGTTTTGCGTGGACCGGGACGATCCGGCGCTGCCGATCCTGGAACAAGTGATCCGTGATTTTCCGGAGCGGAAAATCCGGCTGCTTTTCGGATCGGGGCGCGATGCGATCAACGACAAAGTGGCGAGGCTCGTGCGGCTGACGAATGAGGCGCAGCACGACCTCTTCGTGATTACCGACGGCGATATTCGCGTGGGGACGGACTATCTGCGGACGGTGGCTTCCCCATTTCGCGATGCGCACGTGGGAGCGGCGACGTGCCTGTATGTGTCGACGAAGGAAACGAATCTGATCCAAGAGCTGCAATCGGTGGGAATGATTTCGGATTTTTTCGCGGGGATCATGGTGGCGTGGAAGCTGGACGGGATCAAGTTCACGTTTGGGCAAACGATCGTGACGCGGCGGACGAGCGTGGAGGGGTATGGCGGATACGAGGTGATCGAGAACCGGCCGGCGGACGACGTGTATGCGGGAAAACTGGTGGCGGCGCAGGGGCTGGAAGTGAAGCTGCTGCCGTACGTGGTGGAATCGGTGGCGGATTTCCAGTCGATGAAAGAACTGCTGTACAAGCGGACGCGATGGATGACGGTGATGCGGCTGATGCGTCCGTGGGGACATTTCGGATTGGTTTATACGTGGGGATTGCCGTGGGCGATCGTGGCGTTTGCGACGCATCCGACGGCGGCGGTGGCGGCGGCTTACTTCGGCGGATATCTGGTGATGAGGATTTTGATTACGTGGATGATTGGCGTGTGGGGGATGAAGCAGAAGGGATTGTGGAAGAAGATGCCGCTGATTCCGGTGTGGGATGCGATGGCGTTTTTGATTTGGGTGGTGAGTTTTGGGCGGCGGACGATCCGCTGGCGAGGCGTGGATTACTACATCCGGCAGGGGATGCTGGTGCCGGTGGCGGCGAACGGCGCGACGAATTCTCCGCGGTGAGATTTCTCCAGAAGGATTTCGTCGGTGATATTTGACCAGTAACATTTCCTACGGGCAAGAGACGAGATGAAATCGAAAATTGCGATCGCCGGAGCGGGGATCTATGGGACTACGATTGCGATCCGGCTGGCGGAGCGCGGATTTGACGTCCGTCTTTTCGATCCGCTCGGAATTTTGCAGGCTGCTTCGGCGATCAATCAGTATCGGATTCATTCGGGGTACCACTATCCGCGGAGTCCGGAAACGATTCGAGAGACGATCGAGGCGCGAGCGGAATTTTCCGAGACGTTTGCGCCGGCGGTGGTGCGCAACAGCCGTCACTACTATGCGATTCCGCACGAAGAGTCGGTGACGCCACCGGCGCTGTTCGAGCAGGTGATGTCGCAATTCGGGATTGGTTTTAAGGATTGCCGGCCGGAATGGATGAATTTCGGATTTATCGACAAGTGCTACGAGGTGGAAGAGAGCATTTACGATCCGGATATTTTGCGGGGGCTCGTTACGGAGCGGCTGCGCGCGCTTCGCGTTCCGGTGGAAAAGCGGGCGTTCAGCGTGGAAATGCGCGGGGATTTCGATTGGGTGGTGTGGGCGACGTACGGGCTGGGGCCGAGCCGGGGGATTTTCAAAGCAGCGAAGTATCAGGTGGCGGAAAAAATTCTGATCGAGCTTCCTGCGGCGCTGCATCATCTGTCGCTGGTGGTAGTGGATGGGCCGTTTACGGCGTTTGATCCGTACGGGAGCTCGGGGCGATCGCTTTTTGGTTCCGCGAAATTGACGAATCACTGGACCACGACGGATCCGAAGGAGGCGATTCCTGCGCAGTATGCCGGATTGCTGAATCGGCCGGATTGGGAGCAGGCGAGTTTTTCGCGGTTTGATGCGATGCGAAAGGATTCGGCGCTGGCGGTGCCGGAGTCGATTGACGCGAAGTATATCGGGTCGAGGTGGACGATTCGGGTGGTGGAGAATAATCCGAAAGAGGACCGAAGGACTTTGTACGTGCAGGATGGAGCACCGGGGGAGTTGCATATTTTTTCGGGGAAAGTGGTGAGCGCGGTGAAGGCGGCGCGGATGGTTTGCGAGAGGATTTAGGCGGGCGTTTGTTAGGATGCGCCCGGAGAACGCGGCGTAGGCGTTAGGGACAAAAAGCGCCGGCCCGCCAGCAGGCGGCGCGGCAAGCAGGGATGCCCTTCGTGCCTCAGGGCAAGCCGGCGGTACAAAAACTGGGATCGCGCACGGTGGTTTACGCGGGCGGGTCTTAGACCCGCCCCTACCGGAGGCTAACGTTTTTTGTTTTTTGTTGAGGTTGGGGCGCGGCGGGTGCGGCCACCTAGTGAGGCGCGGGCGGTCATGTTCATTTGCAGGCGGCGATCGTTGCGGGGCTCGCGCCAGTTGACCTGCGGCAGCATGAGAGAGGCGTCAACTCGATCGCGGTAGCGCAGGGCGATATTGACGAGCGAATCGAGCAGGGCGTCGGAAAGCAGATGCGGCTGGAGGCCGAGGTCGATTAGCTTGGAGTGCTTGGCGTTGTAGTAGTGCTCTTCGGCTTCGACTCGCGGGTCCGGCAAGTGGTCGATTTCGATGTTCATCCCCAGTTTTTTCCCGACCGTTTCCACCATGTGCGCCAAATCGAGAATCGAAAACTGTTCGGTGAACTGGTTATAGACGCGGCACTCGCCGCGCGCGGCGGGATTCTGGCAGGCGATCTCGATGCAGCGAACCGTGTCGCGAATATCGAGGAAGCCGCGCATCTGTCCGCCCTTGCCGTACACGGTGAGCGGCTGGCCGATGGCGGCCTGCACGCAGAAACGATTGAGGACGGTGCCGAAGACGTCGTCGTAGTCGAAGCGGTTGATGAGCGCCTCATCGAGCGCGATTTCGTCAGTCATCGTGCCGTAAACCACACCCTGATTCAGATCGGTGGCGCGGATGCCCCAGATTTTGCAGGCGAAGATGATGTTGTGGCTGTCGTGGACTTTGGAGAGATGGTAGAAGGAGCCGGGCTGCTTGGGATACGGTAGAACGTCTTTGCGGCCGTTGTGCTCGATCTCGATGTAGCCTTCTTCGATGTCGATATTGGGAGTGCCGTATTCGCCCATGGTGCCGAGCTTGATGAGATGGCAATCGGGGCGGAGTTCCTTAATTGCAAAGAGTACGTTCAAGGTGCCGAGAACGTTGTTCACCTGGGTGAAGACAGCGTGCTTGCGGTCGATCATCGAATAAGGAGCGGAGCGCTGCTCGGCGAAATGGACGACGGCGTCGGGCTCGAACTGCTTGATCATCGAAGAGAGAAAGTCGAAATCGGCGACGTCGCCGACGAAAAGCTCGATCGTCTTTCCGGAGCGCATCTGCCAGACGCGGAGGCGTTCTGCGAGCGGGCGGATCGGGGTGAGGGTTTGGACGCCGAGCTCGTCGTCCCACTGGCGGCGGAGGAAATTATCGATGATGGCGACTTCGTGGCCCTTTTGCGAGAGATGCAGGGCTGTAGCCCAGCCGCAATAACCGTCTCCACCGAGAACTGCGATTTTCATGCTTGTCTCCGATTCGTGACTGCGCACGATTCACTCGTGCCGACCGATTGATTCGAATTACAAATATAACACGGGGTCTGGGGGCGTTGGTGCGATTGTGCGCGGACGTGCGAGTGCTGAGGCTTTCGGTCAGGCTTCGACGATGGGGATAAATTTTTCGACGAAGGTGTAGGCGTCGGTGAAGGTGTTGTAGAGCGGCACGGGAGCGACGCGGAGGATGTCGGGCTCGCGCCAGTCGCAGATCACGCCTGCGTCTTTGAGCGCGTCGCAGACGGAGCGCCCTTTCCCGTGGAGGCGAAGCGAAAGCTGGGCGCCGCGCTGGGTGGGGTCGGAGGGAGTGATGATCGAGTAGCGGCGCGAAGGACGCTGGTGCAGCAGATATTCGAGGTAGGCGGTGAGCTGGACACTTTTTTTGCGCAGGGCGGGCATGCCGACTTCGTCGAAAATTTCGAGCGAGGCGCGAAGAGCGGCCATTGCAAGAACCGGAGGATTTCCGAGCTGCCAGCCTTCGGCGCCTGGTATCGGATGAAAGTCGGGGCCCATCTGGAATCGAGTGGGCTTGTCCTGTCCCCACCAGCCGGCGAAGCGAGGGAGATTGAAATCGCGGGCGTGGCGTTCGTGGACGAAGCAGCCGCCGATGCAGCCCGGGCCGCCGTTTACATATTTGTAGGTGCACCAGATTGCGAAATCGCAATTCGAGCCGTGCATGTCGAGAGGAACATTTCCGGCGGCGTGGGCGAGATCCCAGCCGACGATGCAGCCTTTGGCGCGGGCGGCGGCGGTGATTCGATTGAAATCGAAGAGCTGGCCGCTGTAGTAGTTGACGCCGGCGAGCATAACGAGCGCGATTTTTTCGCCTTCGCGATCGAGGAGGGCTTCGACGTCTTCGGTGCGGATGGAGGTTTCGCCAGGACGGGGCGCGAGTTCGATCAGGGAGGAGGCGGGATCATAGCCGTGAAATTGAATTTGGGATTTGACGGCGTATTGGTCGGAGGGAAAAGCGTTCGATTCGATGACGATTTTATTTCGCTCGCGCATGGGACGGTAGAAGGAAACCATCATGCAGTGGAGATTCACTGTGAGCGTGTTCATCACCACGACTTCGCTCGGCAGCGCGCCCACGAGGCGGGCGGTGGGTTCGGTGAGAAGCTCGATGTACGGGACCCATGGCTGCGGGCCGTGGAAATGGCCCTCGACGGCCAGTTCTTCCCAGTTGCGCAGCTCGCGCTCGACGTGGGCGCGGACCGACTTCGGCTGGAGGCCGAGCGAGTGGCCGGTGAGATAGGTCCATTCGGCGCCGTCAGGCCCGTGCGGAATGTGAAAACGGTCGCGATAGGCCGCGAGCGGATCGCGTGAAGTCATCGCTGCCGCGAAATTTCTTGTCGATTCGAAACCGTGCGAAGGCACCTGGACGCTCCCGAAAGCGCAGAAAGATACCACAGCGGGCGGGCCTCACCGCAAGAATCGGCGAGGCTGCCGATGAATGACGACGGAATCGCAGCGGATCGCGAGCTACGAGGCTATTTCGGGACGTTGACGTATTTGCAGACGTCTTTCACCGCGTTGCTGAGCATGCGCGTGGTAGTGCTATAGACCGCGACGCCGCCATGCTGGTAGACGGTGAATTTGTAGTTGCCGGACCAGCCGCCTGCTTCGAGCATGAAGTCGGACTTCTTGGAATCGAGCGTCATCGCGACGTTGGGGCACTTTTCGACGATGTGTTTCATCAGGTCGGCGCTCGAAATGGTGGATGCCGGAGACAGAAACAGCTTGATCGGCTTGGGATCGGCTTTGGCGGTGCCAGCAGCTGCGAAGAACAGCAACAGTAATGTAAAGAGTATGATTTTCTTCATTAGGATTGCCCTCCCCTCCCTATAAGTGTTACGGACCAATTGTTATGCAACTTCCAGATAATGGGACGAATTTTTTTGTCCGGAGGTTGCATGAACATAAACAATGATACACGCGAATCGGGGCGGAGTTGCGGTGAAAGACGAGTTCGGCGGCAAGTGTTTGGGGAGCGGTCTCGTGGTTTTGTTCCTTTGGGAGAGCCGAGTTGCTTCAGGGGATAAAGCCCCTGTTTGTTGGTTTTGGCTATGTCGCCCCTCAAGGGGCGACCCACGAGGCAACAGCGGTCGCAACCGACATCGCAGCTCTCAGGCAGCTTGTCGACGCCGGTCGAGAGGGCACGGCATGCCGTGCCCCTACTGAGGATGTGGCCGACGGTAGCTGCGAAAAGGGGAGCTTCACAGGCTAAAGCCGCATTCTTGTTGTGATGCTGCGGCACGGCTGGACTTCGTGCCTCAGGGTGAAGAGCCGTGGCCGGACGTAAGACTGCGATCGATGAGACCCATCAGGGGAGCTTGGCGATTAGCTGCTGGCCGGAGGGGAGTTGCGATTTGTTCCAGCCGCCGCCGAGGGCTTCGATGAGCTGGACGCTGGAAGTGATTTGCTGATTGCGGAGGTTGACGCCTGCTTCTTTGGCGGAGAGCAGGAGGGTCTGGGCTGTGATGACGTTGAGGTAGGGATCGATGCCGAGGCGGTAGCGGTCGGTTGCGACTTTCAAGTTTCGCTCGGCGGAACGGATAGCGGTGTCTTGCTGTTGAATTTCCTGCGAGAGGAGGCGGAGAGCCGCGAGATTGTCCTCGACCTGTTGGAAGCCGGTGAGAACGGCGAGGCGATAGTTGGCGACCGTCTGATCGTAGGCGCCCTTGAATTGTTGGACGGTTGCGTGGCGCAGGCCGGCATCGAAGAGAGTTTCGGCGAGGGCCGGGCCTACCGACCACAAACGGCTGGGCCATGTGAACCAAGTGGCGGCAGAAGAGCTTTGCAGACCCACCAAAGCGCTGAGGGTAACGGTGGGGTAGTAGGCCGCGGTGGCGATACCGATTTGCGCGTTGGCTTGCGCCATGAGCCGTTCGCTCGAGGCGATGTCCGGGCGACGCTCGAGGAGCTGCGAAGGAATGCCGAATGGGATCGCGGGAGGCTTGGCTTTCAGCGGCTCGACGGGAATCGAAAACTCAGAAGCGGGCTTGCCGACGAGAACGGCGATGGCGTGTTCGAACTGGGCGCGGGTGATGCCGACGCCGGTGGCTTGCGCCTGCGTGGATTCAAGGAGCGTTTCCGCCTGGGCGACCGCTTCGTCGGAGTCGATGCCGGTTTCGTAGAGGGCCTGGGTTAGCTTGAGCGATTCCTGATAGGCGATGACGGTGGAATCGAGTAGTTGCTGGAGCGCGTCCTGCGTGCGGAGCGAAAAATAATCGACGGCCACTTCGGATTGGACCGTGAGGCGGACATTTTGGAGATCGGCGGCGCTGGCTTGCGAACCGTACACCTGCGAGCGAACCGAGTTGCGAATCCGGCCGAAGAGATCCGGCTGCCAGGTGGCGTCAAATGGCAGCGAATACTCGGTGAAAGCGGGATTGCTGGTTGAGCCGGAGCCGCTGCCGGATCCGGAGCCTGAGCCCGTGGTGGTGGTGCGGAGCGAAGCGGACTGCTGGATTCTGGTGATCGAGGGATTGGTGGTGACGGTGGGGAAATATTGCGAGCGCGCTTCCTTCACCATGGCGCGAGCGGAGAAGAAACTGGCGGCCGCGGCGGCGATACTCTGGTTGGATACGTTGACCTGATCCTCGAGCGCATTCAATTGCGAGTCGTTGAACATCTCCCACCACTTGCCGCGAAGGACATCGTCATTCGGCTGGGCGACCTTCCAGCCGTCGGTTGCAGCGTAATTCGCCGGAGTCAATTCCTTGTAGGCCGCGGGCGTGGGTGCAGGCGGCGTGTGATACTTCGGGCCGACGGTGCAACCACCCAGCAGAGCGGCGGCGATGGCAGCAGCCGATATGCGAACCAGGCGGACTCGTGCCCGCACGCGCGCGGTTTTAGTGCCGGGTATTTCGCGTTTAGGATTTTCGTTCATCGAATGTAGTTCCTCGAAGCTCATCCGGCTGTCTCCTGCGGAGCAGAAGCTGCTCCGCTGTGACGATGCCGCCCTGCCCACCAGAGGCGCAAGCGATCCATGTAGAGATAAACGACCGGAGTGGTATAGAGAGTGAGCATCTGGCTGAAAATCAATCCGCCCACGATTGCGACGCCGAGCGGACGCCGGAGTTCCGAACCGGTACCCGTGCCGAGGGCAAGCGGGAGAGCTCCGAGCAAGGCCGCCATCGTGGTCATCAGAATGGGCCGGAATCGGAGCAGGCAAGCCTGAAAGATGGCGTCCTCGGAATTCTTGCCTTCGTAGCGTTCGGCGGCGAGGGCGAAATCGATCATCAGGATCGCGTTCTTTTTCACAATCCCGATCAGCAAGATGATTCCAATGAGCGCAATCACGCTGAGATCCATGCCGAAAAGCATGAGCGCAAGGACGGCGCCGACGCCCGCGGAGGGAAGCGTGGAGAGAATGGTGATGGGATGAATCAGGCTCTCGTAGAGAATTCCGAGGACGATGTAAACGGCGAGGAGGGCGGTAACGATCAGCATCGGCTCCGTGGAGAGCGAGGATTGAAATGCCTGGAGGCTTCCCGAGAACATGCCGTGGATGGTGGCGGGCATGCCCATCGACTGCTCCAGCTGGTTGATCTTTTCGGCTGCGTCACTCAGCGCCACGCCGGGGGCGAGGTTGAATGAGATCGTGACGGACGGAAACTGGCCTTGATGGTTAACCGAGAGCGGCGCGGTAGTGGGCTCGTAGTGCGCAACCGCGCTCAGCGGCACCTCGCCACCCTTTGGGGTGCGAATGTAAACATTGTTGAGCCCGGTGGGGCTTTGCCAGAACTGAGGGGAGGCTTCCATGACGACGTGATACTGGTTGAGCGAGGTGTACATGGTGGAGACCTGAGCCTGGCCGAATGACTGGTAGAGGGTGTTGTCGATCAACTGCGGAGTGATGCCCAGGCGCGACGCGGTGACTCGATCGTACACAAGAGAAGCCTGCAGGCCGCTGTTTTGCTGGTCGGTGTTGACGTCGGCAAAGCCGGGAAGCTTTCCCATCTGCTGGAGGAGCAGGGGGCCCCACTTCACGAGATCGTTCAGATTGTCGCTTTGAATCGTGTATTGATACTGAGCATTGCTATGGCGGCCGCCGATGCGCAAGTCCTGACCGGCCTGCAGGAACACCGTTGCTCCGGGAACGGATGTGAGTTTGGGCCGGAGACGATTGATCACGTCGCTAGAGCTGATTTTTCGCTGATCGAGCGGCTTGAGTCCCAAATAAATAAATCCGCCATTCGTGGCGCCCCCGCCGCCAGTGAAGGCCATGACATTCGCAACCGCCGGATCGCTCCGGATCATGTCCACGAAAGTCTTGACGTCCGCCTGCATTGCCTGGAAGGAGATGTCTTGGGCGCCCTGGAGGCCCCCGAAGACGGTGCCATTGTCCTGCAAGGGGAAAAACCCTTTCGGAATGATTCTGAACAGGTAAACGTTTACGCCGATGGTGACGAGCAAAACCATCAGCGTGAATGCCGGATGGCGAAGAACGACGGTGAGCGTGCTTTCGTACGTGCGCAGCATCCAGCTAAAGAATCTTTCGCTGGCCTGATACAAACGGCCGTGTGCTTCGGGCCGTTCACGTTTCAAGAGACGGGAGCACATCATCGGAGTGGTGGTGAGCGAAATGCCGAGCGAGACAAGAATCGCGACCGACAGCGTGACCGCGAACTCGCGGAAGAGACGTCCGACGATTCCACCCATCAGCAAGATGGGAATGAAGACGGCGACGAGCGAAAGGCTGATGGAGAGGACGGTGAAGCCGATCTCCTTGGCGCCGCGGAGGGCGGCCTCCTCGGGACTCAGACCCTGCTCGAGATAGCGGGTGATATTTTCGATCACGACGATGGCGTCGTCCACGACGAAGCCGGTGGAGATGGTGAGGGCCATCAAGGAAAGATTGTCGAGGCTGTAGTGGCATAAATACATGACGCCAAAGGTGCCGATCAGCGAGACGGGAACGGCGACGCTGGGAATCAAAGTAGCGCGGAAATTCCGCAGGAAGAAAAACACGACCAGGATGACGAGAAAAACCGACAGCAGCAGGGTGCGTTCGACTTCATGCACGGAAGCGCGGATGGTGGTGGTGCGGTCGAGCACGACCGTAAGCTTGATGGCGGAAGGAATGGAAGCTTTCAGGGATGGGAGTTCGGAGTAGATGAGGTCCACGGTATCGATAATGTTGGCGCCGGGCTGGCGGGAAATGATTACCAGCACGCTGGGGTTCCCGTTGACGAATCCGGCGGCGCGAATGTTTTCGACGGAATCTTCGACGTCGGCAACGTCGGAAAGCTTGATGGCGGCACCTTTGTGATAGCCGACGATGAGCGGCTTGTAAAAATCAGCTTTCAATAGCTGATCGTTGGCGAGGATGTCGGCGGTAGTGATGCCGTCGGAGAGCTGGCCTTTGGGGAGATTGGCGTTTTGCGCGCTCAACATTTTTTGAACGTCTTGCACGCCCAGACCATAGCTATTCAATTGCACGGGGTTTAGCTCGACGCGAACGGCGGGCAGTGAGCTGCCGCCGACGGTGACCTGGCCAACACCCGGAATCTGCGAGAGCTTTTGCGCCATGATCGTGGAAGCTGCGTCGTACAAGGGCCCGCGATCGTAAACGTCCGAAGTGAGCGCGATGATCATGATCGGAGCGTCAGCCGGGTTGACCTTTTTGTAGGTGGGATTGCTCGGCAGATTGGCGGGCAGATAGCTGCGCGCGGCGTTGATCGCGGCCTGAACGTCTCGCGCCGCGCCGTTGATGTCGCGATTCAGATCGAATTGAAGGGTGATGCTGGTTGTCCCCAGATTGCTGGACGAAGTCATTTCAGTGACGCCGGCGATGCGGCCGAACTGGCGCTCGAGCGGCGTCGCAACCGAAGACGCCATGATCTCCGGACTTGCTCCCGGCAGGGCTGCGCCGACGGAGATCGTCGGGAAATCGATCTGCGGCAGCGGAGAGACAGGCAAGAAATTGAACGCGACGGCACCGGCGAGAGCGACGGCGACGGTTAGCAGTGTGGTTGCGACCGGACGGCGAATGAATGGAGAGGACAGGCTCATGACTGCTCCGCCGGGATGGCCCCGCCGCGGCTTGCGCTCTCACGAGAGCCTTTGAAGCGGAGCGCCAGCCGGTCGAAAAAGATGTAGATCACCGGCGTGGTGTAGAGCGTGAGGATTTGGCTGAAGATCAGTCCGCCGACCATCGAGATGCCGAGCGGCCGGCGCAATTCCGAGCCGATGCCGGTGCCGAGAGCGAGAGGTAAGCCGGCGAGCAACGCGGCCATGGTGGTCATCATGATGGGACGAAAACGAAGCAGGCAGGCCTGGTAGATCGCGTCGGTGGAGCTCTTCCCTTCCTTGCGTTCGGCTTCGAGCGCGAAGTCGATCATCATGATGCCGTTTTTTTTCACGATGCCGATGAGAAGGATGATGCCGATCAGCGCGACTACGCTGAGCTCCTGCCCGGTGATCATGAGAGCGAGAATGGCTCCGACTCCGGCAGAGGGTAGCGTGGAAAGAATGGTGATCGGATGAATGTAGCTCTCATAGAGAATGCCCAGAACGATATAGACGGTGATCAGCGCGGCCAGAATCAAGAGGGGCTCGTTCGATAGCGAGGCCTGGAACGAGGCGGCGGTACCCTGAAAAGCCGCCTGGATGCTGAGCGGCATCTTGATGTCTTTCTGAACTTGATCGATCGCCCTGGTGGCCTCGCCGAGCGAAGCGTTGGGCGCGAGATTGAAAGAAATCGTGACGACCGGGAACTGGCCTTGATGGTTGATCGCGAGGGGCGCGGTGCGGGATTCGAAGTGAGTGAACGCGCTGAGCGGAACGGCTGCGCCGTTGAGAACCGTGCTGGGCTGCGGATTCGCGGAACCTCCGGTGGCGTTCGAGCTGGGACCGGAGGGAGTGCCGGTGGCGGTGGAGGCTGCGGTGGTGAGGACGCCGTTTGAAGGTGAGTTTGAATTTGTGGAGGTGGCGGACGAAGTGGAAGTGGAGGAGCCGGAAGCGGACTGCGCAGCGCCGGAGCGGACGTAAATGTTCTGCAGCTTCGAAGGATTGGTCTGGAAATCCGGCATCGTTTCGAGGATCACGTGATACTGATTTAGCTGGGTGTACAGAGTGGAGACCTGGCGCTGGCCGAAGGCGTCGTAGAGGGTCTGGTCGATCATCTGGGGCGAAATGCCGAGGCGTGACGCGGTTTGCCGGTCGATTACGAGCGAGGCGGCGAGGCCGGAGGTCTGCTGGTCGGTGGCGACGTCGCGGAGTTCGGGCAGCGCTTTCAATTTTTCGACAAGCCTCGCGGTCCATTGATTCAACTCGCTCGGATCGGGATCTTCGAGGGTGTATTGAAACTGGGTGCGGCTGACGCGGTCTTCGACCGTCAAATCCTGTACGGGCTGCATGAAGAGCGTGATGCCGTCCACTTTTTCGAGCTCCGGCTGGAGGCGGCGAATTACATCGGAGGCGTTGATTTTGCGTTCGTCGAGCGGCTTGAGATTGATTTGAATGCGGCCATTGTTGAGGGTGGTGTTGGTGCCGTCCACACCGATGAAGGAGGAGACACTCTGGACGGCGGGATCCTTGAGAATGATGCGCACGAGATCCTGCTGGCGCACCGACATCGCGTCGAATGAAATGGATTGAGGCGCTTCGGATATGCCCTGGATGATTCCCGTATCCTGCACGGGGAAAAATCCCTTGGGGATCAGGATGTAGAGCCAGATGGTGAGGACGAGGGTGGCGGCGGCGACGATCAGCGTGGCGGTCTGGCGCTTGAGAACCCATTGCAGAGTGCGGCCGTAGAAATCGATGATCCGCTGAAAAGCGCGCTCCGAGGCTTCGTAGAAACGGCCGCGCTGCGCATCCGTTTTGTGGCGCAGCAGCCGCGAGCACATCATCGGGGTGAGGGTGAGCGAAACGACGGCGGAGACGAGGATCGTGACGCTGAGGGTGATTGCGAATTCGCGGAAGAGGCGGCCGACGATGTCGCCCATGAAGAGCAGCGGAATCAACACGGCAATCAGGGAGATCGTGAGAGAAACGATGGTGAAACCGATTTGCTCCGAGCCTTTGAGCGCGGCTTCGAGCGGCGAGTCCCCTTCCTCGATGAACCGGACGATGTTCTCGATCATCACGATGGCGTCGTCCACGACGAAGCCGGTGGAAATCGTGAGGGCCATGAGAGTGAGGTTGTTGAGGCTGTAGCCGGCGAGATACATCACGCCGAAGGTTCCCACGAGCGAGAGCGGGACGGCGACGCTGGGGATGATCGTGGCGGAAAGGCTGCGCAAGAAAAGGAAGATCACCATCACGACGAGAGCGATGGTGAGCATCAATTCGAATTCCACGTCCTGCACGGAGGCGCGAATCGTGATCGTGCGATCCGTGAGCACGACGACTTTTACCGACGCGGGCAGATTTTGCTGAAGCAGCGGGAGCAGCTTCGTGATGCGATCGACCACCTGAATGATGTTGGCGCCAGGCTGCCGCTGGATGTTGACGATGACGGCGGGCGTTTCGTTCATCCAGGCCGCCTGCTTCACGTTTTCCGAGCCGTCGATGATGTTGGCGACGTCGGACAAATAGACCGGAGCTCCATTGCGGTAAGCGATCACTACCGGCTTGAAGTCTTTGCTGGTCAGGAGCTGATCGTTGGCCTGGATCTGGTAGTCCTGATGGGGACCGTCGAAATTGCCCTTCGCGAGATCGATACTCGTTTGTTGGATGGCGGTGCGAACGTCTTCGAGATTGATTCCATAGTGCGAAAGCGCCGTGGGATTCACCTGAATGCGGACGGCCGGCTTTTGTCCGCCGCTGATGCTGACCAATCCGACGCCCGGAAGCTGCGAAATCTTCTGAACCAAACGCGTGTCAACCAAGTCCTCCACCTGGGAGAGCGGGATCGTGTCCGAAGTGAGAGCCAAGGTGAGGATGGGCGCGTCGGCCGGATTCGTTTTGCTGTAAAGCGGCGGGGTGGGCAGGTCGGAGGGCAGGTAGGTCTGCGCTGAATTGATCGCCTGCTGCACTTCTTGTTCGGCTACGTCGATACTGAGTTCGAGTGCAAACTGGAGGACGATTACGGAGCTGCCGTCGGAACTGGTGGACGTCATCTGATTCAGGCCCGGGACCTGGCCGAATTGCCGCTCGAGCGGAGCGGTGACGGCCGACGCCACTACGTCGGGACTCGCACCCGGATAAAAGGTGATGATCTGAATCGTCGGATAATCGACTTCCGGGAGGGCCGAAACGGGCAACTGCAAAAACGCCACAATTCCGGCGAGAAGAATCGCAGCCATCAGCAGCGATGTGGCGACAGGCCTGACAATAAACGGGCGAGACGGGTTCACGGGGTTTCCCCGGCGCTGTCGTTCGCATTCGTTTTGCTGGCGGATTTGCGAATCGTGACCGGGCTTCCATCCTGTAGTTTGTCGAAACCGTTGACGGCGATCACATCGCCGGGCTGAATGCCTTCCACCGACGTGGTATCCCCATCGGTGGTGCCAACCTTGATGGTTCGCATGGCTGCTTTCTGGTCCTTGATGAGATACACGAACGGACCTTGCGCATTGCGTTGAATCCCCTGCGTGGGCACGAGGGTCTGGTCCGGCTTTGTTTCGACCAGGAGCCGCGCGTTCACGAATTGGTTCGGAAAGAGCGCATCGTCCGTATTCGGAAACATCGCTCGCAGCTTGACGGTGCCGGTGGTGGTGTCGATCTGATTGTCGAGAGTGAGAAGAGTTCCCTGCGCGATCTTCTTCTCTTGGGCGCGGTCGAGAGCGTCAACTCGCAGTTTGCTTCCGTGGCGCAGCTGTTGCTGGATCTGCGCGAGATAATCTTCCGCGACGCTGAAAATCACGGTAATCGGAGTGAGTTGCGTGACGACAACCAGGGGCGTCGTCCCGTTCGCCTGGACCATATTGCCGGGATCGACGAGGCGAAGTCCGACGCGGCCATCGATGGGCGAGGTGATGTGGGTGTAGGCCAGATTCACCTGGGCGTTCGCAACCTGCCCCTGATCATTTTTTACGGTGCCTTCGTCTTGTTTGACGATTTGCGTCTGGTCGTCGAGCTGTTGCTTGGCGATGGCGTTTCTGCTGAAGGCCGCCTGGTAGCGATCGAGATCGATTCGGGCTTCCGCCAACACCGCCTCGTCGTGTTCCAGCTGCCCTTCTACTTGCGTAAGCGCCGCTTGAAATGGGCGCGGGTCGATCTCGAGCAGCGGATCGCCTTTGCGGACCATCTGCCCTTCGCGGTAGAACACGTTCATCACCTGGCCCTGCACACGACTGGTGACGTTGACGGTATACACGGGAGTCACTGCTCCCAGAGCCTCGACATACACGCCAATGTCGCCCTTGCGCGCCGTTGCCGCGACGATCGGGATGGGGCGAACCTGCTTTGCGGAGGCGGCCTTCGCGGCCGCGTCCTTTGCCGCCTGGTAATGGCGGTAGTAAATGATGCCGCCGATCACAAGAACGACGAGGAGGAACCAAACCCACCAATGGCTCTTGGGCTCGTCGTGACGACTGGAATAGCGGTGCTCAGGTGAACTGGAGCTTGGCGGATTGGGTACCGCGGTTGTAGTGGTGTTCGTATCCATTGAAAGTCATTTCAGCACATCGACAGCCGGAACGGCAATCAGGACATGTGTGGGAAATGTCTGCTGAAGCTCGATTCGGGCAGCCCAGCCAGCAGCCGGGTGATGCCGACGCCTAATGGTGCACTCCCTTCGGGCAGTGGGCTAGTACCTAGGACTTTGACGAACCAAGGAGGCCTTCGGTTACGGAGTTCTGCAATCCCCGTATTTTCTGATTGATGAGGCGCGAGGGCAGAAATCGGCTCTCGACGAAGAATGCTTCCGGACGCTAAAGAGGGCTCCATGCTACTTGCCGCTGAGGCGATCTACCAGAAGCTGGATGAATCGAGTGGAATCGACACCTACGGCGACATGGACATTCGGCTGAACTGTATCGACGCCCACGGTTTCGAGCCGATCGCCTCTTGGCACGACACGGTCGATTGCGTTTCCCCGGTTCCCTACCGTTTCGCCGCGCGTGAATTTCCCGTCCGTTTCGATTTCTACACGCATGTCTTGTGTCTTCAGAAATGAAGCGTCAATGACGGCGCCGACGGCGAGCGCGTCATGCACGGCACCGCCGCCGAAACCAGTACCTTGATAGGTTCCGATTTGAAATCGCGCAACGGCGGCAGCGAATCGCGCTTCCGGTCCCGATTTGCTTTCGAGCCGAGCTACGTCCGCGTTTGTGATGAGAGTGTGTTCCGTCACATCCAATCCAACCATCGTGATCGGCCAGCCGGCATTGAAGACGATCGATGCCGCTTCCGGGTCGCTGTGAATATTGAACTCGCTTGCCGCGTTCACGTTCCCGCCGGTAATCGAGCCGCCCATGAGGACGACACCTTGGACGAGTGGCGCTATCGTTGGATCCTTCGAAACCGCGAGCGCGATATTGGTGAGCGGGCCGATCGGCACGAGCGTGATTTCGTGCGGATAGCGATGAATCATTTGAATCAGCAGGTCCGGGCCAAATTCGGGAACAGCGCTGCAATTGGACGGCGGCAGTTCGGCGCCGCCCAGCCCGATGCGGCCGTTCCAGAATTCCTCGGTGTTGAGCTTCTGGAAAAGCGGACCGGCGGCGCCACGAGCCACTGGGATATCGCATCGGCCCGCGAGACTCGCCACCTTGAGAGCGTTTTCGAGCCCCAGTTCGGCCGTGACGTTTCCGGCCACGATCGTGATCGCGCGAACATCCAATTCGGGTGAATTGAATGCGAGCAGCATCGCCAGGGCATCGTCCGTGCCGGGATCGGTGTCGATGATGATCTTCTTCGTCTGGGTCTTCGACCGATGGTGGGACTGACGCTCGGACTGACGCTGGAATTGGCCCTCCGACCCGCCCTCGGACTGGCACCGAACCGGCGGCGCGGCAATCCCGGATGAGACGAGCACCCATATCGCGATCCAGAATGCGTTTCGCGCACTGCGATCGAAATCTCTGACAGGCCCCATGGATTCTCCCGTTGTCTGTGGCGAAGAAATGAGCAAGCTCACAAATGCGCGCGAATGCTAACACATGACTCGCAACGAATTGTTCGGTTGGACGGCCATCGCCACGCGTGAATTTGACGATAATCGAACGCTTCGTGCAGAAAACAATCGAAAATCGCGCTTGGATTCGCCCCGCTGCGATTCGAAGGCCAATTTTTGTGCTAGCATCCACCCCCCCGAAGCTGCGAAACTCCGCGTAGAAGGCACTTGTAGCGAGCCGAAGGAGGCCGCATGCCCATCGACACGAATTCCAGCATCACCGAGATCGTGCGGGAATATTCACGTCCGGATGTGCATATCGGCGCCGGAGAGGACGAGTCCCCGTGGGTTCCGTTTATCGAGAACGTTTACATTCGGCATTTGGCGTTCGATGTGCGAGGAAGTTCGTTCGCGAATATTCTGTGGGTGAAAAAAGGCGGAACGCTCGGGCGTCATCGCCATCGGGGACCGGTATTCGCGTGCACGCTGGAAGGCAGCTGGCGTTATCTCGAATATGACTGGGTGGCGCGGCCCGGCAGTTACGTACACGAAAGCCCCGGCGCGATACACACGCTGGTGTCGGACGATCCGAACGGGATGAAGACATTTTTCTGGCTGAACGCGTCGCTGGAATTTTACGACGATAACGACACGTTGCTCGAAACGCTGGACGTCTTCTGGTTCATCGATCACTACGTAAGCTATTGCCGCGAGCACGGATTGAAGATCAACAAGAAACTCTGGGTCTGAAAGCCGAACGAAGGGACGAACAAGCGATGTCTGGAACTTTTCGAGCCGATCATGTGGGAAGCTTTCTGCGGCCGGCAGAGCTATTGGAAGCGCGGCGGGCGTCCGGCCCGGAGTCAAAGACTCTGAAGGAAGTGGAAGACCGGAACATTCTGCGAGTTCTGGCGAAGCAGAAGGAATTGGGCTTCGAGATTTTTACCGACGGCGAATTCCGGCGCCGGAATTTCATGACTGACTTCACCGACGCCGTCGAGGGCTTCGATCTGGGCGATTCCGTGGCGCGCGCGTGGAAAGCGGGAGAGGCAAAGGACGCCCACGCCAGCAGCGTGACCGGCATCGTGAATTCAAAGTTACGCGCGGTGCGTCCGCTGACCGGACACGAGCTGGGTTTCCTGAAGACCAATTGCAAAGGCGCGATCAAAATGACTCTGCCGAGCGCGACGCAATTCCCGGCAATTTCATTCAAGCGCGGCATCACCGACAAAGTGTATGCGGATCACTCCGCGCTGCTCTGGGATATCGTCGAGATCATGAAGAAGGAGCTGGCCCGGCTCGCTACCGAGGGCGTCTCCTATATTCAGATCGACGCGCCCCGGTACAGCTACTACATGGACCCGAAATGGCGCGATTGGATTCGCACGGAAATGAATTCCGATCCCGATACGCTTCTCGATGAAGCGATCCGAGCCGACAATGCGTGCTTTGCGGCCGCGCGGAAACCGGGCGTGACGCTGGCGATGCACCTATGCCGCGGCAACAATCGGAGCCACTGGTACGCCGAAGGCGGATACGATTCCATCGCCGAGAAACTGTTTACGACGATGGATGTGGATCGCTTCCTGCTCGAATATGACGATGACCGCTCGGGAACATTTGAGCCGCTTCGTTTCATCCCGCGTAGCAAAACCGTGGTGCTGGGCCTCATCAGCTCCAAGCGGCCGCAGATTGAAAGTGGCGAGGAGCTGGTGCAAAGAATCAAAGAAGCGGGACGCTACTTCCCTCTCGAGAATCTGGCGCTGAGTCCGCAGTGCGGCTTTGCGTCCACGATGGAAGGAAACCTGCTGACGGAAGACGAGCAGTGGGCCAAGCTGCGGCTGGTGGCAGAAACGGCCCGGCGGATGTGGAGCTAGCGGCGTATCTGTGTATCTGCAAGCGTTCTGAACAGAGCTCCGTTTCAGACGTCGAAAAATACCGTTTCACCTGCGCCTTGCAGGATGACGTTCCATTCGAGCGTGCCGGGAGCGGCAGTTTTTTTCGCGATTAATGTGCCGCGCCGCGCCGGGTCCACGAGATTCAAGACGTAGTCCGCTCCGTTCCCACTTTCATCCGGAAAATAGATTCGCGTCACGAGCCGCTTGAGCAAGCCGCGCGCAAACACGGAAATCGCCAAGTGTGGTGCTTGCGATTTTCCGTCGGGGCCCGGAGTGGGGCCCGGCTTGATCGTGGTGAACCGGAATTTGCCGTCGTCGTCGGTGGGGATGCGGCCAAATCCCTGGAATCCGGCGTCGGTTGGCTTGCTCTGAGTGTCGTCCGGATGTGCGTACTTCCCCTGTGAGTTGGCCTGCCAGATTTCGATCAGCGCGTCGGGTACCGGCTTACCATCGCCGTCGAGCACGCACCCCTCGATTGTCACGCGCTCTCCGGAAACGCCAGCGCCCGCAATTTTGTCGCGATTCTGCCAAGCACAGCCGATCACGAAGAACGGGCCGACGGTTTGCGAGGAGGTGGCGGAGGCGCTCATTTGCGCTCCATCGGCGTCGCTTCGCGGCCGCCCAATACGATGTCAAATTTGAAGCCGAGCGCCTGCACCGGGATCGTCGTGTCCCAATCGAATTGCGATATCAGGCGATTGCGGGCCTTTTCATCCGCCGTGCAATTGAAGATCGGATCGAATGGAAGGAGAGCGTCGCCGGGAAAATACATCTGGGTGACGAGGCGCGTGGCGAACGCAGGCCCGAACACGGAAAAATGAATGTGAGCCGGCCGCCATGCGTTGTAGTGATTGCCCCAGGGATAGGCGCCCGGCCGGATCGTGACGAAGCGATAGCGGCCCTCGGAATCCGTCATCGTGTGGCCGGAGCCGCTGAAATTAGGATCGAGCGGCGCATCGTGCTGGTCGCGCTTGTGAAGATAGCGTCCCGCAGCATTGGCCTGCCAGATTTCGAGAAGCGTGTCGCGAATCGGGCGCCCGTCTTCATCGACGACGCGGCCGCTGACGACGATGCGCTCGCCCATCGGATCGCCGGAGTGCTGCTTGGTCAAGTCGCATGCTTTGACGTCCACGATCTTTCGTTCAAACACAGGACCGGTGATTTCGGTGAGTGTGTGCGGCAGATAGACGAGCGGCTGCTTCGGCGCGCGCTTGATTGAAGAAACGTAGGGCTCATGCAAGTAATTCGGCTGCGTGCCCGGAGCGGGCCGCTTGTATCCTGGAATTTTCCCCATGGGCAATTCTACTCCTCGCGCCCGGGTCGATTCACTCTTCCCGCGTGGCTGCGGCTATTCCGTCGCTTCGGCGTTGCCGTGCGCTGCGGCTGTTCGCGCATGCAAATCGCGAAGCGCGAGCAGCTCGCTCGCGAGAGGGCGCGGCGTGGTTTCAAGATTCGACGCGATTTTCAATTGCCAGCCGGTGGCGTCTTTCACCTGCTCGACGGTGATTCCCGGATGAATTGCGGTCAAGACGAGCTCGGACGTCGTCGGATCGGAACGCATAATGCCGAGATCGGTGATGACCGTGGTGGGCCCGCGCCCGCGGTTTCCCGGCTTTCCGTTTCCGGCTGTGCTTGGATAGTGCCCGGAAGAAGTGACGAAATCGAGTTTTTCGACGAAAGCGCGCTTGCTCTGTTTCAAAATGATGGCCACCTCCTTCGCGGCGGTGGCAATTTCCGGCGCTCCGCCGGCCCCGGGCAGGCGTACGCGCGGCGAACTGTAAGGCCCAATCACCGTGGTATTGATATTGCCGAATTTGTCGATTTGAGCGGCGCCGAGAAATCCGATGTCCACGCGGCCGCCCTGTAGCCAGTAGCGAAAAATCTCCGGCACGGAGACGACCGTATCCGCCGTTTCCGCCAATTCGCCGTCGCCGATTGAAAGCGGCAGCACGTCCGGCTTCGCTCCGATTGTGCCCGACTCGTAGATCAAGACTAACTCCGGTGCATGCGTGATGCGCGCGAGATTAGCCGCCGCGCTCGGCAATCCGATACCGACAAAGCACACGGCGCCATTCCTCAGCTTGCGAGCTGCTGCGACCGTCATGATCTCAACGGGTGAGTAATCCACGTCAGACATGTCCGACTTTCATTTCCGCATCGATGCTGTGACGGTATTCGGCAAAGTCACGGGTCCCAAGGACGTGGCGGTTCATCCACGCGAGAAACTGATCGCGATCGCGTGAGATTCCGTCCCATGCCTTGCAGAACGAATTATCGCGTTTGTAGTATCCGTGCGCATAAGAAGGATGCGCGCCGCCTGGCACCAGGCTGACGCACGAAATCACCCACGCCGGCAGGACACATGCGTTTACGGGCGCGCCCAGGTGATCGACAATCTCTTCGACAGTTACAATTACTTTCTTTGCCGCGAGCGCTGCTTCTTTCTGGATTCCGACGATTCCGAAGATCGCGACATTTCCTTTCTTGTCGGCCTTCTGCGCGTGAAGGATCGTCACATCGGGATTGATGGCGGGAGTCGCCGTGAGTATCTCGCCCGTGAACGGGCACGCGATCGACTTTATCTTTTTATTGTATGCGGGCAAGTCGGAACCTACGTAACCGCGCAGCACGGCGAAAGGAAGGCCCGAAGCGCCCGCTTGATAGCGGGCGGCCATGTCCGCGTGGCTGTGCTCTTCGATTTCGACGGGAGCCGGCCAGCCGTTCTCGATTGCGTCGCGAAACCGGTGCAGGGATCCGACGCCCGGATTTCCTCCCCACGAAAACACGACCCGCGCAGCGCAGCCCATGCCAATCATCTGGTCGTAAATGATGTCGGGAGTCATCCGAATCAGGGTCAGGCGTTGGCGCCGCTGGCGGACCAACTCATGGCCTGCCGCGAACGGAATCAAGTGGGTAAAGCCCTCGAGCGCCACGGTGTCACCATCGTGAACGAGGCTCCCAACTGCTTCCCGCAATGAAACAAATTCAGCCAAGTCTGTCCCCGTAAATTTGAGGCGCGCGGATCAAAATGCCGACGTGCATGCGGCGAATCTAGTCAACCAGTCTCTGGGTTGTCAAGGCCGATTATCGAAATAGCGTGCGCCTATCGCCCACTTCGTGTATCCTTCCTCGCTTCAGCGCCCATCCGGAGGACGGAATTGCCCGACGGCAACTCGCACAGGAACGCCGCGTTACAAAGCTCGGCCGGTGCTGGCGCGGCTGGTACAAGCGCCATTGCCGCCGCCCTGACGCCATCTGCTGACATCGACGCGTTCACCGGCGACCCGAATTTCATGACTTCGCTGGCGCGCGGGCTTGCCGTAATCCAGGCGTTCTCGCAGCGCCGCCATCACCTCACGATTTCGCAGGTGAGCACGACCACGGGGCTTTCGCGCGCCGCCGTTCGACGCTGTCTCTACACGCTGGCGAAACTTGGATTCGCCGGATCGGACGACAATCGCCATTTTTTCCTGCGCCCCAGAATTCTCGCACTCGGCCATTCCTATATCTCGTCCATGCCGCTCGCCACCGCGGCGCAACCGGTGCTCGAACACATCAGCCATCTGCTCCACGAATCGTGCTCGATCGCAACGTTGGACGGCGTCGACATCATTTATATCGCGCGCGCAAACGTGACGCGTATTATGTCGATCGATCTCGGTGTGGGCAGCCGCTTGCCCGCATTTTGCACATCGATGGGACGTGCGATTCTCGCGAGTCTTCCTCCCGACGAGCTGGAAGCCATTCTGGCACGGGTCCAATTCAAGCGGTTCACCGAGCGCACGATTGTAAGTCCTGCCAGGCTCACGCAGGTGCTTAAGCAAGCGCGCAAGGATGGTTACTCGATCATTGACCAGGAGCTCGAGCACGGTCTGCGTTCGATGGCCGTACCGATTCAAAATCCCAGCGGGAAAGTGGTGGCGGCCCTGAATATCGGAGCGCACGCGCAACGCGTCTCCATCCAGGAGATGCAAACCAAATTCCTTCCTCATCTGCGCGCCGCGGCGCAAGAACTCTGCCTGCTGCTCAAATGACTGGTCCTATGCCTTCGATCCGCTGTGCCGAATGCGATGCCGTCTTCCCCAAGCGGACATCAGCACGAGGATGGGCCGCAGACTTTGTCCGTGACGAGTCAGCGAGTATTCGACGCGAGGTGGCACTTGGGCGTACACCTTACGATGAATAATGTCGTCGCGCTGGAGTTCTCGCAGGCGCTGCGTCAGCATTTTCTTGGTCGCTCCCGGAAGCAATTTCTGCAGCTGGCCGAACCGGCGCTTCCCGTCCTGCAGGAAAAACAGTATCAGCGGCTTCCATTTGCCGCCGATGATTTCGGTAGTGATTCTCACGGGGCAGTCGGAATCCTGCATGGAGGTCTCTCCTTGGGTACCAGGTTACGAAAAGGTGCCTACTGGCACGAAAGAGACTTTAGCCTAATATCGCCGAACAGGCCACCTGCGGGTCCCGCAGTTGACGCGAGCGCCTCGATTCGCGCATCGGGACTTGTGGGCGGCGCGTCCGGTGAGCAGGAGGTATGCCAGTGAGCGCCAAGAAACCAGTCGTCTTGTACGGGGCGAGCGGCTTTTCAGGCCGGCTCGTCGCTGAATTCCTGCGCGAATACAATGTTCCATTTATCGCGGCCGGACGGAACCGCGCGAAAATCGAGGAAGTTCTGAGCCGCGTGCCGGGAATCGAGACGGCGGACTACGAAGTGGCTGCAACCGGAAACTCGCTCGATGAACTCGTGAGCTTATTTTCCGGCGCCAAAGTTGTCTGCAACACGGTTGGCCCCTTTCTGTATCACGGTCCGCGCGTGGTCGAAGCCAGCTTGAAGGCGGGCTGCCACTACCTCGACATCAGCGGCGAGCAAGCGTGGATTCGAACGGTGGCGGAGACCTGGGGCGAAAAATTTGCGGAACGCGGGCTGCTGGTAGCTCCGGCGACTGCCTACATGTCCGCGACGAGCGATGTCGCCGCACGTTTTTGCATCGAATCCGGGGGAATCGACACGCTGGAGATCCTCTCGATGTTCAAAGGGATTCCCACTTTCGGCTCGACGCAGACCATCTTTGCGGTGATTCAAACGGAAGCGCTGTATCTCGAGCAGAACAAGTACAAGTCCTGGGCCCGGGCGACCGGCCACGAAGCAACTGTACCGGGTTCGATCGAAACGCAGCTCGTCCTGCCGTGGGGAGGGTTCCCTCACCCGATTTGGTTCAAAGATCATCCGCAAGTGGCGAATGTCCGGACGCTGGGTGGAATTCTCGATCGCGCGCTCATGACCAACGTCCTGGCGACCGAAAAGCATTACGAAGAGCAGATTCGTCCGCTGCCAAAAGCCGAGCAAGAGAGAAAGCTCGCGGAAATGGCCAGCTCGGTGCAGGGCGGGACCCCTCCGCGCGAAAATGCGCGCGAGCATCGCACGATCGATTTCGTCACCGGACGCGGGACTACGGCTTCCTCGCAAGTCGCGATTTTCGGCGCCTGCGCCTACCGGCAAACGGGACTTATCCAGGCGTTCGCAGCCCATCACCTGATCCACGCGGCGCCGCGCAAAGTAGGATTCGCATCGCCCGCAGCAGCGTTCGGGCATCGCGAGCTTCTCCATGCGCTGGAAGGTTACGGGCTCGCCAAGGCGAAATTTTATTCGTAGTTAGAATTTGCCGGATATCTTGCAGACGGCTGGCGCAGTCTCCAGGGAGAGCCAGATCGAATGCGCGCGATCGATTACTTCGACAGGGGCGCTGAGGCATACGCGGATCGCACCGCCATCCTCGACGGCGAGCTCCGTTACACCTACCGCGAATTGAAGGATGCGAGCGAGCAAATCGCCCGCGGCATGTGGGCCGCACAAATCCAACCAGAAGAACGCGTGGCAATTTATTCGCCGAATGATGCACGGGTGCTTTTCTGTATGCTGGGGTTACTGCGGGCGGGCGGTGTTTGGGTCCCGATCAACTACAGAAACGCTTCGGAAGCCAACATCGACTACATGAACTACGTCGAGACGTCCTGGCTTTTCTACCACAGCTCCTTTCGCGAATCTGTCCGCGAATTCAAGCAGCGCATCCCGAGTTTGCGGCACTACATTTGCATCGACGCCGAATGCGACGGCGATATGTCGCTCGCTGCATTCATGAGTGCGGCTCCGACGGCCGCAGCAGCGGACTCGTCGAACCCGTACGGCAATCCGGACGACCTGATGGGCCTTGTCCCCACGGGCGGAACCACTGGACCCGCGAAGGGCGTGATGGTTACGAACGCCGCGTGGGGAACGATGGTGGAATTGGCTGGCCACTATTGGCGCTGCGAGAGCACGCAACCGGTCTGCCTGAACACGGCGCCGCTCTCGCACGCCGCGGGAACGGTGGCGTTCGCCATGTTTCCTCTCGGCGCAACGAATGTGGTGCTGCCGAAATTCGATGCGCTCGAGGTTCTCAAGAGCATCGAGCGTTTCCGGGTCACGCACATTTTTCTGCCGCCCACAGCCTTCTACGCCTTGCTCGCACATCCGGATCTGGAGCGATTCGACTATTCGAGCCTGCGCGTGTTCCTGCTCGCAGCTGCCCCCGTCTCTCCTGACAAACTGAAACGCGGCATCGAGGTCTTTGGCCCGTGCATGTGCCAATGCTACGGCCAAACCGAAGCGCCCATGCTGATCACATGGCTCGATCAAAGGACGCTCGCAGCTGCGGCGTGCGGGGATCATCCCGAGCGATTGCGGAGCTGTGGACGGGCGAGCGCGGCGGTCCGGCTGGCCGTGATGGATGATGACGGCCGAATTCTGCCTCCTCATCAACCCGGAGAAATCGTGGCGCGCGGTTCGCTGGTCACTCCCGGCTATTACAAATTACCCGACGCGACGAAAGAAATTCGCACGCACGGGTGGCACCATACCGGAGACGTCGGTTACCGTGACGAGGACGGTTACTTCTACATCGTCGATCGCAAAAAAGACATGATCATCAGCGGCGGCTTCAACGTGTACTGTGCGGAGGTGGAAGCGGCGGTGATGGAGCTTCCACAGGTGCGCGAGTGCGCGGTGATCGGAGTGCCGGACGAAAAATGGGGCGAAGCCGTGAAGGCGATGGTGGTAATGCGTGAGCGCGAAACGATGACAGAGAGCCAGATCATCGCGCACTGCAAGAGCAGGCTGGGAGGCGTGAAAGCGCCCAAGTCGATCGAGTTTCTCGCGGAAATTCCAAAGACGGCGGCAGGCAAGACCGACAAGAAATCGCTGCGAAAGCCTTACTGGGCGAAGGCTCAGCGGAGCGTGAATTGACAGACGAAGTTTACATCGTCGGAATTTTCAGCACGCCCGCGGGGCGCTTCGCGGAGAAATCGCCGAAGGACCTCGTCCGCTGCGCATACCTCGGCGCTCTGGAAGACGCGCGCATCGACGGCTCCGCGATCGGGCACGCCTGGTTCAGCAACATGATGCTCGATTTTTGGGGACAGCCGAATGTCAAGGGCCAGGTTTGCCTGATGCCCTTGATCGAAGAGGGACTCTTGCCGCCTGGAGTGCCGACGACCAATGTGGAAGCCGCGTGTGCGAGCGCGAGCGTCGCATTCAACGGCGCGTGGAAGGACATTCTTTCCGGCGAATGCGAGCTCTCGCTGGCAATCGGAGTCGAAAAGATGCACGCGCCCGATCGGCGAGCCGAGTTTTTCGTTCGCCTCGAAAAGGGCACCGATTGGCTCGATCCCGAGAAATGGCAGACGCTCTACAAGAAATCCGCGATGGAATGCGGCACGGAATTTGCGCCCAGTCCGGATCGTTCGATCGCGATCGATATCTATGCGTTGTGGGCGAAAACGCATATGGCGCGGTATGGAACCACCGCTCGCCAGATTGCATGCGCCGCGGCGAAGAACCATACGAATTCTGCCGGCAATCCGCGCGCGCAATATCGCTTTGCGATGGACGCAGAGTCCGTCCTGCGCGACCGAATGGTGCGCGATCCGCTCACACGCGCGATGTGCGCGCCGATCGGTGATGCTGCGGCTGCGGCGCTGGTTTGTTCCCGCGACTATCTTCGCAAGCTGCCGCAGGAGACTCGCCGCCGAGCGGTGCGCGTTCGCGCGCACGCCATCGCGGGCGGGCGATTCAACGCCACATGGGAGGACGAACGAGCACCCGTCCTTGCCGCGCGGCGCGCCTACGAAATGGCCAAGTTGGATCCGAGCGACATCGATCTCGTTGAACTGCACGACGCTACCTCTTTCGCTGAGATCCATCTGGTGGAGGATCTCGGATTTTGTGCGCGCGGAGAGGGCGGGCGATTCACGGAGTCGGGCGTCTCGGCGCGCGGCGGGAAAATTCCGGTCAACCCATCGGGCGGCCTGGTCTCGCGCGGGCATCCGATCGGCGCCACTGGACTGATGATGCTGAACGAGCTATGCATTCAGCTTCGTGGCGAAGCAGGAGAAATCCAAGTCGATAAAGCGCGAATTGGAATGGCGGAAAATGGCGGCGGTATTCTTGGCAACGACCTGGCAGCGTGCGCGGTGACGATTCTAGAGGCCGCGAGTTAGATTGAGATTCCTACGATTGGTCCGGGACGATCCGGAGGCCGTATGACAATGGATCGGATTTGCATCGCCGCGGCGGTCGCCCTGCTGGCGTTGCCCGTGGCGGCGTTCGCGCAGGGCGGCCCCTCGCAGCAGGAATTGAATGATGCTGCCCGCAGCAAGGAGAGCTGGCTCCATCCCAATCACGACTACGCCGGCGCCAGATTCGTCGAAGCCAATCAGATTACTTCTGCGAACGCGGCAACCCTGCGGCCGGTTTGCTTGTACCAGAGCAAGGAGCGAGTGCCAGCGCAGACAAGTCCGCTCGTTTACGAGGGCGTCTTGTATTTCACCACCACTCACTACACGGTTGCCATCGATGCGACAGACTGCCGGCTGCGCTGGGAATATCTGTGGACGGCGCGCGCCAAGGAAGTTTTTCCGCCAAATCGCGGCGCTGCGATCAAAGACGGCAAGCTCGTGCGCGGAACTCCTGATGGATATCTCATTGCGTTGAGCTTGCAGACCGGCGCGCTGCTCTGGAGCCAGCAGATCGCGGACTCGAAGCAGGGCTATTTTTTCAGCATGCCGCCTTTGATTTATCAGGATCTCGTGGTGATCGGAACTGCGGGCTCCGAGTGGGCCGCGAAAGGCTGGGTCGGCGCGTTTCGGCTTTCCGACGGCACAGCGGTGTGGAAATTCAAGACGATTCCCGACCCGGGTGAGCCGGGATCAGAAACCTGGGGAAAAGATCCGGAGATCGCAGCACACGGCGGTGGGAGCGTCTGGACGCCGTTTGCATTCGACCAGGAAAAAGGCTGGATATACGTGCCGGTAGGAAATCCCGCCCCTGATTTCTACGATGAGGCGCGTCCCGGGGCGAACCTTTACACAAGCTCGCTCGTGGCGCTGGACGTCCGCACCGGCAAAATGCAGTGGTATTTCCAGACCGTACCCCACGATGTGCACGACTGGGATTTGCCGCAAGTCAGCCCTGTGTTCGCGACGAGTGTGAGCGGCAAGAAAAGAAATGTTGTGGCCGCATCCGGAAAGGACGGCTTGCTCCGGCTCATCGACCGCGACACGCACGAACTTCTCTACACCGTACCGTTCATCACGCGCGAGAACGTAGACGTTCCGCTCGGCGATGCCGTGCGCGTTTGCCCCGGCCCGCTCGGCGGAGCGGAATGGAACGGGCCGGCCTACGATCCGGCCACGAACACTCTCTTCGAGCCCGCGAATGACTGGTGCGCAATCATTCAAAAGGACAGCAAGCCGCCGCACTTCGATGCGGAGTTCTATATGGGAGGCTTGCCTCATCTCGACCCGTGGGACAAGGCGCGAGGGCGGCTTACGGCCTTCGACGCCTCCACAGGAAAAGAGCGGTGGCGCTATGACGCTTCGAAGCCGATGCTCGCGGGAGTGACTGCGACCTCGTCCGGCTTGCTTTTTACGGGTGAAACAGCGGGCGACGTGATCGCGCTCGATGCGGGATCCGGCAAGGTGCTGTATCGTTTTCACGCGGGCGGGCCGGTGGCTGGAGGAGTGATCACCTACGAGATTCGCGGAAAACAGTATGTCGCGGCCGTTTCGGGATTCATGTCGAAGTTTTTCGAGTTGAACGGCGGAGATCAGGGTGGCACGCCAACCGTGATTCTTTTTTCATTGCCGTAACAGATCTGTCTGGAAGGTGGCGGCCATTATCACAACTTTGCGAGTGCCCAAATCCGGCGGAATCGGCACGACGAAAGTAAAATTGGTGCGCTGGATCAAGCACGAAGGTGAGGGAGTGAAACGTGGCGAGCCCCTTGTCGAGCTCGAAACCGAGAAGGTGAACTACGAATTGGATTCCCCGATCGATGGAGTGGTGGTAAAGATTCTCGCGCGCGAGGCGGATGATGTGCCGGTGGGCGATCCGCTCTGCGAGATCGAGCACATAGAAACAACGGCGAGCGCCCATTCGTGAAGGAGCGAGCGATGCAGACGTCAACCAATCTCGGAAACGATCGACTCATCTGGATCTACACGCAGATGGTTCGCATCCGCGAATTCGAAGAACGGGTGAAGCGCACGTTTGTCGAGCATCCTGGCGTGATTCGCGGCCATACGCACCTCGCCGACGGTGCGGAAGCTTCGATCGTCGGGGCTCTTGCCACGCGCGGTGAAAACGATCTCGCGATGCCGAGCTATCGCTGCCACGGCTACCCGATCGTGCTGGGCACGGATCCGCGAAAAATGATGGCCGAGATTTATGGGCGGCGGGACGGCCTCTGCAAAGGATTCGGCGGTTCCATGCACCTTGCCGATCCCGCACATCATTTTCCCGGCACGTCCGCGATCATCGGCGCGAGCATCGCCCACGCCACAGGAGCGGCATTAACAGCGCAGGTGAAACATCCCGGGCAGATCATCTACTGCTTTTTCGGCGATGGCTCGTCGAAGCAGGGCGCGTTCTACGAATCGCTGAATCTCGCGGCTCTTTGGAAGCTGCCCATCGTGTACGTCCTTGAAAACAACGAATACCAGGCTTACACGCACATCAGCCTGGAGGACGCAAATCACGCCGCCGGCCACCCCTTGTCGAAAAAAGCAGAAGCCTTCAGCATTCCGGGCGTCACGGTGGACGGCACCGATCCCCTTCTCGTGTTCGACGAAATTGCGAAAGCCGCTGAACGCGCGCGGGCAGGCCAGGGACCGAGCCTGATCGAATCGAAGTTTTACCGGTTGAGCGCGCACGGCAATGCGATCACGGTTCCGCCGGTGCCTACGCAATTCCCGGAGCATGAGTCGATTGAAGTCTATGGCCGGCGCGCGGAATTTGAAGCTGCCCGAGCGAATGATCCGATACCCAAGTTCCGGTCAAAAATCGTCGGCGCCAATGTTCTGGCGGAATCTCGCGCGGCGAACATCGAGGAAGCAGCGCGCGCGGAGATGGACGACGCGGTCCAATTCGCGCTGGCGAGCCCGTTCCCGGCTCCCGACAAAGCGCTGCACTACGTGTACGCATAGGAGGCCACCGATGGCGCGCGAAATGGTGTTCGGTGAAGCGATGGTGACGGCGATCATCGAAGAAATGCAGCGCGATTCCGACGTTGTCTTCTATGGCCAGAATATGGCGATGACCGAACGCGATCCGATGCTCAAAAAATTTGGCAAGGAGCGCGTCCGAATTACGCCCATCTCAGAGACCGCTGAACTCGGCGCGGCCGTGGGCGCGGCGATGACGGGCCTGCGTCCCATCGTCGAGCTCTACATGAGCGAATTCATGCTCGTCGCGTTCGATCAGGTGCTCAACGAAGCGCCAAAGCTGCGGTACATGTCCGGCGGCCAAGTAAGCGTGCCGGTGGTATTCAAAGCGGGCTTCGGATTTGCAGCTGGCTGGGCGGGACAGCATTCCAATTGCATCTACAACACGATGATGGGCGTGCCGGGACTAAGGGTCGCAATCCCCTCCACACCGGCGGATGCAAAGGGCCTGATGAAGACCGCAATCCGCGACAATAATCCTGTGGTCTACCTCCATCATTACATGCTCACGCTCGACAAAGGCGAAGTCCCGGAGGGAGAGCATTTGGTTCCCTTCGGCGTCGCGGATATCAAGCGGGCAGGTACGGATGTCACGATTGTAGCCACGGCATGGATGGTTAAAAAATCGCTCGCCGCCGCGGAAATCCTCGCCAAAGAAGGCATCCGCGCTGAAGTGATCGATCCGCGAACGCTCGCTCCGCTCGACGTGAAGACGATCGTCGATTCCGTGCGAAAGACGGGCCGGCTCGTTCTCGTAGATCAAGCGCCACGCCACGCGTCTGCGGCTGCTATCATCGCAGCCGAAGTGGCCGAGCACGGATTTCACAGTTTGAAAGCGCCGATCACACTTGTGACGGCGCTTGATGCTCCGATTCCGTACAGCGAGCCGCTCGAAAGCTACGTGCTGCCGAACGAGGCAAAAATTGTGCAGGCAGTGAAATCGGTGCTGTCGAAACAGGCTGTAGCCGTCTAGGCGGCGAGAGGGGATGATTCAAGCTCGAGACCAATGATCCTGCAAATGAATCATCTTCAGGGGAAACAGGCAGCCGCCAGCGCGCAAGACGTGGTGGGCGCCGTGTATTCGCTTCTGGCAGAGGGTCATCTGGACGAAAGCCAGTTCGCAAATCTGCGCGTGCATTTGGACTGGGTTCAGTATCGCCAGAACTTTCGCGAGGCCGTTACCGTGACGCAGTGCATGAGCGATCGCAGCGATACCGCACCGGCGATGGAAATCCGCGTCGATACCCGCCAGGTAGTTCCCGGCGCGCTGCGGGAGCAGATGCTTCAAGCAATTGCGAGCGCCAACCCAATCGCCCAAGCAAGCGCCGGCAGCGCCTCGGAGCGCCTCTACCTGGAGGATTTCACCTCGTTCCGCTCCAGCATCGCCTGGGAGTTCAACAAGCTTTATTGGCACCGGCTTTCCGATTGGGAACAGGCGACCGGCAAGGGCTACGAGCAGGCGCTACCCGGCGGCAAATCCGATGCAAATCACCCCGAAGCGATCGCTGATTGCGTGGCTGATTTTTGGACGCTCTTGCGGGACCTCGAAAACAAGAACCAGCTTCCTCCCGAAGTATTCATTCTCGAAATCGGCGTCGGGATGGGCACTCGTTCCCGCATCTGGCTCGACCGCTTTCGCGCGCTCGATGCGGAACGCGGGACGAACTACTACCCGAGGGTGAAATTTCTTCTGGGAGACTATTCGCTCGCGACGCTCGACCGTTCGCGCCCGGCGTTGAAAGATCACCTGGACCTCTGCAGTTTCATCGTCCTCGACGCGCTCGACCCTGGAAAGACGCTCGCGTTTCTGCGCCACAAGATTCTTCATATTCATCTCACCAATGTTTACGACAATCTTCCGGATGAAGAATTCGCCCGCCGCCACGGCCGGCTCCATCTCGTCCAAGTGCGCGCCTATTTGCCGGACGCCGAAGCGGCGCGCATCGGCCAAACCTCCGGCGTGCCTGTCGCTCAACTCAATTCCACGATTCACCGTTTACTCGAAGCAGGGCCCGAGTTTCTGGGCGACCGGGCACGCGGAGTGACGTTCTGGCAGGAGATCTGGAAGGCGATGCGCCTGGAGGAGAGGCTGGTGTGCCTCGAGGATCTGCCGGATGTCGATCTTCCCGCCGGCTTGAATCCTTCGCATCTGGAAGAGGTTCTGGAAAACGCTTCGAGCGATTTCCGTTTTCATATGAGCTCCGGCGCTCTCGAAAGTTTTCGAAACACGCTTCCGCTTCTTCATCCGCGCGGTTTTCTGCAGGTGCAAGACATTTTCGTCACCAACCTGCACGACTACCGGCTCGGATTTCACGGCCCCGGAAAGCTCGACGGCTCGATCGTGAATTGGGTAAACGGCGTTCTGCTGCGGGAAGTGGGAGAACGCGCCGGATACGACGTGCATTTCGCGCCATTCCGGTATCGCGAAGGCTCGCGCACTTCGATTCTCTATACGACGCAACGGGAGTAAGTCCGATGACTCTTCCAATTCTTCCGACGACGGTGGTTGGCAGCTACTCGATGCCGGGCTGGCTCGAGCGCCTCAAGACCGAATATTTCGCGCGGCG
Organism: Candidatus Acidiferrales bacterium; assembly: GCA_050746925.1. GTDB lineage: Bacteria > Acidobacteriota > Terriglobia > Acidiferrales > UBA7541 > Palsa-295. The sequence continues at coordinate 56,450 of JBOGNA010000099.1, forward strand.
CATCAGCCGCCACGATCTCGATGAGGTGCATGACACGGCGGTGAAAGCCGCGATCAAAGATCAGGAAGTGGCCGGGCTCGACATTGTCACCGACGGCGAGCTGCGCCGCGACAATCTGATTGATTATTTCGTCGAACGCCTTCCCGGCGTTGATATCGACCGCTCGTCGAAAAAGTTCTACTACGATTTTTACGACAGCTCAGTCTCGGGAAAGCTTCCGATGGCGCCCCTCGGCCTGGCCGACGACTTCCGGTTCCTCCGCAAGTTCACCGACCGCGAAGCAAAGTTCTGCGTCACCGGCCCTCACTCGCTCACGAAGCGCATTCGGAATGAGTTCTACCCGAGCGAAGAAGCTCTGGCGATGGACATCGCCCGCGTCCTGAACCTGGAGCTAAAGGAATTGGTCAAGGCCGGCGCCAGAATTATCCAAATCGACGAGCCGTACTTCTCGGGCTTCCCCGAGGACATTTCCTGGGGCGTGAATGCGCTGAACGCGATGGTCGAAGGCGTCAGCGCCACAATCGCAGTTCATATCTGCTACGGCAATCGCTACGGCAAGCCTTCCTGGGAAGGAAGCTACAAATATCTGTTCCCGAAAATTCTCGACGCGAAGATCCAGCAATTGACGCTCGAATTCGCCCGCCGTGGCGGCGAAGACCTCAGCGTCTTCAAGGCTCTCCCCGCCCCGTTCCAATTGGGCGTTGGCGTGATCGATGTAAAGACACAGGCCGTCGAGACGGCCGATATCGTCGCCGAGCGCATCCGAAAAGCGCTCGAAGTAGTGCCGGCCGAACGCATCTTCATCCTGCCGGATTGCGGCTGCTTCCATCTGCCGCGCGATATCGCCTTCGCAAAACTCTGCGCGATGGTGGAAGGCACGAAGGTGGTTCGCAAAGAGCTGGGGAAATAAGATGGCGTTGCCGAGCCCGCTGCGCGAATCGCTGAGCGGCGGAAAATTCTGTTACGTCGTGGAGCTGGTCGCGAGCCGCCTGAAACGCGAGGCGCTTCTGCTCGACGTCGCCTCGCAACTGGCGCGCGTCCCAGGTGTCGTCGCCGGCAGCATCACGAGTTACGCGGGCGGCGCGCTCGGCCACGATCCGATCCGAGTGGGCACCGCCGCACGCGCGCGCGGCCTCACTCCCAATATCCACGTCACCTGCGCGAGCCGCGATCGCACCGGCCTGAGAAAGTCACTCGAAGATCTAAATGCTCTGGGCATCGAAAATGTTTTCGCCATCACCGGTGACTACCCGAAAACCTCCGACGCCGCTAGTTCGCCGCCCATCTTCGATCTCGATTCAGTGCAACTGGTCCGCCTGATCGACGAAATGCGCCAGGCGGGAATGCCGTTCTGGATCGGAGTCGCCGTCTCGCCCTTCAAATACATGGAAGCCGATTGCGCCTATCAATACCTCAAGCTCGAAAAAAAGTTCGCCGCCGGCGCGAATTACGCCGTCACGCAGCTCGGGTACGACGTGAAAAAATTCCGCGAATTGAAGCGCTACCTCGACGAGCGCGGCTTGCGCACGCCAGTCCTCGGAAACGTCTACGTGCTCGGCGCGAAGGCCGCCGAAAGAATGACCAAAGGCGACCCGCCCGGCTGCTGGGTCGCGCCAGAACTCCTCCAGAAAATACAATCGGAGATCACTTCGCCCGACAAAGGACAGGCCTTGCGGCTCGAACGCGCCGCGCGCATGGTCGCCATTCTTCGGGGGCTCGGATACGCCGGCGCCTACATCGGCGGAGACCATCAAGCCGACCACGTTCGCTGGATCATGAAGCGCGCGGAAGCTTTGTCGCCGCGATGGGAAGAGCTCGCAGACGAATTCACCTACGCGCCCAAAGGCGGTTTCTATCTCTACACGACGCCGGCTGCTCCGCCAAGAAAACGAACAATGGTTCCCCGCGCCCTCGATGCGATGGGGCAAATGTTCCCCGTGAATCGCGAAGGCAAACTCCGCAACTTGCTGGTCTCTATGTTTCGCGCGATTGATAAGCGCCCGTCTGCCGCGCATGCGCTCGAACGCGCCGAGTTCGCCATCAAATCTCCCCTCTTCGGCTGCCAGGCGTGCGGCAATTGCGTTCTGGGACAAATGGAGTACGTCTGCCCGCAGACCTGCCCGAAAAATCTGCGCAATGGACCCTGCGGAGGCACCTCCAACGGCAAGTGTGAGGTTGTGGACAAGCCCTGCATATGGATATCCGTGTACGATCGCGCCAAATCGGAAGATCGCGTGGACGAGTTGCGCACCTATATACCTCCACCGAACCGCACACTGAAGGGTACGAGTTCCTGGATAAACTATTTTCTCAATCGCGATAGTCGCCCGGGCAATCCGCTGCAACCAACGTTCGCCATGGCCAGTCCAAACGCACCCAACAAAGCTGTTCCGATTCCGGAGACCGAAGTGTATGCATCGGCCCCGTCGGAATCTGCACGGTCGAAAACCGATGTACACAACAAATAGAAAGTTCGAATGGTAGCAGCGCGAATTTTCGATTCCGGGCGATAAGCGCACACTCGAACGATTAAAGTCTTGACAAAGAACTGCCCAGGCATTACATCTTCTGCACAATCGGGGCATTTCGGGCTCTTGCATTAGGATTCGAGAGTTTGGGACGCGAATTCAGCCTGAAAGGGGTGGGTGATGAGGGTACGATCGGGTCTTCTAGCTGTTCTGGCAGTCCTTTGCTTCTTGGCATTCGTTAGCCCCGCTTATCCGCAGGGCAGTACTGCGGTGGCGCAGCTTACAGGCACCGTGCTCGATGAAAGCGGCGGCGCCGTCAAAGGCGCGTCCATCACCCTGCGCGATACGGCGACGAACCGCACCTACGCCACCACCTCGAACGATTCCGGATATTACGCGCTGGCGAACATCCCGATCGGTCACTACGAAATCACCACCTCGTTCAAGGGCTTCGCTACCGTTCTGCGCAAAGGCATCGAGCTGACGGTGGGCCAATCGGCGACGATCGACGTCACCCTCAAGGTGGCCACCGCCGCTGAGCAAGTGATCGTCACCACCGAAGCGCCGGTGATCGAACCCTCCAAGACGGAAATCAGCCAGGTGATTGGCGCGCAGGAAATCAATTCGCTCCCCATCAGCGGCCGCCTGTTTACCGATTTCGCGCTTCTCACCCCGGGCGTCGCCACGGGCCGCACCAGCTTGCAATCCACGATTACGGAATTTGAAGTCACGCGCGTTTCCTTCGGAGGCATGCGCGACCTCAGCAACCTCGTCACGGTGGATGGCGCGGACAATATCAACACCGCAACCGGTTCACAACGCTCCACCCCGCCCCAGGAAGCGGTCGCCGAATTTCGCGTCGTCAATAGCAGCTTTGGAGCTGAATATGGCCGCGCGCTTGGCGGCATCGTCAACATCGTCACCAAATCAGGCGGCAACGATTTTCACGGTTCGGTGTACGACTTTCTGCAAAACAATGCCACCGACGCGCGCTCCCTGCTGCAACAGGCTCCTCAATCGGACACCCTTCGCCAGAATCAGTTCGGTGTAACCGGCGGCGGCCCGATCAAGAAGGACAAAACATTCTTCTTCGTGAACTATGAAGGCCAGCGTCGCGGTGAATCGCCCACCTATCCGACCACCTACCTTCAGCCTGTTCAGTTGCTCGATGGAACCAATACCACCAACGCCGACTTGATTAACACCGCGAAGAGAATGCTCGGGCTCGCTCCCGAGGGCTGCACGGTTCCTCTCGCGCAGTGCCCCAATCTCACCGGGCAGCAATTTCTCAGCTCCGTCCTGAAAACAAAAGACAACGACTACGGCATCATCAAGATCGATCATCAGTTCAACGCCGACAACCACCTCAGTCTCCGCTACGCCATCGAAGACGGCCGCGATCTGAATCAGCTGGTTGGCAGCACTCTCGACGGCGGCGGCATTGGCGCGCCGAGCAGCGGCCACGACGTGTTCCTACGCGATCAATCGCTGGTAGGAACCGTGGCGACCACGCTCAGGCCGGATCTCGTGAACAGCGTCCTCGTCCAATACGCCCGCCGCCATTACAATTTCCCGGGCGTGACCGGCGAGCCCAATCTGGACATTCCGAACACACTCCTCTTCGGACACAACTTCGGAGTGCTCGATGCGATTTACGAGAGCCGCTTCCAGGTTTCCGATTCGCTTTCGTGGGTCAAGGGGAACCACGTCGCAAAATTTGGCGCGGATTTCAACTACGTAGGAAACTTTGTCACTTGGCCCGGATTCACGCCCATGCGCATCGTCCTGCCGGGCATCAACTGCCTTGTGGACTTTGCCAATTTCGTGAACGCCGGTTCTCCAGATCCGCTTGCGCCGCTCGCGTCGGCTCCGGCCGATGGGCCCTGTCCGCTTGCGAATTTTCCGTTTTTCCCCGCCGTTCCTGGGCCGAACGAGAATGACGGTTTGCAAGGGACCCCGATCGTGTTCTGGGGCGCTCCGGTGGGCACGGCACAACCGAACATCAACGGCCAGCTTCCCACGCCTCCTCCCATCCCAACCGATTGGAGAAACGCGTATCTGCCATCGCAAACAAGTAGTTTTTCTGAGACGCTTGCTCACAAGTACTACGGTCTCTTTGCCCAGGATCAGTGGCGCCTGCGTCACAACCTGACTTTGAATTACGGATTGCGCTGGGACTTCGAGCAGGGTTTGTGGAAGCAGATCAATCCTCACTATCACGGCTTCCAGCCCCGCATTGGCTTGGCGTGGTCGCCCGATAGCAAGACCGTCGTTCGCACCGGCTTCGGAATTTTCGACGATCGCTACAATTTGTCCTTCCTGTTCATCACCCAGCCTCAGCGTCCCGTGATTCTTCCCGGTTTGGCTCCCGGTGAACTCGTGAACGGAATCCGGAAGCGTTCGGACGTTGCTACGTGGGTTCTGAACCAGGAGACACCAGGGCCCGGGCCGGGCGTCCTCGGCTTTCCGGCCGCCGCCGCAGCTCAGTTGATCACCACGGGTCAGGTTCCCGACCAGTACATCCAGGGCCCCTGCCCTCCGTCGTGCACCGCCGGCGACGGCTTGGTCGATCCTCGCAGCAAGATTCCTTATTCCGAGCAAGCCAATCTTGAAATCGACCGGGAAATCGGACACGGACTCACGGTGAGTGCGGGCTACATGTTCGTCGCCGCGCATCATCTGGTTCGCGCGGAAAACTTGAACGTTTGCCCGTTTCACGGCGCTCCCGCTGACACAACCGTTCCGGAAATCACGCCGGGAAATCTCTTCAATTGCACCGCCACGCCGGCGCCCCCGCCGAACTATCCAGACGGAAAGGATTTCTTCGGTTACCCGGCAGCGCCAGGCAATCCGCCAGGTGGCGGCCCGGCTTACAACAACGCGGGATTGCTGTACTTCACGGACAACAGCGGCAATTCCGTGTATCACGGACTGACGCTGCAGGCGATCGAGCGCTGGGGCAAATTGTTCAGCCTCGACGCGAACTACACGTTTTCACATACGCTCGATGACGGGACGTTTACCACGTTCGTCAGCACTCCCCAGGATCTCTACAATCGTTCGCTGGAACGTGCGAACTCCAACCAGGACATCCGCCACCGCTTCATCACCAACTTTACGGTGACGGCGCCCGAAGACAGTCTGCTGCGGCATTTTGCTTTCAGCAGCATCGTCACCGCTCAATCCGGGCGGCCGTTCACCATGTTCGTCGGCTTCGACGCCAACGGCGACACCAATCCCGTCACCGATCGCGTCGCCAACTTGGGCCGAAACACTTACTACGGCGACCACCTCTACTCCTGGGATCTGCGCATCTCTCGCTACTTCCAGATTCGCGAGCACATGCGCCTCGATCTGATTGTCGATGCCTTCAACCTTCTCAACCGGTCGAATGTGGACGAAGTTACTTCGGTGTACGGCGCGTCTGTGATCTGCGGCAATACCGTCACTCCCCGGAATTACAAAGACGCCGCCACCCTCGCAACACAGGCGCAAGCCATCGCTTTCGACGAAGGCACTGGAGGACCCACGTGCCCGAGTCTCGCGCCGTCGCCGAGCCCGCCGGTTCCTAACGCGCTCTTCGGCACGCCGAGGACCGTGCTCAACCCGCGGCAATTCCAGTTCGCGGCCAAGTTCTCGTTCTAAGTTTTCAGCCGCGCCGGTCGCAGCGCATCACTCTGCGGCCGGCGCCGGCTAAGTTGTAAGCAGTCGGGCCCGCGCAGTCCTTCCGTTGTTGCAAGCGTGGCCATCGTCCTTCAGCCGTTATCGGGAGTGCGCGAATCCGGCTCGCAGGGCTTGATTTTTCCGCGGCCTCGCAATCCCCTCAGGAGATCCCGGCGTGGAAACTTTCGTCTTAGTGCATGGCTCCTGGCACGATGGCACGGCCTGGGACGCAGTAATCCGCGCGCTGGATGAAAACGGCCACAAGGCATTCGCTCCCACCATCGCCGGCCACGGCAAAGGCACCAACAAACGCGTCAATCATGCGGACTGCACCAAATCCGTCGTCGATGCCATCGTCCGGGAGGGCCTCTCGAATTTCGTTCTCGTCGGGCACAGCTTCGGCGGCACGGTTATCTCGAAAGTGGCGGAAGCGATTCCCGATCGCATCAAGCGCCTCGTCTATGTGAATGGCTTCGTTCTGAGCGATGGCTGCAGCCTGCATGACGAAATTCCTCCGCATTTCCGCGCGCTGTTTGGCAAGCTCGCGTCGGAATCTTCCGACAACACCGTGATGATTCCCTTTCCGATTTGGCGCGAAGCGTTCGTCAACGACGGCGATCTCGAAATGGCGAAGTGGACTCACTCCCAGCTCTCGCCCGAGCCTTTCCAGCCTCTGATCGACAAGCTCGACCTGAAAAAGTTCTACTCGCTGGCCACGCCGAAAAGTTATATCAATTGCACCGAGGATATCGCGCTGCCTCCGGGCGAATGGGGATGGCATCCCCGCATGTCGGGCCGGCTGGGACTCTATCGTCTGGTCCAGATGCCGGGAAGCCATGAGATTCTCTACACCAACCCGAGAGGCCTGGCGGAAAAAATCATCGAAGCAGGGCGCGACTAAGAATCGCCCGCGACTACGCTATGACCACGCCATGACCTTGCCATGACCACACTGGACGCGAAGCCCAATCCGCTCGATGTCGATTTCGCGAAGTCGGCGATCGTCGTCGTCGATATGCAGAACGCGTTCGCCAGCAAAGGCGGCATGCTCGATATAGCGGGAGCAGACATCACCGATGCGCCGCGCGTCGTCGGCGTGATTCGCTCCGTTCTTGACGCAGCGCGCCGCCGGGCAGTGGCGATCGTGCATTTGCGGATGGCTTACAAGCCGGACTTGAGCGACAGTGGCGGCCCGAATTCACCGAACTATCACAAGGAATTGGCGATGACGCTGATGTGTTCGCGGCCGGGATTGAAAGCCAAAGTCCTTACGGAAGGCACCTGGGACGGTGAAATCGTCGAAGAGCTTGCGCCGCAGCCCGGCGATCTCGTGATTACGAAAACGCGATACAGCGGCTTTGCAGGCACGCCACTCGATTCACAGCTGCGCATGCGCGGGATTCAATTCTTATTTTTTGCCGGAATCGCCACCAATGTTTGCGTGGAATCCACTCTGCGCGACGCCTATTTTCACGACTACTGGCCGATACTTCTTTCCGACGCAGCCATGCCCGCCGGACCCGCCAGCGCACACGAAGCCACTCTGTTCAACGTGGAAACATTTTTTGGATGGACGACGACGTCGCAAGAGCTAGTAAACCATTTGAGGTAACCGGCCCCGTGTGGACTGTTGACATCGACGTTGGCGGAACTCTCACCGACGGAATTTTCACGAACGGCGAGCAAATCTTCTCCGCGAAGGTGGACACCACTCCGCACGACCTAACCGTCTGTCTTTTCGATTGCCTTGCGCAAGCTGCCTCCCATCTGGGTTTCCCGGACGCTGCGGCGTTTCTCGACCACGTCGATCTGATTCGCTGGTCCACCACGATTACTTCGAACGTGCTCGCGGAACTTCGCGGCCCGCGGATCGGCCTGCTTGTTTCCCAGGGGCACGAGAAAAATCTTTACGGCCACGAGGCAAGCAGTTCGATCCTGAATCGACTTCTCGCGGAGAAGGATGTGATCGGAGTCAATGGCTTCTCCGATGCAGCCGCCGTCACCAACGCCGCTCGCGCGCTCTTGGAAGGCGGCGTCCGCCGAATTTGCGTGAGCCTGAAAGGCAGCCATCGCGATTCGGCTGCCGAGCTGGCCGTGAAATCAGCGATCGATCTGCAGTATCCGGATCATTTTCTCGGCTCGGTTCCGGTGCTGGCGGGAAGCGACATCTCGAAAAGCGCCGACGACCGGACGCGCACGTATTCCGCAGTGATCAACGCCTACACGCACGGCGCGCTGGCGGCCACTCTCTTCAAAGCGGAAGACGAGCTTCGCCAGACTTCCCAGTACGCGGGCACGTTTCTCGTCAGCCACATCAATGGCGGCGTCGCCGGCATCGCGAAAACAAAAGCGATCGACACCATCGAGTCCGGGCCGATTCTCGGCATTCAAGCGAGCGTGTTCTTTGCGCAACTGTACGGCTTGAAAGACGTGATCGCGATGGACATCGGCGGCACCACCGCGAAAGTCAGCGTCCTGAAAAATGGCCTACCGATTCAGCGCAAGCCTTCCGACTTCTTCGGCATTCCCGTCGAGATTTCACTTCCCGATTTACGCTCGATCGCGCTCGGTGGCGGCAGCGTGGTGAAACCGGTGAGTGCGGCAGGCAGCGCGCGAATCGAATTGGGACCGGAAAGCATGGGCTCGTTCCCGGGCCCGGCGTGCTACGGCCTCGGTGGCGATCAGCCGACACTCACCGATGCGTTCGTCACCGCGGGGCTGATCAATCCGGATTTCTTTCTCGGCGGCGCCAAGGCGCTCGATCGTGATGCGGCGCGAAACGTGATCGCCGAGCAGGTCGCCAAGCCGATGAACATTTCCACCGAGGAAGCCTGCGCGCTCATCATCAACCGCGCGTTCGAATTGGTTGCCGATCTGATCGCCGCCTCCGCCAGAGATCTGAATCTGAATCTTTCGCAGCACACTTTGTTTGCGTATGGCGGCAACGGCAGCTTGTTCGCATGCGGCGTGGCGGAGAAAGCAGGACTCAACAAAGTGCAAATGTTCGCGCTCGGGCCCGTTTTCAGCGCCTTCGGCTCTTGCGTTTCGGACATTTGCCATGTGTATGAACGAGGGCTCGCGGGATTGGCGGCTTCGAATGACGGTGCGTTGCGCAAGCTCTTCGAGGAAATGAAAGCGGAAGCAGTGAAGGACCTGCTGGGAGAAGGAATTCGCCCGGACGGCTTGGCCTGCGAGATTGAGATCGAGGCTTCGGGCGACAATCGAAAATCCGTGTCGATTCCCTGCTCCGAATCGATTCTGGCACATCCGCAGCAGTTGGAAACCGCGCTGGCAGCAGCGCTCGGAAGCGGAGCAAGCGCAGGCGCTGGCGCAGAAAACATATCGCTGGAATTGATGCGCGTCCGCGTGAAGAAAGCGATGCCGAAACCCAACCTCGCGGGCCGCGATTTGCAGTCCCCCGATTCGTCACAGGCGCGGACCGGCGCGCGAAAAATACTGTGGGGCAGCCGCAGCGGCGAAGCGAATGTTTACAGGTGGGAATCGCTCGCGCCGGGGAATCGAGTGGAGGGGCCAGCGGTGCTGGAAGGGCTCACTACGACTTACTTTGTGCCGGAGGCGTGGACGATGACGATCGACCGATTCGGGAATGGCGCGCTGACTCGAAAATGAAGAGATTTCGGAGCGAGAAAGGCGCCAATTTCCCAGGGCTGGAAAAGCTATTTTACCGTAGATTAGAATGTGTGTTTTTATTGATTACAAAAGACTTAATGTGATTTCTAATCGCGGTACCGTAGATTAGAAATGCTCGGAAAGCTGCTGCAATTGGAGGAGATTTTCGATGCCGGCTGACGCCAAAAACCGCCTGCGCGTGACGGAGTATCTGGAGCTCGATCTCGACCGGGAGAAGTGGGTCTGCAATCGCTGCGGACATGAAATCGGGCCGGCGCGGGAGAACTACAAGCGCGGGTGCCTGCTTTATGACCGCGATCCGCGGGAAATCCATCCTCCGCTCGTTCCGGGCGCGTTCAGCTTTTCGCCCGACCCGCTGTGGGTGCGCATCGTGGAATTTTATTGTCCTGGGTGCGGCACGCAGATTGAAACGGAATACCTGCCGCCCGGCCATCCGGTGACGCACGATATCGAAATCGACCTCGACAGCCTGAAAGAACGCCTGCGCCAAGGCGAATTCGTGATCCGCGATCAAAGGCTCGAGGCCAGCGAATGAATTCCATCGATATCGATGTCGGCGGCACGTTCACCGACCTCGTTCTGAATTTCAATGGGAAAGCGCTGATCAAAAAGGTCCCGACGACACCCTACGATCTTTCCGTTTGTTTCTCGCGGGTGATCGAAGAAGGCGCGGGAGCGCTGGGGCTGAAGATCGACGATCTGCTGCCGGCGATCGACATGATCCGGTATTCGACGACGATCGCGATGAACCGGCTGATCGAGAAAAAAGGCCCGCGTCTGGGGTTGATCACAACCGAAGGGCACGAAGACGTGGTGCTAATCGGGCGCGGGGCGCAGTGGATCGATGGAACGCGCGTGCAAGAGCGGCGCAATCTGGCAATCCAGAAAAAACCCGAGCCGCTGATTCCGCGGGACATGATTGTGGGCGTCAAAGAGCGAGTGGACTCGCGCGGCAAGATCATTCGGCCGCTGAATGAAAACGACGTTCGCGAAAAAGTGCGCTACCTGGTGAGCCGGGGCGCGCGCGGCTTCGTTGTTTCTCTTCTCTGGGGATTTCTGAATTCCGCGCATGAGCGTCGGATCAAAGAAATCATTCGCGACGAGTACAAGGAATTTCATATCGGCTATCTCCCGGTTGTCCTGGCCGGACAGGTGGTCGGCAAGCTGGGCGAGTACGAGCGAACGCTTGCGGCGATCCTCGATGCCTACTTGCAGCGCTCGATGCAGATCGAGCTTTCGGCAATGTGGGACAAGCTGCGAGAGCGCGGCTACAAAAAGCCGCTGCTGATGATTCAAAGTTCCGGAGGCATCGCGGAAGTTTTTCGCACCACCGCATGCCGCACGTTCAACAGCGGCCCCGTGTCCGGCTTGATGGGCGCGCATCACGTGGCGAAATCGCTCGGCTATCAGAACGTGGTGATGACGGACATGGGCGGGACGAGCTTCGACGTGGGGCTGGTGGTGAAGGACAGCGTCCGCAGCTACGATTTCCGGCCGATCATCGACCGCTGGATGGTGGGCATCACGATGATCAAGACGCTTTCGGTGGGCGCGGGCGGCGGATCGATCGCGTCAATCAATCCCCTTTTGCAGAATCAGCTGCAAGTGGGTCCGCGCAGCGCCGGCTCGATGCCGGGGCCTGCTTGCTTCAGCCTGGGCGGCACCGAGCCGACTGTGACCGACGCAGACGTGGTGCTCGGCTACATCAATCCCGGTTACTACTCGGGCGGGCGGATGAAGCTCGACAAGAATCGCGCGGTCGCGGCGATTCGCGACAAAATTGCCAAACCCTTCGGCATTTCCGTGGAAGAAGCCGCGGTTCTGATCCGCAAAATCGTCAACGGGAACATGGCTTCGGCGATCATGAAAGAAGTGCACCTGCGCGGTTACAGTCCCGAGGATTTCATTCTTTTCGTGGGCGGCGGCGCGGGAGCAACGCATGCGGAAGGGTACAAGGCTGACATCAAGAAGGCGGTGACGTTTCCCTTCTCGCCGGTTTTTTGCGCGTTCGGATCGTCGACGATGGACATCATGCACGTATATGAAGTCTCGAAGAAACTGACGCTGATGTCGCCGGGCACGCAGGAACTAACGCAGGAATTCGCGGTCTTCAATCGAACGGTGGAGGAGCTGCTGGAACAGGCGCGCAAAGACCTGATTGCCGACGGCCTCGATCCGAATTCTGCTTCCTACGTTCTCGAACTGGACATGCTCTACGGCGGGCAGTTTCACGTGAAGCGAGCGCTTTCACCGCGCCTGGCGCTGCATTCGACGGATGACGTAGCGGCGATCTGCGAAGCATTCAAAAAAGAATTCAGCGAAGCGTTCAGCCCGTTCGTGGTGAATCCGGAAGGCGGCGTGTTCGTGGATAGCTTTATTTTGAAAGCAATTGTTCCGGTGCAGCAGATCGAGCTGCCGAAAATGCCGCTCGAAGGACACGATCCGTCGGCGGCGCGGAAGGGTGAGCGTCCTGCCTATTGGGCGGAGGTGAAGGATTATCGTGCCACGCCGATATTTTCTTACGAAATGTTGCGTCCCGGCAATGCGCTGGAAGGCCCGGCGATTCTGGAAGGCGAGTACACCACGGTGGTGGTGCCGCCGCTGATGAAATTCTCGATGGATGAGCGAGGCCTCGGCATTCTCGAAAGCTGAGGCTGGAAAAACCGGAAGGAGATTCATGGCAATCCCGACGACGGCTGAAAAACTCGCGTGGCTGAAACCCGAGCCGGCGACGGCGTTCGAAAAAGAGTGCGCCGCAAAAGTTCCTGCGGGCGACTACGAGATTGGGGTGCAGATCACGAACGATATTCTGGATGAAGCGATGGAAGTGTTCGTGCGCTCGTCGCGCAGCTATTTCGGCGTATCCGGCGATTCGATGGTGGCGATTTTCACGGCGAACGGCGATCTGGTGAATGCGTCCTGCGGGACTTATCTGCACGCGATCATTCAGCCGATCGTGATCAAATTCATCCAGAAGCAGTACGCGGAAAATCCCGGCGTACGCGAAGGCGACATCTGGTACACGAACGACGCGCTGTATGGCGGCATCCACAATCCCGACCAAGTGGCGCTGATGCCGATTTTTCACAAAGGCCGATTGATCGCGTGGTCCTCGGCGGCGCTGCATACCACGGAAACGGGCGCGATCGAGCCGGGCGGGATGCCGGTAAGCGCGAAATCGCGATTCGACGAGGGCCTGAACATGCCCCCGATCAAGATCGGGGAGAACTACGAGCTGCGCAACGATTTCCTGGAGTTCTACGCGGTGTACGGGCTTCGCGCGCCGGCGATGTTCATTTCCGATCTTCGCGCGCGCTGCACCACGGCGGACCGGGTGCGGGTGCGGCTGCTGGAATTGGCGGAGAAACGCGGCGGCGAATTTGTGGTGGGACTGCTGCGAAAAATGTCGGATACGGCGGAGGCCGGCGCGCGACAAAAGATCAAGGCGCTGCCGGACGGCAAGTTTCGCGCGGTTGTGTTCAACGATGCAATCGGCTGGACGCCGGCGCTGGTCCGCGCATGCTATCTGACACTCGAGAAAAAGGGCGGAAAGCTCACATTCGATTTTGAAGGCACTTCGCCGGAGAACCCTTCGTCGTACAACGTGCATCCCCAGGCCGTGGTGGGCCACATCGCAAATTTCATGTACGAATACGTGTTTCACGACCTGCCCATTTGCAGCTCCACGTTTGCTCCGATCGATTTCGTTTTCCCCGAAGGCATCATCCTGAATCCGGGGCGAATGGCGGCAACGAGCTGCTGCGTCTATATCGGGATGCAATGCCGCTGCGCGACGCACAACAGTTTCGCGAAGATGACGTTTTCGAGCGCGGGATTATGGAAACAGGTGGCCGCATCGCCGGGGAGCCAGCACACCGCGCAGATTTGCGCCGGGCATTCGCAATGGAACCTGGCGGTTTCGGATGTGCTTTCGTTTTCGCTGAACACGCAGGGCCAGGGCGGCCGCGCCGCAACGGATGGAATGGACGCGTATGGGTTCGCGTGGTGCGCGTTCGGGCGGGCGCCCGATTCCGAGCAGGTGGAAAGCGAGTTGCCGGTGACGGTGACGCTCTCGCAACACTGGAAAGATTCGAGCGGCCACGGGCGGCATCGCGGCGGGTCGGGCGGAGTGCAGCAGTGGATGATTCACAAAGTTCCGAACCTGGTTTCGCTCTGCATGGGCAACGGGAGCAAAGTTCCACTAGGGCAGCCGCTATTCGGCGGCTACGCTTCGGCGCCGATTCCGGGCATCAGCGTCCGCAAGGCGGATCTTTTGAAGCAGATGCAGGAAGCGAATTCGAAACTCACGATGGACAGCCGCGACATTCTCGAAAACAAGACGGTGAACGGCGATTGGACGTTTGAGCTGATCGCGCGCACTCCGAAGCTTTATGAGGAGGGCGATCTACTTTTCGGGTTCAGCGGGGGAGGGCCCGGGTACGGCGATCCGCTGGAACGCGATGCCGAAGAGGTGCTGCAGGATCTCACGAAAAAGATCATCTCCGACTGGACGGCTCGCAAGATTTATCACATCGCGTACGATCCCGAGCGTCATCGCCTCGACGCGGAAAAAACAAAGCAGCTGCGAGAGGACGAGCGCAAGAGCCGGCTGGCGCGCGGAAAATCGTACGACGAGTTCCACAAGGAATGGAACAAGACGCGGCCGCCGGAGGACATTTTGCAGTTCTACGGGCGCTGGCCGGACGCGAAATCGCTCGGGCCGATTTTTCGGCAGTAGCTGAGCGAAGCCTTACCCAAGAAAAGGCGCATGGCAACACCCCGCGAGACAATCAAATCTCTGCTGCAAGGCGCTCCGGTGGAGCGGCCGCTGATCGTGCCTGTGGTTTTCTCTCTGGGCGCGAAAATCGAAAACCTTTCGCTTCGTGCTTACCTCGACAACCCGACGAAGATCGCGAGCGCGCTCCGTCAAATCCGAACGCAACTGCGCAGCGATGGGGTGGCGTGCTATTTCGATCCGCTGCTTGCGTTCGAGGCGCTCGGCGGCGAAGTGAAATGGGACGCCGCGAATCAAGTACGCAGCGATCATTGGCCGGAGCCCGCGGCGAAGGGCGAATTGCCCGTTGGGCTGCGAACACCCGAGATGGCGGCCAGCAGCGCGCGCGTACAAATCGCCGCGGACGTAATTCGGCGCCTGAAATTGCTTTTTCGCGATGAGCCGTTGCTGATGGCAAGCGTTTCCGGCCCGCTCACGCTGGCCGCACGGCTCATGCAGCGCACGCCCGATGAAGCTTTTCGCAATATCTGGGTATTCGATCCAGCGCTGAAATTGGCCGCCGATGGAATCACGAGAATCGCAGCGACACTCGTAGAGGCCGGTGCAAACCTGATTTTCATTCGGGAAGAATTTCTGCCCGAGCTCTCTGAACACGGCTGCTCGATTTGGCAAACCCTGCTTGCACCGGCGTTCAACATTATTCGCTTTTACGAAGCGCTGCCGGTGCTGCAGCTCGCGGGCGAGCGAATGAGCGCGGGGAACATTGCGGCGATACTGGACCAATCGTGGGACGCGGTGGTGTGCTCGGGTTCGGTTGATTTTGCGCGGCAAGCTGCGAGCCGTGCTGAAGGATTTCCGTATGGGGTGTCGTATTCGGCGGAGGCGCTGGAGGCGATTGGTTTGGCCGGTGAAACTTTTGAGGCGCATGCGGGCCGGAAGCCCGTGCTGCTGACGACGGATGGCGACGTGACGGCTGCGACAGACTTGAAGCGGCTGACGACGGGTTTCAATGCGATTGCACAGAAGATGCGGATTGAGTGAGGCGGACGGTGGATTGCGGAATTGGTGGTGCGTATTAGAATTGGAGTGGAGTTGTTGCGGTGGGGCGACGTCGCGAGAGTTGAGGCGGGCGGGGCGACGGCTGAGTCGGGCGAGGCTAGCCGCGCCCGTTCGTGAGTGTGCTTGGCGTTACATTGAGTGGAAAGCGGCAGCGAGCTGCCGCACTCCAAAGGGGTGCGGGGCGAATTGGGAATTGGGCGATTTTAAAAACAACCGTGATTGACAACCGACTAGCGACTGGCGCTTCGTCTCGACCGCTGGGACGAACGCGCGCGGTGCGGCTGCGCACGTCGAGAGCGTCGCTCGAGCGGCGCGCCGACGGCGCGATTCTGGTTCGTCCTGATGAGGCGCTTGGCGCGTATCCGAAGGTGTTGACCGATCGCGTGGCGCATTGGGCGGAGCGCACGCCCGATCGAATTTGCGTCGCGAAGCGCGATGCGGACGGCCGATGGCGATCGCTAACCTACGCGCAGGTGTTTGCCGCGGTGCGGGGTATCGGACAGGCGCTCGTCGATCGCGGGCTGACGGCGGAGCGGCCTGTGGCGATTCTTTCGGAGAACGACGTGGAGCATCTGCTGCTGATGCTGGCGGGGCAGCACGCCGGGATTCCCACCGCGCATCTCTCGCCGGTGTATTCGCTCGTGTCAAAGGATCTGGCGCAGCTTCGGCATTGCCTTGGCTTGCTGACGCCGGGATTGGTTTTTGTTTCGAGCGGCGAGAGGTATCGCCGGGCGATTGAAGTGGCGGTTGGCGACGAGATGGAGCTCGTTGTCGCTGCGGCGCCTCCGGAATTTCGAAAGACGACGCGATTCGATGAGCTCGCCGCTACCAGACCGACGAGCGCTCTCGATGCGGCACACGATGGAATCGACGCGGACAGCCCCGCGAAATTTCTTTTTACCTCCGGCTCGACGGGGATGCCGAAAGCCGTGATCAACACGCACCGGATGATCTGCTGCAATCAACAAATGATCGCGCAGGTATTCGGATTTCTGCAGGACGAGCCGCCGGTGCTGGTGGACTGGCTTCCGTGGAACCACACTTTCGGCGGAAATCACAATATCGGGATCGCGCTTTACAATGGCGGCAGTTTTTACATCGACGAAGGCAAGCCCGGCGCGGCGTTCATCGGCGAAACGATTCGCAATTTGCGCGAGATCGCGCCGACGGTGTACTTCAATGTTCCGAAAGGATATGAGGACCTGCTGCCGGCTTTGCGCGCGGACCGCGAGCTTCGCGAGAAATTTTTCAGCCGCTTGAAGCTGCTCTTTTACGCAGGCGCGGGGCTCTCGCAACCGGCGTGGGATGCCTATCGCGCGCTGGCGGTGGAAAGTTGCGGCGAGCGCGTGGTGATGGTGACGGGCCTTGGCTCAACCGAGACGGCGCCGATGGCGATTCAGACGACGTGGGAGACGGAGCGGGCAGGCGTGATCGGAATTCCCATTCCAGGCGTTGAGGCAAAACTAGTTCCGCAAGGTGGCAAATTGGAAGTGCGCGTTCGCGGTCCGAACATCACCCCCGGCTACTGGCGCCAACCGGAGCTTACGCGGCAGGCTTTCGACGAGGAAGGATTTTACAAGTTCGGAGACGCGGTGGGATTTGTGGATGCCGCCGACGTGAACAAGGGCTTCGTGTTCGATGGGCGGTTCTCGGAAGACTTCAAGCTTGCGACCGGAACGTGGGTGAGCGTGGGCCCGTTGCGCGCGAGAATTCTGAGCCACTTCGCGCCGTACGCGCGCGATGCAGTGATCACGGGGCACGACCGTGACGATGTGGGGATGCTGATTTTTGCCGATGTGGAGGCGTGCTGCTCCTTGTGCGGAAAGCTTTCGACGGGCGCGCCGATCACTGACGTGTTGCGGCACGAAACCGTGCGCGCGCGCTTTCAGGAATTGCTGACCACATTCGCAGCGCAGTCCACCGGCAGCTCGAATCGGGTCAGTCGCGCGATTCTTCTTGAAGAGCCTCCGTCGCTGGATGCGCGCGAGATCACGGATAAAGGCTCACTGAATCAACGAGCGGTATTGGAGCATCGGGCGGCGCTTGTGGAGCAACTGTATGGTGCGGAGCCTTCTGAGTTTATTCTGCGGATTAAGGATTCATGATGACGGCAAAAGATAAAAGCGGACTCTTTATTGCGTACGACGACGTGTGGCTGCTTGATGGCGTGCGGACACCATTCGTTGATTACAACGGAGCGCTCGGGCTTGTGTCGCCGATCGACCTCGGGATCAAGGCGGCGCGCGCGATTTTCGAGCGAGCGAAGATTTCACCAGCGGATGTGGGATCGGTGATCGCCGGAAGCGTGGCCCAGGCCAGCTTCGATGCGTACGTGCTGCCGCGGCACATCGGGCTTTACTCGGGAGTGCCGCTCGATAGGCCGGCGCTTCTGGTGCAGCGCGTATGCGGAACGGGAATCGAAGCGATCGGGCAGGCTGCAGATGCAATCGCGCTGAACAAGATTGAACTGGGGCTGTGCGTGGGCGCGGAATCGATGAGTCGCAATCCGATTGCGGCGTTCACGCACCGCAGCGGCTTTCGCATGGGACAAGTCGAGTTCAAGGATTTTCTCTGGGAGGCGCTGCTCGATCCGGCGGCCGATGTGACGATGGGTGATACGGCGGAAAGAATCGCGCGCGATTACAAGATCACTCGGGAGGACGTCGATCGGTTCGCGGAATTGAGTTTCGCGCGAGCTGTTGCGGCGCAGAAGAGTTGCTTCTTGTCCGGGGAAATCGTGCCCGTGACGAGCGAAACATTTGCGTTGGAAGGATACAAACCGCGCGGGATTCAGCTTCCGCGAGGCGTCGAAAGCATTTCTGCGGACACTCATGTGCGGCCTTCGCCGTACGAAGCTCTAGCGAAAATCCGACCGGCGTTTGGCGGCGTGCAGACGGGGGGGAATAGTTCCGCGATTGTTGACGGCGCGGCGGCGGCGCTGGTCGCTTCGGGCAATTACGCCAAATCTCGCAGTAGCCGGCCGCTCGCGCGGATCGCCGCTGTTGCGACGGTCGGCGTTCCGCCCGAAATCATGAGCATCGGCCCGGCGCCTGCAATTCGAAAGGTGCTCGACGGTGTGGGACTTTCACTCGATGCGATCGACCGCTTCGAAATCAACGAGGCATTTGCGGCGCAGGTGATTGGCGTCGAACGCGAACTCAAGCTCGATCGAACGAAGCTGAACGTCAACGGCGGCGCGATCGCCATCGGCCACCCGTTGGCAGCCACTGGTATTCGGCTGGCCGTCACGCTAGCGCGTGAGTTGCAAGGCTCGCAGAAGCGTTACGGGATTGCATCCGCATGCATTGGGGGCGGCCAAGGGATTGCGATGCTGCTTGAAAACCCAAGCTGAAAAGCTCTGGCGTTGGTACGGGAGTCGAGAGGAACGTGTACGACGAGCGGGAGCGTGTTCGGGCACGGCATGCCGTGCCCCTGCGGAGAAGGGCGCTTGCGGCCGACGAGAGCGAATGAAAGGGAGAAGAGACGCTGCGATGTGCGCGCGTGCTAGTGGCCGCGATAGAGCTCGAACGGCGCCCAGTAGAAGGGCTTCTGATACACGGTCCCGGAATGCAGCAGCTTCAATTTGGCGTGGCGCAAAGATGCGTCTGGCGGCGAACCTTTTTTGATTTCGGCGTAGAGATCGTCCATCAGTTCGGGCGTGGAGTTGTCGTTGACCTCCCACAATGCCGCGATCACTCCGTGGGCGCCTGCGCGCAAGAATGCCCACGTGAGCCCAACGAGACCTTCGCCTGAGTACGTGCGCTCGCCCGCGCCGTGACACGCCGATATCGTCACCAGATCAGCGCGCAGCGGTTGCGTCACAATATCGCGTGCGTATAGTTTGTAGGAATCGCCTTCCTTAGTGAGAATCACAGCCGAATCGAGTGGTCTCACGCGGCTGGCAGTGCCATGCGCCACGAAATGAATCAACGAAAACTTCTCGGGGTTGCTGTGCAGGTATGCGGCCGCCGTGGCGGTCTGCCGTGAAAGTACGGTGCGATCCGGTGTGGCAAAATATCGCTCCACTGCGCTCATTTCGTTGGCCGCTTGTGGCAAGTCTGGAAATTCGACGCTTGGCGAAATGGGATCGCCCATCAGCAGAAGCTTCTGCCGCTTTGTGGGGCGGTCATGCGCCGAGGCTGCGAGCAGCACGAGCGAATTCGCATTTGCGACGATGGCGTCTTCGATCCAATAATGAGGGCGAGGATTGGAAACGAGCATCGTCTCGAAGTTGAGGCCATAGAGCCCGCCGTCCGGCAAGACGATCACACGCGAGCCTGCGGGAATCAACTTCTGGGCGGGAGAAACCAAAATCTCGTACAGCTTGATTCCGTCCGCATTCGATGTTTCCAATACGTCGCGGGGTCCCAGCAAAGCTTCGCGGTAGGATTTGATGACCGGTTCGATTTCAGAAGCCGGCGGCAGCGTGAAAAGCGAAACTCCGGATGGCGTAATGGCCCAAAGATAGGAATGCTTTTCGCCGAGCCAGTAAAATAGGAGCGTCGCACCGAAACTCTGAGCGATCGCTCGAGGGCGAAAGTTCGGAAGCGGAAAGGAAATCTTCGAATTGAGCCCAAGTCCCTGAGCGAGTGTTTGCGCCCGGCTCACTTCTGCCACTTGCAGCGCGTCTTCGGTCCTCCCTTGCGAAATTAGAATCTCCACGTAATCGTTGTAAAAGGAAATTGCGTACGAAAGAAACGCCAATCGGAGCTCTTCGCTCTCGATCGCGCGCTGTGCGTCCGCGATGGTGCGAATGGCTTGCCTGAATTGCCGATCGGACCTTTCACGCTGGCCTTCGGATGCGTATGCCTCGGCAAGGCGCGCTTGCGCTTCCCAGCGCAACGAGGTCGGCGCATCGGTGTCGCGGACTACCGATTGAAACGTCTTTTCCGCTTGGTCGTAGCGTTGCCTCAACGCGTAAATGCGCCCGGCAACAATCGTTGAAACGACGGCGTCAGAATGAGCGCGCACCAACGGCGCCACCTTCTCGTTGTAATTCTGCGCCAAGTCCACCTGGCCGCGGCCGACGGACACCAGAGCAAGGTTTTCAAAGCACTCGGACTTGGCGCTGTCATCTCCCAGGTGATTCGCGATTTCGAGCGCGGACTGATACGCTTTCTCGGCCGAACTATAGTTTCCGAGCGCCAGATACACGTTGCCAATGTTTACCTTCCAATCCATCTGCGCACTGAGCGAACCGGTTTCGGCGGAGGCTTTGTCGGCCTGTGCGAATAGTGCGAGAGCGCTGTCGTAATCGCCCAAGCCCGCATAACTCCATCCCATGTTCCCGAGGATGACTGCTTTCGAGCCTCGAGCTCCTGTGGTTTGGGAAAGTGCCAGAGCCTGTTGGTTCCAGTCGATCGACTCGTCATAAAGCTCAAGTTTGGTCGACACGAGTCCCAAGTTTCCCAGGGAAGACCCTTCCAAAAAGGGATCACGGAGGTTGCGCGCGAGTCCGAGCGCTTCGAGATATCTCGAACGCGCCGCAATCGCATCGCCGCGAAAGAAAGCGAGCGTTCCCTTTGTGAGCGCTACCTGTCCGAGCAATTCGGGGTGGTTCAGATGTGCAAGCGATTCGGCTTCGGCCAGCGCCTTTTCGGAATCGTCATAGCGGCCAAGGTAAGAGTAGGCGCCGCCTTGCGTGATTTTCCGCCAGACTGCTGCGTCGGATTTTGCAAGTTGGTCGGGCGGGGGTAAATCGATTAGCGCCAGAGCTTCGTCAGTTAGACCCTGACGCCGGAGGATTTCCGCCTTCAGAACCCTAAAGCGGAAAGTCCATTCCGCGCTCGACGTGAGTGCGTCCGTCGATGCAGCATCGGCATCAGCGCGAGCAGCTGCTAAGTCACCGTGGGCAAGCTTCGCCCAGGCACCTTGATAGAGGGACGGGAGATCTTGGGTACGCTTGTTAGCACAGCCAGCCACCGCGAAGGCTATGCCGAGGGACAACAAGCAAGCTACGGCAAAGGATGACCGTTGCCGCCGCCCTGCCCGCCAACCATCGTGCCCACGACTGCGCAACCCAGTTCCAATCGGAGCATGGTCACGGTGCGTTTGCGGTATTGCGCGAGGACCTCGCCAATGTACACCCTTCCGAACTCCGGCACCTCGAAGCAGTGCCCCGCAGACTTCACGGCGCCACAATCGATCGTCATTTCCTTCACCAGCGAGCACAGAAACACTCCCCGTGGATCGACGGGAACCTTCGGCTGCATTGCGAAATACGGGTCCGCTGCCATTTTGCGGAATCCGGCGTTGCCGTCAAACTCTTTTTTCAAGATCTCGAAGGTATTGAGGCGAAGAAACATCTCGTGCTCGTATTTGATATGAACGTCGCAGCCGCAGATTTTCAGGTTTTCGATGGTGCTTCCGAGAACGGTGATGCGGGGTTCGTCCTCGTCGAGCTTATGGCTGGAGGCAAGGCGCGCGATGACGCGATCAGCGGTAACAACATCCATGACGTTCAGGTCTTCCACGGTCGCGGTGACGAGAGTTGTGTACGTATCCGTCTCGGTTTTGGCTCCCGAGACAAACGTCTCAGCCGACGCAAATGAAACGTAGTCCTGAAAGCGGAAATTCTCGACGCGTGAGCGCCCCATCCCTCCCGTGGTAGGAAGGGACATGGCCGCCTGAACCTCGATGAACTGATCGAAAGGCTCCCTAATATGGCCACTCAGAGCGTGGCCATGCGCATTGTAGATATAGGTCTTTTGATCGGTTTGTTTGAGCATTGGCGCTGCCTCCTGCGTCAATATCGAACTACTGTGTGTATTCGAGAGAGAATGGGTACCGAACGACGCCTATCTTATCCGCATCGGCGGATTCAGGCGAGCCTAATCCTCGCACCACGAGCAAATGCTTTCCTGATGCCAGGCGGCCGGCGGGAATCAACAGCTGGACGGTTTGCTTCGCTTCTTCCGCGGAGATATTCAACGATAGTTCAGGCACTCCCGCCTCGGACTGAAACTCGCAGACGTACGAGGTAAACTGGCTTTGCGGCGGAATATCCAAGAACAGGCTGAACGGCTTGCCCGCCGGCGCCGCGATCGTGAGAGGAGCGGAGCCGCGCGAATTTTGGGCAATCAGTGAAAAGGAAGCCAGAGCCTGGGGCGCTTCCGAGCGCGACAGCGCCGACTTCAATTGCGGAATCGTAAATGCGTTCTGATAGCCGGCGAAGAGGACGAGCAAGGCTAGCACGGGCACGGCGAATGCAGGCCTCCACAGCACAGCCCACCAGCCGCCACCCGCTTCGCGAGCCGGCCGCGCGACGGCGCCGGCGATCGGCTCGGAGCTCCATACGTCGCGAGCATTGTCGATGAGCGCGGCGCCGGCCCGAATGTCTTGCGCACACTCGATACAGCCAAAATAGTGGTCCTCATACTGGTCGCGCAGTTCAGCGCTCAATTCTCCCAGGAGGTACTTCTCTGCGGCTTTAAGCCGCACCGCTTCTGAATGGTCCATTATTTTCATCCACCCAGTAGTGATTCAGGGGCGTAAATCGTTTCATCCGTGTCTTGATTCTTCTGCCCCGACGTGCCCGGGCCGTTCATTTGCCTCATAAAATGTGCGAAAACTCTGTTTCGCGCGGTGGAGCAACACCCGAAGATAGTCGCGATCCACGCCGAAATCCTGGCAAATCTCGTCTTTATCCTTATCTTCGTAGAACATCGCGCGCAGCAGTCGACGATCTTTCTCGGAAAGCCTTGAAAGGGTTAGTTTTACCTGCTCCCGAGTCTGCTTCGCCACGAGCATCCCGTCCAGGTCGATGCTTTCGTCCGGCGGGTCAGGCGGAGGGTCGTCGGTCGTAGCGCCCCGCGCCGAGCTTCGGTAATACTCCTGTAAGACATTGTTACATATGGAATTAACGAAGGACCCGAGGCCCCCTGCAGAGCGTATTCCCCCCTCCGCCCGCAAAGCCTTCAACACGCGCACGAATGTTTCCTGCCGGATGTCGTCGACAGCTTGGGAAGAACGAAGCCTTGACCGTAGTTTTATCAGCAGGAGCTGGCTGAAGTACGCAACGAAATGCTGCTCCGTCGGGAATTCCCGCTCCCGGAGCCTCTTAAGATAGGCGTCATCGAAGGTGTAGAAATCCACAGGCCCCTCATGAGGGCAGAAAGTATAACTCCCTATGGAATCAAGCGCAACGATGCCGTCCGAATGCGGACAGATGCTTTCATCTCGGTCGACTGAGAAAAATCGGGTTCCGAAGTGAAACGATTTGCAGCATAAGCGCACTATTTTCGAGAAGTGGTAGATACGATTACTAATGCAATTCAAGGATCTGAGTCAGGCGGATGGCAACTCTCGAACTTCTACTCCCCTGGGCGCATCCAGGGACGTCACAACCCCGAACGAACCAGGATGCGCCTTCCCGCCATCGCGACGCGGACCAAACGAGGAGACTGAGGGATGAGCCATTCGATCGGAACCGAACTCGTGCGTATTGAGGACGTCATTTGCAATTCCGGCCCCTGGGAAGCGAGGACCGCCTTGGCGCAAAACGGCAACTTGGGATTTCGCACTCTGAATGCGCGGTCGGTGGAATTCATCGCGCAGCCGGGAAAAACTCGCGAACTCCGAACCTGTGTTCGCGGATCGTTGATGGACTACCTGAAGAAGCAGCGCGGATTCTCGAGCGCGATTGTACTGACGTCTCACAAGGAACCGCGCCTCGTTCTCGTCATGACTCTGTGGAATGCAGAAAAGGACGCGACGGGAAATCGTTGGGAGGCTTCGCCCCCGGTGCTGCGGATGATTTCACCGCTAATCGATGTCTGCTCGCGAGTGCACACCTACGAAGCCGCTCTTCCGAATCTCGCGGATGACGCGGCGGCAACCGCAGCCGCTCCGATTTGCTGAGGCGCGAGCGCCTAGCGCCGACTTACATCACGAAGAGCAGACGATGATCAAGGGTTGCAGAGGGAGTTCGAGGTAACCAGGGCCATGAACGAAGATTCGGTGGAACAATTGAAAACGGAATTAGCAGCCGATCCGGTCAGCAAAAAGTGGATCCGATGCGACACGCAGCACTGCGGCAACCCGGCTGCCGGATTGCTGGCTCTTCGTTTTTACTGCCTCGGACACTTCATCTCCCACTGTTACGAAAAACTCGACCGTTGCAACCCGAATCCGTTGAACGACGCGGATGTTGTGACCTCCGTCGCCGTCGATCGCTTTCTTCAGCAGTGCATGGCCCAAGCCGGAGAGCTTGTCCGTCCCATTCGAGGGTATGACAATCTCGATCGCGCTCGACTCTTCGACATTTTTCTCTGGGCGTCGGACCTGGTGACGAAACGAAGCGTGTTCAAATCGGCTATCTCGATGGCGGAAGAGACGTTCGAATCAGGCCACCAGGATTCGAACATGCAATCGAGAAAGGCCGGCGCCGATTAGCAGGCGCTTCAGCGGAGTTCTGTGCTTACAGCTTTTTTTTGCCATCTTGATTGCCCGATCGAGCGGCGGAACGGCGGCGGCGCCGGAACGGGCTGAACACGAAATGGAATTCGATCGTTCGCGTGGTGCGACGGCTCCTCAGGCGCGCGACGGCCAGCCGGAGCTACGATCGCCGTTTGCGCGGCCGTGCGACGGGTGCGGATTTTGCGCGCTTAGCGGTCGCTTTGGAGAGCGTCTTCCCGGTGGGATCTCCCGTTGCGGCGATTTCCACGTCGCCGCCGCCGTCTCGGGCGATATCCGCGAGAAGACGATTGCTGAGCGCCGACTTCGGTTTGGCCGCGGTCACATCTTTCGACGAGGCATATTTATCGCGGTGCTTGATCAGCAGCCAGGTCGGCGTGCTGCTGCCGCCGAAGCCGCGGGTTCGGACCAGCACCCACGAGCCCCGTAGTTTCTTTCCGTGAAGCGTGAATTTGAAGTCGCCCTTGTCGAGCGCTGCTTGGGGATCCGGTTGCTCCGGCTCCCACGTCCCCGTGTCCCATATCATCACGGTTCCGCCGCCGTACTCGCCCGCCGGAATCACGCCCTCAAATTTCGCGTATTCAACCGGATGATCCTCTACCTGCATCGCCAACCGCTTGAAAGATGGATCCGTCGATGGACCTTTCGGCACCGCCCATGAAAGCAGAGTTCCCTTCCACTCCAGACGGAAATCGTAGTGCAGGCGCGAGGCACGATGCTTTTGTATGACGTAGATGCGTGACGGATGTTTCTGTCCACTCCCTGGAGCTTTCCCTGCCGGCTCCGGCGTCACTCCAAAGCGGCGCTTCTTGCGATATTCTTTCAAAGTCATGGGTAGTCAGTCCTCGCTGAATCTCTGCTAACGATTGTTTGCACTTCTCCCTGAATCAAGTCAACGGGATTTTGGTCGCTACATCCAAGTCTTGATGCGGATACAGGCAAAGCTTTAGCAACCATCTAACGCGCGGCTTTGCTATCCGGTTTCTGTCTCGTCATCCACTCATATACCGGCCATCCGGTGAGCACCACGAGACTTCCCAGCAATGCCTCGCGTGGATTGTGCGCCAGAAGCAAAATCAGCATCGTCACGGTCAGCGCCAGAAATCCCAACGGCGTGAACGGATATCCGGGCGTCGCTACCGCCGCGCCGATCGGCTGCTGCCTCCGGCGAAGCTCGAATAGGCCAGCCACCGCCAAACCGATGAAGACCACTGCCACGAAAATAAAGTATGCGACGATCTGTTCGAAGCTGCCGAGCACAACCAGGATGGAGCTCAGGATGCCCTGGATCGCCACCGCTCGAGCCGGAGTCTGAAATCTTGGATGAGTCTTGGCCGCTGCCGCAAGAAACAACCCGTCTTTCGCCATCGCGTAATAAACGCGGGGCGACGACATGAGAACCGAAGCCAAGCTCCCTAGCACGCACATGACAACGATCGCCGCGAAGACAATTCCTCCCGCCGGCCCGAAAAGCACCGCTCCCGCTCTCGCGACAAACGCTTCGTCCGACGTCACCTGGTCGAACGGAATCAGATACCAGAAAACGCCGCTTACGAATACATATACGACCGTCACCGACACGACTCCCAACACCAATGCTCGTAAGAACGTTTTCTCGGGGTCGCGCACCTCGCCTGCAATCTTGGCCGCGTCCCACCAACCGCCAAATGAAAAGTAGGCAGACACGACCGCTGCCCCTAATCCCGCGACGAGCGGCAACGATCCTGGCCGTTGCGCAGCGAACGGCAGAAAGTTCGACCAGTTGCCAAGCCGGAACGCAATGGCCCAAACCACGAGCGTCGCCAGTACGGCGAATTTCAGCCACGTCACCCAGCGCAAGAATCCAGCGCTTGCTCTGGTGCTGACCATATTCAGAATGCAGAGGAGCCAGATCGCGACGAGCGCACCGAATTTCGTCTCCCATCGCGTCCAATGAAGAATGTACGCCGCATATCCCGCCAGACCTGTCGCGAACGCCGCCGTCAATCCCGGCTCCATCACCAGCACGCTCATCCACCCGTACAGAAACGCGGTCCGCTTCCCGAAGCACTCCCGCAGATACACATACGTACCGCCCGTCTGTGGAAAGCGTCCCGCGAGCTCGCCGTAGCAGAGCGCTCCGCTCACCGTCATGACGCTCACGGTGAGCCACACGATCAGCAGCCACATCGGAGAGCCGAGCGCCTTCGCCATTCCCGCCGGCGTGAGAAAAATTCCGACGGCGATCACTTCGCCCGCTACGGTTGCCGCCGCTGAGCCCAGCCCCAGCTCACGCTTCAGCCCGCCTGCTTGTAGGTGCGCTTCGAGATTCTCTGTGGTCATCTGGTCGGAAGCGATTCTCGCCGAATCCGGCGGCATAGTATCATTGCTGCCACAAACCGCGCGCCCGCAGACCGCCAGCCTCTATCAGCGCGAAACGGCCTCACGAACGTGGCCGTCCTTTAGAGGGATGGAATTCGGAGGAATCATTTCGGCGAAGCCTTCAAAACCTCATGCTAATTGACCGAGCCATCGAAATCGTCAAGCCTTCGCACGAACTCTATCACTGGGTGCACCATCTCGGCGGTCTAGGTCTGATCATTCTCGGGCTGATCGATAGTTCCGTAATTCCCATCCCCGGCAGCACGGACGCACTCACGATCGTTCTCGCAGCGAAGCGGGCTGAGCCTTGGCCCTACTACGCCTTCATGGCCACCCTCGGTTCCGTGATCGGTGGCTATCTGACCTACCGTCTCGCGCGCCGCCAGGGGAAGGACGCCATGGAGCGCAGGCTCTCCCGCAAGCGCATCCATCAGGTGACAAGAACATTCGAGAAATGGGGGTTCGGCGCGGTCTTAATTCCCGCTATCCTTCCGCCCCCAGCTCCCATGGTTCCTTTCCTGATCGCGGCCGGCGCCATGCAATACTCGCGCAACAAATTCCTGCTCGCGCTCACCATCGGCCGCGCTATCCGCTTTACGATTCTCAGCTACCTGGCCGCTCTCTACGGCCGCTGGATTCTCGCGACAATCACAAACCACTACAGGCCCATCCTGATTACCTTTATCGTCGCTTCCTTTGTTCTTAGCCTCTTCATTCTCTACCGGTACAAACGCAGTAAATCCCGCGAGCCTGCGTAAGAGCTCAGCGCCGCGACACGCTCCGCCGCCCGATCTCTTTGTGATGAGCCGCTGAGATACGCCTGAGGTCAACCGAGGGGAAAGAACCGAGAGCCTACAAACCTTTCCAAGCTACGAATGCGGCACCCATCAGGGGGCACTCCTCATTCAACACGACAACCACCGGAATCTGCTCCAAAAACGCGCCCATTTTCTCCTTATCTTTCACCGCTGACGTGAATCTCCCGTTCGTCATCTTCGGCAAGATCTTCACCGCGATCCCGCCGGTGACAAAAATTCCGCCGCGCGCCACCGCGCGCACCGCCAGGTTGCCCGCTTCCGAGCCATAGATATCCACCCATAAATCGAGTGTCGCGGCGCACACCGGGCACTCGCCAGAAAGACCGCGCTTGGTGATCTCCGGCGCCGGATCTACTCCCGGCGCGTCGAAATCATGGCGCACCGAGGGATTGAGAAATTCGTGGACCCGCTTGAATCCGCCGCCGGAGAGAATGATTTCGATGCTCACATAATCTTCGCTCTGCTTCAAGAATTTCCACAGCTCCGCCTGCTGTGTTGTGTGCGGCGCAAAGTCCGCGTGACCGCCTTCGGTCGCCATGGGCAAATGCTGCTTGCCGTCCCAGAAAAGTATCGCCTCGCCCAATCCGGTTCCCGCCGCAATCACCACGCGATTCGCTTGCAGAGCGGCCACTCCCCGGTGGATTACTTCCAGGTCGGCCGGTTCCATCACGCCGATGCCGAACGCGGCCGCCTCCAAATCGTTCAGCAACCGCACCCGGCCGATTCCCAGGTGCTTCGCCATGGTTGCGCCATCGACAATCCAAGGAAAATTCGTCGCGTGTACATGATTTTGCACCACCGGGCCGGCGATCCCGAACGATGCCGCCGTGACCTTGCCGCCCGTCTCCGCCAGAAAATCCGTGACCACTTCTTCGAGCGAGCCATGATCGGCCGTCGCGTACCGCTTATTCGCCACTCGAGCGAGCTTCCCTGCTTTCACGTCGAACAACCCGAGATTGGACTTCGTTCCGCCCAGGTCGCCCGCAAGAATCATCGAGAATCCTCCGCGTCAAATTTTCCGGTCTGCGAATTTTCCGGACCGATCGATGCTGGCTCTGGATGGCAGCCTTACAGCGGGCGCCAGCGGCGTCCATCGGTCACCGTCAAGTCCTCTGCGGCCTTGGGACCCTGGCTTCCCGCAGGATAATTCGGAAACGGCGGCGCCGATGCGTGCAGCCAGACGTCGAGAATCGGGTCAACCAGCGCCCAGGCAGCCTCGACGCTGTCGGCGCGGTCGAACAGTGTAGCATCGCCGCGGATGCAATCATTGATCAGGGTCGCGTAAGCATCACGCGATCCGCCTCCAAACGCCTGCTTGTATCTGAAATCCATCGTTACGGGACGGATCTGCATGTGCCCGCCCGGCGCCTTCGCTCCGAACGAAAGCGAAATTCCTTCGTCCGGCTGGATATTCAGCACGAGCGAATTGGATTCCACGCTCTCACCCTGAAATACCATGTGCGGAGCTTTTTTGAATCCGATCGCCACTTCCGTGCCGGGCCGCGCCACCCGCTTTCCCGTGCGCAGGTAAAACGGCACTCCGCTCCACCGCCAGTTATCGACATAGAGCTTCAGCGCGACAAAGGTTTCCGTCGCCGAATCCGGTTTCACGCCCGGCTCCTGCCGGTATCCCGGCACCGCTTTTCCGCCGACCGTTCCGGGACCATACTGCCCGCGCACGACGGACTTCCAGATAATTTCCTCGCTGAACGGCCGAATCGACTGCAGCACTTTGATCTTTTCGTTGCGCACCGCCGTCGCATCGAAGGTCGCCGGCGCCTCCATCGCCACGAGCGACGTCAACTGGAGCACGTGGCTCTGAATCATGTCCCGCAGCGCGCCCGTATTCTCGTAAAAACCGCCGCGCCGCTCTACGCCGAGCGATTCCGCGGCCGTGATCTGCACATGATCGATGTAGTTGCGATTCCACAGCGGCTCGAAAATTCCATTGCCGAAGCGGAACACCAACATGTTCTGCACTGTCTCTTTGCCGAGATAGTGATCGATGCGGTACACCTGCGATTCGCTGAACACTTTCAGCACGTTTATATTCAAATCGCATGCCGAAGCCTTGTCGTGCCCGAACGGCTTCTCAATAATCACGCGCGTCCACGATTTTTCGCTCGTCGGCTTAGCCAGTCCCGCCTTCCCGATCTGCTCGACAATCTTCAAATACACATCCGGCGGCGTCGCCAGATAAAAGAGCCTGTTTCCATGCAGATTCGCTTCCCGGTCCACCTCGTCGAGCCGCTTCGCCAGGCGTTCAAACGCCGCAGGGTCGTCGTAATCCCCGCTGAAATAATGCAAATGCTTCAGAAAATCGTCGAGTTTCCCTTCGCTGCCCTCTCCGGAGCCCTTCGGCAGGAATTCTCCCGCCCGTTTCCGAAATTCATCGTCATTCATCTCGGTTCGCGCATAGCCCAGCAGACGAAACCGCGGCGCCAGGCACGCGTGCACCGCGAGATCGTAGAGCGCGGGCAGGAGTTTCCGCCGCGCCAAATCGCCGGAGGCGCCAAACATGACGATCGTGCAAGGATCGTTGGGGACTTCGCAGTAATATGCATCCATCTGGGGCGCTTCCAACGTTTCTGATGCGCGGGTGTTCATGAATAGTCTCCGAAAGCCTCGAACGGGCGGGGCTGCGAGTCTATGT
>JBOGNA010000100.1:0-7621 GCA_050746925.1 Candidatus Acidiferrales bacterium
GGGGTGGGGCAAGTGATGAGTGACGAGTGATGAGTGATGAGAAAACGCCAAGGCGCCCGCCTGAAGGCGGCCGCTACAGAGTCAAAAGAGCCTGCGACTAGGTTGGTGCGCCGATTGGAGTGTAGGCGATGTAGAGGAGCCAGTAGATGATTACGCCTGTGATGGAGACGTAGAGCCAGAGCGGGAACGTCCAGTGGGCGATTTTCATATGCTTGGCAAATTTTTCGCTAAGGGCGTAGGCGAGCGTGATCACGGCTAGCGGGACGATCGTGATGGCCAGGATGGTGTGCGAGACGAGCAGAGCGAAATAGACGGGGCGAATCCAGCCCTGGCCGCCGAAACGGATGATGCCGGCGTGGAAGTGGAAATAGAGGTAGCAGACCAGGAAAATCATCGAGCAGGTGAAGGCGCTGAGCATACAAATCTTGTGCTGGAGAACTTTGCGAGCGCGGATGAAGGAGTAGCCGAGGAGAAGGAAGACGGTGCAGGCGGCGTTGAGCGACGCGTTGATGGCGGGAAATTCTGAGAGAGGTATGAATGACATTCGCTTGACGCCCCAACAGCAGAGCGGCTCGATTATTTTTCCGGAGTCGTGGGCGGAGCGGCGGTGGTAGCCGGCGCAGCGGGTTTGGCCGGTGCGGGTGAAGGTGCAGCTGCCGGAGCAGCTGCGGCAGGCTTCGCCGGCGCGGCCGGGGCGGCGGAAGCAGCGGGGGTTGCCGGCTTTGCAGCGGCCGCGGCAGCAGCAGCTTTCGCTGCGGGAGCCGGCTTTGCCGCGGGACGCAGAGCCGCCGGAACAGGAATCATCCCGGCCGAAACCAAGTGAGCCATCGCGATCAGCAGGAAGATGCCTGCCATCATGGCGCAGACGGCGAGGAGCATGATGCCGTCAATGCCGCTCGAGAGCAGGCCGCTCGAGATGTCCCACACGACGCCCCAGAGCGACAGCACGATGAAGAAGCCGCAGATCACGCTGATTTCGATCGCAGTGCTCTTGGACGCCATTCCCAATTCCCTCCCGGTTGCAGTGGCAGTCATCGCCCAACCTTCATCTGCTCACCCTCATCGACTCACCTTGTCGAAAATCATCCATGCCAGAAGAATCGGAATGTGGGCGACGGTGGCGTGCATGAGCCACTTCGCGCGGACGTTGGTGCGATGGCGGTTCGCCCAAAGCGATACCTGCAGCAGAATCATTCCCAGCACGAGCGCTCCGAAGAAATAGTGGATTCCCGCCATGCCGATGACGGCCGGCAACAGGCTCATCGGAACCAAGATCGCGGCCGTGCCGACAATCTGGGCGAACGTGGCATCGCCCTTGGGATCCACCACCGGAAGCATTTTGATACCGGCGCGCGCGTAGTCTTCGCGGTACATCCAGGCAATTGCCATGAAGTGCGGAAACTGCCAGAAAAAGAGAATTCCGAAAAGAATCCACGCGCCCGTAGAAAGCGAGCCGCGCGCCGCGGCCCAGCCGATGAGCGGAGGAATGGCGCCCGGAAAGGCACCGACGGCGGTGGCGAGAGTGGTGCGCGTCTTGAGCGGCGTGTAGAGGCCGAGATAGAGCACGGTGGTGGCAAGGGCGAGCAGCGAAGTCAAAAGATTCACGGCGAGCGCGAGCCATGCGGCGCCCACGACGATCGTGGCGAGGCCAAAAATCAACGCATCGCGCGGCTGGAGCACTCCGGTGGGAAGCGGACGAGCCGCCGTGCGGCGCATCCTGGCATCCATGTCGCGCTCGACGTATTGATTCAGCGCGGCGGTGCCGGCGCCGACGAGCGTGGTGCCAAAGAGCGTGTGCAGCAGCAAAACCCAGTCGAGATGCGCGGGCGAGGCGAGATAGAAGCCGGCGACCGTGGTGATGATGACGAGGAACGTGACGTCGGGCTTGGTGAGGACGACGTAAGCCCAGGGCTTTTCAAACGTGCTGTAGGCGGCGGTGCGCGTTGTGCTCATCGGCCTCTAGGCTCTGGAACCCTGTGTTTGCGAACGGGCGGCGCTGGACTCGACTGCGACGGCGGCTGCCGGCCGAATCAGCCGGTTGCAGGTTAGCGCAAGAAGCACGCTGGAAGCCAGCACGAGAGCGCCCATCACCACGTGCGCCACTTCGATGACGGTATAGAGAAGCATCGGCTGCGACGCGAGGCGCGCCTGACTGACAGCCCAATAGGCGAGGAAGCCGAGGATCACCTGCGTGCCAAACGTGGCGTGGAGCATTACGACCCAGCGGCGAATGTCGCCAATCTGGCCGAAGCGCTTGTTCGCGACGCGAGCGGTCCAAATGACCATGAAGGTGACGACAAGGAATCCGATCAAGTGCGGCATGATTCCGAAGGCGCCGTGCCGGAACCCCGCGCCGAGAACGAGCTGCACGAGAATCACGGCGGTAAGCCAAACGGTGAGAGAACGAAGCTTGGGGCTGCCGGTGTCTTCGAGAAGCGGAAGATCGCGCTGCCACCAGCCGCTGGTGAGAAGGGTGAGCATTACGACCGTGATGAAAAATATCTGCGCAACCGTGGCGTGAATGGTGGCGACGGAAGCGGCGTGGTGAAAAAGCACACGGGCGGCGCCAAGTAAAGCCTGCACGATGACGAGGGCAACGGCGATCCAGGCCCAGCGGCGGGCTGAACTTTTTGACGGGCCACGAAGTTTGCTGAGCGAGATCCAAATCGCGAGGACCACGGTAAGAATGGCAACGAGACCGGCAACTACACGATGCGCGAATTCGTAGCGGATTCCGCCGATGAGCGGGGGGATGATACGTCCGTAGGCGAGAGGCCAATCGGGGACGGAATCTGCGGCGTCATTGCTTGTGACGAGAGCACCGGCGACGAGTAGGAGCACAGTGCTCGACGCCGTTGCGATGGCAAATCGGTGAATGCCGCCGGTGTTGGAGTTATCGGCCAAGGTTCAGAGTGTCCGAATCGATCGTGTGCTCCGAGGCTAAGTTGTGAGGACGGCTTGCAATTCCCCGCCCTCACAACCTGTTTCCCAGAGCCCTGCGAAAATTCAAAGCGGCCTTACGTTCGGCCAACTCCCTCAGGGGTTAAAACCCCTGATAGGGTGCCGTCGGTCGGCACGGCTGAAGCCGTGCCCTGACGAAAACCGCACGCGACCTTGCGGCACGGCTGAAGCGGCGCCTTGACGAAAACCGCACGCGAGGTATCCTCACGTCTGCCGGAGGCGTTGCCCCGGCTCGAAAGAGGAAACCCGAGTCGAGTTCTAGTCGCCGGAGCCGGGCTTGAAGGTGAACGCAACCGTCGCATTGCCCTTGGCGGGCACCGTTACGGTCTGGTCCACGACTCCATATTTTTCCTGCCAAGCTTCGAGGGTGTAGGTGCCGGGCGGCAGACCCTTCAGTTCGAACTTGCCGTCCTTGGTCGTCACCGCGTAGTACGGATTCTTGAAGACGAAGATGTAGCTCTTCATCCAGGGATGGACGTTGCACTTCACCGGAATGGCATTTTCGGCGCGCGCGAAGCTGTCGCTGATGGGCGGGGCGCCGGGCGGCTGCGACTTGTTCCATTCGCGGTTGTCCTTGGGCATCGGGTGGATATTGTGGGTGGTCTGATCGTCGTTCTTCACTTCGACGTTCTGGCCAGCCATCACGACGATGACGTGCGGATCGTACATGCAGCCCTTCTGGTTGAGAGGCTCGGCGGTCGCCGGGGCTGTAAAGGTGTAATCGGCCGGGAGGCCGTCTTTGATATAGATCACGACGTTGGCGAGCGCGCCCTTTTCTCCGGTGACCACTTCCGGCGGAATGACGGGACTCGTGTGCGACTTCTGGCAGTACGGTTCGGCGCTCATGTTGATGGGCTTGAGGACCGGTGCTGCGCCATCGAGATTCACGGTACCGGTGACGGTGCCGGCGGTTGCTGCGTCCACGGTCTTTCCGGCCGCAGCAGCGGGAGCGGCTGATTGAGATGAGGATTCATCTTTTGCCTTTTCGCCACAGCCGGCGACGGCCAGGGCGAGAGTGGCAGCGATCGTAAGATGCAAGAGCTGTTTATTCATGTGAGGCTGTTTCTCCTTAGCAAAGCGGAAATAGTGTAACAAGACTTATCGGCCGTCGAAGCGGATTTCTTCGACCTCGCGTGGTCACACGTGGCACGAGCAAGCTGTTCGCAACGCGGGCACGGCATGCCGTGCCCCTACTGACGGCTATTATTGGCCACCGGATGATTTCGCGCCTCCGCCCCCGCTGGGAGAGCGGCCGAGAAGCGCGGCCTGCTCCTGCGGCGTGAGCGAGAACATGTAACGCACCAGAAGGTTTGCTTCGTCGCCCTGGTAGTGCTCCAGCGATCCCGGAACCGGGCCCGCGAAAACCCAGCGGTCGCCGTCCTTACGGAATAATCCGGAAGGCATCGCAGTGCCGGGGATGATTTTCGCAGGGTCAGTGATCCAGCGCTCGGTCCAAGCGGGCTGTAAACGCTCGTGCGCGAGAAGAAAATTCGGGGCCGAAGCGTTCTTGTCGTGCTCGGCGTTTCCGGTCATATGGCACTTCAGGCACGGAGCTGCGGGGCTGGTGAACAAGCTGCGCGCCATGGCGGTCTCGGTGCTGTCGAGCGGCGCAACCTTGGGCGGAATAAACGGCTCGGGTTGCGCGGACAAGGCCTCGAAGAACAGCACGATCTTTCGAATTTCATCGTCCGAGAGATAGAACGTAGGCATGCGCACTTGCAAGTACTGGCGCACGCCGTTGCGGTTCGTGTCCGTAGTGCTGAGCGAGGGATTCGCAAGGAATCCCTTCAGCCATTCCGGATTCACGCGCGCGCCCTCGGTGGTGAGCACAGGAGGCAGATTGGCCTTGTTCTCACCCTGATAGAACGGCAGCGTCTGCAGCACCGTTTTCTGGCCGACGTCGATCTGGTGGCAGCCGATGCAATTATATTTCGTGACGATCCACCAGCCGTCTTCGATGTAGCGGCGGCGGTCGAAGGGCTTGTACATGTACTCGGGCGGAAGAGTGGGATCGGTGCTGCCGAGAAGCATGGTGACGAGAGCCTCGAGTTCGTCCTTCGACTGTAGGTTCGGCTTGGGCATGCGCAGGGCGTCCATCGGATTGGCGTGGTACTTGCCCTGATCGTAGAGTCCGGGATTGCTGAGCTTTTCTTCGAAGAAGCCCTTCGGATCAAACCACGGACCGCGCGGGCTCTTCTTGCCGCCCGGCAGGAGGCCGCGCTTGGCGTCTTCGGTAAAGAGCGCGAAATCGAGGCGCTCGATGGGCTTCGAGCCTTCGTTGGTGAGTTCGGTGCCGATGCGGCCTTCATCTTCAAAGCCGCTGATTTCGTGGCAGCCGGCGCAGCCGTAGTGGCGGACGAGTTCCTTACCCTTCGCCGCCTGTTTCGGATCGTCCATGAAACTGGCTTCCGCATAGGTCGCGTCTGCGTGCTTCAAAGTGATCAGGTAGCTGGCCACGTCGCGCGCGTCGTCGGGCGAGACGCGCAGGCTGGGCATGACGGTGGGCTGCTGAACGACCATTTCGTGATTGTCGTTGGGGCAGCGCGAATGCTGTTCGTCGAAGACGAACGGGAGATTGTGCTTGGCGTAATCTTCCGGGCCAAGGTCGCGCTTCTCGTAGGGGCAATACGGGCGCGTGCGCTGGCGCGGATTGTGGACCCAGCGGACGAGATAATCGTAGTTGTCTTTCTCGCCGACGCGGCTCAAGTTCGCGGCGAACGTGCCGCCGACGTTGTTTGCACCCTCGCCGACGGAATGGCAGGCAAGACAGCCGCGGGATTCGAGAAGCTGCTTGCCGTGGCCGGCATTTCCGGGCTGCTGACGATCCAGCGCGGGGCCGGTGAGCGCGTCCTGCCAGATGAAAGCGGAGATTGCTTCCACATCGCCGGCAGCGAAACGGAATTGCGGCATCTTGGTGGTGGGGCGGAATTCGTTGGTGTGGGCGATCCAGTACGGAATCCATTCCTTGCGCAATTTCTGGCGCGCTTCCTTGAGGTCGGGGCCGACTTTCTTGATTTCCTGAATCAGGTTGTGGCTGCGGACTTCGAGGGCCTGGTTCTCAGCGTCCATGCGGCTGATTTCGACGGTGAGATTGGTGGCCTGGGAGTAGAAGCTCTGTGCGCCGGCATTGTCGGCGGCGGTGTCGCCGAGTTTTTGCAGCCGCGGAATTTCAAGTTCGTCGTCAGATTTGACCTTGCCGATCGCCATGATTCGCTGGCGCGCACTGACGAGCTGCTCGTCCTGATTGTCGAAGCCGCTGAAGCGATGGCAGCCGATGCAGCCCTTGGAGCGGAACAGTTGCTTGCCTGCGTTGAGAACCGGCGCGTGCGAGGTGACCATGTCGCCGGAATGGCACTGCTGGCAGCCGGCTTCGAAATTTTCGGGATAGTAGAGTGGCCAGAGCCAGTGTTCGTAGCGGCCGTGGCCTTTCTCGATGGAATCAATCGCGCGGCCGTTGCCTCCGTGGCACGGCGAGCAGCCGAATTTTTCGAGCGGATGCCATTTCAGGAGATCGACATCCGGATGGCTGGTGAACGGCGCGTTGTTGCTCTTGGCCATGTCGAGATCGGCTTTCGTCAGAATGATCTGCGGCGGAACGTAGCGCGGATCGGTGCCGACGTGGCAGGACTGGCAGCGGTCGACGAGGCCGGCGCCGCCGAGATTATTCAGCGAAGCGCCCGGAGGGTTTACGTTGATCTGGATGATGCGCTCGTCAAAATCTTTCATACTGCGGCGCAGGCTATCGAGCGACGAAGAGCTGAGGCCCGGAAGCTTTTCGGAGACGTAGAGGGCGAGCGTGTCGCTGGCGCCCTTGGCAGGCTTATCGATTTCGGCGCGCTTGCCGACGAGGGTGGCGCGCTGGGCCATGATGCTGGTGAAGGTGTCATTCAGCTCGTCGCCGGTGAAGGGCTTGTCTTTTTGAATTTTGCCATCGCCAAGCGGCCAATCCACTTTCCAGATTGCTTTGCGGCCGTCCTCGACTTCTTTTTTGGCTTCGGCTTTGGCGCTTTTGTGGGACTCGGGAGTGACCTCGTATTCGTACACGAGGTGGCCGATTTTGCCGCGGGCGTCTTTGAAGGCATCGCCCAGCGCGGTGCGCTGTTCATCGAGAAGAGCGATCTGCCTGGCGATCTCTTCGTCCTGGGCTTTCGTGGCCTTCTGCAGCTCATCTACCTTTGCAGCGAGGGCCCTGTATTCCGCGGAGGCGTAAACGGCGTCTTCCTCTTTCTTCTGCTGCCCGACGGCTCTGTCGAGGTATTTGGAGTAAGCGGAGGCGAAGCGGCTCTGATAACCGCGCCAGGGACGCAGGCCGTACACTTCGTCCCAGAAGGACCATGCCACCGTGAGAATCAGCAGGAGCGAGGCGATCAAAAGCGGAAAGGTGAACGAATAACTTGTGATCGGATCGTCCGGATGTTGAGAGGGCGGCGGAATTTCAGGCACCCAGAATCTCCTTCAAAATGGCGGCTGCGAAGTTTGGGGCGAGCGCGAAAGGATCGCTCGCCGGACACGACGATCCGCGCGGGATCGTCAAACGCTGAACCAAGGCGTCACCCACACGTACTTGATGGTAAAGACGAGCCGCAACAGGATTTTGATCGGCAGCGAAATCATCAGAATCAAGAAGGTGTACATCATGACGAGCTGCACGAGGCTCATC
>JBOGNA010000101.1:0-19655 GCA_050746925.1 Candidatus Acidiferrales bacterium
GAGCGGAGTAGGAAAAGAGCTCGTGGCGCGGGCGCTGCACGAGCAGAGCCCGCGGCGGAGCCGGGCGTTTGTCAGCGTGAATTGCGCGGCGCTGCCCGAGGGATTGATGGAGGCGGAGCTTTTCGGATACGAGAAGGGCGCGTTTACGGGAGCGGTGGGAACGAAGGAAGGGCGGATCGAGCTGGCGCACCAGGGGACGCTGTTCCTGGATGAAATTGCGACGCTGACGCCGCCACTGCAGAGCAAGCTGCTGCGCGTGCTGGAGGACCGGTCGCTGACGCGGCTGGGCGGGAAAAAGCAGATCAAGGTGGACTTCCGGCTGGTCAGCGCGACGAATGAGGACCTGGAAGAGATGGTGAAAGAGGGAAGATTCCGCGAAGACCTCTATTACCGCATTCACGTGGTGCCGATTTTTGTGCCGGCACTGCGCGAGCGCGTGGAGGATATTCCCGTCCTGGCGGAATACTTCGTGAGCGTGTATTGCGCGGCGAACAGTTTTCCGGGAAAACGGATCGCGGACGACGCGATGCTGGCGCTGAAGCGCTATCCATGGCCGGGGAACGTCCGGGAGCTGGAGAATGCGATCCAGCGGATCGTGATCATGACGGACGGCGAGACAATCGGGCTGAAGGATCTACCCGCGGAAATCGTGCAGGCCGCGGGGCGTGACCGAGGGCGGGTGAGGCTGCCGGGCACCGGAATCAATCTGGACAAAGAGATCGAGGCGTTCGAGCGGAAGTGGGTGCAGGAGGCGCTGGAGCAGGCCAAGACGGTGAAGGCGGAGGCGGCGCGGCTCCTGGGTGTGGACCGGAACCGGATGAACTAT
Organism: Candidatus Acidiferrales bacterium; assembly: GCA_050746925.1. Classification (GTDB taxonomy): domain Bacteria; phylum Acidobacteriota; class Terriglobia; order Acidiferrales; family UBA7541; genus Palsa-295. Next base: position 827 of record JBOGNA010000101.1, read on the forward strand.
CTGTGCCGGAAGTACGGGCTGTAGAAATCGTTGAAAAAATCAACGCAGGGCGTGAAATCGCCGTGGATGGCGGGCCCGTCGCTCCCGGCGAAGGATTGGGAGCGCTATCGCGAGCGATTGGCAGCGGAAAGCGCGAAGTGCGACATTCCTCCTCAGGACTACTACCCGCCGGCTGATTTTCCCCTGGTGATCAACGAAGCAGAATGGCGGAGCCTTGCGGGGATCGCGGAAAAGCTGACGGCGGAGGCCCTGGCCGCCGAGCGAGAGCTGGTTCGGCGGACCAACCTGCACGAGCGCCTGGGAGTGCCGGCGAGCATCCGCGAAGTTCTGGCCTCGGCGGAAGGCGGGGGCGCGCGTACGGAGGTGGCTCGCTATATGCGGTTTGATTTTCACCTGACGCGGGAGGGCTGGCGAATTTCCGAGGTGAACGCGGATACGCTGGGCGGGTTTAATGTGGCGTCGCTATTTACGGAACTCATGGCGCCATACTATCCGAAGTGGGAGGCGCCGCCCGATCCGGTGAGGGCGCTTGTGAAGGGCCTGCGGGAGGTGGTGGAGCGAGGGGAGCTGGTGGCAATTGTCCGGAGGACAGTGCACGAGCGCGATTGCGAGGCGAAGTATCTGGCGCGGGAGGTGCGTCGGCAGGGGATGCGGGCGGCGATTGCGAGCCCGGGGGAAGTGCGGTGGGATGCGGGGCGTGCCAGCATCGTGAGCCCCATGGGGAGCGGCCGACCGAGCGCACTGATACGGTTTCTGGACGCGGAGTGGCTACCGAAATTGCGGCCGGGGTCAGATTGGAAGCGATGGTTTGCCGGAAGCCGGACGCCGATGAGCAATCCGGGGACGTCAATTTTGATACAGAGCAAGCGATTTCCGCTGGTGTGGGACGAGCTGGAGACGCGAGTGCCGACGTGGCGGGCAATGATGCCGGAGACGAGGAACGCGAGCGATGTGAGGGGCGCGGTACAGAGGGAGTGGGTGCTGAAGTCCGTGTTCGGGCGAGTGGGGATGGCGATTTCCGGGATCCGTTCGGGAAGAGGCTATCGAGAGGCGGCCACGCAGGCGCGAAGGAACCCGAACGGGTGGGTAGCGCAGCGTCGATTTGAAATGAAGCCGGTTGAGACGGAGCGAGGCCGCCGGTACGTCTGTCTCGGTATTTTTACGGTGGACGGGAAGGCGGCGGGAGCCTCTGGAAGGATCTCGAAGACGGCGCTGGTGGACAAGAATGCGCAAGATGTTGCAGTTCTATTACGGGGCGGGGAATGAAGAGCGCTGCGGGCGGAGAGGTGGGCGCGCGAAAGTGCTCAAAATTTCAACAAGGGCTGATTAAATCAACGCTTTCCATTGCGAGAGCAGGCCGCTGATTCAGCGTCCAGCAACCGATCGACAGATTCCAAAGAATTTAGGGAAGATGGCTCGGGAGCAATAACAATGGCGCGTCAGTTGCATATGGTAAGGCATCGCCCCAGAGGGGCAACTTGAGAGGGAGAAAAAATGGCAAAGAAAACCTTGAAGAAGTCGAAGAAGCTCCAATCCACCAAGCCGCTGATGGCGCCCCGCACCTAGTTTTTGAGTGCGCCTGATTCAGGCGCGGGCCTCGTGGAAGGTTTTTGAAACGGATAAAGGGCCGCTCTCACGAGGAGCGGCCTTTTCTCGTTGGTAGGCGATTGCAAGGATTCGGAGTCAGTTTTGTTAGCAGCAGCTGTTTGGTGCCATTCCATGTGGCCGCATGCGGGTTACACCGCGTACGTCGTCCCAAACAAGCACAGAAGCAAACGAAGCGCTTGCCGCAGGCTGGGTGCGCGAATTAATCTATAGACGTGGGAACGCTGTTTGGACGATCGACAGCTGGTAAACTGAGATGAAGCCGAAACAGAAGCCAAAACGCCTGAAGAAATCAGCAAAGCTGACTAACGTAAAGCCCCTCGTACGCGCCCCTTGGATGTCGAACTGACGGTTCGGCTTTTCCTCAGAGCAGGCTATCTATTCGAATTCAGTTAGCGGTCGTTGTCCGTCATGTGTATTGAGACGGAGTCTTTCCCTCGGCTAGAACGGCTTTTTGCGGGCCAAGTACATCGTGCGCAGTCCGCGCCGGACGCGCCGGGTGCTTGGAGGTGAAGCGAGATTGCTGAAATCGAAGATCCGCATGATCTCGAACCCTGCTTTCTTGAGGGCCCGTAGCAGGTATGGCTGGGACCATTCGATCTCCTCGATGATTTCGTCGTGCCGCTCCCAGGTTGCCTTCGATCGGCGGACGAACAATGTCACGTGCACCCAGCCTTTGCCGCTGGGCCGGTCGAATCCGCCTCGCTGGACGGAGAAGAGTTTCTTTGATTCCCCGTACACTGTAGGGGACCAAACCTTCTCGTAGAGGCGGCGCTGGTGCAGGTCAAAATAGAAGTAACCACCGGGGCGAAGCGCGCGAGAAACGGCGTGGGCAACCTTATGAAATTCAGCCCGTTTCGGCAGGTGGTTAATAACGCCCCACTGGGACGTAACCAGATCGACTGGCTCTGGCAGTCGAAATGAGCGCATGTCGGCGCGCTGAACGTGCACGGAAAGACCGGATTTACGGACTTTTTCGCGCGTGGCGCGGCACATGGCCGGGGAAAGATCAAGCGCGAAAACCTTGAGCCCGCGCCGCGCGAAATCAAGCGCAGCTGTACCGGTACCGCAGCCAAGTTCACAGACGCTTTTTGCCGTCGGAAGAACCGGGGCAAGCAACTGGCCACGTGCGCGGAGCCAGGCCTTGTCGTAGTGAGGCCAAAGGTCATCATAAAACTGGCCGAGTTCTGCGTAGGGAACGTGGAGCTTTGGCCGGTGCTTTGTGCGCTGATTCGGCAATCGTGTCTCCTCTTGAGCGCTCGTTATACCAGCCCTGATTCAATTTGCCCAGATACAATAATGACAAGACATGGAGCACCTCGAGAACTGGGCATCGGTACTCGTATCGGAGGGGATTCATTGAAAAATTCAACAGGGCTGAGCAAAATTCAACGCCTTGGATCGACCACGAAGGACGAACCCACAGCACCTGCAGCCGTTAAACGCTTTCGTTTGAATGACGCGAGCGGAACCTTCGTTTGGCGCGCCGATTGCTATAAACCATGCGTGAGATGACAAGTCTAATTTCGATGAGAGGGGCCGAAAAGCCATGAAACCAACCGCGAAGCCAGTGAAAAAGAACAAGAAGCTCGAGAGTGGCAAAAAGCTCGAGAAGAAAGCGCCTTTGATGGTGCGTTCGCTGCTGGTGAAGTGGTAAGAGGAATTCCGAATCCAGGATTTTTACGATCTTCCGGCCCTGCGCTCCGCTAGGCTGGGAGTTTGAAGTAGCAGCAACCCCAAAGGGCCGCCGTCCCAGGAACGGCGGCCCTTTTCCTTTCGGAGCGCAACGCACAGCATCCCTTCCGCCGCGCGCCGAAACCTAGTCACCTACCACCAGACCTGCGATCGCACCCAGCGCCACGCGCCGCGTCCTGCCTGCCATGCAATCGGACGGCTGTGAACTGAAATCTTCGCTGTGCCGGTCATTCCTTCGGTTAACGAACCATCCGGATTGGGAAACTCCATCACCACGGCAATGTGATTGGTCAGCTCCTGGCCGAGGCGCTCGAGCTTTTGCGTCTGGGCGACGGGAGCGTCGGCAGCCGCGGCCGGAAGAATCTGATCCACGTGACCCGTGTAGGTACGGAAGGGATAGGGAATGACTTTCACCCGGGCAATGGCGCCGGGATGGACGTCCACAAAATCGCGATCGGGTACGAGGATGCGCGCCTTCATCGTGTGGCGATCCAAAATGCGGCAGAACTCATCGCCGGCGCCGAGATATTCGCCGGCGCGCTGGTCGATATTTGGAGTGGCAACGACGCCATCGAAAGGAGCGCGAATCTGGAGCGAATCGAGACTCTGCCGAGCGACGGCCAATTCTTTCTGGAGGCGGATGCGCTCGCGGGCGGCTTGAGCGGCTTTGCCGGAAGCGGGTTCGTCCTGATTGAGCCGGAGATTGCTGTTAGCGAGGGCGAGTTGCGCGGCGGCGGAGCGGGCGTCGGAATCGATCTCGGGGTTTTGCAGGACCGCGAGAAGCTGCCCGGCTTGTACCGTGTCGCCCTCATGAACGAAGACCTGGGAAATGATGCCGGAGACGTGGGCGCGCAGGTGGGCGTCTTTGCCCGGCTCGAGCAAGAGGTCGGTTGAGACGCTCGAGGGTACCGGGGGCAGGAACAGGAGCAGAGCGATTCCCAGGACGCCTACGGTCTGAGCGCGCGAAATTTTCCATTTCATATAGGACTCCCGCTGATTTCTAATCCAGGCGCGCATGGTGGGCAGGGAAGACTTCAGACCCTTCCGCGCGAAAAAATACGCCAGGCATATCCATAAGAAGTAGCCCCAGTCGCCGAATTTATTGACGAAAACGTTCTCTGCAAAGAAGAGGACGAAAGCGAGAAGTGCAGTGCTGTAGAGGATAGCGGCAACGCCGAATATAAAGAAAATACGGCGCTGGCGCCGGCTGGAAGCAGGAAGGTCGATATCGCGCCGAAGGAGATACTTCTGTGCCCAGACGCGGAGGAATGCGAAGGCGTCCTCGCGCAGGTTGTCGAGGTCGAGATATTGCGAGAGAGCGTAGTAACCGTCGGCTTTGATAAGAGGATTCAGGTTCAATACCGCGCCTTGAACACCGCTGAGGAGCATCATTTTGTAGGCAAGATCGTTGACGATCGTGCCGGGCAGCGTGAAGTGCCACAGCACAGCAGACACGCCGCAAACGACAAGCTCAATCCAGATACCCGCGAAAATCACCCACTGCCGGCGGGAGCCGCGATCGAAAAGAAGAATGTCCGTAGTATCGGTGTAAAAGGCTGGAGTCAGGTAAATGAGAAGGAATCCCATCTGATGGACATCGCCGCCGAAATGTTTGCAGGTAAGGCCGTGGCCGAACTCATGGATGCCGCCGAGAACGAGGAGCAGAACCCAGAAAGCCCATATATCGTAGGCGCTCTTGTCGGCGAACGAATATAAGGCGCCGGTGTCATGCTGGACCCGGGTCCAATCGCCGGCGACAAAATACATGGCGGTGATGAAGAGCAATATCGAAAAAACGACGAACTGACCGGTAAAGAGCCAGCCCATGTAAGGGTCGAGTTTTGTAAGGGTCTTGTTCGGGTCCCAGGCTTTGAAGCTGATATAGAGCATGCTGGACTGATCGATTCGGCCCTTGCGCTCGTCGCGAATGCGCTCCAGGACGGCAAGGTTTTTCTCGCCGAGGGAGCGTTCCCACATGGCGGGTTCAATCGTGTCGAGAAATTCGAGGACCTCAGATTCCGCGATCGGGGACTCGGGATCATGCTCGCACATGGCTTCGGTGATTTCGGCGGGAGTGCGGGTGCCGTCGCAAAATTTCAGAAGCTGGTATTCGAATTCTCCGTAGCGGTTGTAGGAAGTTGTCTCCAGATTCTTGATGACGAAGCTTTTCTCACCGGCCACCGTCTGTTCGCTGATGCGCAGGTCGGAGCGAAGCTTGGGGCGGCGCAGCCCTTTGGAGAGGACGCTCGAGACTTGAATGCTGGTAGGACCGAAACGCATCGGCCGGCCGCCTAGGGTTTCACGTGCAAAGTTCCGGGCCAGACGACATGCACGGCCATGCCGGGGCGCAGATCGGAAATTCCGGGGCCGGTGAGCTGCGCGGTGACGTCGTAGCTATCGCTCGCGGGATCGACCGTGGGACTCACTTTCACGACGCGGGCAGAAAGCGTGCGGCTGGAATCGCCGACCAGCGAGAGATCGACGGGCGCTCCCGTTTGCGGCCGCTTGGCGGACGATTCCGGCACCTGGAACTGCACCTGGAGCGGAGCGAGCTGGCTGATGCGGAAACATTTGTCGTTCTTGGCGACGGCCTGGCCTTCGCGAATATAGCGGCGGACGACGACACCGCTGAACGGAGCGCGCAGACGCGTTTGGTCGAGTTGGATTTCGAGGCGACGGATTTCCGAGTGGCTGCTCTCAACGATGGCTTGCCATCCGTGCACGTCGTATTCGGCGCCCTTGGCTTCGAACTCGGCGGCTTCCAGATCGGCTTCACTGGATAGACCGAAGGCACGGAGCTGTTGCTGCCGTTTCAAGGCCGCGCCTTTAGCTTTGAGCTCGGCTTCCTTAAATTTTACGTTGTTCTCGGCGACGATGAGCTCGTTGCGGGCCTTGGCAAGCTCCATTTGAAGGCTGCGATCGTCGAGCTGTCCAAGAATGTCGCCGGCTTTGACGGCGCTTCCTTCGTCTTTCGCGAGGGAAACGACGACGCCATCTCGTTCGGTGGAAAGATCGACCTGATGCTCGACGGAAAGAACGCTGAGAATGTCACCTGGTTCGTTTGGCTTCGAAGCGGTAGGCAGAGAGGCCGGCCGTGAAGGCGCCGCAGCCGCGGGCGCCGAAGCGGCGGCGGTGGAATCCGGGCCGCGAGAAGAGTCGCTGCAACCGGCGATGGCAAAAGCCATCGCGGCCGCCAAAGCTAGCGACGCGGCTGAAAATCGCGTTGAACGTCTCATCATAATCCTGCCCCTTATGGCTACGGCAGCCAACTCCACACCTTCTGCCAAATCCAGCGAGCCGGGTCACCCAACAAGGCATAGCCAATCGGATACCATCCGCTCCCGAACCATCCGCCGGCCGCGCGTATGCGGGCACGACCGACCATCCCGTTGCGAGCGCGGCCACTGGGATTCGGGAAGAGAGCGCGCACGAGGAAATATTGTTCGCCCGCGTCCGATCGGGTTTGTGCGCCGATGCGTTCAATCGTGCCTTCGAACGTCGAAGTTGGGAAAGCGTTGAGCTTGAGCGCGACGGACTTCCCGAGCCGGACGAGAGCAAGGTCGGATTCGGGAACGCTTGTTTCTGCGGCGAATTGACCCTGCTCAACGATTTCGCCGAACGGGTCACCGGGTTTAACCATCACGCCCGCTTTTTCTTCGATCTTTGGGGTGACCACTACGCCGGCGATGGGCGCGCGAAGCTCCGCGGCGGCGACGCGCTGCTGCTCGAGCTGCACTTCGGCGGCATGCAGGTCGGCGCGGATTTTTGCCTGTCCGGCGGCGGAGGGATCGTTGCGGAATTCGGCTTCGGCGGATTCGCGGCGCGCTTGGGCGAGAGCGGCTTCGGCTTGCGCCAGGCGAATGCGGTCTTCGCTATCGTCAAGCTGCGCGAGCACCTGGCCCTGCTGAACGGCGTCACCCTCGTGAACGAAAACGTGGCGGACAACTCCGCCTTCGATCGAGCTGACGATGCGTCGCTCGGCAGGAACAACGGTAGCGTCGGTGCGAACGCGCACCGGCCAGGGGATCAAGACGAGAAGCGCGATCGTAATCGCAGCGCGCCGGGCGTAAAGCATTCCGCGGCCTTCGGGAACCACAGCCATGAGCCGCTCTTTTTGTTTGGCAAACGGCTGCAGGATATTCATCAGCGGCACTTGCTGGTAAAGCTGCGCGTTGCGAATGGCGACGGTGGTCTGGTTCGCGAGGATGGTGACGGTTTCCTTGTTCTGTTCGGTAAGGAAGTCGGCATCGCTGCTGAGGAGCACCATCGCGCCGAGAACGCCCTGATCGTCGCGCAGCGGCAGGGCGTACATCCCGTTGAACTGATACGTTTCGAGGAAGGATACGACCTGCGCGTGAGTTTCTTCGGGATCGGTGTGCCAGCCGTCGTCGTACAAATCCGCGGAGACCGGTTTTTCCTGGTCGGCCACCCATTCGAGGCGTTCGCGCAGCTCGCTCATTTCTTTCGTTTTGGGAACTTCCTGTTCGCCGGAGACGGCGCCGAGGACGAAGCGGCGGCGGTCGAAGAAGCCGATGACCAGCTTGTCGAAGGGGACGACGGAGGCGGCTTGCTGCGCGACGGTCGAGAGCACGTGGTCGAGATCGAGCGTGGAGGTGATTTCCTGCGAAATTTTCAGCAGGGCGTCGAGCGCGTGGACCTTGCGCTCGGACTCAAGAAGATTGGCGTTGTGCAGCGCGACCGCGGCCTGTTCGCTGATGCTTTCGAGAAAGAACAAGTCTTCCTCGTTGAACGGCGTGCCGTCCGCCTTATTTACAAGCTCGACGACACCGAGCACTTCGTTTTCCTTGCGCAGCGGCGCGGCCATCCACGTTTGAATCTCGAATTCGCCGCCGGCCTTGATGCGTTCTTCGAGGCCGGGCTCTTCCGTAGCGGTGGCGACCAGCCGTGGATTGCCCTGCTGCGCGATTTCGCCGAGCAATCCTTGGGAGAGAGAGGCGGTGGCACGTTCTTCCACGCTGGGATCTTCGCCCGCGGTGTTGGCGAGATGGAGATCGTCGCCGGCGGCGAGCCAGAGATTGCAGGCTCCGGCTCCGAGGATGTCTCTGATCTTGCCGGCGACAATCGGGAGGAGTACTTCGAGCTCCAGGGTTGAGGTAAAGGTGCGGCCGAGGTCGTAAAGCGCTGTAAGGCGCTCGAGAGTGGCGAGCTGGGCCTGGCGTTCGCCTTCGATCGCGCCAAGATTCGTAAGCGCGTGGCCAGCCAGGCGGCCGGCTTCCTCCAGGAAATGCGCGTCCTCGGCCGTGAAGTCCCCGGCTCGCTTGTTGAGAACCTCCACGACGCCTTCCGGGCTCTGGGCGCCGGGAAGCGAGGCGAACATGGCGGATTTCACGCGAACGCGGCTGGTCTCTTCGAGATGCTCGAGATCGTCGAGGGATAGATCGCGCGCTCCCAGGCGGCTGGTAGCGGCCGATTCGAACACAATCGCGAGCGGACCCTCGCTGACCGGGTCGCTCACGGGAACGATGCGTTCGCCGGGTTCGGTCCAGCGCATCCGGCAGACGAGCCCTTCCGCCGCAGGATCGTTAATCCAGACAAAAACCGCGCGGGCGCCCAGGGTGGCGCCGACACGAGCCGCGAAAGTCTTTAAAAGCGTATCTTGATCGCGGCACGCAAGAGACACGCTCGCGAGTTCGAAGAGCGCCGCAGATGATTCCATTGCTCTCCCTGGAGGGGACCGCGTCTCTCTGCTCCCACTCCATGCTGGAAGACGGGGAAAGAGAACGGGCGGAGCCTAACAAATGCGCCCGTAGCGCGTCAAGGAAGTGTCCTATAAACTCCCCTGAAAAACCGACTTATAACATCCATCCCCTTGATTGCCGGGCGCAATTCAGTTAGCTTTGCAATTCGCTGAGAGGCACCTGTGAATATCAGTATCCGGAAAGCAGGGCAGGCCACAATCCTGGATTTGGAAGGCCCGTTCAAACTGGGCGAAGCGGAAGAGTCGTTCCGCAAGCATATACAACAGCTGATGGACGCGGGATCGACGCATGTGGCGGTGAATCTGGCGGGCGTCACCGAGCTAGATAGTTCGGGAATCGGAGCGCTGGTTCGCTCGTTTACGATGCTGAAGCGGGCGGGCGGAAAGTGCACGTTTTTTGCTCCCAGCAAGCGCGTGATGATGTTGCTGAAGATGGTACGGCTGGATTCCATTCTCGACCTGGCCGACGATGAAGCTACGGCGCTGACGCGGATTTAGTTTTTTCCTTCCTTGCGATTCATTTCACTTTCGAGCAAATAAATCTGCGTCGAAGTGCGCGGAGGCTCTGCGACATGCGGAAAAGCCCACGACGAGAAGTGCGCTCGTCGTGGCTACCCGAACTGTGATGGCGGATTGCGCTAGCGGCGGTCGAGGGCTGGGTGGCGCACGTCGCGGCCGGCGACGAAGTAGATGACGTCTTCGGCGATGTTGGTGGCGTGGTCGCCGATGCGCTCGAGGTTCTTGGCCACGAGGATCAACTCGAAAGCGGCGAAAACCACGGCGGAATTCTCCATCATGTAGGTGAGCAGCTCGCGGAAGAGCTGGTCGCGGAGGCGGTCCACCTGGTCATCGCGCTGGAGGACGCTGCGGGCGAGATCGATATCGCCGCGGACGAGAGCATTCAAGCTGTCGCGAACCATGCCTTCGGCAAGTTCGCTCATGCGCGGCAGATCCACGTAGGGCTTCACCTGCGGGTGGCGCAGGACGCGCATAGCGGATTGCGCGATGTTGACGGCCTGATCGCCAATGCGTTCCAGATCGCCATTGATGCGCGAAACCGCCAGGAGAAAGCGCAGATCGGCGGCCATGGGCTGTTGCAGGGCGAGGAGGCGCTGGACGCGCTCGTCGATTTCAATCTGCATCTCGTTGATGGCGTCTTCTTCCCCGAGCACCGTTTCAGCGAGGTGTTCTTCGGCATCCAGCACGGCGTGCACGGCTTGATGCACGGCGCGCTCGGCGAGGCTTCCCATCCACAGCAGACGCTGCTTCAGTTCTTCGAGATCTCGTTCAAAATGACGTTCCATGTAGTTTCAATCCCCTTCGATTCGAAAGCTGGAAACCGGGCCCGTGGCGGCAGCCCGGAAGATTAACCGAAACGGCCGGTGATGTACGCTTCTGTGCGCGGGTCGGTCGGCGTCGTGAACAGCTTGGAAGTCTCGCTGTGTTCGATGAGCTTTCCGTCGAGCATAAAGGCGGTGAAGTCGCTGGCGCGCGCGGCCTGTTGCATGTTGTGCGTAACGATGGCCATCGTGCAACTGTCTTTGAGCTGGAACATCAGCTCTTCGATCTTGGCGGTGGTGACGGGATCGAGAGCGGAGCACGGCTCATCGAGCAGCAGAACTTCGGGATCCACGGCTAGAGCGCGCGCGATGCAGAGCCGCTGTTGCTGCCCACCGGAGAGAGCGAACGCCGATTTCTTGAGGTAGTCCTTCACCTCTTCCCAGAGCGCGGCGCGGCGCAGGCTGTGCTCGACGAGGTCGTCGAGGCGGCCTTTGAATCCATTGATGCGCAATCCGTAGGCCACATTGTCGTAGATCGATTTCGGGAACGGATTGGGGCGCTGGAATACCATTCCCACGCGGCGGCGCAAGCCAACGACGTCGATAGAATGTATATCCTGGCCATCGAGCAGTATGTCGCCTTCGACACGGGTATTTCGGATCGTCTCGTTCATGCGATTGAGGGTTCGCAGAAACGTGGATTTGCCGCAACCGGAAGGCCCAATCAGCGCCGTGACCTTGTTGACGGGAATATTCAGGTTGAGCCCGAAGACGGCTTGCTTGGGCCCGTAGAAGACGTCAAGCTTCGAAATTTGAAAGCGCAACGGGGACTCTTTTACTGAACCCGTTGAGGACGGATCCTTCATCCGGACCTCCGGTGCAAACCTCGTGGTCGAGCCGTTCTTTCCTTGCGCTGCTGATGCCATCTCATGCACTCCGAGCCGTGCCGCCGCGATTCAAGGCGAGACGGCAACCCAAATTCGCGAGAAGAACGAGTGCCAGAAGCACCAGGCCGGCGGCCCAGGCCTGGCGATGCCAGTCGTCATAAGGCGCGATCGCGTATGTATAAATCATCACCGGAAGCGACGCGATGGGCTGGCCCCAGCCGGGACTCCAATAACGGTTGCTGAAAGCGGTGAAGAGCAGGGGAGCCGTTTCCCCCGCGACCCTGGCCAAAGCCAGCAGCATGCCGGTGAGAATCCCGCCGCTCGCGGCGGGAAGCACAACGGTTGCGATCGTTTTCCATTTGCTGGCACCCAGAGCCATGGCGCCCTCGCGCAGGGTGCCTGGGATCGAGCGCAGAAACTCTTCCGTGCTGCGCACGGTGATCGGAATGACCATGATCCCCAAGGCGAAGCCCCCGGCGAGCGTGGAGAAGTGCTTCACGGGAAGCACAACCAGGGAATACGCGAAAATCCCGATCACGATCGACGGAACGCCATTGAGCAAATCCGTGGTGTAGCGGATGACAAACGAAAAAGTCTTGCCGCCGAATTCCGCCAGGTACACGCCCGCCATCAATCCCACCGGCAAGCCCATCACGGCGGCGAGCAACAAAAGCTTCAGACTACCGACGATGGCGTTTGCCATCCCGCCGCCCGTTTCCCCGACCGGCTTCGGTAGTTGGGTGAAAAAACTCCAGCTGAGAGACGTGCCGCCGTGCCAGACGAGATATCCAAGAATCAAGAACAGAATGGAAACCACGGACAGAGCGGCGACGCCCGTGAGCGTGAGCATGACGACGTTGAGCGATTTTCTCCAGATCAAAAGAGCGCGGTTCATGCGGGGCGCCCTCCGCCGCGCTCGGTGGCGACGATGAGAATGCGGGCCAGGCCGTTGAGTATAAATGTCATCAGGAAAAGCACCAGGCCCAGCTCGATGAGCGCGCTGAGGTAGAGGTCGCCGGTCGCTTCCGTAAATTCATTGGCAATGACGGCGGCAATTGTATAGCCCGGATGAAGAAGGGAGGCGCTGATTTTCGGATCGTTGCCGATCACCATCGTAACGGCCATCGTCTCGCCGAGAGCGCGTGCCAGAGCGAGGAACACAGAGCCCATAATTCCCGAGCGCGCCCAGGGGACTACGACCTGCCAGGTGGCTTCCCAGCGCGTAGCGCCCATAGCGAGAGCCGCCTCCCGCTGTTCGCGAGGGACAGTGAGCAAGACTTCTCGCGAAACGGAGATGATGAAAGGGACGACCATGATCGCGAGGACGATTCCAGCTGTAAAAAAACCGACGCCGTAGTTTGGCTTTTCGAATAACTTTCCAATGACGGGAACATGGCCGACGGTGTTAATCAGAGCGGGCCCGAGCCATGAGCGCATCAAGGGCACCACGATAAATATGCCCAGCAATCCGTAAATCACACTGGGAACGGCGGCGAGCAAGTCGATGAGGAACGAAATCGTATCGCTGATTTTCCGGGGCGCAAGTTCGGAGAGAAAGACGGCGCTGGCGAGGCCCAGCGGCACGGCCAGCGCGAGAGCCACGATCGAGGTCACGAGCGTCCCATAAATGAAAGGAGCGGCGCCGAAATTATCGAAGATCGGATCCCAGGTTCGAGTCCAAAAAAAATCCCAGCCAAACTTCGCGCGCGAGAGGTGGGAATTGACCCACAGCTCCCAGACGAGCATCGACGTAACCAAGAGAATGCCGGCTGCAAACGTCAGGGTAATGAGGTGAGCGATCTCATCACCGTGACGCAGCCGGTGAACGAAAGCACGCGGCCTCGAAAAAGGCGGAGCCGCGTGCGGAATGGTGGTGGCCGTTGAGGTCATGCTACTGGATTTGCGCGATCGCCTTGAGTTCCTTATCGACTACGGGCTTGGGCAGCTTGGCGTAGGACAGGCCTTCGTTATAGCCCTGTCCATCGGTGAGCATCCACTTGAGGAAACCCTTGATGGCATCGCGCTTGGCGGCGTCCGAAATCTGAGCGGGAACCAGAAGCCAGGTGAAGCTCGAGATCGGATACACGGAGGGGCCCGCTTGATTCACGATCGAAACGCGGAAATCCGGCGGCATGTCCTTAGCCTTGGCGGCTGCTGCCGCAGTGACGCCGGCGAGGTCGGCCTTTACGAATTTGCCGGAGGCGTTCTGAACTTTTCCGTAGGAAATATTGTTCTGGACGGCGTAGATCAGTTCGACATATCCGATCGATCCATCCGTCTGCTTTACGAGACCGGAGACGCCTTCGTTTCCCTTGCCGCCGAGGCCGACGGGCCAGTGCGGTGATGTACCCTTTCCGACTTTGCTCTTCCAATTCTCGCTGACGCTGGAGAGGAAATCCGTAAAGATATAAGTGGTTCCGCTGCCATCAGCGCGGTGGACGACAACGATATCGGCGGCGGGCAACTTCACACCGGAATTGGCGTTGGCGATTTCCGGGTCGTTCCACTTTGTGATCGTGCCGAGGTAAATTCCTGCAATCGCTTTTTGGGTGAAATTCAGATCACCGGTGACACCCGGTACGTTGTAGATCGGAATCACGGCGCCCAGGACCGTTGGGAAATGGAGGATCTTGAATTTCGATTGGGAGAGCTGTTCATCGCTCATCGGACCGTCGGAGGCGCCGAAATCAACGGTGCCGGCTTGCAGCTGGCGGATTCCGCCGCCGGAACCGATGGACTGGTAATTGATTTGTACGTCGGCATTCTTCTGGTGGTACACGTCGAACCACTTGGAGTAGATGGGATACGGAAACGTGGCGCCCGCTGCGTTCAGCAGCACAGTGCCTGGCTGAGCAGCAGCCACAAGCGCCAGGGCGAACAGGATCGACACAACGAGCAAGGTCTTCTTCATGGTGGCTAGATTCTCCTTAAGGGTCTATTTTTTGTCTGGACTGTTACAGTCGTGTTACATCGCCAACAATACGAAGTGAAATCGGGCATCTCTCCTCTGAATATTGGGAGGCGCGGCCCCGGGGGTTGTCCAGGCCGCGCCTCTTTGGTGGGCGCAGGTCGTAGCTGCGTTTTCCAGCGCAACTGCGGGCGCGCTAGAACCTGTTGGTGCTGGATTCGGTTGCCGCCCGCGGTGCTTTGCGAAATCTTGCCGCGTCCGGCTTCAAACAAGATGCGGCAGCGTAGGCGGACGTGTTGAACACCGGATGACCGAATTGTGAAAACTCTGTTACGAAGCCTTGGCGTCCTCTTGCACTTCCAATTGCCGCGCGCGGCCGTGCCGAACCTCCAGACCGCGGACCCAGAACAGCACATCTTCGGCGATGTTCGTGGCGTGGTCGGCGATGCGCTCGAGGTGACGCGACGCCAGTACAAAATGAAGGTTCGGCGCCGCCACCGAGGGATCCTGCGTCATCCCCGCGAGCAGAGCTTCGAAAACCTGGTCGCGATAGTGGTCCACCACGTCGTCGCTTTCGAGAACCTGCGTGGCCAGATCGACATTCTGGTAGATCAGCGCGCCCAGACACTTTGAAACCATCGCGCGCACCGCGGTCGTCATCGGTTCGAGTTCGGCGGGAGTGTCCACCTTGCCCATTCCGGCGAGCGAAATGGCGCGCTCGCTGAGGTTCACGGCGAGATCGCCCATGCGCTCGAGGTCGTTGTTGATCTTCAGCGTAGCGACGATCAAGCGGACATCCGGCTCGAGCAGATTTGGCTGCCGCAACATTCGGATGGCATGCTCGTCGATCAGGATCTCCATTTCATTGATGCGGGGTTCGGTAAGAAACACTTCGCTTGCCAGCCGCTCGTTCCGTTCGAGAAGCGCCCAGAGCGCGCGGTTCAAGGAGGATTCGACAGTGCGCGCCTGCGAAACGATGTAGTTTACGAGGACGTTCTGAAAAACTGCTTCCGAGTTCGACTTAATCGCTGCCACGATGCTTGGCCTCCCGAGGGCCGACCGTGAGCGACATGCGAACCGGGGCCGACCGCTTCTTTTGCCAGCAGCTACACGATGAAAGGCGGATGTTGCAAGTGTTTGAATCGAGGGTAAATGTTTCGAGACAAGCTTCGGATGTGAAGGGCCGGTTAATTCGCGAGCGGAACGGAAAAAGAAAACCGCGAACCCTGGCCGACGCCGCTTTCCACCCACAAGCGGCCTCCGTGCGCTTCCACAATATGTTTCGCGATGGAGAGGCCCAGTCCCGTGCCACCTGCTTCGCGCGAGCGCGCGGCATCGACGCGATAGAACCGCTCGAAGATGCGTTCCTGATCGGCCAGCGGGATTCCGATGCCGGTGTCGGAAACGGTGATGACCGTTTCGCGGGAGCCAGCACTAGCGCTCACGCGAACGTGGCCGCCGGACGGCGTGTACTGGATCGCGTTGTCGAGCAGATTCTGGAGAACGTCGCGCAGCAAACTGGCGTCGCCGCGCACCGGCGGCAATGCGGGCGCGACATCGATTTCGAGCGTGATTTGTTTGCGGCCGGCTTTTAGCAGAGCGGTTTCAGCACAGCTCTCGATAAATTCGATCACCCCGACGGGCGAAAACTCCACTTCCAGCTTTCCTGCCTCAATGCGCGCGAGCTTCAGAAGGTCGTCCGTCAGACGAGCGAGGCGCGCAGCGTGGTCGCGCATGATTTCGAGGAAGCGCCGATTGTTCTTCGGGTCTTCGAGCGCCCCCGCTAGCAGGGTTTCAGCAAAACCTTGAATCGCGGTGAGCGGGGTTTTGAATTCGTGGGAGACATTAGCGACGAAATCCTGGCGCACGCGTTCCAGACGCCTTAATTCGGAGACATCGTGAAGCACGACGACCGCTCCGGTGGGCTTTTCCTCTGGAGAACCAGCCGGGGAAGTTGCGGGCGTTCCCGCCCCGTGTTCCAGCGCTTTTACGGGCGCCGCCGTCACCGCAAAGCTCCGCTGCTGCACGATGCCGGTGGCGATATCGCTTTGCAGTCCTTCTTCGCCCTGGAGGGCCTTGCGGATAAGGCTGGTCAGTTCGGAGTTGCGAACGGCTTCGATCAGTGGACGGCCTTCACTGCTCTTGGGATCGATATTGAGTATTTCCGAGAACGCTCGGTTGCAGAAGACGAGCCGTTCGTGGGCGTCGATCACGGCGACGCCTTCCACCATGCTGCGCAGAATCGCGCTGGAGCGATTTCGTTCACCGCTCAGCAGCCGGATTTCGGATTCAAGATGTTGGGCGGTTTCGTTGAGCGATTTGCCCAACTCGGCGAGTTCATCGCGCGAATCCTCACTGGGCAACGGGCGGAAATCTCCCTCGGCGACACGTGTGGAAAATTCCGTCAGTCGCTCGACGCGCGCAGAAAATATCCGCGAGATCACGAGCGATGCGGCAAGCCCAATCAGGAAGATGACCAGGGAAGCGGCGAGCAGCCGTTGGCGCAACTCGGTGAGCGAGAAATCGATGCTCGCGAGGGGCCGTGCCACCCGGATCACGACCGCAGAACCCGTGGGCGGCTGATAGCGAATCGCCTGATAGACCAGCTGGCGCTGCAGCGTGGCGCTGAAGCGTTGCGAAGATCCTTTGCCGCTGGCGAAGGCTTGCTGAATCTCCGGCCAATTGGAGTGATTCTCCATCGTCTCGGGACCATGATCAGAATCAGCCAATACCGTGTCGTGGCTGTCGATCACGGTAACTCGGGCGCCTGCCTTCGACATCCACTCGACCCACTCGCGAAGTTGCACCAGATCATCGATCTTTGGAGGATGAGCTTGAGCGAGATTCAGAAGAGAGGCGAGCTCCTCGTTCGCAGAACGGATGTAGTCGAGGCGAAGAACACGCGCGGAATAAACGTCCACGGCGATCAAGACGCCGAGAAGCAGGGCGAGATAGGTCAGCCCAAGCTTCCAGAAAAGCCTAGCTCGCACGGGTCTCGAAGAGGTATCCAGCGCCGCGAATCGTTTTCATGTACGTGGGGTGCTGCGGATCGACCTCGATTTTTTCCCGCAGCCGCCGAACGTACACGTCCACGCTGCGCGGAGTGACGAAACGCTCCGTGCCCCACACGCCGTCGAGCAATTGGTCGCGTGTGAAAACACGATTGGGACGGGCCGCGAGGAAATAGAGAAGACGGAATTCCAGCGTGCTCATCGGAATGGGCTTCGCTGCGCGGGTCACGCGATAGGCTGCGGGATCAATTCGCAGCGCTCCGATCTCGAGAGCCTTCTCGGAGGGAGTTCCGGGTTCGGCTCGCCGGAGGAGCGCCTTCACGCGCGCGGCAAGCTCCCGAGGGCTGAACGGCTTCGTAACGTAATCGTCGGCTCCCAGTTCGAGGCCCACCACGCGATCCGCTTCTTCGCCCTTGGCTGTGAGAATCAGAATGGGCAGACGATTCAAGCTGACGTCTTTGCGGACCTCCTTGCAGATGTCGAGGCCCGAAAGTTTCGGGAGCATCAAGTCGAGAATCAGAAGATCGGGCGGAGTTTTCCGGAGCTGCGCGAGCCCGGTGGCTCCGTCGCCGCTCGCGCCCACCTGATATCCGTCTTTTTCCAGGTTGTAGCGCACCAGCTCCACGATGTCTTTGTCGTCTTCGACTACGAGGATGCGTTTCATCGATTCTCTCTCTTAGCTTGCCCACACCATACGGGAAGTGGAGTCCCGGAAGCAAGCTAACGGTTTTAACATCCTCTGGTTAACAGATTATTACAAACGGTTCAGAGTGGCCCGTCTCTCTTCAGCAGGACGACCCCTGCAAAGCCGTCCATTCCATTTTGGGGCATGTGTGGCCTTACCAATTTCGGGCGGCTAATCTCCGATTTTATCCGCTCGGGATGACGGCAAGTCCACTCGCTCTGATACAGAAGAAAGCGATGCGAAAACGCGTCGATGCCGATATCAAGTGCAGAGGAGCCCTTTATGGACGCACTCGTTGGGCGGCGGTTGGATCCGGAACTGAGGAGCGTGGAGTCGCGAGATTTCGAATCGGGGCTGCGGCGGAAGATCGTAGGGCAGGACGAAGCGGTACAGGCGGTCGTCGATCTGTACCAGGTGTTTCGCGCCGGCCTGAACTCGCCGGGGCGGCCGGTAGGGAACTTGCTGTTCCTCGGGCCGACCGGAGCGGGAAAGACGCGCGTGGTGGAAGCCACGGCCGAAGTGTTGTTCGGGGATCCGCGAGCGGTGGTCAAGGTGGATTGCGCGGAGTTTCAGCATTCGCATGAGATTGCGAAGCTGATCGGATCGCCTCCGGGATATTTGGGTCATCGCGAGACGCACCCGCTGATCACGCAGGAAGCGCTGGCGCAGTATCACACCGAGAAGCTGAAGATTTCGTTTTTGCTGTTCGACGAGATCGAAAAAGCGTCGGACGCGCTATGGCAATTGTTGCTGGGAATTCTGGACAAAGCGACGCTGACGCTGGGGGACAACCGGCGGGTGGATTTGTCGCAGACGATGATTTTCATGACGTCAAATCTGGGCGGCGGGGAAATCACGGAGCTGATGACGGGAGGAATGGGATTTGCGCCGACGGTTCCGGCGGATTCGAAACCGCGGTTGGATGAAAAGGTGGAAAAGACGGCTTCGGAAGCGGCGAAGCGGAAATTCGCGCCGGAGTTCATGAACCGGATCGACAAGACGATCGTGTTCCATCCGCTGCGTTCGGAGCAACTGGAAC
>JBOGNA010000102.1:0-28475 GCA_050746925.1 Candidatus Acidiferrales bacterium
CGTCCACACAGTGCAGCACCGGGCCGAGGACGATTCCGGTGACCAGCAGCACGATGACGTCCGGCACGCGGGTCCACCTCGAGAACCGGTTGGCAACGAACGCCAGCACGAGCAGCGCGCCCAGCAGCGCGAAGAATGTTTCAAGATGTCCGGTCACAGTCGGCTCGTCGATTCCTGCGTGGCCCGGCGCAGCCGCCGAGCGGATTGGCTCGAAATACTACCAAACTCGAGGGTTGCGGGGCATCACAATCATGGGCGACGATCACACGCGTCTCAAGCAGTTGAAGCCGAGATCCTTCAGCGAACCTCGCCGGTTCGCTTCAGGATGGCACCGTTTTCAGGTTTGTCATCCTGAGCGCATCCGATCAGGATGCACGAAGGATCTCAGCTGATGATTTCGCGCGAGCGCCGGTCACACGGCTATCGTCGGCCGTCGAGTAATACCTAATTTCCGTTGCTGACGGCTTTCGGATCGGGCTGGCCGATGCGGAATTCGGTCCAGGGTCCGGCGTTCATGTCGCGCATTACTGGCGACTGCCAATTGAATTCCGGATGGTCGTGCAGGAATTTCGCCGCGTCGAAATTTTCGCCGCACGGGTGTCCCATGCGCGCGATGAAGGTCATGTTCGCGGCCATCTTGCTGTCCATCACTTTGCCCTGCACGGCGCCCATCGGTTCGTAGGGGCGCATGTCCCAGGTGGGGTCGCCATCCTTGGACGCGTCGCCGTGGCCGCAGAGGGTGCGATGGCTGGGGCCTTCTTTTTTCGTGTAGGTGTCGAAATGATCGGAGAGAAAAGCCTGGGCCATGGCGACGTCGATTTTTCCCTTGTTCTCGTTGATCAGCATTTCCCAGCGGGCGTGGCGGGCGTTCGGTGAGCTGGCTCGGTTGTTGGGATCGAAGGTGGTGTCTTCGCGCATCACGGCGGGATCGCTGGGAAAATTCGAGCCCACGAAGATTCCGTCCATGCTGCGGTAGAGTTTGGTGCGCTTCAGTCCCAGCTCGAACTGCGCGATTTCGCCGGTCTTGCGGTCGCCGAGCAGCCAGTCGTTGGCATAGCCGCCGTTGTTGCCGTCCATCATGATTTTCACGTAGTCGTCGATCGAGCCGGCGTACTGCAGCGCTTTGCGGGCGCGCGCGAATTCGGCTTTGCCGTTGTAATCCCAGCCGTGGAAATTCGAAATGGTGGTTTCGGTGACCATCAGGCCGTCGGAATTGACTCCGAAATCGTCGTCGCTGGCGATCACTCCGGGAAATCCGTCCATCAGCATGCGGTAGCCCTGTTGGGGAACGATGTCGAAAATAATGCGCCAGCGCTCGCCGTTCACATAGCTGGTCCAGTTGTTGTGCGCCATCACGATCTGGTGGTCTTTGGTCCAGCTGCCGTTGGCGACAAAAGCGCTGCAATTTTCCGGGCTGCTGATTTTCGGGGCGTTCTGCGCGTGCGTTTGTTCGTTGAGCCAGGGAACGTAATACCCGGGAAGTTCTTCGAAAGCGTTCATGGCGACGACATCGTAGAGATCGAGTTTCACTTTGCGGGCTTCGAGGCCGTCGGCGATTCCTTTCAGCTCCGCCTGATATTCGGGGTCGATTTTCGGCCACAGCATTTCGCGACCGGCGCGGCGGAAAAATTCCCAATTGCGCTGCGTGGTGTGCGTCATCTGCAGGCTCAGCGCTGCATAGGCGTCGGCAATTTCAGGACCGAGCAGGTAGCCGTGCTGGAAGCCGATATCGTGCGGCGAGCCTTCCAGGTGAACGTAAATCCAGCCGCCGCTTTCGAAGCGGTAGGATTTCGCGAGCGCCGGATCGTCCGAGTGCGCGGCGGACAGAAGCGCGGCCGCCGCGGGCCTCGCCGCAGCCTGCGCCACTTGCCGGCGGCCGACGGCGAGGAACTGAGCCGCGAGCAGCGCGAATCCCAGCAGCATCAGCACAAAACAAAGTTGGCTACGATTCGATCGCATCAGCAGGACTCCTGCGCGGAGCACATAGTTTCGCGCGAGGCCATGTTAGGCGCGGGAAACGCAGGAGGCAAGGGGCTTCGCGGCGGAGAAGGACGCGACCGGCGACCCGCGGTTCGCGACCTGTGAACGGCGGAGGCACGAACGTAGCCGAGGAGTGGCGAATAGTGACTTGCGGAGGCGTGAATGGAGGATTTCTGCGCTGGCAGGTGCTGGTTTTGGATCGAAGGTTGGCCGTGAGTTTTCATGATGACAAATCGCAATCTATTTGCGATTAGAAAATTTTAGATCGTTGATTTGTATGGGGTTTAGCTCGAATTCTAATCGCGCATTTGCGATTAGAAATTGCAGTTGGCGAGATCTCGACTGTAAGCGCAACACCCTGATTCTGTCCCGATTAGAAAATGGATCTAGTCTTTGTTTTGTTGGAGTTGCAGAAAATTCTAATCGCGGTGTCCCGATTAGAATTGCAGTGACAGGTGATGAGTGTCTAGTGACGAGGGGGATTCGGCGCCGGCGCTCGGAGACGAAGGGTCGGGAGTGGGGTAGAGAGGGGTTGGTTGCCGCTCCTTGCTGTGGCCGCTCCGAGTTGTGTTTAGACTGCACGCCGCATGTTAACATACTGGTAACTAGCTGTCAATCGGTTTGTGTGCTGAAAGGCGAATGAAGGAGCCCGAGATGTCCCGCGTGGGCGGGAACAGCACGCCCGCTTGATCGGCAGGCCGCCAGAAGGTAAGATGGTCTTACCATGGAGACCAAAGTCTCGACGAAGGGCCAGGTGGTGCTGCCCGCGCCGGTTCGACGCAAGCTCGGCCTGCGGCCGGGCGATCCGCTGGAGATCACGGAGGAAGCCGGGAGGATCGTATTGACGCCCCGGAAAGCGCGTCGAAGAAAGCCGACGATTGTGGCGGATCCCGTAACTGGGTTGCCGGTAGTGAGCGCGGGGGAGGGCGCTTCGCAGCTAGAAAGCAAAGAGGTGGAAGAAATTCTCTCCAACTTCCCGTGATGTACCTCCTCGATGTGAACGCGCTTCTCGCCCTCAGTGTGTGGGAACACGAATTTCACGTCCGAACGACGCGGTGGGTGTACTCGTTGAGTTTGAAGGGGACGCCGCAACTGGCGACCTGTTCGATCACCGAACTCGGATTTGTCCGCGTCCTGATGCAAGCAGCACAATACGGCTTGACTGTGTCCGAGGCGCGTTCTTTGCTGCTACGGATCAAAGCGGTGAACAGCCCACGCTTTACGTTCATTCCAGACGATCGTGATATTTCCCACATGCCGGCGTGGGTGAAAACGGCGAATCAAACCACGGACGGCCACCTCGCGGAGCTTGCGAAGGCGCATGGGGCGGTGCTGGCTACGCTGGATCGGAGCATCCCGGGGGCGTTTCAGATTCCGGAGTGATTTGTTCGGTGCTGTCGAGCGGAAAACACGAAGAATCAAGAAAGCCGGCACAGATGCCGGCCCGCCAGCGGGCGGCCCGGCAGGCGGTACGAACGGAAGAAAAGGCAGCCGGCCCTACGGTCGGAATGACAGTAAGGGATGGGAGATCGCAAGATGGCTCTCGACACGTTGACAGAAACAACCGGCCGAAGCTAGCGTGGAAACGGAATTGGGCGAATTCTCTTAGATTCCGAGGGGACTGCAACGCCGGTAACAGCGCTAAATGTGTCCGGTGTAAAGTGAAGTTCCTTGCGAAGCGCCTCTAGAGTGAGCCTTACTTTGCTTCCAAGCGAGTTCAACGCGGTGGTGAGCAATTCTGGATTTTGAAATGTCGGCTCCTCGGGTTCTCCGACAGTTGACCACCGCTTCCAAGCCATATGCTTGTAGGCCCTTCGGTATTCGACTGCTCCGAGCAGTCCTAAGTCATATGCGCGCCTCACGATAGAAGCTGCGCTGGTACGCCAGCGTCGCTTTAAGGCGAAAATATGAGGCCACGAAAAGGATGACCCGAGACGAAAGTCGCGCGCGAATGCTTTGCGCGGCATCAAGAAAGCACTCGCAAATCTGTCTGCTGCCATCTCAGTTTCCAGGCTTCCCGTGTGGATGCCGCGATGCATGACCAAATGGCCGCACTCGTGGCCGATGTCGAAATGCCAGCGAGAGGTGCTTTTCACCGACTGGTTGAGCACGATAATTGCGATCGCACCGAAGCGCGAAAAGGCGTCGACTTTTTGCGAGTCTGACAGGTTGGGAACAATGATTACACCCGCACGTTCTAGCACACGTCCAATCTCCATTATTGGACTATCGACGCCAAGCCCCCAGTGCCTGCGACACTGTTCAGCAGCTACCTCGATTTCCTCGGCACTGGAAACTGACGCAGCGATTTGAGGTACGTCTAGTGCCGGAAAACGAAACAAAGTCCGAAGGCGTGCAATCACTAGCCCTATCAGAGTTGCATGTGCCCTAATCTTGTTCTTGGTACGTTCTGGCGTGGATCTCCTGTGTCTGAAACTGCATTCTTCTTCGCGAAATACATCCTCGATCGGAGTGTAAAAGAAGTCGGGTTCAAATCCCAGTACGGCACCGAATGCTTCGACGAGGTCGCGAGACGGATTTTTCTTCCCGGCCTCGCATAGCGAGACCAAAGCGGGAGAAGCTACCACAGATTCACTAAGGTCTTTTTGTGTTACGCCCTTGAATTCGCGGGCAACCTCGAGCCGGTCTCCCCAAAAGACGTCGCGCGGTCTAGCGTCCCATACCAGTCTGCCATTAGCCAACGAATCGGTCATCGCGCCTTAGTCTTCTTGTTCGACTTCTCTCGTTCTTCGTCTTCGCGCGGTTCGAGCGCAACAGGCTCCAAGTGGATTGGTTTTGGCTCCATTGGAATCGTATTGCTAACCGTGGCGTGAACTGGAATGGAATAAAGCCCAGTTGCGTTACCTACCTCGTCGAGTTCCACGAGTTTGATACTGGACACTCTGCCTTCGCGATCTGTTTCGATCGCGAGCCGGAGGATTTTATCCAAAGCGTGCAAACCTTCAAATAGCTGCCGCTGCTGCAACTCCCCGAAGGTAGTAATGAGGTAGTTTCCCGGAGGGTCGTCAGGAGAACCTCTATAAAATCTGATCGGTATCCCCTCGATTGCGAAGGTAAAGCGAAGCTTCGGCTCCTCTCCAACAATTCTTAACCACGCATGTTGCTGCGCGAGCTGCCCGACCCGAAAGCAGGACCGAGCATATACACGACAACCGTGTGACCATCCGTTATCGCCACTAAGTGGAGCATAGAGTGACAGGGCTTCGTTTCGGACCTCGCGCAAGGCTTCAGCAATCAGAGATAGCCGCTCGTCAGTAAGGGGCGGGTACTTCTGGGTGGGTCTGAATTCTGTATTCATGGGCGGACTATACGTCGGAATAGACAAATATGCAATAAAATTTACGGGTCGAAATAACTTTACGGTTCGGAATATCTTCACCTAGGTCGGAATTCTTTACCCATCGGTGAAGAATAGACCAGAAATTTCTAGAGAGACGGAGTCAAGAGAGAGCCCGCATGATGCCGACGCTACAAACGGCGGACGATGAAACCGAGATCCGCGTAGTGCAAACGGTCGAGTTGGGTGGCGTTAGGCTGGGTGTCTCCGGCTACTGTTGCGGATGTGTGCTTGGACGCGCTTGTAGGAGAAGCCGGTGGCGGGGTTGGTGATGGGGAGTGTGGCCAGGGCTTGTTTCAGGCTGGCGGAGAGGACGTCGGCGTCGGCGGTGCGGGTGATTTGGCGGTCGCGGACCAGGCGCGCGCGGTGGCGATCGATGAAGCTGACGATGGCGGAGACGCGAGCGACCCAGAGAGTGGCCATCGTTCCGTAGCGGCGGTAGAGATAGAAGAGGCTTTCCTGCAGGGAATCCAGAGCGCGTTTTTCGGCGGCTGCAACTTTGTTCAGATGGAGGAGCCAGTCTTCGAGTTCGCGAGTGGTCCAGGGGAGGCGGCGGGATTTAGCGGCTAGCTGGCGGGTGCGGAGTTTTGCGCTGGTCATGCGCCGTCCTGCGGAACGGGATTGGTGCCGGAGAAGTAGGCCTGAGATTGGGCGGGAGTGCAATCGGATGGGCCTGTGGAATTCTTTGGGGGCTGTGGAAAACTTGGGGGAGGGGGATCCCGGAGAGATGCAGGGAATTTCAAATTTGAAGTTTGAGATTTCAGATTAAAGACGAGGCGGGGAGGCGAAAGCCGATCACGTTTGCGTGAATTTTGTCGATCCGTTGCGAGTAGGCGCGAGGCGAGAGCGGAAAGCCGATGGCAAGAAGACCTGCGGCCAGGCAGCGCGGGATAGATTTGGTCACTTTCAGTGGTTGCTACGCGGGCGGCTCTTAGAGCCGCCCCTACTGGAGAAAATGCTGGCGCGTGAGTGCGGGAAGGATTCGTTGACAGGGTTTCGGCCGGTCGTATAGATTGGAGCGGCTTGCCCCGTACGCCTCGCGGGAAACTTTGCTGGGTCAATCATTTAAAAGTAGGGCATTGGGGAGTAGGGCGTTTGAAAGTAGGGCATTTGGGAGTAGGTGAATCTTGATGGCGTTGTTTGCGATTGCCAATTGGGTGGCGCCTGCGGCGAACCCTGTGTCGGATTATTGGCGGAGGAATCTGGATCCGCTGTCGAACCCGTTCAAGGGCTTGTATCAGCTGAACTCGTTCGATCTGGCGGTGATGACGCCGTACTTCGTGGTGATGATCATTCTGGCGATGTACGGGATTCACCGGTACGCGCTGGTGTACCACTTTTTCAAGAATCGCAAGCGGGTGGCGCCTGCTCCTCCAGCGATCAGCGAGTGGCCGCGCGTGACGGTGCAGCTTCCGATTTACAACGAGCGGTACGTGATCGAGCGGCTGGTGGATGCGGTGGCGCAGTTCGATTATCCGCGCGAGCTGCTGGATATCCAGGTGCTCGACGATTCAACCGACGAGACGCAGGAAGTGGCGCGGAATTGCGTGGAGCGGTATCAGCAACTGGGCCTGCCGATCGCCTACATTCATCGCAATAATCGCGAAGGATTCAAAGCAGGGGCGCTGCAGGAAGGGCTCGAGAGCGCGCGGGGAGAGTTTGTCGCGATTTTCGACGCAGACTTCATTCCGCCGGCGGATTTCCTGCGCAACACGGTGCCGTACTTCGCGGAATCAAAGCTCGCGATGGTGCAGACGCGCTGGAGCTACGTGAACAGGCATTATTCGAAGCTGACGGAAGTGGAAGCGATTCTGCTGGATGGGCATTTTGTGGTGGAACATTCCGCGCGATTCCGCAGCGGGCTTTTCTTCAACTTCAACGGGACGGGTGGGATCTGGCGCCGCGCGGCGATTGCAGACGCGGGCGGCTGGCAGCACGACACGCTGACCGAGGATACGGACCTTTCCTATCGCGCGCAGTTGCGCGGCTGGCAGTTTATTTATTTGCCGGATATCGAATGCCCGTCGGAACTGCCGGTGGAGATGAACGGGTTCAAATCGCAACAGGCGCGCTGGGCGAAAGGGTTGATGCAGACGGCGAAGAAGATTTTGCCGCGGGTAATGCGCTCGGATGTGCCGGGAGCGGTGAAGGCGGAAGCGTTCTTCCACCTGACGGCGAACATCAGCTATCCGCTGATGGTGTTCCTCTCGATTATTTTGCTGCCGGCGATGATCGTGCGGTTCTACCAGGGCTGGTTTCAGGTGCTGGTGATCGATTTGCCGCTGTTTATTGCGTCCACGTGCTCGATTTCGGCGTTTTATCTGACGGCCGAACGGTCGATCTATCCGAAAACGTGGAAGCGGACGTTTCTTTATTTGCCGTTCATCATGGCGGTAGGGATCGGGCTTTCGGTGCGCAACGCGGTGGCGGTGATGGAAGCGATTTTCGGAGTGAAGTCGGAATTCGTGCGGACGCCGAAGTATCGCGTGGAAGCGGGAGCGCAGGCGGGCAGCGCGGCGGCGGGCGGAGGCTGGTCCAAGAAGAAATATCGCAAGGGCGCCGGCTGGATGCCGTATGCGGAAGTTTTCCTGGGATTGTATTTTGCGGCGGCGGTGGTGTACGCGCTGGAAATGGAAAATTACGCGACCGTGCCGTTCCTGCTGCTGTTCGTGTGGGGCTATCTGTACACGGGGCTGATGTCGCTGGGGCAGACGTATATCGACCGGTTGCGGTTTGGCGTGGAAGCCGGCGAGGTGCGGGCGGCTTCGAGCGGGGCACCGGGATTTTGAGATACTTCTAGCGCGACCCTGCCTATCCTTTTATCATCGCGGTTCGTCTATCAGGCTCGGAGGAATCCCTATGAAATTTCGGAGAGTTGCGCTGCGCTGCGGGCTGGCGGCGATTGCGATTTCGTTCGCGGCAATGCTGGTGCAGGCGCGATTTCCGCAGCCGGCGGCTGAATATCAGGCGCGACGCGCGAAGCTGCGGGGGCAGGTGGACGGGCCGGTGGTGCTGTTCGGGTACACGAGCCGTAACGATGCGGGTGAAGTGGCGGTGTTCTTCCAGGATGAGGATTTCTACTATTTGACGGGGTACAGCGAGCCGGATGCGGCGATGGTTCTGCTGCCGGAGGCGCCGGGCGGAAAATCGGAGAGCGGCCCGACGGAGATTCTCTATTTGCCGCCGCGCGATCCGCGCGAAGCGATCTGGGGAGGCGCACATCTAGGGCCGAACGATCCGGGGGTGGCGGAGAAGACCGGTTTTCAGGCGGTGCGATCGTTTGCCGAGCTGCGTGGCGATCTCGCGATTCTGGCGAAAACGAACCCGAAATTCTACGCGCTGCTGCCGAAGGGGCCGGAGAACGGTTATCCGCAGCTGCACACCTGGCACGACTGGCTGAAGGAAGCGCTGCCGCCGCAGGCGGAAATCAACGACGTGCAGGCGACGCTGACGGCGATGCGAATGGTGAAATCGGAAGGCGAAATTGTGCTGTTGCAGAAGGCGGTGGATGCGTCGGTGGACGCGCAAGTGGCGGCGATGAAAATGATGCGGCCGGGGCTGATGGAATATCAGGTGGCGGCGAAGATGGAAGAGGTGCACAAGTGGGCGGGGTGCTCGCGCGAGGCGTATTCGCCGATCGTGGGCGCGGGATTTTTCTCGACGGTGCTGCACTACGACGCGCTGGACAATCAAATCAAGGATGGCGACGTGGTGGTGCTCGACGTGGCCGGCGAATACGGCGGCTACGATGCGGACATCACGCGAACGCTTCCAGCGAACGGGAAATTCACGGCGCGGCAGCGCGAGATTTACGACATCGTGCTGGGCGCACAGAATGCGGCGATTGCGGCGGTAAAACCGGGCGTTTACATGTACGGCGCGCCGGGCAACAACCTGCATGAGATCGCGTTCAACTACATCAACACGCACGGCAAGGACAAGGACGGGAAGCCCCTGGGGAAATATTTCGTGCACGGGCTGGGGCATGGATTGGGTTTGAACGTGCACGATCCCACTGATTTTTACCAGCCGTTGAAAGCGGGAATGACGGTGACCATCGAGCCGGGGATTTATATTCGCGAAGAAAATATCGGCGTGCGGATCGAGGACGACGTGCTGGTGACGGCCGATGGGCACGTGTTGATGACCGAGAAGCTGCCGCGCAACGCCGACGAGATCGAGAAGATCATGGCGGAGGGGCGCGGGACAAAGCCGCAACCGTAACGGACTACGATCTGGGCTTTACAAAAATGACGCAGTAGTCGCTGCCCGACCAGTGGTCGATGGTTTTCTCCACGTGGAGACCTGCTGAGGTGAGCTCGTCCACCATGATTTTTTGCGGGATGCCGTGGCCGCCGCGGTTTTTGGGGACTCCCTCGACCGGCGGGAGATCGTTGTCGGGCGGGAAGTCGATGATGGCGAGGCGTGCGCCCGGCTTGAGCGAGCGCAGCAGATTCTTGTCGAAGGCTTTCGGCGCGGTGATGTGGTGATAGACGTGGCGGAGAAAAATCGCGTCGCAGCAGTCTGATGGCAGCTTGGTGTCGTCTGCGGCGCCTTCCAGTACCGATACATTGGCTAGTTTTCGTTTCGCAGCATCGGCGCGAAGCTCCTTCAGCTTGGCTTGGTCGAGTTCCGTGGCATAAACGCGGCCTGACGGGCCGACGATTTTTGCCGCTTCGAAACTGTAACTCCCATCGCCCGCTCCGATATCGGCGACTACCGTCCCCGGCTTCCATTGCATCAATTCTGCGAGCCGGCGGATTTCGCGGCCGGCGTCGGGTGGCGCGGGGTAGATGCCGGCAAGCATGAATCTCGACGAACCATACACAGCGACCGAGACGAACAGCGAGAAAATGGCTGCAAAGAAATTTCGGCGATGCATCGATTTTCTCCCGATTCCAGCGTGAAGGACTTGATTACGCATTGATTGGACGCGGCGGAGGCGCGGAAGGCTTCCGCGGACGGCGAAGGTTGCGCAGAGATATCGTCATTCGGCGGCACCAGCCGGGCGAGAGGGCACGGCATGCCGTGCCCCTACTGCAACGCGAGTTCGTGCGAGAATCACGAGGTGCGCCGGGGAGGCTATGTTTGACCCCATGCGCGAGGGGCCGCTATAATCGTGGTTTCGTCATAGCTTGATTTTCTTGCCAGGCGGGCGACGGCGCTTGTAACCCTGCGGGAAACACCCAGCGAAATCAGGAGCACCCGATGAGCAACTTGAAGGCTACCCAACTGCGCGCAGGCATGATCATTCAGCACGAGGGCGACCTCTGCGCCGTGTACAGCGTCGATCACCGCACGCCCGGCAACAAACGCGCCGCGATGCAGACGAAGATGCGCAATTTGCGCACCGGCTCGATGATCGACTACCGGTTCCGCGCGGAAGAGTTCGTCGAAAAAGTGATCGTGGACGAAATCGAATTCGAGTATCTCTATAGCGACGGCGACGGCCACCACTTCATGAACACCGAGAACTACGAGCAACTGGCGCTGCAGAACGACATCGTGGGGGACACGAAGGACTACCTGATCGCCAACATGCCGGTGAAGATCGAGTATTACGACGAAAAGCCGATCGGTGTGCTGATTCCCGATACCGTCGATTTAACCGTCGTCGATACGGAGCCGAGCATTCAAAAGGCGACGGCGAGTTCGGTGATGAAGCCGGCGACACTCGAGACGGGGCTGGTGATCAACGTGCCGCCGTTCGTGGGGACCGGCGACAAAGTGAAAGTGGATACATCCGAGGCGCGCTACATCCAGCGCGTGCAGTAGCGGGAGGAAGTTTCTCGAAGCGCTCTCCCCGCGTCGCCATGCCGCCCCTGACGCCGCACCGCTGTGCCGCACCGCTGAAAGCAGATCCTTCGTCGCGCGCCGCGGCGGGCTCCTCAGAATGACAATCCTGGCCGGATTATCACTTCAATCCTTCCACCACGTACAGATCGGAGAGAGTGCGCGCGTAGGAATAGACGTAGGATTTTTCATCCGGCGTGATGGCGATGCCGCCGATCGAATCCACTCCGGCTGCGTCCGCCGGAACGAGCTGTTTCCACACGGTGCGCTTGCCGGTGGCAAGATCGATCTTCGTAATCGCGCAAGGCAAGCCCGCGATGTTGTAGGAAAACACCGCTTTTCCGTCAGCCGAAAATCCGGCGATGCGCTCGTTGGGTTGAATGCCGGGAATGGGCTGCGGATCGCCTCCGCTGATCGGAAAGAACCAGCGATTTCCGTCCGCGCCCGTTCCGACGGCTAGCTTTCCATCCGGCGTCACCAGAATGAACGATGCGACGGCGCCCTCGGGGCTGATCGCCCGGGGCTTGCCGCCCTCCAAATCCTGCACGTAGAGCCGAGGGCCTTTTCCAGGTTCTACCCCGTAAAAAACCACCTGCTTGCCATCGGGGGTCCACGCCGCGGTGAAGTGGTCGATCGTGTCATTGGAAATCGTCCGTGGCTCACCGGCCTTGGTGGGCAACAAAAATAGCTGTTCGGGATTGGCGTGGGTGATCGCCAGCACCCATTTGCCGTCCGGAGAGAGCCGTTGCGGATTTCCATCGCCCAGCCGCACGGCCGGAGAGCCGTCCGTTCCTCGGAGATAAATCCCATAGCTATCGCCGCCCGCTTCTCCCACCTCGCCGAACAAAAGGGTCTTGCCATCGCGGGACATGTCGGCAGGCAGCGAATAGTCAAACCAGGAAAGCTCCCGGCCGTTGGTGTCTCCGGCGATGAACGCCTTGATTTCCTGGCGGCTCGCCTCGCGGCGGAGCAGCACGCGTCCATCACGCGCGATGTCCATCAACGTCAGCGCGCCCGGCACGCGTGCGAGCAGGCGCAGATTGCCCGACAAATCGACTGCGTACAAAGCGCGGCCAAGGCCCTCGTGCGTAGCCGTGAACCAGGTCTCCTGGCCGTTTGGCGACCAGGCGAGACCGTCTTCGCTGATCCAAGTCGTCGTCAGAGTTTTACGAGCGCCGGTGAGATCGATGACCGCAACACTTCCGCCGTCGTCCGCCGAGATCGGATGGTCGAGAATCGCGATGCGGTCGCCCTTCGGCGAGATGCGAGGATCGCCGATCCAACCAGCCGTTTTATAGAGTACTTTTCCGACTGGGAACTCTAGCTGAGAGAAACCGCCTTGCACGCGCACGATAGCCAGGGTGGATCCGTCGGCCGACCAATCCGCCCAATTCACGTCGTTCAACATTTCGCGCGGCGCCCCGCCGGCAACCGGCATTCGCGCCAGCGTGCCGTACTGTTGGAAAGCTCCCACGCGGCTCCGCAGCTGTACGGCCATTTCGCCGGTTGACGAGACGGCCAGGAGTTGTGTTCCAGCGTGATCGAGCGAAGCCGATTCGGGGCTGCCCACTCGGGTCGAATAAATCTCCACCGGATTTCCGTCCCACGCTGCCGAGTAGTAAGTCGTCTGGCCGTCAGGCCCGAAGCGGCCGCCATACACGGTGCCTCGCCGGAACGTGACCTCGTGATAGAACGGCTGCGACGCGGGTTTCTGGCGCGTCCCGACAAGAATGCCGGCTGCCAGTCCTGCTGCGAGCATCACTGCGCCGGCGATCGCAGCGACCGTCCAGATCCGTCGAGAGGGCGTGGCTGGCGCAGGCTGCATCTTCGCCGGCGCGGAAGTTGCAAAGCCGGAGCCGATGCCGGAGCGGCCGGATTCGGTTTCGCGTTTCAGCCGCTTCAAGTCCGCGCGGAGTTCCGCAGCCGTCTGGCAGCGCATCTCGCGATCTTTTTCGAGTGACTTGGCGAGAATGATTTCGAATTCACCGGGCAGGTCGGGGTTCACGCGCGTAGGCGGCGAGGGAGCGCGATTCAGAATCGCTTCGGTGATCACGCCGGCCGTGCCGCCTGTGAAGGCCTGCCGGCCTGTGGCCATCTCGTAGAGCACCGTGCCGAAGCTGAAAAGATCGGAGCGCGCGTCGAGATCTTCGCCGCGCACTTGCTCGGGCGACATGTAGGCGACTGTGCCCACCGCGGTTCCCGGACTGGTGAGCAGCGCTTCGGCGGCAATGGTTGGCATCCCCGAAGAGCCGGCGCCAACTCCTACGCGTTCGGTAGCGAGCTTGGCGAGGCCGAAGTCGAGCACCTTGGCCTGGCCGCGCTTGGTGACGAAAATATTGGCGGGCTTGATGTCGCGATGAACGATGCCTTTCGAGTGCGCGGCATCGAGAGCGTCGGCAATCTGAATGCCCAGGTCGAGCACCAGATCGAACGCGAGAGGTTTTTCGTTGATGCGATGTTTGAGGGTCTGGCCTTCGAGCATCTCCATGGCGATGAAGGGGACGGATTCGCCGCCTTCATTGACGACGTCGATTTCATAGATGGTGCAGATGTTGGGATGGTTGAGGGCGGAGGCGGCGCGGGCTTCGCGCTGGAAGCGTTCGAGGGTGGAGCGGTCTTTGGAAAAGCCCTCGGGCAGAAATTTGAGGGCGACCTGGCGGCCGAGCTTGGTGTCCTCGGCTTTATAGACGACACCCATACCGCCGCCGCCGAGTTTTTCGAGGATGAGGTAGTGCGAAAGGTTTTTACCGATCATTGAGCGGTTATTTTCCGGTCAGGCCGTGGAATTAAGAGCGCGCGATGTTAGGCTGCGCTGCGGCCGCAAGTCAAGCCGAGAGGATCCGCTTGCGATTTGCAGGGAGGAACCGCCTTGCGAGACGGAATTGGAGCGGCGTACTTCACGTCTTGGCCTGACATTGTATCGACAATGTTGACACATCTCCCGCTCCGTGGCACGATGTCTCTACAAAGTATCAACACGGAGGAGGGCTATGAAAGCCGTTGTGAAGAAGTGGGGCAACAGCGCTTCGGTTCGGATTCCCGCCGCCGTGATGCAGGCGGCGCAACTCGATCTCGACGATCCGGTGGATGTGCGCGAAGAGGCCGGCCGGGTTGTGATCGAGCCGTTGCGGCGGAAGGAGTATCTGCTGGACCAACTCGTGAAACGGATCACACGAACGAATATGCATGAGGAAATCGATTTTGGCCGCCGCGTCGGCAAAGAGTTGCTGTGATGGCTTCGTCCTACGTCCCGGACGCCGGCGACATCGTGTGGATCAGTTTCAATCCGCAGGCCGGACACGAGCAGTCCGGTCATCGGCCAGCAGTGGTACTGAGCCCCGCTTCCTACAACACAAAGACAAGCCTCATGCTTTGCTGCCCGATGACCACGCAAATCAAGGACTATCCGTTCGAAGTCAGGATTGCAAGTCCCGTTCCGTGCGCCGTTCTTGCCGATCAGGTGAAGAGCCTCGACTGGCGAAAGAGGCGAGCGCGAAGGAAAGGCGCGATCTCAGCCGATGAACTCTCGGAAGTGCGCGCCAAGGCTCGAGCCCTAATCGGATGAAAAGCGGGCAAACCTGCAACGGCTATTTCGATCCTTCCAGCACGTAAATAGTTTTGGCGGTTCTGCGGAGGCGATGTGCTCGAGCGGTATTTCAAGCTGGCGGAAAACGGCACGACCGTGCGGCAGGAAATGCTCGGCGGGCTGACGACGTTCATGACGATGGCGTACGTGATCGTGGTGAACCCGCAGATTCTGGCGCAGGCGGGGATGCCGCTCGAAGGCGTTCTTTTTGCGACGTGCCTGGCTTCCGCCGTGGCCACGCTGGTGATGGGGGTGTACGCGAATTATCCCATCGCGCTCGCGCCGGGGATGTCTCTCAACGCGTACTTCACCTACTCGGTTTGCCTGAGCATGCACATTCCCTGGCAGACGGCGCTGGGCGTGGTGTTCTTCTCCGGCGTTCTCTTCGTGTTGCTCACCGTGAGCCGCGTTCGCGAGCAGATCGTGAACGGAATTCCCGACTGCCTGAAGCATTCGACGGCGGCCGGAATCGGAATGTTCATTGCGTTTGTGGGCTTGAAGAACGCGAAAATTGTGGTCGCGAATCCCGCCACGCTCGTCGGCATCGGCAACTTCGCGGATCGCGAGGTGCAGGCGGCCTGTTTCGGCCTGGTCCTGATGCTGATATTGATCGTGCGAAAATTTAATGGAGCGATGCTGCTTGGGATCGTGGGAACCACGCTGCTGGGGATTTTTCTTGGCATCGCGCACTGGCCGGCGGCGCTGGTTTCCGTGCCGCACCCTTCGCTGACGTTTCTGAAATTCGATCTGCGCGGCGCGCTGCATCTGGGGCTGTTCGAAATCATGTTTGTGTTTCTTTTCGTCGATTTGCTGGACAACGTGGGCACACTCGTCGGCGTGTGCGAGCAGGCCGGCTTCGTGAAGGACGGCAAAATTCCGCGCGTGGGCCGCGCCCTGCTTGCGGATGCGGTGGGAACCGTGTTCGGGTCGATGACCGGCACGTCCACGATTACGAGTTACATCGAAAGCGCGGCAGGAGTGGCCGCGGGCGCGCGCACGGGATTGAGCAACGTTCTGGTGGCGGCGCTATTTCTGGCAGCAATGTTCTTTGCGCCCATCGCGACGGCGATTCCCGGCTTTGCAACGGCGCCGGCGCTGATTCTGGTGGGCGCGCTGATGATGCAGTCCGTCGCGCGCGTGAAATGGGACGAATTCAGCGACGCGTTTCCAGCGTTTGTCACAATCCTCGCGACACCGCTCACGTTCAGCATCGCAACCGGCCTGAGCCTGGGACTGATTTCCTATACCGTGGTGAAAATCGCCGCCGGAAAAATTCGCGAGATCAGCCCGTTGCTGTGGGTGCTCACCATACTGTTCATTCTGCGCTACGTATATCTCGCCGTCGCCTAACGCGCGCTACTTTGCATCGACGACGCAGCGAAACCCGATCGTAGCGGCGCGGTCGCGCCCCGGAGACATCAGCAAGAACTTCTCGTGTTCGTCGAGGCGGTAGGTTTGCGGGAAATACCAGATCGATCCGCGAGGCTGGTAATGGGTGCCGCCGCGCAGAATCGCTGCGCGCGTATGTTCGTCGCGAAATTCGTTCGTCCATTGCGAGACGTTGCCATCGAGATCGAGCACTCCAAACGGGCTGGCGCCTTGCAGGTAAGCGGCTGCTTCGGTAGGAGGCCGCATCGTGCGGCCGTGGTCCCCCGGAGGCAGAGCTTCCGCGTTCCATTCATTGCCCCACGGATACAGGCGGCCGTCGTTTGATTGTGCGGCGTATTGCCATTCCCAATCGTTGGGCAGGCGCTTTCCCGCCCACGCGGCGTAGGAGCGGGCGTCTTCCATCGAAACCCACGTGACCGGTTTCGCCGCCCAGCCTTCGGGATACGTACCGTTTTTCCAGTCGCGCAGGAAATTGTGGTCGTCTTTCGGGTAGTAGTTCGTCGCGTCGATGAATTTTTTGAATTCGGCGTTCGTTACCGGCGTGCGATCGATGTAGAAGCCGGGAATATCGATGCGGTGATGATGAAAGCGGCGCGGCGAGTCCTCCCACGGGTACTGCACGTCCACGCCGGGGTCGTTGCCGCCTTCGATTTCAATTCCGCGCACATCGAAATCATAGCGGGCGCCGGGAATGCGAATCATTCCCTGGGGAGCCGAGTCCGCAAGCTTCGTCGTCGAAATCGGCACCATCTGCTGCGGCAGGAATTGCCACTGGCGCGAAAAGCTGCTGAGCGCGTGCTGGGAACGCTCCGCCATGAACGCCAGCAAGCCGGGCACCGGGCTGTCCGCCGCCGGCGCGTCGTCGGTGGCAAGCACCGCTGCGAAACCAAGCCCCTCGATTGCAAATTCAAGCGTCGCCTCTCTGCCGTTCACTTTCGGCTTGAGCTCCGTGCCGCGCCACAAATCGTAGTAGCGAGTGCCTGCGCGATACGGCACGCGAAGCTGCTCGCCGGCGACGTCGTACTCGTTCCGATTCACAATCGTCCAAAGAGTGCGCCCCGCGGCGGGAAACCGGCTCGCAAATACGCCGCTCTGCAAAGTTGCAGCGTGCGGCTCCCAATCGCGGCTCACGAGCAATTCGGCAAACGCGCGCTCGATGCGCGTGATTCGCAGAACGGTTTCTGCGTCGCGCGGCGTCATCCCGTACCAGAAGCCCCAGAGATTTTCGAGCGTCGCGTATCCGTTGCCGTTGAAAAACGCATGCTGCAGGCTGTTGGTTTTGTCGCGCGTGAAGCGGTCGGTCACATTCACCATGTGGCGCGGCTCGAGCCATTTCGCCTGGTTGACCATCGGGACGAACGGATAGGGAGTGTCCTCCCACGTCACCCAGTCGTCCCAGCCGAGATTCGTCCACGCGAGCGATTCATCGCGAATGTCGAATTGCGGCTCGAACGCGAGCGGATGTCCGGCGGCTTTCGCCGCAGCGTCAAACGCGGCGGGAACGCTTTCGAGTGTGTCGAAATTAATCCCATCGGCGCCGATTTCCTTCAGCAGGCTCGCGAGCGCCGCCGGAACCGTCGCGCCTTCCTCGCGCGTGCCGCTGTCCCAGGCGAGCGTGGGGAAAAATACTTTCACGCCGCGCGCGTGAAACTGGCTCACCATCTCGCGCAACGCGGGAATTCCTCCCGGCATGTCTCGCAGCAGATCAAATTGATTGCGATCGTCCACGCCGATATTGGGATAGACGTGCCAGATCAGCACGGCGTCAATCGGCCCGATTCGCTCGCTGACGCCGTCGAGAAATCGATTTACTGTGTAGGCGCGCTTTTCCGGATCGTAGAAAGTGCGTTCCCAGATCAGCATCTGATATTGCGAGACGACGCGCTGGGTCCAGGCGAGTTCGGGGCGCTCGTACTGCGAGCCATCGTAGCGCAGGCGCGTGAGGCGCTCTTTGCGCCAGGCTTTGATTCGTTCGAGCCATGCCGCACGATCGGCAGCGCCCGCCGGGCCGGCGAGAAATACGTCCTGCGGGCTTGCCGGCTCGCCGAGATTCATCACACCGGTGGGCGGCACCAAGGCGTGCCGCGGGCGCCATTCTTCGGAATAGCCAAGCGCGGCGACCAGAAATGCGAAAGCAGCAATCGCAAGAAATCGGAGGAAGGGAAATCGTTTGAAAGCCATGGGCTCGAGACTACTACATCGCGACCGAAGCTTTGGTCCCGAACACGCGTCGGAAAATCGCATCCACGGCGCGCAACTGGCGTTGCAAATCGAATGTGTGGGCGAGAGCCTTCTGGTCAAGGAACTTGCGGATGTTCGCGTCGGCGGCAACGCGCTCCTCGAAGCTCGTTTCCGATTCCCACGCAGCCATCGCGTGGGCCTGCACCCATTTGTAAGCGTCTTCGCGCGGCGCGCCGTGTTCGACGAGGTCCTGCAAGAGCTGCCCCGAAAATACCAGGCCTTTGGTCGCATCCAGATTGCGCCGCATGCGTTCGGGAAAGACTTTCATGTTGGCGACGATTTCAGTGGTGCGGTGCAGCATGTAGTCGGCAAGAATCGTGGAGTCGGGCAGAATCACGCGCTCGACCGAGCTGTGCGAAATGTCGCGCTCGTGCCACAGCGCGATATTCTCGAGCGCCGCCAGCGAATTCGAACGCACCACGCGCGCCAGGCCGCACACCTGCTCGCTCGAAACCGGATTCCGCTTGTGCGGCATGGCCGAGCTGCCGCGCTGCTCGCCGCCAAACGGCTCTTCCACCTCTCGCACTTCGGTGCGCTGCAAATGGCGAATTTCCTGCGCGATGCGCTCGAGCGATGCGGCCACAATCGCCAGCGTCGAAAGATATTGCGCGTGCCGGTCGCGCTCGATCACCTGCGAGGTGATGGGTGCGGTCGAAAGGCCGAGCCGCGCGCAGATTTTCTCTTCGATTTCAGGGCCGAGGTGCGTGCATGTTCCCACCGCGCCCGAGATTTTGCCAACCTCCATCTGCCGCGCTGCCACCAGAAAACGCGCCAGGTCGCGCCGGTTTTCCGCGAACCAGTTGGCCACCTTCAGGCCAAACGTGATCGGCTCGGCATGGACGCCGTGGGTGCGGCCGATTTCGGGCGTGTCTTTGAATTCCCACGCGCGCCGCTCGAGTGCCTCGCCCATCCGCTCAAGCGCTTTCTCGATTTGTTGCGACGCTTCGCGCACCAGCAGCGCCTGCGCCGTGTCCACCACGTCGTTCGAAGTGAGCCCGTAGTGCAGCCAGCGCCCTGCCTCGGGATCGTCCACCGATTCCTGCACGGCAATTGTGAAGGCGATCACGTCGTGGCGCACCTTGCTTTCAATCTCATTGATGCGCGCCACATCGACGCGCGCCCGCTCGCGCAGCTTTTGCGCGGCTTCGCGCGGCACGATGCCCGCTTCGGCCAGCGTCTCGGCGGCGGCCAGCTCCACGTCGAGCCACTTCTGAAATTTATTTTCGTCGCTCCAGACGCGGCCCATTTCCGCGCGTGTGTATCGCGAAATCAAGCGGAGCTCCTTTGGCTACCTTTGAAACGGCGGGGGAAATCCCTGCACCATCATACCTGTAAACGGCACCCGAAGACGATGCCTGCAAACGACGCTCGAACGGCGCGGCCAAGCTTAGACGTCGAGCCCGATCGACCGCATCAAATCGAGCGCATTGCTCGTTCGCACGATTCCCGGGCTCAGCCGATAGTCAAACCGCAGCTTGCCATTTTCCAGCCGGTCTTCGAAATGAAAATTGCCGGCGCCCGGGCCCAGCGAATCCGCTATCTCAGCGAGCGCCAGATCGTGCGTGGTGATCAAACCGATCGCGCCCCGTTCGAACAGGTTTCGGGCCATCGCTTCCGCTCCGATCCGGCGATCGTGCGAGTTCGTTCCCGAAAGCAGCTCGTCGAGGAGAAAGAGCACGGGCGACGGCCCGTTCGTCAGATCCGTGATCAGCTTCAGGCGCGCGATCTCGGCATAGAATCGCGAGATTCCTCCCTGCAACGAATCGAGGATGCACACGGAAGCCGCGACGGCAAGCCGCGAAAGACGCAAGCGCCGGGCGCGCACCGGCGCTCCGCATTGCGC
Organism: Candidatus Acidiferrales bacterium; assembly: GCA_050746925.1. Classification (GTDB taxonomy): domain Bacteria; phylum Acidobacteriota; class Terriglobia; order Acidiferrales; family UBA7541; genus Palsa-295. Next base: position 20,191 of record JBOGNA010000102.1, read on the forward strand.
CAGCACCGCGTTGATTCCCACCGAGCGCACAAACGTGCTTTTTCCGGCCATGTTCGGGCCGCTGATGATCATCAGCCGGAAATCGCGGTCGAGACGCAGATCGTTTCGCACCGCGCGTTCTTCGGGAATCAAGGGATGCGCGAATCCTTCGGCGTCGAAGCAAGGCGCGTCGCCAGTGAACTCCGGAAAAACATCCGCCGGATGTTCGTAGGCATATGCTGCGAGCGACGAAAGCGCTTCCATCTCGCCCACCGCCGCCAGCCATCCGCGCACTGCGCCGCCGAATCGTTGGCGCCATGCCTCGATCGCAAACGCGAGATTCAGGCTCCACAGCACGAACGGGTCCATCACTTGCAGGATCGGGTTGCGCCGGGAGATCAGCAGCTCCACCAGCCGGCCTAATCGCGCAATCGAATGCGATGGAGCGACGCCTTGCGCTGCAAGCTGCGTTTGCAGCTCAACCAACTTCGCCGCCGAAAATTTCTCGCGCTCGAGCCGCCCAAGCACGTCCGCAAGCAGCGACAGATCCTGCCCCGCCTTTTCGGCCAGCGCCACAATCTCGCGCAAGCGCACGCGGAATCTCGCGGCAAAGCTCAGGTTCACGATCGTGCTCAGCACCGCAAAAGTGCGCAAGTCCCACACCGCCCAGCCGATCACACTTGCAAGCCACACGATGGACAGAACGAACGCGGCAATGCGCCCCGCCCGCGAGCCGAGCGCCGGCTGGCCCTCGGCCCACGCCACGAGAGCGTCGGGCCGCACTCCCGCGCGAACGTGTTCACCGAGCGCCGCCAGGTCCTCGCGCAGATCGAGCCGGCTCCGCAAATCTTCAATCGCAGCATTGCGTGCGCGAATTTCCTCGGGACCGGAGGGCGCGAGCAGCCAGCTTGCCAGCGTGTCCTCGCCGGCGCGCGTGCGCGCGTCGCAGAGCAGCTCAAACAGCGAGCCTTTGCCGAATAAATCGAGGTCGCGCGAATACGGATGAGATGCATCCGCAAACCGCTCGCCCGCCTCGCCCTTTCCCGCCCACGTGTTGCCGAGCCGCGCGAGACCTCGCTCGTAAAAAGCAATCGCGCGCGAACATCTTTTCAGCCGGCCAATCACGCGCTCGTGCGCCACCATCAGGTACACGAACGGAAACGCGAGCAGCAGCACCCAGTAAACCGCCACGCTGCGCGAAGCCAGCAGCCAAAACACGGCGATTAGGCCCAAGAGCAGGATCGCCAGCTTCGCGTAGCCCAGCGTTGCATCGCGGCGCTTGAGCCCGGCTTCGCTCGCGCGCAACTCGTCGAGCCAGCGGTTGTACTCGCGTGCAGGTTCTTGCTGGCTGGTTGAAGAATCGATCGGCATGCGACAGGCACTCCGCTCCCTGGCTTTCGGCGCGAGCGCACAAGTCTAGAAGAAAGCCCCAAGGCGCACAATCGCGAGCATGGAGCGGCAAGCCGAAACCCACGCGAACGCGCGGCTTGTATTCTGCGCGCACCGCAACTCACTTGTTTTCTGACCGTTGGCGGAAATCCCGCGGTCAAACGACTTAGTAAGCAGCAGGGCCAATTCAAGCAAACAGGAGACTCGCGATGAAAATGTCGGTGGCGTGGTTCAGCGTGAACGATTTCGAGCAGGCGAAAAAATTCTACGGCGGCGTTCTCGGCCTCAAGAAAGCTTTCGAGATGGACGGATGGGCGGAATTCAGCGGCGGAAGTCCAGACGAAGCTGCGATCGGAATTTCGAACGGACAGCACACGGCGAAAGAGCATGGCGCGACGATCGTTCTTCGTGTGGACGATATCGAACGCGAGCGGAAACGCCTCGAATCCACAGGCGTGGAGTTCGAAGGCCAGACGGAAGAAATTCCCGGTATGGTGAAGCTGGCGATCTTTCGCGATCCTTCCGGAAACCGAATGCAGCTTTGCCAGGTGTTGATGAAAGGCTAGCGCGGCGATTGCGGCTGCGCCTACCCGCGAGCCGCGGCAGAGAAAATGGGGAATCGGTGTAAACTGTCGCGGCTCACGGCGCGGGAGCATGCACGTCGAAGATTGTTCAAGAGCAACCTGCTCAGATTCAAAATGAGGAGGCACTATGTTCCGCAAGCTCACCTTCGCCGCCGTGGCGATCTGTATCTGCATGGCGGGATTCGCGCCGCTGTCTGCGCAGACCGCGCCCTCCGACGCGCCAAAAATCGCGCCGCTGCTGCCGCGTGACCAGGAAATCGCCCTGGCCGAAAGCGCTGCGCCCGCATCCGTCTCGAAAAACGCTGCGATCTTTGTTGTCGAAGACAAGGGTTACACAAAGGTTCGCGACGGCTCGAATGGATTCACCTGCCTGGTCGAACGCGATCTGCCGCTGAATATCGAACCCATCTGTTACGACGAAGAAGGCAGCGCCACCCTCGTGCTTGCCGTGATGCGCAAAGCCGAACTGCGCCGCCAGGGAAAAACCGAAGCCGAAGTCCAAACCGATATCGGCGAAGGCTACGCGAGCGGACGATTCCGGGCTCCTCGCCGGTCCGGTATGGCGTACATGCTCTCACCTGATACTCGCGTCTATAGCGCGCGCACCCATGCCACGCGGCCGCTTCCGCCGCACCTGATGTTCTACGCGCCCTACATGAAGAACAGTGACCTCGGACTGAGCGATGCGGACCACAACGGACGCTTGCCCTTCGTCGTGCAGGACGGCCAGCCCGATGCTTTCATTATCGTGCTCGTTCGCGATGCGCCGCCGGCGGCCGCCGCCGCGAAAGCGCCGTAGTTCCGCTTGCGAGGAACCAGCGCCTATGCCGATTGATTCCGAACCGCCGCATCCGCCGAAAGAAATATCCAGCGAGGAATCGAGGCTCGTCGAACGTGCTCGCCAGGGCGACCGCGACGCGCTCGGCTCGCTCGTCGAGCCCTGGCGAAAACCTCTTTTCGGCTACATCTATCGCATGGTTACGCTGCGGCAGGATGCCGAAGACTTGCTGCAGGACGTGCTCGTGCGCGTGCTTGAAAATATCCGCGAGTATCGCGGCGAGGCGCGCTTCAAAAGCTGGCTCTTTGGAATTGCCACGCACGTCTGCCTCGATCACCTGCGGAAGAGAAAGCGTTGGCGCGTGGAAGCACAGCGAATCGGCGAGGTGGAAACCACGGAGCATCCCGAACAGCTGGGCGATCTGCGCGCACTGATGAGCCGGCCGGGATTCACCTACGAAATTCGCGAGCACATCGCGTTCTGCTTTTCCTGCATCGCGCGTTCGCTCGAGCCGGAAGAGCAGGCTGCGGTGATGTTGCGGGAAGTACTTGAATTCACAGCCTCAGAAGCGGCGGCCATTCTGCGCGTCTCGGAACCGGTTTTTCGTCATCGCCTCGCCGATGCGCGCGCGAAAATGACCGCGGCCTACGACGGCCTCTGTGCGCTGATCAACAAGACCGGCGTGTGCTATCAGTGCAGCGGGTTGCGCGAAATTGCAGGAGAAGCGAACCGCGGCCCGGACCTGGGGCAAATTGAAGTGGCGCCCGGAATGGCGGTGAATCCGGAGACCTTGCTCGATGCGCGGGTTGCCATCGTCCGCAGCAGCGATCTTGAAGGCGGCACGACGCGCACGATGCACGACCTGTTCTTCGAAAATCTCACCGCCCGCGAAGAATCCCGCCGCTGAATTGATCTGCGTCGGAAAATCAAATACCTGATTCAAAAGAGCCGGCGAGACGCCGGCGCTACGGAGGAGCAGCGCTGCCCATTGTGCGCTGCCAGCTCTCCGTCGATATTGCCTTTAGACAGTCAAAAGACGCACCCGCAGCTAATCCCGTCTGTTAGCTCGCGCCGAGTACAACACGTTGTCATCCTGAAGGCATCCGTCCAGGATGCCCGGTCTGAAGGATCTCAGCCGCACAGTTCGTCTCGGATTTCACAACGAAGCGAAAATCGCTACAGATCGAATGGCCCAAGCGGAGTATGTTGCGAAGCAATATGCAGCGTGCCGCTGAAAGCGAACTCGGTGGAACGCCGCCCCAGCGCTTCCTCAGCGGAAATCCGCGCCACGGAAGGATTGTTGTTCTGCTCGGAAAGATGCGCGAGCACCAGATGCTGCGCGCGCCCGTCAAACACTTCGCAGTCCGCCAGAAATTCGCTTACTGTCGCATTCGACAAATGCCCGGTGCGGCTCATCACCCGCTGCTTGATGTGCCAGGGGTAGGGTCCCACCTTCAGCATTTCCAGATCGTGATTCGATTCGAGAATCAGGAAATCGGCTTCGCGCAGGTGGTGCTTCACGAGTTCGGGCAGATAGCCGAGGTCGGTGACGATCGCTACCTTGATTCCATTCGCTTTGAAGCAGTAGCCCACCGGGTCGGAAGCATCGTGCGGAATCGCAAACGGCGTCACTTCGATATCGCCGATTTCGAATTTCTCGCCCGGGCGGACGTACTGCACTTGCTCGATCGTTTTCTTGATGCCCTGGTTTTCGAGCATCCGCTGGATTTCGCGATGCGTTGGCTCGGTCAGGTACGCCAGGCACTTCCATTCCCGCTGCATTTGCCCGAGGCCGTTTGAATGATCGCTATGCTCGTGGGAGATTAAAATGCCGTCGAGGTGGTCGGGTTTCGCGCGCCCCAGCGCTTCAAAACGCCGCAGCATTTCTTTTTTGCCGAGCCCGGCATCGACGAGGAGAGCGGTGCGCTCGCTCTCAAGCAACGTGGAGTTGCCCGCACTGCCGGATGCGAGGATCGAGATGCGGAAAGCGATGCGCTTCACTCCGTCGGCCGCGCGCCCACTCACTCGGCGCCAGCTTCGCAAAGGATGATGGCAAACTGCCCGGGCCAGGTCAACTGCGGATGTTAACTTCTGATACCTAGAATGTGAGTTGATCGCGGGTCAGCTCGAAGCCGTCGAGATTGCCGACGACGCTGGCGGCGATTCGCTCAGGCTGGAAGAATTCGCGCGCGAGTAGCTGGATATCCTCGGCAGTGACTTTTTCGAGCAGCGCGATCAGCTCTGACGGCGAGAAGTAGCGGTTGAAGTACATGTGATAGCGCGCCAGGCTGTTCATCCGCTGGCCGCTGCCTTCCAGGGCCAGCAGCGTGGCGCCTTTCAAATGGTCTTTCGCGCGGCGCAGTTCCTCTTCCGGCAGCGGTTCTTCCTTCAGCTTGCGGAATTCGTCGAGCACCGAGCGGACCAGTTGCTCCGCCGTCTCGAGCGACGTGCCGGCATACACCGAAAGCGCGCCGGAATCGCGGTAGGAATTCATTTCGCTGAAGATCGCATACGCCAACCCTTGCTTTTCGCGGATGTTCTGGAACAGCCGTGACGACATTCCCCCGCCCAGCACGTTGTTCAGCGCCGCCACCGCGAACCGCCGCTCGTCCGTCATCGGTAGCGCCGGCACTCCGATGCACAGATGTACTTGCTCGAGTTCGTGCTTAGTTTTCAACGTAATGTGCGGCGTAGCCACCGGCACGGAATCGGCGGCACCATTTGGAGAGGGCGCGAGCTTCGCGAAGCGTTCGGCGACGAGATCGACCATCTGCTGGTGGCTCAGGTGGCCGGCCGCGGTAATCACCAGATGATTCGGTGCGTACCAGTGGCGAAACCAGGATTCCAGCGTCTCGCGCGTAAGTGCGGAAACCGTTTCGGGCGTGCCGAGAATCGGCTTGCCGAGCGCGTGCGGCGTCCAGAAATTCTGCGTGAACAGCTCGTGCACCAGGTCTTCGGGATTGTCCTGGGTCATCCGGATTTCTTCGAGGATGACGGATTTCTCGCGGTCGATGTCTTCCCTGGCGAATCTCGGCTCCAAGACCATGTCCGCAACCACGTCGAAAGCCTTGGGAAGGTGCTCGTCGAGCACGCGTGTGTTGAAGCAGACCATTTCCTTCGAGGTGAACGCATCGAGCATTCCGCCGACACTGTCCACCTCGCGAGCGATATCTTCCGCCGTTCGCCGCGTGGTGCCTTTGAAGACCATGTGCTCGATGAAGTGCGAGATGCCGTTGAGCGCGGCTGGCTCGCGGCGCGATCCCGCGCGCAGCCAGATTCCCACCGACACGGAGTGCACGTGCTCCATCGGCTCGGTGATCACCACGAGCCCGTTGGGCAGCACTTCTTTGTGAACCGAATTCAGGGCGTCAGACATTTTCGTTGTCGAATTCCTTGTGGAGCGAATCGCGGGGCTGAATTTTCGCACGCGCGCACTCGAAAGTCATCCGCGGCTGGGCCGGCTGTTTCCAGCGACGGGCCAAATTCACCGGCGCGGGTCCGAAAAAACGCTCCCCAATAGCTTTCTGGTGCAAACACCTTGCTGCCTTTGCGACATCCGAAAGCGCATTTTCGAGCTTTTCGGCCTACATCAGCTTCTCATTCGCCGATAGCTTTCCGTATTCGCTCGAATAGTGCAGCGGGACGTCGGCATACGATCCCCGCTCGATCGAATAGACTTCGCAGCTTTCGTAGGGATACGAATAGACATGAATGCTGGTGGCGCGCTCGCCGAATTCGGCGAGGTTGAGCACCTGATGCACCGGCTGTTCGGGCGCGACGACGGCCGGATGCGTGGCATCCATGTCGTAGAAGTCGGTGGGGACAAGTTTGCAGGCGCCGTGCGAGGCGTCGCGGTTTTCCACGCAGAAATTCTGGACGCGCAGTTTTCCGATCGGCGTCACCATCCAGCAGTTCTGGTCGCGATGATTGTGAATCCGGCTCACCTGGCCCACGTCCCAGCAGATGGCGAGCACTTCGAAAAGCTCGCACTTGTAGATCAAATTCCGGGTGTAGTGGCTCTTTGCATAAAAAAGATAAGGCGCCAGGGTTTCGGCGCGGAGCGCCTTCTTCTGCGTGAATTCGAGCACGCGCGGAATCGTGAAATCCTGTTTGGGGATGGCGGCCAGCTGCTTCGCCCAATCATCGATCGTCAGTTGTTCCATCGGCGTTCTCCTTCCCGGCACGTGCCAAGAACCATTACAAACACAATTATTATATCGCGCCGGTTTGCGCGCGACGCGAAAAATCGTGATTCGGCGGGCATGCTATTATCCACTTACGATGGCTTCGAAATCTCCTGAGCGCGCTGCGGGCGACCCGGTCGATCTTCTGGGAAAATCTCCGGAGGAATTGCGTATATTCCTTGCGTTCATGGGCGAATCAGCATATCGCGGCGCGCAAATCTACCACGCTCTCTATGCCGAACGGCGCTTTGATTTCGCGGCGATGACGAATCTTCCGGCGGCGCTGCGGGAACGACTCGCGCGCGAAGCATCGATCGAGCTGCCGCGAATCATTCGCACGCACGGCTCCGAGGACGGCACGGTGCGCTTCGTTCTCGCGCTGGGACCAGACCCGGGCGAACCGGCGAGCGCGGACAGGGCCCAAAAGCCCGCGACGATTGAGACCGTTTTCATGCCAGAGGAAAACCGCCAGACGATCTGCATCTCAACGCAGGCAGGCTGCGCCGTCGATTGCCATTTCTGCCTGACGGCAACACTGGGACTGATTCGCAATCTTACCGCCGGAGAAATCATCGGGCAGGTGCTGGTGGCGCTCGACGGCAATCGCGCCGCGCTCAAGCCGCAAACCAACGTGGTGCTGATGGGGCAAGGCGAACCGCTGCTGAATTTCGAGCCGGTGATGGCGGCGCTGCGGATTCTGCTCGATCCGAACGCGATGGCGATTTCGCCCAAGCATGTGACGCTTTCGACGAGCGGAATCGTTCCCGGCATCGACCGGCTGGCACGCGAAAAGATCCGCCCGAAGCTCGCGATTTCCCTGAACGCATCGTCGGACGAGCAGCGCGACCAGATCATGCCCATCAATCGCAAGTATCCGCTCGCAGAATTGCTGGATGCGTGCCGCCGGTATCCGCTGCGGCCGTGGGAGCATTTGACGTTCGAATACGTACTGCTCGGCGGCTTCAACGACTCGGTAGAGGATGCGCGTCGCGTCGTAAAGCTGCTTGCGGACTTGCGCGTGAAAGTAAATTTGATTCCGTGGAATCCCGGCGATCTACCGTATGCGAAGCCCGACCCGGCGCGGGTTGAAGCTTTCCGAAAAGCATTGGCTGACAAAGGCGTCCGGGCATTTGTGCGTTATTCACGCGGGCAGGATGTGATGGCGGCGTGCGGACAGCTGGCGTTGATTGAAATGGGGGCGGGGTCATCGAATTTGCAGCAGATTGGTCCGGGGTAGGCGATTGACCGGCAATGCGCCCACCTAAAGTGTAAAGTGCCACGACATTGCTTACAGCGGGTGCCAGGACATCCTTTACACTTTGGCGCCTGCTGCTCCGGTTGTTTCTTCTGCGGAGAACGCGGAGGGAGCCC
>JBOGNA010000103.1:0-1001 GCA_050746925.1 Candidatus Acidiferrales bacterium
TGCTCGAAACCGTAGGTGAGATGCCAAAGATGGACTTATATGCTAAGCACCTATTTAAGTCCCTATCGTACAAGGACTTCGAATCTGCCGTAAGCGATGCTATAAACGCCAATCTTGTATTGCAAACCCAAAGGGGCAACACGTTAATCCTCATGCCAATAAGGAGTAAGCCAAGTGTACCTGATTCAATGGCTAACTAAATCACAGGGATACTGTTGCATCTGGTGTTTCTTTCAGCACTACCGTAGAATCAAGCATCAGAAACTAGCTAACAAGCTTGGCGTCAGCAAAACCACTGTGAAGTATTGGAGAAGGAGAATCAAATGCAAAGATTGCAAGTGCGAGAAGGCGGCGAATTGCCAAAGGAACGCATACTCCGTCCTAGAACCAGACTAACGTTCCTGCAACTCCCTATAGATACGATAAAAACGCTTGCTTCTGGGGGACTCAAGTTCAGTTTTCCTGTTCTCCTCGAGCTTTCTTTTAAGGGACGTACGCATCTCGTCGGAGGTAATAGCAAGTTCTCTGTCGGGGATTTCCTCGTTAAAGTTTCTTATGGCTGCCCTCGCGTCAGCCATCGCCTCGCGGTCTTTAACTTGATAGGCAATGGCAAGCTCAGTGAGCAAATTCGAGCGGCGTGCGGTGTAGAAATCAACGATTGCCCTTCTGTCGTTATCAGCATCATGCTTAAGGTTCTCTCTAGTAGACGTGAAGTTGAGGTACTTGAGTCGATGCTCAGCGCTCGCAATCTTGTCCTCAGGGTCGTACGGAAGCGTGATGGCCCCGTTCTTGTCGTAAAAGCCACCCCTGGACTGAAGCCAATAGGGAAGTACTTCATTTACTCCTGGAAGAACGTCAGGGTCTCCAGAACGCCAGGCGTTACCGAAGGCAGCTAAGAACGGTGGAATAGCTTGTTGATAGGCTTTAAACTTATCGGGCTGATGCTTTACGAAATCTTTATAGAAAGCCATAGCACTATTGCCTAATAGTGAACCTAAGGG
>JBOGNA010000104.1:0-5349 GCA_050746925.1 Candidatus Acidiferrales bacterium
AAGCAGGTGAACGCGATCGGCACCGCTTCGAACCAGGTCGGTCAGCAGGTCGCGCAGCTCAAGCAAAACGTGCAGCAGTCGTTGACATCCGGGTTCGCGAATCTTTTCACATCGCTCGTGAGCGGAACCAGGAGCGTCAGCAACGCCTTCAAATCATTGGCCAGCTCTGTTCTGAGTTCTCTCGGCCAGATGGCGGCGCAGATGCTCGCGCAGCTCATCCTCACGAAGCTCTTGAAGTCGGCGCTAGGGGGACTTTCAGGCGGAGGTCTCATTCCCGGCGCCGGAGGCTTGGGCCACGCCGAGGGCGGTCTCATCAAAGGTCCCGGCGGTCCGAAGGCGGACTCCATTCCCGCACGCGTTTCCGCCGGCGAGTACATCGTGAAGGCGGACGCGGTCGCTGCATTCGGAGTCCAGAACCTCGAGGCGATCAATCGCGGGCTGAAGGTCCCATCGTTCGAGCGGCTCTCTCTTCCGAAATTCGCCGAGGGCGGTCTCGTGGGGAACGTCGGCGGGGGCGGGGGCGATTCGAACATCCATCTTGGAATCGGTCTCGACGAAGGTCTGATTCTGAGGCACCTGTCGAGCAAGGCCGCGGGGAACATCATCCTTCAGCACCTGACCAATAATCCGAAGGCGGCGTCGAAAGCGCTTTCGAGGAGCGATTAGATGAGCGCCAAAATTGGCACCGCTACGGACTACGCCGATCTCCTGAACGTCCTCGACACTTTTCTGACATCGACGGGCATGGCGCTCACCCCGTCTTTCACCGGCACGGGCGATGGCACGATCGACGCGCTTGGCGGCTCCGCCGGCGTCGCCGAAACCATCACCGTCACATTCACGAGCGCGACGGCATTCGGCGTGGTGGGATCAGTTTCCGGTTCGCTCGGCACGGGCGCCGTCGGGACGCCCTTCACTTCGACGAAGGTGAATTTCACCGTCACCGCCGGTGGGACCGCTTTTGTCGCGACCGACGTCTTCACGTTCGCCGTGACGCCGCCCTGGACCTCGCACCGAAGAGTCTCCGGGTCCGAGATGATTTGGCAGGCTCCTGGCAATGGCGGCCTCGATGAGATCATTGTCGGCGCGGCGGAATTCCACGACGCTGGCGCAGACTACTGGAACTGGCGGCTCGGCGGATTCACCGCATACAACTCCGGCGCCGTTTTTAATCAGCAGCCGGGCTACATCGGAGGTCCGTCGCAGTCGCGGCCATCGCCGGTGTTCACGCTGTGGAACTCTTCGATTCCCTACTGGATCATCGCGAATGGCCGGCGCGTGATTGTCATCGCGAAAATCTCCACGGTCTACGTGGCCATGCATCTCGGATTTCTCGCGAGCTACATGGCGCCCGGTTCCTTTCCCTATCCGCTCATCGTCGGCGGAAATCTCGCTTTTCTCTCGACCGAGCCGGCGGCTGGCAGCGCGTCTTGGCGCTGGAGCTACACCGGGAACGAGATGCGGAATTTTCCAATCCCATTTTTCAGCTCGATGTCGCTGGACAGCCAGAGCACTCTGATGCTCCGGCTTCCATCAGGCTCCTGGCGTGGATTCGATGTCTCCCAGGGCGAAACGCAGTTCGGCGCCGTGTGGCCTTTCGGTTACGTCGACCAGGGCGGTTCCTATGACTGGCGTCCGAATCTCGACGGCGGATATCCGCTGCTTCCGATCGTGCTTTTCGATCAGATCCCGAACGTGTACGGGGAGCTCGAGGGAATCCATGCGACGGCCGGTTTCTCGCAGGCGGTCGAAAACACGATCACCGTCGACAGGATTCAGTACCTCGTGGTGCAGAACGTCTTTCGCAACACGAAGGCGGACTTTTTCGCCGTGCGACTGAGCTAGGGGGAGAGCATGAACTATCAGAGCGGCTCCGCAACGTCATCGACCGATCTGCTCCAGCAGCTCGTGACGTGGCTCGTGGGCCTGGGATGGACGCAGGATCGCAGCGCCGCGGAAGGGTCCGGCTGGACAGCCTCGCTTCACAAGAACGGGAACTACGCGCATCTCCGCGCGGCGGAGAGCGAGACGACGATCTGGAGTTCGAATTTTGGAGCGGCTCACTACGGGCTGCATATGTTCACCGGGACCGCCTTCATCGGCGGCCAGCTTTTTAAGGATCAGACGACCGGCGCGCCCATCGCGAGTGGCGGTTCGAACACGATCGGCGTCGGCATGCAGCTCTCGGCCGGTCCATTCTCGAATTACTTTTTTTTCGCCGATGGGACGGCGGACAACATCGTCGTGGTGGTCGAAAAGACTCCAGGACTCTACGAGCACATCGGATGGGGCCTCTCGCTCGAGAAGGCCGGAAGCTACACCGGCGGCGCCTACTTTTTCGGAAGCGCGGCCGGCTACTACGTCAGCGACACGTCGGTCGCCGCCGGCACCAACGGATTCACCAGTTCCAGCGACTGCCCTGGCGTGAATCTTGACGCGATCGGCGGCGGCTGCATGTTCGTCCGCGCCGACGTCGACTCCTGGACCGGCAAATGGGTCAGCATCTCGGTGGTCGCTTCGGGGAACCAGGGCTACACGGGCAAAATCGGCGATTGCTCCGTCAAGGGCAAGAACAACAGCATGAAATCGAACTTCCCGGTCTACGCCTATTCGAACGCCGGGCAGTTCCAGGAAAGGCAGACGAGCCAGCAGGATGGTCGCGCGAATTTGCTCCCGCTCATGCTCTGGGCGCAGCGCGACAGCACCACGAGCGGTTTTTCCCTTCTCGGCACGGTGCCCTGGGTTTTTGCATCGAACGCCGTCGGCAACGGCTTTTCCAATGCCGACGAGTACGTGATCGGCTCGACGACCTACAAACTATTTCCGAATTTCGCGGTCGTGAAGCAGTAAGGAACCGATGGCAGATTTTCCAGGGCAATTGATCAGCACGCCGGGCCAGCTCGACCCGCAGAATCGCTCGACGAGCGTGACGGCCGGAGTCTTCGCCGCGACGCTGGTCCTGAGCCTCACCTCTTCGCCGCTCGCCGCGAGCCGCGGAATCCCGCAGCCGGTTGTCTCCGTAGTTCATAGCGCGCTCTCGGGTCCTCGAGTCGAGACGTTCGGCGGCCAGCTCTTCAACAAAGTAATCGTTATTCCGCGCACGAAGGCTCTCGGGTTCGTTCTCACCGCGACGCAGTTTCCCGTCGAAGTCTGGAATGCTTTCCGCGACCTGGATCAGACGCTCATTTCCATCACCATCACGGGCGAGGGTGGTCTTACGCTCACCGATCCTTACGGCGAGCCGCTCGTGTTCGCGGCGTTCGATTCACGCATTTATCAGGCGACCATCCCGAGTTTCGGCGCCGCACAGATCGATCAGGACGTGGCGTTCGCTTTTGTCAGCGGAATCCTCGGCGCGGACATGCAGGTCACCGGCTCGCGCATCACCCTTTTTTCGATCGCTCCAGATTGGAACGAGGGGATGGAGGAAACGCTCGAGTACCTCACGGATATTCTCCGGGCCTATTCGGACAACGAGCAACGCCGCGCTCTCCGTCAGCTCCCGCGGCGCGCCATGCGCTATCGCGCGCTCACGCTGAATGCTCGCGATGCCGCTGGCATGGAGTCCCTCGTATGGGGATGGCAGAACCAGCCATACGGCGTTCCGTGGTGGCCTGATGCGCAGCCGCTGCTCTCCGATCTCCCGGCCGGCTCCTTCAACATCCCGGTCGACACCGCGGACCGGATGTTCGCCGTCGGCGGACTGCTCGCGATCTGGATTGACGAGTTCACGTTCGAGGCGCTCTCGATCGCGAGCGTCTCAGCTCACTCCGTCGCGGTGACGTCGCCGACGCAGTTCGATTGGACGGGCGGGCCGGCAACGCGCGTGATCCCAGTTTTTCTCTGCAGGCTCCCCGCGGCCGTCGACGTTTCGAGGCACAGCAGCGAGATCGACCAGATCGATGTGAACTTCATCGGAGAGGCAGGGCAGCCGGCGCCGGCGCCGACCACATCGCCGACACAGTTCAAAGGCTTCGACGTTCTGGAAATGGCGCCGAACTGGGCGCAGGCGCCATTGAAGCGCAGCTACAGGCGTTCAATGGTGACGATCGATCCGAAGGTGGGACCGATCGAGGTCATCGACAAGGGCGGCAGTGCGCTTGTGGGCCAGGAATTCCCGTGGTGGCTCGATACTCACCCGAACATCACGGCGTTCCGCGCGTTCATCCTCCGGCGGTTCGGGCAGCTCAGTCCATTCTGGATTCCGACTTGGGATCAGGACCTCGTGCTCTTTCAGGACGTGCTCTCGACCGACACCGGCATCAGGATCAAATCCGAGTTTTACACGCGGTTTTTCTTCCCGACGCCGGCGCGCCGCTTCATCGCTTTCATCCCCATCGACGGCTCCGGCAACGTCTACCGCAAGATCACCGATTCGCAGGACAACGGCGATGGGACCGAGAACCTCACGCTCGAATCGGCTACGGGCAAAAACTTCGGGAAGGGCACGACGATGATTTCGTTCCTGACGCTCGCGCGCCTGGCGTCGGATTCGACGGCCATCAAGTGGGACAGCGCTGAGCACGCCGAGGCGATCCTCTCGCTGCAGGAAGTTCCGAGGGAATTGCCATGAGTTTCGACACTCTCGAAAAATCCGGGTTCGGCGCGCAGCCATACGAGCTCTATCTCTTCCAGGGCACCGGGATTTCGTTCGCGTTGACGAGCGCCGAGAGTTCGATCACCTACCTCGGCCAGCAATATGCGCCGTCGACGATTACGCGCAGCGAGGCCGAGCAGTCGAACGAAGTCGTGTCCGGGCAGATCAAGGTTTACATTCCGAAGGATCACCCGCTCGCGGTGATGCTGATTCCCTACCTGCCATCATCGCCAATCGCGATCACGGTGTTCGGCTCCCACTATTCGGACAGTGAGACCGTCGTGCTCTTCACCGGAGTCATCGCGTCAGCGCGCTTGACCGACCAGTGCGAACTGACCTGTAACTCGGCGCAGTACCTGCTTCAGCGGAAAATTCCGCAGCAGCTTTACCAGGCGCCGTGCTCACACATTTTCGGGGATGCCGGATGCGGCGCGGACCTCGCGTCGCACACCTACGACGGGGCAATCACCGCGATCGACTCGACCGGAACGATTCTCACGATCCCGGCGTTCGCTTCGCTGCCAGATCCGCTGAAGGCCGGCTACCTGAAGTTCGGGAATGATTACAGGATGATCGTCGACCACTCCGGCGCGACCGTGACGCTCATCTCGGCGATCCCAGGACTTGCCATCGGCGCCAACGTGAGAGGAACGGCCGGCTGCAATCTCGATTTTTCAGCGTGCGCGCATTACAGGCGCACGGTGAGTTTTCTCGGGTTCGATCTGATTCCGACGGTCAACCCGTTCGATGGA
>JBOGNA010000105.1:0-1623 GCA_050746925.1 Candidatus Acidiferrales bacterium
GTCCCCGTTCGTAGTCGCTTCGAAGGCGACCGTGCCGAAACCGGCTCCATCCCATTGGATTTGCCGCCCGAGCTCGGTGTCCCAGTACCGAACGCCTAAGGGCCGTTGAATGAACGTCGCTGAGGGCCGAAAAGCGCTGGGACCCCATCCGCCGTCCGTGGACGTCGCGTTGTTCGTGAAGAGGCCGAGGAACGTGGGGAAGTTCGGGCCGAAGTCCGCGAAGCTGCCGTCGTTTAGGATGTTGATGTTCGAAGTATTCGGACCGACGAGCGACGACGCAAACCATTGCTGCTGCACGGTGTTGTTAGTGCACTGGATCTCGAGCACCGACGTTCCAACGAGATTCACGACGGGGTTGACGCCGTCGCCGAAGAGGCAGCCGCCATTGGTCGTCAGAAGGAAATCGGTGCCGTCTTCCACTTCGATCACGGGGGCAACGCCGAGCGCGAAGAGACCCGCGAAGTCTCCACGCACGAAGAAATTAGGGACCACCACCAAGCTCGGATCGAAATCGAGAGCCTTCCGCACGCTATTGAACGAGCTGAGCGGGACGTCCTGCGTGCCCGCGAGGTCGAAGAGCTGCGCGCCGTCGAGGATGTGAACGAGCGGGACCGTTCCGATCGGCGCGAAGAAGTGCGCAAACTTCATATCGTAGGGCGTCGCGCTCGCTGGGATCTCGAGCACGTGCGCCACTTGGTCCACGTAGATTTCACACCCAGGTCCGAGCACCGCGATCAACGCCATGACGTCGGCCCATGTCTTCGCGGTTCCCGTCCCGTCGTCTCGCCACACGATGCGCGGCGCGAACGAGAGCCCGGACGCGGGTTTGAAATCCGCGGTTCCGTCTCCGTTGCTCGTGAGGACATCGCCCGTCTTCCCGTCGAAGATGGGGCCTTCTTGCGAGGATCGAAGTAGCAGGGACATGGGAAACTCCTTTCGAAACCGAGTGCGCGACGCGGCGCGCGTTCAAGCTCGCCGCGTCGCGGCTCTCACGAGGCCGGGCTGAGGTTCGCAGGCTTGAGCACGAGCGCGATCAACACGACTTTTTCCGCCGTCGTGATGGGCGCTGCGGTGCCGTTCAGAAAACGCACCGTGACAACGTCGTCCGCTGTGATCGTGGCACCCGTCACCACGAGGCCGGCGTTGCTCGCCGTGGGTGTCATCTGAGCGCCGAAGACCGCATCTTCTGCGAGCAGGACGCCCGGCACCGCGCACGCGACATCCGCGGTTGCACCAGCGGCGATCGCATCGACGACGGCGGGCGTTGTGATGGTGGCTGCGTATCCTGCGATCGGGCCTTCTTGGCCAACTCGGAGCATGGACATGATGATTTCCTTTCAGTGATCGAGACCGGGGGGAAGAGGAACGGACGGGTTGATCGTGCCTGCTGGGTCGTACCGGTACGGGAGCACCTTCACGGCGCCGTCCGCGTCGGATTGTGTGTAGAAGCCGTAACGCGTGGAGCCGATCGTCTGCTCGCTCCAGCCGTCCGGACCGACGCGGAAGAGCTCCGCAACGACGGGCTTGATTTCGTCGGTGCTCTCGCCGCTCCGCATCGCGCGAAAACCGGGGGGCGGGTGGAAGCTCGAGCTCGAGCTCCTCGAGTCCGGCAGGGGGGAAGCC
>JBOGNA010000106.1:0-18140 GCA_050746925.1 Candidatus Acidiferrales bacterium
GCTCCCGCCATTCTGCGCCGGCGCCGGCGCGGTTCCAGAAACCGAGACGATAACGGACGTATTCGCCGCTACCGATTCACGCATGTAGGCGTTAAATCCCTGTTCCTGTCCGGCGGGAGCAAAACCGTCGCCGGTAACTTGAATTCCAGGAGGCGCGAAAACTGCGAGACGCTGTACGGCGTAGGGAGACGAGATGCGAATCTTGGCCGCGTTTCCCGCGTACGGCATTTTGTATGACACACGCACATTGCTTTCACCCGGCCGGAAGGGAAAATCAATCGCTTCCTGATTCTTGCCCTTGTCGATCGTGCCCTGCACCACTGGCATGCCGGAAGCACCGGCTGCCGATACCTGGCTCAATTCCGCACCGTCGGGAAGCGCAAAGACAAACGAGCCATTCGGATGGAAGAACGCCATCGGCGGCTGCGTCTTATTTTCGATGCTGTACTCTTCGCCGACGAGCAGGTCCGCGCCATTCGGCTGCAGGATCACGGCGCGCGCCGCCACTGCGAAAGCTCCCGCCTTATCCGTAGGCTCGAAGACTTGCACGTCCGCGGTGGTTTTGCCCGGCGGAACCGGCTCGTGGTAATTCACGCCGCGATAGACTGCGCGCACGAGCATCGGCGCGCCGCCGCCGATATTGGGATGGTTGAATTCGAAGTGGCCCTGCGCGTCCGTCTTCGTATTCGCGACAGGCTGCATGCCTCCTTGCAGCTGAATCAGAATCACGTCCACACCGGCAGCCGGCTGACCATTCGTGCCGTTGCGCACGGTGCCCTTCAACGTGCCGGCGAAGCCGGCGGCGCTTGCGCAGGTCACAAGAATTGCCAGCAAGGCGGCGCGCAGGGCGATTGAATTCCATCGCCGATTCGCCGGACTGCGTCTGCTGCTGCCATCGATCATGAATGCCGCCTTTCGGTGGCCGCCTGGCGGGTGGCGGGTGTGGGAGTGCCGCCAGTGTGCTCGTCCATTTCGGCGAGGACTCTCGCGGCTTCGACTTCGAGGGATTGCCTCGTTTCCTCGTAATCGGCTTCGGAGAATTTCCCGGCGCGGTATTCAAAGCGCAGGTCGCGGAGATTGTCGTAGATCGCGTCGCGTCGCTCCATCAGCTGATCGAGCCTGGTGCGATGGGGAGCGCAGTCGGACGCGTCGGCGCGCACATTGAAGATGAAAAAAAAGCAGGCTGCAGCGAGCAGCGCACACGCCACCGCGATGTCGATGTTACTCATCGTTTCTCTCAAGCGACGCTTCCCGTCGCTTTGTCCGCGCGAAGCTAAGCATCACTATCCTTGTTAGCTTCGCGCTGTGCCCTCGCAAGCAGGTCGGGCGATACTTTTAGCCCTGACGCTGTCCCTATAGCCCCGCGCAGGCGCCAGCGACGCACCACGTCCCATAGCACCACGAGTGCCACAAGTGGAAACGCGATGGGCGCGATCCACGCAATGCGATTGAAGCCTTTCGCAGGAGGAGACGAAAGCACGGTCGGTCCGTACTCCTGCACAAATGCCTGAAGGGTCAGGTCGTCCGGCTCGTTGCGCGCGATGCGAGCGTCCAGCTGCTTCATCATGTCGTGCGAGTACGCGCAGCCTACGTGATTGCAGGAGCCGAGAATCTGATTGCAGCCGCAGACGCACATCAGTTTCTGGCCGAGTTCCTTCGAGCGAGCGCTCTCCTGCGCGCGCGCGAGGGGCACAAGCGCGAGCGAAGCCGCGAGTGCAAGAGTTCCCGTCACGCACGCGGTCCGCCGCGTCAAGAACCGTCGATCCCATTTTCTGTTGCGCAATCTAGTCATGAGCATCCGAGCGGGCAATCGCACCGATCGCCGAAGCAGAAGCTCGTGATTCGCCCCAAGCATTCTCTCGTGCTTCGGCGGGCCGAAGCACCAGCGCCGTGCGGCGGTTTGGCAGCATCGCGAGAATCGTGCCGAGGATCAAAACCACGCCACCAAACCAGATCCATTTCACCAGGGGATTCAAGTAGGCGTGAATCACCGGCTTACCCGTTTCCGGGCTCCGGCCAGCGTAAACGATGTACAAATCCCACACCGGCGACGTCTGCACGGCGACCATCGTCTCCGTCACCTGGCTGGCGAGGAAGAAGCGCCGCTCGGGATACAGCATCATTTCGGATTTGCCGTTGCGGAAAATCTCGAGCGTGGCACGCTCGGATTCGTAATTGTTGTTCGCGATGCGGTCGAAATTCTGGCAGAGAACGGTGTAGGGTCCGATCTTGAGCGACTGCCCCGCACCCATTTCCATCTGAATGTCTTTGTTGAACGCCGAGCCTGCCACGCCGACAAAGATCAGCACCATCGCGAAATGTATGATGTAGCCGCCGTAGCGGCGCGTGTTCCGCATCGTCAGCTCGCCGACCGCTGTGAGCAGGTTTGTGCGGTCTCGCCCGGCAATCACGCGAGCGCCGCGATAGAACTCGGAACCGATTGTGAGCGTGACGAACACGGAAAGGACCAGACACGTCACCGCGTAGAATTCGCGGAAACCGAACGCTATCGCGACAACCCCCGCTATAATTCCGCCGGCAAGCGGCCACGCGAAGTTTCTCTTCAGCGCGTCCAGCGATGTCTTCCGCCATGCAAGAAGCGGCCCCACACCCGTCAGAAAAAGTAAAAAGAGCGCGATCGGGATATTCACCTTGTTGAAAAATGGCGGGCCCACGCTGATCTTGCTTCCTACCACCCATTCCGACAGCACCGGAAAGAGCGTGCCCCACAGCACCGAAAAACACGCCGCCAGCAGGACGAGGTTGTTGAACAGAAAGCTCGACTCTCGCGAAACGAGCGAATCCAGCTGATTGTCGCTGCTCAGGTAATCCCGGTTCAGCCAATACGCCCAGAAGCAGACGATAAGAATCAGCGCAAGGAATCCGACAAACCAATTCCCAATCGACGATTGCGCAAACGCGTGCACTGAACTCACTACACCCGAGCGCGTCAGAAGCGTTCCGAGAATGCAAAGCATGAACGTGGTAAACACCAGCCAGACGTTCCACACCTTCATCATGCCGCGCTTTTCCTGCATCATCACCGAGTGCAGGAAGGCCGTTCCGGTAATCCATGGCAGCAGAGATGCGTTCTCAACGGGGTCCCAAGCCCAGTAGCCTCCCCATCCCAACACCGCATACGCCCAGTGCGCGCCCAGTAGAATTCCGACGCTCTGAAAACACCACGCCACCATGGTCCATCGGCGTGTGACGTGAATCCACTTCTCTCCCGGGTATCGCCCCAGAAGCGCTGCCAACGCAAATGCAAACGGAATCGTGAAACCTGTGTACCCCAGGTACAGCATCGGCGGATGAATCACCATCTCGGGGTACTGCAGAAGCGGGTTGAGCCCGTGACCGTCGCCGAGCGTGGCCAGGCGCATCGTGCCGGATGCATCGGCGCCGGCCAGTACGCCAAATGGGCTTGCGACGAAATTATTCAGCGTCAGGAAAAAAATCTGCACGCCGGCGCAGATCACCACCACGTAGGGCATCAACTCGGGGTGCTTCTTTCGATTCAGGAAGAGCGCGAAGAAGACATACACCGAGAGCAGAAAGCTCCACCACAGCAGCGAGCCTTCCTGTCCGGCCCAAAGCGCCGCAAACTTATAAAACGAAGGCAGCGCACGATTGCTGTGCGCGGCCACATAGGCCATCGAAAAATTGTCGGTGAATAGAAAATACTCGAGCGAGGCAACCGCCAGCGTGACGAGACCGAAAACCGCCATCCCTGCATTCAGCGCGCTTTTCGTCAGCAGCGGGCGTCGCGTGACGATTCCCGCAATTCCCGCGCAGAATGCATACACCGCTGCGAGAAAGGCCAGCAGCAGTGCGAAGGAACCAAAAATATCCACTAAATGTTCTCCGCCATCTCAGCTCTTGCCATCGGCGCCGGGCCTACCGGTTGAAGTCTGCCCCGGCTGCGCGGATCCGGGCGATTGATTTTGGCCCGGTGCGGCCTCGTATTTCGACGCGCACTTCGCCTGCACCTGTTCCGCTTCGAAACGTCCGTCACCCTTCATACGCCCTTCCACCAGCGCCTGCGCGCCGTCTTTAAAAGTATCAGGCAGCGGATCGCGTCCCACGTAGCTCACCGGCACGGATTTGCCCTGTTCCTCGAGAACGAAATCCACGCGCCCATCGGCCCGGGCAATCGAGCCATTGCGAACGTTTCCGGAGACTCTCATTCGCTGGTGGAGGGCGCTGCCGTTGAGAGTCGAAAGTTCGGTGATCGTGTGGTAATAGGTCTTGCTCTGGGTGAATCCGACGTAGGCGAGAGATATAAGGGTAACTACAATGATCGCCGAACCGATTAGAAACTTCCCGCGAATCTTCATCTTGTGCTCCCCGGCTGCGCAAGCCCGGAAATCCGATGCAATTCTAGCACTCCGCCAATGGGTCTTAAAGCGAATCCAGCAAAATCGCGAAAATGTTGGACTGAACACACGGACAGGACGGCGAACAGTACGTCAGGGCAGGTAGGCGAGTGCCTTTTTGATGCGGTCGCCGAGCGAAGCGCCCATTGCAGCCTGTCGCTTCGGGTCCGCCAGATACGGGTCGATGAACGGCAAGCCATTTTCGAGAACCAGCCGGTCGCCCCAGCCAATCATTCCGAACAGGCGAATCAACTCCGCCGTCGGCTGCGATATCGGCACCACGTAGGAGGGATCGAAAACCGATTGGACGCGCTTCAAAACCGTCGGAGCCAGCCGACGCAGAGCAGCCTTGGGATCGTCCTGCTCTTCGAAGGGACAATCGACGGCGTACGTTACGAAGAAGCCCTTGCGCTGAAACTCGGCGAGCAATGCGATTTCCTGCGAATTCGGCATGACGGAAATGTCGGCGCACTTCATGAGTTCGTCGAAATAGCGGCGAGCAAAGAGAGAGCGGTCACCCCGATTCTGCGCCGGGTGATAGAAATTGTCTTCGACGCGCGAAGCCGGCGCGCCGTCGAGAAGCAAAACCCGGATCCGGTTCGGTCGAAAGCGCGAAGCCAGATCGAGCCGCCCGGTACGCCGGGCAATATGTTCGTCATCCGCCCGCGTTCCACATCCCTCACAAACCGGCACGACCGAGCCTCCAAGGAAAATCACTATGAGCGCGGGAGAATGTCACGAGTGTAAGCGGAATAGCAAGTGGCGGCGTAAGGTAATCGCTCATGCCAAGCGCGCAATCATCGCCGCAATCTCCGCGCCCGAGAAGGGCGACGTGGCCCCCTCTACGCGGGTCGCATCCTCACCAACGAATCGATCGGCAATCGGAGAACTGGCCAGGCTGGGTACCAATCGCTTCACCGCTTCGCCAATCGCCGCGACATGTTTTGGCCGATAGGAAAACTCGATCCTTTTTACCAGCGTAGGCGCCGCCTTCTGCACGCGCGCGAGCAAGTCATCCCCGGGTGCAACCGGGCATTCGATCGCTTCCGCAAGATAAAACCCGCGCCGCTGGAACTCCGTGAGCGCGCCCTCTTCACTCAGGCCTGCGTCTCGCGGAATTCCCGCCGCGATCAGCACTTCGGCAAGAAATTCCTTCCCGCGATCCGACCGTCCGGCTCCCGCTCGAAGCAGCCTGTAAAAATAATCCGACTCGGGGACGGGAGGCGCATCGCCGAGCAGCAACACCTGGATGTGAATGGGGCGAAAGCGTGTAGCCAGTTCCAGGCGCTCGATCCGAGCGCGGATATGCCCTTCGTCAGCTGGCCCTCCGCACCCATCGCAAACGCGCACCAGGAATCCTCCGTTACGCCTGAGAGAATCGCACGGGTGCAGAAGCCCTGACAAGCGGTGACTCGAACCTGTCTCATAACTAGGGTAATCATCCCATCCACCCACCTCAGGGGTTGAAACCCCTGATTTGTCGATGCTTTTTGGCACGGCTGAAGCCGTGCCCTGACGCAAACCATTTATGAGATGGCTTCTAGAGGTGTAAAAGCGATTGAGAGGTTTGAGTCGAGCTACAGCGTGAAGGGTTGGTCTTCTTCAGCTGGCGCGGCACTAGCCGCCTGCCCGAGCTTCGTTCGCAAGCACCCAATCAATTCAGGAGCAAGGTCCGAGATGGCCATGCCCTCCGAGACCAGGAACTTGCAGCTCAAAATCGGCCGGCTCTGATCGTCGTCCGACAGCTGGCAGCTCACTTTGCAATACTGGCACTCTTGGTTCCAGCAAAAGCGCCCATAAGGGATCGTTTCCGGGCTGATGAACTGGAAAGCGCGAAGCAGCGAATTTCGCTCCGGGACGAGGAACGTCTTGCCCATGATGGAGATTTCGACGAGCTTTTCGTACGGCCGAAAAATATCCGACATCAGTGACGCCCCGCCTTCTGACATTGCGATACCCCGTCACTTGAAACTAAATCACCGCGCCGGACGGAGCAACGATAACGAATCACGACGTGCTCAATACTCCACTGGCAGATGAAAGGCGAAGAGCCGCATTCCTTCAGCGGGAAGCGAGGAAGCGCGTTTCGACGGGTGGCTGGACAACGGAGCTAGGCAGTGCGGCGTTCCGGGGGAAGCAACAAGATCAGCGTGTAAACGCCCAGCATGACGCCAAACGGCATCTCCGGCAGCGCCAGAAATCCAGCCAGAATCGCTACTTTCCGGCCCGAGGGTCGCCCCGACAGCAAATCCCCGGCAGCCGCGAGCGCTACGATCCCAAGCAATAGATTCCATGCGACTGCGAGAATGTAGATCAGATGAAAATCTGCCATCAGCGCGAACGGATTGGGCACGCGCGAGAGCAGCGCGCCAAACATCACGGTCGCCGTCCCGTTGAAAAATACAAGCAGTACGACAGCCACGAGCCGAACCACACCGTAGATGGCCCAGAGTATGCCCAGCCTTCCAGTGCGTTCGTTAGCCACAATCGCTCCTCGCGGCAGTGGTTCCGCCGCTCGTCACACGAAGAACTGCCCCATCCGGCGAAACTTCTCGTAGCGCTGCGCAATCAACTGTTCCGGCGATAGCTTCCCGAGATCATTCAGAGAGCGCTCGAGGAATGGCTCGATCAGTTTGGCAGTCAATTCCGGATCCACATGCGCTCCGCCCTCCGGCTCCGGAATAATTTCGTCAATCAATTTCATTTCAAGAAGATCGCGGGCCGTGATTTTCAATGCTTCGGCAGCCACTTCCGCCTTCGAAGCGTCCCTCCACATGATAGACGCGCAGCCTTCCGGTGAAATCACGGAATACACTGAGTTCTCGAGCATAAATACCCGATCCCCCACGGCGATGGCCAACGCACCGCCCGAGCCGCCTTCCCCGGTGATCGTCACAATAATCGGCACCGGCAGCCGCGAGAGTTCTCGCAGATTGAATGCGATTGCTTCGGCCTGGCCGCGCTCCTCGGCATCGACACCCGGGTATGCGCCCTGCGTATCCACGAACACAATTACCGGCCGCCGGAACTTCGCCGCCAGTTGCGTCGCGCGCAAAGCTTTGCGGTAGCCTTCCGGCTTGGCCTGCCCGAAGTTTCGCGCGAGGCGCTGCTTTGTGTCGCGGCCTTTCTGGCTTCCCACGATCATCACCGGCTTCCCGTGAAACCACGCCATCCCCGTGATGATCGCCGGATCGTCCGCGAAATTGCGGTCTCCGTGAACCTCGCTGAAATTTTCGAATAGCAGCCGGATGAAATCGTCGGTGTAGGGCCGTTGCGGATGCCGCGCCAGTTGCAGGCGCTGCCACGCGCTGATATTGGCGAAAAACTCGCGCCGCAGCTCGTCCACCTCGCGGCGCAGCCGCTCGATTTCCGCGGTTCCCTCTTCGGTTGGCGAAAGGCGCCCCAGCTCCTCGACGTCGCGCTCGAGAGCGGTGATTGCGCGCTGCTGCTGACGCTCTTTCTCGCGCGGGCTATTTGCAATCGGATCGGAACTCACTGGTTTCCCTTCTGCCTCGGGTTTCGCTTCATGCTCCGCGAGCTTCGCCGCTTTCAGCGCTGCCTTTCTTTCCCGGCGCTGCCGAAGGCGCTCCCGAAGCCGTTCCCTCTTCCTCATTGCACGACCGCGACCGAATCGGACCCGCAGATTTCGCGCACACGTTCCACGAACTCCCGGTCCGCGCGCACCGCGCTCGATGCTTCAATCGTGGCTTCCGAGCCGTCGTCGTGAATCAGCTCAAAGGCCACGCGGCATCGTCCAGGCCGGCTGGTAAAGAGCGCGCCCAGCCGGTCAAGCACTCCGGTGTCGAGCGCTTTCAAATCGACGCGCACGCGCAGCAAACTTGGCGGCTTGTCCGTCACCTGATCCAGCACGCGCGCGTCGGAGACCAGCAGCCGCGTTCCCACATCCTCCACGGCCACGCGTCCTTTTACCAGCAGTGGTGTTGCCGGTTTCAAAATCGGTTCGAGCTTCTGAAACGCCTCCGGGAACACCAGCGCCTCAATCACTCCGGTTCGATCCTGGAGCGTGACGATCATCCACCGCGCCCCGCGCCGCGAACGCATCCCGCGGGAGGAAACAATGATCCCGGCGACGACAATATCCTCACCGTTGCGCTTCCCCTCCAGCGTGGATAGTTCGATTGCATTCAAATCCTTTAGCCGCCCGGCATACTTATCGAGCGGATGCCCGGAAATATAGAAGCCCAGCGTCCCATACTCCGCGGCGAGCAACTCATGCTCTGCCCATTCGGGAACGTCCGGCAATTCCTCCGCCGGCATCGGTGTAGCGCTCGACGCGCTCCCGCCAAACAGACCGTGCTGCCCGGCTTCGCGCGCGCGTTGCAATTTCTGCGAGCGCTCCATCACGCGGTCGATCACTGCGATCATCTGCGCTCGGTGGGCGCCCAATCCGTCCATCGAGCCGGAACGTACCAGACTCTCCAGCACGCGCTTGTTCAATAGCCGCGTATCGATTGACTCGCAGAACTGAAACACACTCGTGAAGTGCCCCAGTGTCTCCCGGGCCTGCAAAACTCCCGTCACCGTGTTCTCGCCGACGTTCTTGATCGCGCAGAGCCCGAAGCGAATCTGATCGCCGACGGGCGTAAAGTTCATCGCGCTCGAGTTCACGTCGGGCGGCAACACCGTAATTCCCATGCTCCGCGCCTCGTTGATGTACTTCACCACTTTCTCGGTGTTCCCGGTTTCCGACGTCAGCATGGCAGCCATGAATTCGACCGGATAGTGCGTTTTCAGGTACGCCGTCTGGTACGCCAGCAGCGCGTACGCGCAGGAGTGCGACTTATTGAATCCGTAGCCGGCAAACTCTGCCATCAAATCGAATATCTTCTCCGCCTTCTTTTGTGGGACTTTTCGCGCCAGGCAGCCGGTGATAAATTTCTCTCGCTGCGCCGCCATCTCTTCGTGCTTCTTCTTGCCCATCGCGCGGCGAAGCAGGTCGGCGTCGCCCAGCGAAAAACCAGCAAGCCGGTTCGCAATTTGCATCACCTGTTCCTGGTACAGAATCACACCCCAGGTTTCCGCCAGAATTTCTTGCAGCTCCGGCAAATCGTACGTTACCTTTTTCTTGCCGTGTTTTCGCGCGATAAAATCGTCGATCATCCCGCCTTGAATCGGCCCCGGGCGGTACAGAGCATTAAGCGCCGTCAAATCTTCGAGCCGCGTCGGCTGATAACGACGCAGAATGTCGCGCATCCCGTGCGACTCAAACTGGAAAATCCCCGTCGTGTCACCTCGCGCGAAAAGCTGATACGTGATCGCGTCGTCGAGCGGAAGCGTATCCAGATCGATATCGAGTTCGCGGTTCTGCTTGATCAGCTTCACCGCATCGCTCAGCACCGTCAGGGTCGTGAGCCCCAGGAAATCCATTTTGAGCAGGCCGATCCGCTCGAGCGCGTTCATGTCGTACTGCGTTGTGATTTCATCCTTGCTCGACTTGTAGAGCGGTACAATCTCCGTAAGCGGCCGTGGAGAAATCACCACGCCCGCTGCGTGCGTCGAGGCGTGCCGCGCCAGACCCTCGAGCCGCAGCGCCACCTCCACCAATTCCTTCACGCGCTCGTCTTTTTCGCGCATCGAATCCAGTTGCGGCGATTGCTTGAGTGCATCCTCAAGGGAAATGTTCAGCGTCGTCGGCACCATCTTCGCCAGCCGGTCCACTTCGCCGTACGGCATGTCGAGCGCGCGGCCCGCATCCTTCAGCACCGCCTTCGCCGCCATCGTCCCGAACGTAATAATCTGCGCGACGCTCTTATCCCCATATTTCTGCCGGACGTAGTCGATCACCTCGCCGCGCCGCCGCATGCAAAAATCGATGTCAATATCCGGCATCGAGATACGTTCGGGATTGAGGAAACGCTCGAAGAGGAGGTCGTACTGCAGCGGATCGACGTCGGTGATGTGCAGCGCGTAACTCACCAGGCTTCCAGCTGCCGAACCCCGCCCCGGCCCCACCGGAACTCCCTGCGCCCGGGCGTAGTGAATGAAATCCCAGACGATCAGGAAGTAGCCGGCAAAGCGCATCTTCTTGATCATCTCGAGCTCGGATGTCAGCCGGCTCTCGTACACTGGAATCGGATGCCGCAGCCGGTTCTCTTTCGCCTGCCGCTCGAGCACAGGCGCGCGCGTTAAGAATCCTTCGCGCACCACTTTTTCGAAATAGGAATCCGTAGTGTGCCCTTCGGGAACCTTGAATTCCGGAAACGGATTCGAAACGCGCTGGATTTTCACGTTGCAGCGGTCCGCGATCGCCACCGTTCGCGTCACCGCGTCGGGAAGTTCGCGAAACACTTCCGACATTTCTTCGGCAGTCTTGAAATAAAACTGGTCGGTCGGGAATTTCATCCGCTGCCCGTCGCTCATCGTCTTGCCGGTCTGAATGCACATCAGCACTTCCTGCGCATGAGCGTCGGAGCGCGTCAGGTAATGGCAATCATTCGTCGCAACCAGCGGTATTCCCGTTTCGCGCGAAAGCTGGACGAGATCGCGATTGATGCGTGTCTCGATCTCCATCCCCTGGTCCTGCACTTCGAGAAAGAAATTTCCTTTGCCGAAAATATCGCGCAGCCGGTAGGCATTGGTTCGCGCCTGGTCGAATTTATCGGCCATCAGCGCGTCAGCCACTTCGCCGCGCAGGCACGCTGAGAGCGCAATCAATCCCTTGCTGTGCTGTTGCAATAAATCGTGATCGACGCGGGGCTTGTAATAAAATCCGTCGAGGAACCCGGTCGAAACGAGCTGGATTAAATTCTTGTAGCCCTCTTCGTTCTCCGCCAGGAGCACGAGATGATTCGAACGCTCCGCATCGCTTCCGCGATTCTTGTGATTGTCCGGCGCCACGTACACTTCGCAGCCGATGATGGGCTTAACGCCGTGTGTTCCCGCCTGATGAAAGAAATTCGCAGCGGCAAACAGGTTTCCGTGATCGGTCACCGCGACGGCAGGCATACCCCGCCGCGCCGCTTCGGCCGTTAACTCGCCGATTTCACAAGCGCCGTCGAGCAGAGAGTAATCGGTGTGAAGATGTAGGTGGACAAAATTCGGAGGAGCCATGCGAAACCTATTCTAGACCAGCCGCGCACAATCAGCCATCAACAATCGCCGCGTGCGATTTTCACTGCCCCACAGCTTGCGAATCGAATCACGTGCGAATGCTTCGGAAGGCTACCGTCGCGCGCGCTCAGCGCCGTCGCGATTTCCCGCCGCGTCCCTTCGACTTCCCCGTCGCGTGTGCGCGTTTCGCACTCGCACGATCCACTGCCGCTTTTGCGTCGTGCTTCTGCTTCGCCCTCGCGCCGATGGCGGCTGCCGCACCACCGGGAGCCTTCGCCGCACTCGCAACCGGCGCTCCGCCGGCCTTTGCCCCCGCAACACCCTTCCCCGACGCGGGTGCGACAGCCGCAACTGCCGGCTCAGCTTTCCCCTTCTCGTGCTTCGCTTCCGCAACGACGGGCGTATCCTTGCCCTTGCGCTTCTTCTCTTTCTCCGGCTTCTTCTTCGGTTCTTCCTTGATCCCCGCCAGGTTTCGCAGGATCTTCACGCGGCTCTCCGGGTCGCGTCCGCGTCCTCGCAACTGCAACTCAAAAAGCTGCTCGATAATCTTGTCGAACTTCGGCCCGCGTGCAATCCCCAGCGCATCGAGTTCCGCCACAGGCAGTCCCAGCCGCAGTGGACGCCACTTCTGCAAATAGTTCCGCACCTTCGATATCGCCTTCGGATTCGGCATCTCCACTTCAATAAACGCCAGCATCTCTGACGGTACCGACGCAACATAAAAGTACGCGTCTTTCGGCGCATTGGTCTTGCGCCCCTTCAACATCTGCACCACCTTCTGCGCCTCCGGGACCAGCTCATCTACCTCTTTGATTTCCGCCGCGCGAAATTCCATATTCCGCATCGCCGCTGCCGCTTCGCGATCCTTCAACCGCCCAAGCGTGTAAAACGTCACCGCTACATTCAGCCTCGGCCTCAAACCGGCGCCCATTAAATTTCCACGCACACGCGTCAGCTTGTTCAAACTGTCGTAATCCGGTTTCCGCCGCTTCAACTGCGGGTGAATCGCCTCCAGCATGTCGTGCGACTCCCACTGCTTCAGCGTCGCCACCGGGTTGTCTTCGCGCGCAAGCGACCGCACCTCATTCCCCACGTCGTGCCCCTCGAAATGCGTGTGCAGTTCGCGCTCCATCGCCAGGTCGAACCACTCCTGTGTCCGCGATTCCATCTTGAAGTTCATCCGCGCGCAGTAACGTAGAATTCGCATCAACCGGATCGGTTGGTTCGTAAACGCGTGGTTCGTCAGCGCCCGCACTTCCTGTTTCTCGAGATCCGCCAGCCCGTTCGTTGGATCCAGCAACAATCCGCGCGATTGAGTGTTCAATGAAATCGCGATCGCGTTGATCGAAAAATCCCTCCGCCGCAAATCCTCCATCACTCCCGAGAACCGGTACTCTGGCTTCGCACCCGGCCTTTCGTACACGTCGTCGCGCGCCCCGGAAATCGATCCATCCACATCTCCGGCGAAAATCATTTCGTGATGCCGCAGCTTCTCGCTTTCCCAAATGGCGCGCGCGCCGCCCTTCTCGAGTTCGCGCACCATCCGGACAGGATTTCCCTCCACCGTGAAATCGAGATCGCGAATCGGCTGCCCGGAGATCAGATCGCGCACCGCTCCGCCGGTCAAATAGATGTTCACGTCCTGCACGCGCGAAAGTTCCTGCACGCGTTCCAGCACCGCGCGCTGCTCCGGCGAGAGCCGGCTTTCCAACAGATACATATAATCGGGCATGAGCTTTTACGCCTTTCCGCAAATTCCGCGCGCCGCCATCAAGCGCGCGGGTGATGGGCCTTGTAAACCTGCTTCAACCGCTCTTCCACCACGTGCGTGTAAATCTGTGTCGTCGAAATATCCGAATGTCCCAGCATCATCTGCACCGACCGCAAGTCCGCGCCGCGGTCCAGCAGGTGCGTCGCAAAACTGTGCCGCAGCATATGCGGTTTCAGCGCCTTCCGCAGCCCTGCCTTTCTTCCGTATTCACCAACCAGCTTCCAGAACGTAATCCGGTCAATTGCCCGGCCACGCCGGTTCAGGAACATGTATGGCGAAGAGCCTTCGCGCAAGAGCTCCGGCCGCGCCTTTTTCAAATACTCTTCGATCGCCCGCAACGCCCTTTTTCCCACCGGCACGAGGCGTTCTTTGTTCCCTTTGCCGATGCAGCGCAGCGACCCCGCTTCCATATGCACGTCTCCCACGCGAATTCCAATCAGCTCCGACACTCGCAAGCCCGTCGAATACATCAGCTCGATCATGGCTTTGTCGCGAATCCCGATCGCGTTCGACGCATCCGGTTGCGCCAGCAGGCGGTCCACTTCCTCCACGCCTAGAAACGACGGCAAGCTCTTGCGGATTTTCGGAGACTCGATCGTTGCCGCCGGATCATCCTTCACCGCTCCTTCCAGCAGTGAAAACCGGAAAAAATGCCGGATCGTAACCAGATTCCGCGCCACCGACCGGCTGTCCAATCCACGCCGATACTGCGCCGCCAGAAAGTCCACCACATCCGTCCGCGCAATCTCCGTCGTATCCAGCTCGCGCTTCGTCACAAACTCGAAGAACTTCCCCATGTCGCGCCGATAGGATTGGATCGTGTTATCCGAGAGTCCCTTTTCGACTCGCAGATAACTCAAGAATGCCCGGATATCCGCTTCGAGTGCCATCGCCCCTGGCTTTGCAGCCTCTCAACTACGCATCGATTGCTGCCCCAGCCACTCCGCGTTCTGCCCGCCGCAGCAAAAGAAAAAACTCCCCCAGTTCCTCGCACCGCAGCACCCACGCCAGCCCGAAATAAATTCCCACCGACGCCGCAATAATCGCTGCCAGCAATCCAACCTGCGCGAGAAAATGACTTACCTCTGCAAAATTCGAAATTCGCAACGCCTCGTAACAAACCGCCGCCATCGCCACCGCGCAAGCCGCCATCTTTCCGAGCGACGCTGCAATTCCCCGCGCTCCCAGTCGCCCGTGCCGCTTCCTGAATATCACAAATAGCAGCGCAAAATTAAAATACGCCGTCAACGAACCCGCCAGCGCGGGGCTTCCGTTCGACAAGTACCGCAAAAAGAAAATCAGAAATGCCGCATTCAGAAGAACATTCAGCGCCACCGCGTACGCCCCCACCCGCGCCGGCGTCATCGTGTCCTGCATCGAGTAGTACATCGGCGTGATCAACTTGATCGCCGCAAACGCCGGCAGCCCCAGCGCGTAGAAAAAGAGCGCCCGCGCCGTCAACGCCGTCGATTCCGCCACGAACTTCCCGTGCTGGAACAGCACCTGCACGATCGGCTGCCGCAACAGAATCAATCCCACCGCTGCCGGAATCGCAATGAACGAGACGATTCGCAGCGAAAATCCGAACGTCCGCTTCATCTCCCCGAAATCTTTTGCCGCCGCCTGCTGCGACATCGTCGGCAAAATCGCCGTGGACATCGCCACTGCAAACACTCCCAGCGCCAACTGCATCACCCGCTCGGCCACGTACAGCGACATCACGCTTCCCGACGGCATCTGCGAAGACGTCGCGAAAATCTTGTCCACGAAAAAATTGATCTGGTAAATTCCCACCCCGAAAATCGCCGGCCCCATCAGCTTGCCCACTTTTTGCACGCCCGGGTCGCTCAACGACACCGCCGGCCGAAACTTCATTCCCAGCCTCGCCAGCGCGGGGACCTGCATCGCAAACTGGATGATCCCGCCCAGCAGAAACGCGCACGCAATCGCAACGGCCGGCGTCTGATATTGCTCCGGCGCCAGCCGTACGATCGGCCGGTACACGATCCCGAACGAAAACAGAATCATCACCAGATTGAAAAATATCGGCGTCGATGCCGGCAAACCAAATCTCTGAAACGTGTGCAGGATCGCCGTCGCAATCCCCGCCAGCGCCAGGAAGAACATCGCCGGAATCACGATCCGGTTCAGATATACCGCCAGGTCCCAGTGCGCCGGGTTGTGCGACAAAAGCGTGTAGAGATGCACCACCTGCCGGGAGAACACCACACCCAGCGCGGCCAGCGCCCCCAGCAGCGCCGCCATGTCCCAGAAGACACTCTGAGCCAGGCCCCACGCCTCGCCCCGCGGCCTCTCCTTCAAATACCGGGTGAATACCGGGATAAACGCCGCCCCAAGCGCGCCTTCCCCCGCCACCCGGCGTATCAGATTGGGAATTCCGAAGACAAGGACGAGCGAGTCGGCGGCGGGCGACGTCCCGAGGAGGAGGGCTACCCGTTGATCTCGTAAGTATCCGCAAATCCGGCTGATAACGGTGATAAGGGCTATGACCGAAGCCGACTTGAGGAGCTGTCCTTTGACGGTCAACCGGCGTTGGCTCCGGTGCTAACCCTTTAAGCACCAATAACTTGACAAAAAATCGCGTAAGGATAACATAACTTCCGCGAACTTAGCAAGATTCTCCCCCAAAGCAGCCTCGATTCCAGGCGCCTCGCGGAGAATCTGCGTCTTTCGCCTCTAACCGTAGCTCAGGTCCCATTCTGACCGCCGTCCTGTCAGAATTGACCTGAGGTATTCGCCGTCATCGGCCCCGATCAGCGCCGTAGGCGCGGCAGAAGTTAGCCCAGCCCGGAAGGGCTGGGAAAGAAAAAAAAGGGCGCAGCACGCACCTTTCGCGGCGCATTTACCGCGACTCTTCGCTGTCTGGCTAACGAATCTCGGCACCATCGCCCAATGGGGCAATTAAATTAAGCGTGGCACAAACCGCCAAAACCCGCACCGCCGCCGCCGCCTCGACCCACAAAAAGGTCGTCGTACTCCTGCTCGACCGCACTCCCATCCGCGGCTATCTGAATCCTGCCTCGCTCGGCCGCTCGGAATCGATCGACCTGCTCACCACCGACGGCGAGCACCGCTCCCTCGCTCTCGACTCCGTCAAATCCATCTACTTCGTCCGCGAATTCACCGGTGACTTCCTCCCCGAGCGCAAAACCTTCCTCAGCCGACCCAAGCTCGACGGCCTCTGGGTCCGCCTCCGCTTCCGCGACGACGACGTCATGGAAGGCATCGTCTCCAACGACCTGCTCGACATGCTCGACACCGGCGTTCAGCTCACCCCGCCCGACCTCCACGGCAACAACCTCCGCATGTTCATCCCCCGCTCCGCCCTCGCCGAAATGAAAGTCCTCGGCGTCGTCGGTATCGCCCGCCGCACCCCCCGCGACGCCCGCGCCGCCACCTCCGCCGCCCAACCCAAACTCTTCTCGGAGTAATTCGCGATTTTTAGATACTGGAGCCGCAAAAAGCGATCCGAGAAGTTGCACTACATGCATATGAACCCGGTGAAGCGGGGCTTGGTGGAGGATGCGAAACTGTGGCCCTGGAGCAGCCATCGTTTTTATCAGTACGGAGAACAAAACCTATGCACGCCCGACGGTCTGTTGAGCCCGTAATCGGATCGTCACCGCAAACTAACACCGAAAAGCCCCACCTTTCGAACCGCACGAAAGATGGGGCACCCGCAAAATCTAAACGCCCCGCGATCGAAAGGGTGCGCCACCCGCCCCACCCACAAAATCTAGTCTCGCCCCGATCGAAAGGGTGGGCCACCCGCCTAGGCTGGGCGATCCCGCCTACCCTTCCGGGCTCGGTGGGTTCCGGGGTTGTCTGCCTTCCTAGACATCATCTTCCTCAGCAAACTCCTGGCCTCCTCCTTTGACTGCTCGGTAGCCCACGGCGATCGACGCGTCTTATCCAGGTAAGAACGAGTTTTCACCAAATCGCCTTTGTGGAGGTAGATTTTGGCGATATTCAAATTTGCGTCGCCATCCTTCTGTTGGACAGCTCGCCGGAACCACTCTATGGCCTGCCCGAATTTCTTTCGGTCGCGCAGGA
Organism: Candidatus Acidiferrales bacterium; assembly: GCA_050746925.1. GTDB lineage: Bacteria > Acidobacteriota > Terriglobia > Acidiferrales > UBA7541 > Palsa-295. Next base: position 17,293 of record JBOGNA010000106.1, read on the forward strand.
TACATCCTATGTTGTTTGCCACGGAGCGAGCCCCAGCGCGATAGGCCAATCTATACCAATCGAGGGCGGTATCGGGATTGGCATTCACGCCGATTCCGTTGTGGTAAAAGTTGCCAACTGTACTGAAGGCTGCTTCCATACCCGCCCTTGCGGCCGCAAGAAAGAGCCGGAAGGCTGGCCGCAAGTGGCCCTTGCTCCACGCCTCGTCTCCACGTCGGTAAAGCTCGTTTGCCCTGATGGCCTCGCCCAGATTCCGCAGTCTTCCTGCCTTCACCGCCATAGCTCCTCCCCCATATCAAAAGGCTGCTGCTTCGCAAAGTCCCGACGCAAAGCACCCTGCAATCGCCCTACCGACCACCACTGCTCCTGTAACTATTGGCGGGTGGCCCACCCTTCGCGTTTCCTTGTACGTGGTTTCCACAATTGACGCGCTCCGTGAACGGATGATACCACTTGCTTAGTTCACTGGGGCGTACCGCCTAGATTTGGCTGGTGCATTTAGTTTTTGCGGGTGCCCCATCCTTTGCGGTCCTTGCAAAGGGTGGGGCTTTCGGTCCTCCCCCGATGTTTCCGTTCGGGCCTTGCGCTCGCAAATCACATCGATCTCATGCCAAAGAATCTGAAACGCCGCTACGGAACCAGAAACCTACACTTCATCACCTTCAGTTGTTACCGGCGCCTGCCTTTTCTCAGAACCGCTCGCGCGCGCAATGTATTTCTGATCGTTCTCAACGACCTGCGCGGACGATACCACTTCGCGAGCGTGGGTTACGTGGTGATGCCGGAGCACGTTCATCTACTGCTGAGCGAGCCGAAGAAGGGCGATCCTTCCCTCGTCGTGCAGCTCT
>JBOGNA010000107.1:0-2250 GCA_050746925.1 Candidatus Acidiferrales bacterium
TCGGTGTACAGGCGAATCAGATCCTGCCGTACTTCGGGGGAAAACGGCGCCTGATTGAAAAACTCAGGCCAGGGGATTTTGCCGCGCCCCGTTACTAGCTTGTCCGCGCCAAATGTCTCCTTGTCGAAAAATACCGCGTTCGATTCACTGGCATCGGCATCGACCGAGCGGTCGAAGTATTTCTCGAAGCGCTGCACCTCCACGCCCAGCTCTTCGAGCAAGCCCATCGCGTGTTTGCTCCAGCGATTCGGCGAATCGATCGACTGGGTGCCGCCGTACGCGATCAGCAATCGATCCGGCGTTTGAAATTCGTTGCGCTTGGCGTGGCCGCCGAAATCATCGAGATTCTCGAGCACGAGGATGCGGGCTTTCGGCCCGGCAGTCTTGCGGAAAAGGTAGGCCGCCGAGAGTCCGCTGATGCCGCCGCCGACGACGATCAGATCGTAGAATTCCTTGTCGGGAGACGGATTGGGCCATTCCTGGCCATCGCGGAGAGCGTGCCCGACAGCCATCGAAGCATCCGTAGTGCCGCGCATCCCGGTTAGCGCCGGCGGATAGTAGTCGGCGGCCTTTTCAGGTGCGTAGGGAGACTGCGGGATTCCCAGAGTTTCAAGCCAGGAGTAATTCGAAGGGAGAAGAGATGCGCCGACTGCAACGCCTACGCCATTGAGGAAATCGCGCCTTGCGATGCGCCGATCCATTCCGAGATCACGGTCCGATTTTCCATCCGCCACATCTCCCCCAAGAAGTTTGACCACCAGGACCGCGAGGCCGACGGCGCACCCAGGCGACGGACCTCTCTGGCTTTAGATTTTCAGCGGGAAAAGCATACCGCGATATGCCAGGCGGCGTGGAAAAAACTAGAACAGGAGTGCGGCGGCACCGGGCGCGGACAAGGAGCTTACGCGGACGGCCGTTTCCGCATGTGGACTTCTGTTCCGCCGCGTTCGTAATGGATGTCGTCCATGAACTGCTTCATCAGCAGGATGCCGCGCCCGTGCTCGGCGGCCAGGTTTTCGGGCGCCAGGGGGTCGGGAACCTCACCGGGATTGAATCCTGTACCTTCGTCCCTGACGACGAGAAACACTCCCGATTCCTGGCTGCATTCGCAGCGAACGTGGACCTTCTTTTGAGTGTCTTCGCGATTCCCGTGAATGACGGCGTTGGCGAGCGCCTCCCGGAGGGCCAGCTCAATGGGGAATTCTGTGCCGGGATCGCAGTGGTGTTCCCTGATCCTCAGCATCAACTCATCGACGAAGGGCGAGATCGCTTCGACATCACTCTTCATCGAAAGTTCCAGGTGCAAGGTTGTCCGCCTCGAACGCCCGTCTTGAGCAACCGTTTCGCAGCATGTTACTGATGCCGCGCCCCAGATTCAAGCGGCTCGGTTCACCGGCGGCGATATTTTGATCGGCTTACCTGAGGTGGATCGTGTAGTCCCCGTCGTGAGGCTCGAATTCAATCTTTCCCTCGCGAGCGAGCCAGCCGACCGCCATGAAGAAAAGGCTCTCGGGCACACCTACCTCCTGAATCAGGCTTGCCAATGTTGACGGGCCATCTTCAGACAGGAGCTGCCAGAGGGTGCCTGCGGTGTCTCCGATTGGCTGGGAATATTCCCGCGCGGGCGCCGGGTTAATTACGCCAGACTCGAAGCGGTTACGATGAGAAACGAGCGCCGCGCGACGGAGCAATCGCTCGAATATATCTGAGAATACAGGGCTTACGCCGGTCGAGGACAGCAATTCTTCGCTCATGGGTTGGTCATATGAGCATCAGTAGGGACCGTTACAACTAAATTGGTGGAGCATAAATTCTTGCTCATTTTTTCACAGCAGTTGGCTCTGGACTACACCCCCACGGCGGGGTAGAATCCGCTCTCTTCAAATTCCTGGGCCCTCTTCCCCTCGCGAGGTTTGACATGATCGCTGAAGCCAGCAAGCAACAGTACCGCGGTGTCCTTTGCATTCATTGCCGCCAGCCAATTCCGTTGTCCGCGTCTTTGGTCCGCAAAGAAAAGGAAATGCGAGAATCGGATTCGAGCGAGATGAGCGAGCTGACCTCCCGCTCGTTCAATCTCCGCTGCAGGGCGTGCCACGGAGAGGCGCTCTATACGGAAGCGGAGACGATTGACTGCGAGGGGACGCCCCGGACTCGGAGTTCACAGCCCCGGCGGGCTTCCTTGCTAAAACACCGAGAGAATCGCCTGACGAAAGCCGCCAACGGATGAGTCAACACCTGCCGGTCTGAAGC
>JBOGNA010000108.1:0-13523 GCA_050746925.1 Candidatus Acidiferrales bacterium
GGTCTGGCTGGTCAACCTCGTAGAGAGCCCGCAAATAGGAGCGAACGATATACTCGCCTTTTGCGTTGGTGCCCGGGCGAAGGACCGAGCGGTACTGCCCGGTGTTGCGCAGCGAAGTGACGAGCAGATCCTGAATCATGTCCGCGGGGGACTGAGCCCAGCGCGCAAACTCATAGGTTCCAAGCTCGACGGGACCGGATCCAAAGACGAGGCGATCGTCGCGATACAAGTGCGAGGTGATGGGCCTCGCCACGATCAACGAGACCGGCAGCTGCGCCGTCGCTTGGCCGCTGGGAGTGGCAGGAACGTCGAGGACATAATATTTCGTGGGACGCGTGCCTCCGCAACTTGCGAGAAAACCCGCCAGCAGCACAACCCAGCCATATCGCTTCGCGCAACGCATCGGTACTCCTCTCAAGGCTGTTCGCCTCTTTCAGCCCCGCTGTTCGCTACGTACTACTTGGGCAGCGCTCCGCCCGGCTCGTGCTCCTTGGGAGTGGAGCTGCGAATCAAGGTGTACGGCCGGGTTTTGATCGTTTCGGTGAACTCGCGCATGTTGTTGGTGACGGCGCGCAAGTTGTCGATGATCTCGTCGAGATTCTCCGAGTTGGCCGCCATCATATTGTTGAGCTGAGTGGTCAACTCGTTCGCCTGCGTGAGAGTCTGGCGGAGCTTCGCGACGGACTCTTTGATACCCTCGCGATCCTCGCCGAGCATGCCGTCGATGTGGGTGATGAGGTCGTTGGCCTTCGCCGACGTGGTCTTGAAATCGTCGAGGAGCGGGCCGAGCTTGGCGCTGGCATCATTGATATGGTTGAGAGAGGAACGAATCGCCGGGCGATTCTCAGCGAGCATGCCGTGAATGTTGGAGAGGCTGCCCTTGATGTTTTCGCGGTTCTCGTCGTTAAGAATATCGTTGACGCGGGCGAGCGTAACTTTCATTTCGACGACGCGGTCGTTCAGATTGGCGAGCAGTTGCTGGGCGGACGGGCCGAGCCCGGAAATCATCTCTCCGATGTCCGCGAAACTGACCGGCTCTTTGGAGGGCAACGTGGAGCCCGGGGGTGCATGCGGAGCCTGCAGCGAACCGGCGATCAGACCAAGGAAATTGTCTCCCAGCGGGCTGGTGCTGGTGATCGTTGCCTTGCTATCGGTTTTCACCGGAACGCTCGGTTCGATATCGAAATCGATTTCCATGCGGGTCGGGTCTTTCGGGTCCGGGGCTACTTTCTTGACGCGACCAATGCGCGGCCCGCCGGCGTAACGAACTTCGCTGCCCGGCGTCATACCGCCGGCGTTCTTGAAGTAGGATCGGTAGGGAACCAATCCGCTGGACATGCTGCCGGAGAGGTACAGTACAGTGGCGATCAGCAGCGCCGATGCGACGATGACGAAAAGACCGACGGACGCTTGTTCGCGTTTCGATTCCATTGGCTTCCTCTAATATCCGTCCCGGTGGTCCGGGAAGGCTCCCTCAGGCGCGCGGAGTATAGCACGAGGCCGCGCCTGTCTAGCTCATTGCCGCAGCGGCGGAATTTCTCCCGTGAGCATCTGCAAATAGTCCAACTCGGTTGAAATTTCGGGCTCCGGAACGCGGTCGAGAAACTGGCGCACGCGCGGCTGCTGGCTTTTTTGCAGCTCGGCAGTGGTGCCATTGGCGACGATCACACCCTTATCGAGAAGGATCATGCGATCGGCGATCAGATACGCGCTGGCGAGCTCGTGAGTGACGACCACAATCGTGATGCGGAATGCTTTCTTCAATTTCAGGATCAGCTCGTCGATGCCGGCGGCGATGATCGGATCGAGGCCGGCGGAAGGCTCGTCGAAGAACAAGATTTCCGGATCCATGGCCATGGCACGGGCAATGGCTGCGCGCTTTTTCATTCCCCCGCTCAACTGCGCCGGCATGTAATTTTCAAAACCGGAGAGTCCCACCTGGTCGAGCTTCAGCCGGACCATGATTTCGATGGTGGATTCATCGAGGGGCGTGTGTTCGCGAAGCGGCAGAGCGACGTTCTCGCCGACCGTCATCGAGCCAAACAGGGCGCCGCCCTGAAACGACATGCCCATTTTCTTGAGCAGCTCGTCGCGGTCTTTATCATCCAGCGCGGCAAAATTCTTTCCGCGGATCCAGATTTCGCCACCGCTCGGTTGTTCCAGGCCCACGAGAGTGCGGAGCAGCGTGCTTTTGCCTGAGCCCGAGCCCCCGAGTATGACAAGAGTTTCGCCCGCGCTGATATCGAAGCTGATCGTGTGCAGGATTTCACGCTCGCCGTAGTTGACGCGCAGGTTTCTCACCGAGATGGCGGCGCCGCCATCGGCGCGGCTTTCTTGCGGGTTCTTAATGAGGTCCGGTGACATTGTTCTAGTCGGGCATCGTGAAATAGAAAATCGCCGTGAAAATTACGTCCACGAAAATGACCATGAATATGGATTTCACCACGGCCGAGGTAGTCGATCGGCCCACTTGCTCGGAGCCCAGGCCGGTAGAAAAACCTTCCTGACAACCGACGGCGGTGATGACCACGCCGAACATGATGCTCTTCACCAGACCGGTCAAAATATCGCGTTTGACGAGCGAATTGAGCGTGGCCATGAGATAGGAGTGCCAGGTGAACGGGCCGCTGGTGACTCCGAACACACCTCCGCCTACGATGCCCATGAAATCAGCCCAAGTGGTGAGGCAGGGTAACATCAGGATCATGGCGAGAAATTTGGGGGCCACGAGAAAGCGGACCGGCTCGAGCGCCATCGTCTCCAGCGCGTCGATTTCTTCATTGACCTTCATCGTGCCGATTTCAGCGGCGAACGAGGAACCGGAGCGGCCGATGACCATGATGGCCGTCATCAGCGGGCCGAGCTCGCGGGTAATCGCAATCGCTACGGCGGCAGCGACGAATTGCAAGGCGCCCAATTTGCGGAGCTGATAGGCGCTTTGCAAGGCGAAGATCAAGCCGATGAAAAAGGCGATGAGGGAAACGATGGGAAGGGCTTCGACGCCCACCGCCATCGCCTGGTGAATCGAGCGGCTGAGAAGTTTGCGGACACGCTCCGGCTCAACGAACAGGGCTTTGGCGGCGCCCCCGGTGATACGCGCGAGGCTGCCGACGTACGCCAGTCCATTGATTGTAGCCGCGCCGACTGATTCTGTGATTGCCATCGGTGAACCCGGACGCGCGGCGACTGGCTGGTGAAAAAGCCGCCGAGGCTGCCCGGAAATTTATCTCGCAGGTGCGGGAGTACTGCTTCCGCCCTGCAGAGCTTCCTCTTCGTTGTTATAGACTTCGAACACTTTTATCAACCGAGTGAGTTCTAGCACTTCTCGGGCCGTTCGGCTGAGCCCGAAAAGCGCGAAGCTGCTTTTCAGGTCCCGGGAAATCTTCAAACCTTCTACCAGCGAAGCCACGCCGGCGCTATCAATATATTTCACGTTGAGCATATTCACGATCACGCGAGACTTGCGCTGCGCGCGCAGCAAATCGATCAACACTTTGCGCATGTCCGGCGAGTTGTATAGGGTAATGTCGCCGACTACATCCACAATTGTGGCGTTACCGGATTGGCGCGTAGATAGTTCCATTTAGCAGTGGCCCCCTGCAGGCGTGCAGAGTGTTTTGCCAGAGATTAGGCTCGGATGCAATCACTTTTCGGGCGAAGCCGGGCAAAACGGGGGGCTTTGCGGAAATGCGTCCCGCATCGGAACGGCGAAAGAAAGGTGCTATTTGCCGCGGTCGTCGAGGGGAATGTAGTTGCGCAGGTCGTAACCGAGATAAACCTGGCGCGGACGGGAAATCTTTTGCTCCGGATCGAGCAACATTTCTTCCCATTGCGCGATCCAGCCGGACGTTCGCGGGATAGCGAATAGGACGGGGAACATCGTTACCGGGAAGCCCATCGACTGGTAAATGAGGCCGGTGTAGAAATCGACGTTGGGATACAGGCGCCGCGAAGCGAAGTAATCGTCTTGCAGCGCGATTCGCTCGCACTCGAGGGCGATTTCGATCAGAGGGTTGCGGCCCATCACGTCGAAAACTTCATACGCGATGTGCTTCACGATGGTGGCGCGCGGATCGAAATTTTTGTAAACGCGATGACCGAAGCCCATCAGCAGTTTTTCGCCGGCTTTCACGCTCTTGATATAAGCCGGGACATTGTTCACGGAACCGATTTCAAGAAGCATGCGCAACACTTGCTCGTTGGCACCGCCGTGAAGCGGTCCGTAGAGCGCGGCGGTGGCCGCGGCGGTGGCCGAGTACGGGTCAACGTGTGAACTGCCCACGCCGCGCATCGCGCTCGAGGAGCAGTTCTGTTCGTGGTCTGCGTGCAGAATGAAAAGAATGTCGAGGGCGCGCTCGAGAGTCGGGTTGGGCCGGTACTTCAGCTCCGTGGTGCGGAACAGCATGTTCAAGAAATTGCCGCAGTAGCTCAGATCGTTGTCCGGATAGGCGAACGGCATTCCGAGGCTGTGGCGATAGGCGAAGGCCGCCAGAGTCGGCATCTTGCCGACGAGGCGATAGGTCTGCTTGCGGCGCGAATCGGGATTGAAGATGTCTTTTGCGTCGGGATAAAAAGTCGAAAGCGCGGCGACGGTGGAGATCAGCATGCCCATCGGATGGGCGTCGTAGTGAAATCCGTCGAGAAATTTCTTGATGCTTTCGTGAATGAACGTGTGATGGGTGACGTTGTAGGACCAATCGGTGAGTTGCGATTTCGAGGGCAGTTCGCCACGAAGCAAAAGGTAGGCCGTTTCGAGATAGGTGCTTTTCTCCGCGAGCTCCTCGATCGAATAACCGCGATAACGGAGGATTCCTTTGTCGCCGTCGATGAAGGTGATCTTGCTGGTGCAGGACGCGGTATTCGAATAGGACGGGTCGTAACTCATCATCCCGAAATCGGAGGGATCGATCTTGATCTGGCGGAGATCGATGGCGCGGATCGTGTCGTGCTTGATAGGAACTTCGTACTGGCTCCCGTTGCGGTTATCGACAATCGTCAGCGAATCGCGGCGGGCGCCGGCGGGAGTGGCGGACTTGCCGGTTACGGTTTCTGACTTGGTCGGATTCATAGCTCGATCCCTTCGCGCCCAAGCGTACGATTCACGCCGCTCTCTGCGAGCGTGCCAATCTACCCTAAATGTATAACAAATTCGGGTGGCTACGGAACTGATATCGTCCACACGCTACCAGATGTGAACGGCGGCGTCACCATACGCAAGCGTATGGAACGCTAACTCCGCCGATTCAGAACACTTCGCGACTTCGATTCGCTTCTTCATCGCTGCCTGGCTACCATCGCTTCAGCGGTGATGCGATGGCGATATTGGAACAGCTTTTTGAGTTTTTTCCGAACGAACCACGCGCCGAGCAAATTGCCGAAGATTCCCAACGGCAATTCGTACTCGATGCGATCTTCGAGGCGGCACGCGCCGGAGCCGGTGGGAGTGATGCGGTGGGTGTGGTCCCAGCGGCGAAAGGGTCCGGCAATCTGGACGTCGCGGAACTGGCGCCCTTCGATGTAATCGCGGTGTTCAAATTCCCAGCGCACGCGGAAAGGGCCGACACGCACGCGCAGGATGCCGCGATCCCCATCGCGGACGCCGGGCGCACGCTGCACCACTTCCAGGGGTTCCCAGGGAGGCGTGAGCCTTTCGAGCGCGCCAGGCTCAGCGTGCCAGCGAAAGACATCTTCAGCCGGCGCGTTAATCGTCGTTTCTGCGGTGAAGATGTTGCTTTGGCCCATATTTCTCGATGAACTTCTTGACGCGAACTTTGCGCGCCGTATTCTCAGAACTCACGCAAGGGGAACGCAGTCATCCAATAGCGTCCACCGAGTGGACCTAAACACGCAAGTGATATCGAAGCTTGCGGCTGACGGACTGCCGATTGGAGCGGTTCAGCGAGATTCGGTCTTGATCGGACTACCGTGCGCCGGTGTGGGCGGCGAAGCTTTGTGCTCCGACCCAATCGCCAACTCCACCCGATTGCGGCCGTGCTCTTTCGCCCGATAGAGCGCTTCATCGGCCCTCTGCAACAGTGCTTCTGCCTCCACGGACGTTTCGTTACTGCTCACGGCGACACCCATGCTAACGGTAATTGCGATCTTGCCGGAAGACGTGACGATTGGCTCTGCTTCGACCGCGGCTCGAATTCGCTCGGCGACTCCTACCGCGCCGAGCGCATCGGTGGCCGGAAGCACAATCAGGAATTCCTCGCCTCCGTAGCGGCCGACCGTATCATACGGACGAATGCAGCTTTTGATCCGCTGCGCTGCTTCGGCAAGGACGGCATCTCCGGCAGGATGGCCGTAAGTGTCGTTCACGTACTTGAAGTGATCGATATCGAGCATGACGACCGCGAACGAGCCGCCTTCACGCGATTGGCGGTGATGCTCCCGGCGAAGCGCGTCAAGACTGACGCCCCGATTCGCGATGCCGGTAAGCGCGTCGTGGGTGGCCTGGAACAGCAGCTTCTCGCGAGCAGCGATCAGATTGTCCTGCAGTTCGAGGATGCGCTTTCCGACGTGGAGACGTGCGCGCAATTCTTGCGCGTCGAATGGCTTCGTCAAGTAGTCGTCTGCGCCCGCCTGCAATCCCTGCAGCAGGTCGTCCTTCTGAGAGCGCGCCGAGAGCAACAATATATAGATATAGGTGCGGGTGGAGTCCTCGCGAACCCGCTTGCAGATCTGGACTCCTTCGAGACCAGGCATCATCCAGTCCAAGACTGCCAAACGAGGCGCGTCGCGGTTTTCGAGAAGGCGCAGGGCTTCGAGGCCGTCGGCCGCGACGGTAACTTCGTAGCCCCACTTTCCTAGAAAACTTTCGAGGACGCGACGCGAAACGGGATCGTCCTCGGCGATTAGAATTCGATCTTTTGGCTTGTTTTCTTCGCTCATCGTAAGCTCTCCGAATGGGCTGCCCGCTCCGCAACGTCGCGGTTCTCCGGCACGAGTCCAAATTGCGCCGTGAAATCAAACGTGCTGCCTTTTCCCAGCTCGCTCTCGACCGAAATCCTGCCGCCCATCAGCTTCACGAGGCTGGTCGAGATCGCAAGGCCCAGACCGGTGCCGCCAAACTTTCGAGTCGTCGAACTGTCTGCTTGCGTGAACGCGCCAAAGATCAGCGCCTGCTTCTCAGGCGGAATGCCGATTCCGGTGTCACGCACCCGGAATTGAAGCTCCAAGCTTTGACCGTCTCCCGGCCCGTTGGCCACGTCCACTTCGATTCCACCACGTTCCGTGAACTTGATCGCATTGCCGGCCAGATTGATCAGCACCTGCCGAAGCCGGACCGGATCTCCGATCAATATGGGCGGCACGTCTGCTTCCACCCGCCAGGCGAATTCCAACCCTTTCTGCCGCGCTCGGAAGCGCATGAGTTTTAGTGTTTCGTCGAGATTTTCTCGAACCGCAAACTCGATCGGGTCCAGTTCCATCTTCCCGGCCTCAATTTTGGAAAAGTCGAGAATGTCATTCAGCAGCGTTAGTAACGAATCGGCGGAGATCTTCACGAGCTCGAGATATTCGCGCTGCTCGGCGCTCAATTCGGTATCGAGGGCCAGTTCCGTCATTCCAATGATTCCATTCATGGGCGTGCGAATTTCGTGGCTCATGTTGGCTACGAACTCGCTTTTCGCGCGGCTGGCTGCTTCCGCCGCCTCTTTCGCATCGCGCAATTCTTCTTCCGCTCGTTTGCGCTCGGTGATGTCGCGCGCCGTCATGCAGACTGTCTTCGAAAGGCCATGGGGTGACGGAATCGCGCTCACGCGGCCGAGAAACCAGCGGACGCCGGAAGCAAAAGGGATGGGGTATTCGACGCTCTCGCCATGCCCGGTTTGCAACACGCGACGAAATATGGGAGGAAACGGGCGCGTGATTTCTTCCGGGAGATATGCGGTGACGGGCTTTCCGATCAGGTCACTCTTGGGGCAGACGAGCAGGCTTTCGTCGTTCGTCCAGATGTTCTTGTAGATGCACGCCGAGTCAAACTCGAATACGAGCTCATCGATCGAGCGTACGAGCGCCTGCAGGCGGGCTTCGCCTTCCCGCGATTCCTGCTCGGCGCGCTCTCGTTCTGAAATCACAGTCCCAACGGAAAGCCCCGTGAGGGAAACGATCAGCATCAAAATCTGCAACAGTGTCAGACGATGCGGATCCGCTGAATACAGACGAAGCATGATCATCGCTCCTGAATTCAGCAACACCACCGCGAATGTGACCCCGCGCAAACCTCGCCGCACGGCGATCCAAAGAATTGGAAGAAAAAACAGATAGAAGAGTCCATCGCTCTTGACAAGATTCCACCCAAACACAATCCACAAAGAAAGAAGGATACTTGCGGCTTGTGCCCAGCCCTCTACGCGCGTCCTGATGCGTGAGCCGCGCGAAATTTTCGACCCCTCGATCGAATCCCGCCACGGCAACAATGAATCCCGCAGGCCCGCGCGTTTCTGCAACCACGGCGTGACATGGATGAGAAGAAATGGCGTAAGGCAAATCAGCGCGACGGCATCACCCACCCACCAATTCAAAACCGCTTTGGGATAGTCATTCCATCGAAGCGTTTTGCTCGAAAGGAAAACCGCCGAGCCCGTAGCGGCTACGCAAAAGGAAGACGCGAGCGCCATCGCCACAAACCAGTTCACATCGCGCAAGGAACGAAACTCTGTGTTTATCCGCAGCACCCGGCGCGAGACGTAAGCAGCTCCCGTATATCCCGTTGCCACCACGAAATTGACCAGCCAAAATCCGAGCGAGAACGCGGAGAGTGGATAGTTGATGGTGGCTGCTACCACGCCCGCGATGAGAAGTAGTGGGGCATAGGACAAATCGAGTCCGAGCAGAAGTGCCAATCCCAGTCCAGCAGGCGGATACCAGGCACTGATTCCTTCCCACATCTGAAAAAAAACAGCCGATCGGTCCAGGAGCGCGTAAAGAAGGATGAAGCCTCCTCCAATTCCTGCACGCCACAATAGCGACCCACGGGAAGATGTGGGCTGTTCGCGCCCGCTGAGCGCCTTGAGCCGCCGGCTCATATCGGGGATGGACAAGAGCGTCAACTCGTCACCTTTCGCGCAATGCCTTCGAGTTCGCGGAGGAGCTCTTCAACGGCATTTTCGAGAGAGTGAAATTGTTCTCGCGCTGCGGATAGATCTCCATTCCGCGCCGATTCCTCGATTTCCGCCGCCGGTTGCGTCACTCCGAGCGCTCCCAGATTCGCAGCGGAGCCTTTCAGGGAGTGGGCGGCCCGCTCCAGGAGAGGAAGGTCAGCCGCGCGAATCGCGTTTCGAATTTCGGCAATTGTTTTCGGACATTCGTCTGTGAAGATTCGCATGATTTCATCGAGGAGTTCCCGATCTCCTTCCACGTGCCGGAGCGCCGCATCGATGTCGAAGGAACTCGTGCTGCGAGTTTCTGCAGTTGGAGGGCGTGCAGGAGCAGACGGGAGCTTGGAATTCCTGACGTGGTCCACCGCCTCGAAGAGTTCAGCCGTCCGAATTGGCTTGGTCAAATAATCGTCGGCACCCGCGGCCAGGCATTTCTCCCTATCTCCTTTCATGGCATGAGCTGTAAGAGCAATGATGGGGACATGCGTGCCCGTGGTTTTTTCTTTCTCTCGAATTGCCGCCGTCGCCTCGAGCCCGTCCATCTCCGGCATTTGCACGTCCATCAGAACGAGATCGACTGCTTCGCGCTCAAGCGCTTCAATCGCCTCGCGGCCATTTACGACGACAACCACGGTGTTGCCGTGCTTCTCGAGCAAGCGCGTCGCAAGAGTTCGATTGACGGCGTTGTCTTCAGCAAGTAGCACTTTCATTCCCTGCCCCCTGTCAGTTTGAGCCGGCGATGTCTCCTCCGTCATTTCCATTTGAAGCTCTTTGGCGTGCGCCGATAACGCGGATAGGATGGCGTCGAGAAGCTCGGACGGCTGGATTGGCTTCGCCACATACGCAGCGATCCCCAATTTCCGGCATCGCTCGCGCTCACCTTGCTGCGCGCTCGAACTCAGGATCAGCACCGGAATCCGGCCGAACTGGGGGCTCCGTCGAATGCTTTCAACCAGCTCAAATCCGTCCATCTCCGGCATTTGCAGGTCGGAAATGACCGCAGCAAAGCGCGGACCTCGTATGCTGGCGCGGGCAAGAGCCGCGAGAGCTTCGTGAGCGCTCTTGGCCGTTTCGACCCACATCCCCCATCTCCCAAGCATTTCGACCAGAATGTGCCGGTTCGTTTCGTTGTCATCGACGATGAGAATCGACGAGTGGAGAAGGATTCTGGGATCCGTGTCTTGCACTGAGGCCGGACCAAAAGCAATCCCAAAGGGAATCGTAAAATGGAATGTGCTGCCGAGGCCCGGCTCGCTTTCCAGCCAAATTCTTCCGCCCATCAAATCGACGAGACGGGTGGTGATCGCCAACCCGAGACCTGTCCCGCCATACTTCCGAGTGGTCGAGCTATCGGCCTGAGTAAACGCGCCAAAGACCATCGCCTGCTTTTCTTTTGGAATTCCGATTCCCGTGTCTCGCACCCGAAAGTGCAGAACGGCATTCGTTTCGATTGAATTCGACTCCCTTTCAATCTCGACTACCACTTCTCCGCGTTCCGTGAATTTCACGGCATTCCCAACCAGATTCACGAGCACTTGTCGCAAGCGGCTCACGTCACCGGCCAGGTAGTCGGGTACGTCCGGCGCCACGCGCCACGCTAGCTCCAGGCTTTTCTCGTGAGCGCGGAATCCCAGCGTCTTCAGCGTTTCTCCGACGCTTTGACGCAACGGGAAATCGCTTACATCGAGATCGAGTTTTCCTGCTTCAATTTTCGAGAAATCGAGGATGTCGTTGATGACGGTCAGTAAAGAGGCAGCCGATGTCTTTACCATGCCGAGATAGTCGCGCTGTTCGTTCGTCAACTTCGTGTCGAGCGCGAGCTCAGTCATGCCGATGATGCCGTTCATCGGCGTGCGAATTTCATGGCTCATGTTGGCCAGAAACTCACTCTTCGCTTTGTTGGCGCCCTCGGCGGCGTTCTTTGCCCGATGCAGCGCTTCTTCAGCCAGCTTGCGGTCGGTGATGTCTTGATAGAGCAATAGGTAACCAGTTGGAGTGCCGTTCTCTCCCAGAGGCACGCTGTACGCTTCCACATCGAGCAGGCTTCCGTCGCTCCGCGTGCGCCGGGTTGTAACGTGAACGGAAGCTCCGCTCCTGAGGGCTGTTTCGTTCGATTTCACTTCGTTCCCCAGCTCGCCTCCCGCTACCAAATCTCCGAGCCGCCGCCCCCGAATGTCTTGAAAGCGATAACAAAACATTCTTTCAAATGCGGGATTGCACATCTCCACACAAAATCCCGGATCAAGAACGACGACAGCAAGCGGGGTCATCTCGATGAGAGAGTTCAAGAAGGCGGTGCGCTCTCCCAGTGACCTCTCAGCCTGGGTTCGTTCGGCAACTTCCTTAGACAGCTCGCTCGTCCGTTCCGTGACACGCAGTTCCAGCCCCTCGCGGGCTTGCTGGAGCGCGGTATCGCGTTCCTGAATTTGGCCGAGCATCTCGTTGAAGCGATCGAACAGGAATCCGATCTCGTCGTCGTTCCGCTTCGTCGCCCGGAGCGAGTAGTCTTTTCCCGTTGAAACGGCGAATGCGGTCCGCGCCAGCTCAAGAATTGGTTCGGCAATGACTTGCTGGAGACGGGAGACAGAGAAATACACCGCCGCGAAAGACATCACCAACACTCCAAGAATGATCCAAGCGAACTTCACAGCCCGGGCTTCAAGTTCCTTCAGGTCCGATTTCAGATAGATCGTGCCGATTACGTCGTCTTTCAGACGAATTTGCCGAAACACCAGCATGTAGCCGGAAACCGTGCGAACGCCGTCAGGCGATATTGCCGGAGGCGTGAAATCCGAATCGGAGCCGCTACTGCTATATTTCGCGAATACCTGTCCGTCGCGGGCATAGATACAAGCTTCTACAACGTGCGGCCGCGCACTCAGCGAAGTCAGAATCTCCGCTGCGGATTTTTCATCGTCGAAGGAAATTGCTGCCGTGCTGTTCGATCCTGTCATTTGCGCCAGAGCTTCGAGATCCCGGGCCAACGATGCCCGCGACAGCACGATGTCGTAAATTGCGAATACCGTACAGGCCGCCGAGACTGCCACTCCGCATGTAAGCAGCACGAGGCGTGTGATCTTCTGCCGGATCGAATAGCCCCCTCCGAGGTTCATCTCAGAGCGCTCCCCTCGGCGAGCTTGTTTGGATCGCGCACAATCTTAGCCAGCGCCAGCAATTTGGAACTGACCTTCAGCCCGGCGCGTTCCGCTGCATCCGGGTTGATGAGAAAATGTACGTGGTGATCCTCGATGGTGAACTGGATCGTGCCGCCGGACTCCGCGAAGCCTTCACTTTCCCCAACCAGAAGTACGGGACGCCCTTGCAGGTGGTGGATTAAATCAGGAATCCGCGCGCGCTCGAATCCTCCCACGAAGACGACCTGGCATCCCGTGAGATCCTGCAGTTGGTTTGCGTGGCCGACCATGAGTGGATGCTTTCCGATGGACTTGCCCAGCAAGGAATCCTCGAGGGCAGGGCCGAACGGATCGTGGCCAAAGACGCACACACCGAGGGGTTGCCTTGGGCCACTGAACGCGTTTTGCGGCCATTCAACAAATCTTGCGAAATTGTAAAGAAATGCCGCCTCTACCTGGTATTCGCTGCCGGGGTTCGTCTGAGCGGCCAGCGCACGGGAATAAATGATTGCAGATAGGATTAGAATCGTGACGAGCGGAACCAGATTCATCCGGCGGGCAATGAATCGCTGAATGGCAGAACTGCATCTCTTGCGGCAATTCAGTATCAGGCTTCCGGGCACCACGTTGTCAGCTCCCATCCTTAGAATTGCGAACCAACTTTTGCGCCGGCGCCGCACTTGATTCGGGAGGACCTCGACGCCCATTTGAATGCGATTTCCCAGGCAATCAGATTCTTGCCTCGGAACAACCGTCTGGAACTCGCTGGCCTCGCCCAGGAAGTAATCCCGTCCAGCCTATGTCTCCGAAAAATAGCCGCCGCGTTACCGCGCCGGACGAAACGGCAAGCGCTCGGCAGCGGCAAATTCCGAGTCAGCCGGGACCGTGCGTCCACCCGAATGCGCCACGGCCGCTTCATTTGTCTTTTGCTGTGTGGGAAGCGGGATCAGCGCGCCTTCCGCCTCTTTCAAGAAGATCAAGCAGCTATCGGGGCCGCCGCAATCGACAGAGATCATGTCTCCCAGCCGCACCTGTTCGGTCGAGAGCAAATTTGCAATCGGGTACACGAGCCGCCGCTCGATGGTTCGCTTCAAGTGCCGCGCTCCATATTTCAGATCGGTCCCTTCGCGGAGCAGGAATTCACGCGCCGCCGGCATCACGCGAAACAAAAATCGTCCCTTGGCTGTTTCGAGAACGCGCTGCTGCACCATTCCCAGCTCGATCTCGAGTATCTGTTCCAGTTGCTCCGAACGCAGCGGATGGAACACGATCGTCTTGTCGATCC
>JBOGNA010000109.1:0-1033 GCA_050746925.1 Candidatus Acidiferrales bacterium
ACTTTGTAGAGCGCGAGCAGCGAGAGAATCGAATGCTGCACCTGGTCCTCCGTGACCTGCTGCATCAGGTACATGTCGGTGTAGCGATGGATCTCGAACTTGCATGGGAACGGGTGCTCCTCCTTCACGCGAAAATCCCGCGCAGTTTGATTAGCTCGTCGATCGGCGAGACAGCGATGCAGCGCAGGTTCGAACAGAGCGTGCGATCCGCGTCCATCCACGAGCACGCCTCGAGCGCCCTTCCGTCGCCGCCCTGCGAGAGACAGGGATTCAAATCGGTGCAACCGCAGACGCGGCATCTGCCCGCCTCAAGTATCTCGGTCACGATTTCCTCCAATGGATGACGTGCCCTTTGAACGGGAGCCGTCCCTGCCAAAACAAAAGCATGTCGTTGAAACGCGCGAATCCGTCGCGCACCGCGAGCGCCTCGCGTTCGGAACCGCTGAGTTCGATCCCATCGATCACGATGTGAGGACGGCGCCCCTCGGTATAGAAAATCTCGATCTCCTCAACCTTCACGCATGGGACACGCATCAGGAGCCGCGCTCCCTTCTGCCTCAGACCCGTATAGAGATGGAGCGTGTTTCCCGCTTTGTCCGGGTGCGCGCGGACCGCGCGGATCGTGTGCGTCTTCCGTCCATCCAGGATGAAAGGAACAAACCTCTTCTCGAAGTTGTACAAGCCCATAGCCTTCATGCCTCCTGATCCGGTTCAGGTGGCCGTCCGAATGCCTTCAGATCGTCGAGCGCCTCGCGCATATCCTCGTAATTGTTGAGCGCCATCGATTGCCGGCCGAAGCGGAGCAGGTTCTGAGCTTCGCGCAGCAAGGTCACGTCGAGCTGCGGGAACATCGCCTGCACGCGCGCGAGTTCGACGATGAGTTCATGCACGATGTTCGGCATCAGGCGAAGCACCTCGGACACGCGAGCCGATCATTCGCCGGCCGTAGAGAATATCTGCCCGCCGGCGCGAGACGATCGCAGAATCCGCATCGCCGCGCGCGTTTTTCCCGGTGATAGCGGCGGTTGTAGGC
>JBOGNA010000110.1:0-64837 GCA_050746925.1 Candidatus Acidiferrales bacterium
GCCGAAATTCAACATCCTGCTGCGCGACGATAAGACGTATCCCTACATCCGCTACACGGCGTTCGAAAAGTATCCGCGCGTGTACGTCACGCGCCGGCTGCGAAAAGATGGCTCGATTTATTTCGGGCCGTACTTCCCTGCCAACCTCGCCTATCGCATGGTCCACCTGATCCATAAGCACTTCCTGGTTCCGTCGTGCACGGTGGATCTCACGCGCCGACATCCAAGGCCGTGCCTTCAATACTACATTCACCGCTGCCTGGGCCCGTGCGTGGAAGGCCTCGTCACCGACGAGCGCTACACCGAAGCGGCGCGCGACGTGAAATTGTTCCTCGAAGGCCGGCGCAGCGATCTTTCGCAGAGTCTCGAAGAACGCATGAAATCTGCGTCCGATAGCGAGCGCTACGAAGAGGCGGGCGGCTATCGCGATCTTCTGCGCACGCTTGCAGAGATGGAGGAGCGACAGAAGATCGCGGCGGCCTCGGGCGACGACACGGACGTGCTCGCGTGGTACGCCGAGCCGCCGCAAGTGGCCGTAAATCTGTTTCACATTCGTGGCGGGCGCGTGGTGGATCGGCGCGATTTTTACTGGGAGGATCTCGACGAGTTCAATCCGGCGGAATTTCTGCCGTCGCTTCTCAAGCAGCTCTACCTCGAAGCGGCCTACCTGCCGCGCTACATCCATACGCCGATGGAATTCGAGGAGCGCGCTGTGCTCGAGGACTTTCTCACCGAACAGGCCAAGCACCGCGTCGAGATCCTGAACCCGCAGCGCGGACCCAAGCACCATTTTCTCGAACTCGTCGAGAAAAACGCCCAGCATTCCTTCGTACAGCGATTCCGCGTGCTGCGTCCCTCGTCGGCTGCCATTGCGGAGGCTCTGGAATCCGCGCTGGGGCTGCTCGAGCCGCCGAAGCGAATCGAGTGCTTCGATATTTCTCACACGCAAGGGACGGAAACCGTGGCTTCGATGGTCGTGTGGGAAGCGGGTCGGATGAAGAAGTCCGACTACCGGAAATTCATCATCCGTGGCGAAGCGGCCGTCGAAGGAGAAGCAGCGCAACCTGGCGGATTGCTGCGCGACGATTTCGCCAGCATGCGCGAAGCCGTCGGCAGGCGCTATCGGCGCCTGCAGGACGAGAGCAAGCCGCTGCCCAGCCTGATCCTCATCGATGGAGGAATCGGCCAACTTCATGCCGCCGCGCAGGCGCTCGAAAAACTCGAGATCATCAACCAGCCGGTCGCGAGCATCGCCAAGAAAGAAGAGATTCTCTACATACTAGGTCGCGAAGACGAGCCCATCGTTCTCGACCGCCATTCGCCGGTGCTGCAATTGATTCAGCAGATTCGCGACGAGACGCACCGTCTTGCGGTCACGTTTCACCGCCAGCGGCGCTCCAGCCGGCGGCTGCGCACTTCACTCACCGAGATTCCCGGCGTGGGCGAGCGCACGGCGCGCAAACTCTTACGGAAATTCGGCAGCGTGGCGAGGCTGCGTCAATTGACGATCGACGACTTGGCTGCGGAGCTGCCGCGCGCACAAGCACAGCGGGTTTTCACGGGCCTGCGCGACGCGAATGTCGCTGGAGCTGACGGCGGCGCTGCAGAATCGAATTCCCGCTAACATCGCGATCCGACTAGGTTTGCGGCTCTGCTTGCTACCCCCGAAGGCCTGTGCTACTGTCACATTTGGAGGTGAAAAGATGGCTGATAATAGCGCCGGCTCGAAGGTGAGCTTTTTCCTAGTTGGACTTGGCATCGGAGCACTGGTGGGACTCCTCTTCGCGCCGAAATCGGGCGACGAAACACGCGAATATCTGACCGGCAAGGCCGACGAAGGCCGAGAATACGCGCAGCGCAAAGCCCGTGAGTTGCGTGAACGCGCCGAAGATCTGATCGAGCGCAGCAAGGAAATTATGTCGCGGCAGAAGGACGGACTGACGGCCGCCGTCGAAGCGGGAAAAGAAACGTACAAACGGGAATCAAAAGTTTCCTAGTTCGTCCCGTACGATCAACCTCGTAAGGAGCAATCGATGTCCGGCTGGGCGGAAGCGTTCGTCGTCATCGCGGCCATCGCTATCGTGATTCAGATGGCGATTCTGCTGGCGATGTTCGTTCAGATGAAGACGGCCATCGAGCAGTTCACGCGGATCGCGACGGACTTGCAGAACCGGATCGATCCAATTCTCCTGCGCACCAACCGGATTCTCGAAGATTCCGAAGATCGCATTGCGAGCATTATGGGCGACGCGGCGGAGATTACCCGCGTCGCTCGTGGTTCCGCGCAGAAGATCGATCGCGTGTTCACGGACGCGGTAGAGCGGTTGCGCGTCCAAATTATTCGCGCGGACCACATTTTGACCGGCACGCTCGAAGTCGTCGAAGAATCGGGCGCGAAATTCCGGCGCACGCTCTGGACTCCCATCCAGCAGGCTTCGGCGATTCTGAAGGGGCTGAAAGTGGGAATCGACATGATCCGCGGGCAGAACCGGCGGCCGGAATCAGACGCTGCGACGCAGGACGAAGAACTTTTTATTTAATCAAGGCTCGCGGTCCTCGCGAGTTTTTCCTGCCTGAACAAATTCAACAATATCTAAGCGCGAAACTTTGATGCGCGGATGGCGCGTTGCTTTGGCGTGAGAGGGCACGGCATGCCGTGCCCCTACTGAAAAAGATTTCAGTGAATCCAACCACCACCTAGAACTAAGTCGCCTGAATAGAATACTGCGGCTTGACCTGGCGTGATGGCGCGCTGCGGGTCGCGGAATTTTACGCGCGCGCGGGTGGCGTCGATTGCGGTAATTTCCGCGGCGGCGGGCTCGTGGCGATTGCGGACGCGAACCATCGCTTCGACAGGAACGCTTGGCGCTTCGAATGGAATCCAGTTCACGTCGCGGACTTCGCACACGGTGCCGCGCAGATCCTCGTCTTCGCCGACGACGAGGCGATTTGCAGCGCGGTCGAGCGCGACGACATAGAGCGGGCGCCCGGCGGAAAGGCCGAGTCCGCGACGCTGGCCGACCGTGTATTGGTGCAGCCCGGTGTGGCGACCAAGGACTTCGCCTGTGGTGGTGACGATCTCGCCGGGATTTTCCGGTAACTTGCTTCCCTGCTCTTGCAGGTAACTCTCGATGAAGCGCACATAATTCCCCGTCGGCACGAAGCAGATTTCCTGGCTTTCCGGTTTCTCGGCGACCGGAACTTTCAGCCGGCGAGCGATTTCGCGCACTTCCTGCTTCGATAATTCGCCGAGCGGAAAATCGGTGCGTGCAAGCTGTTCCTGCGTGAGGCCGAAGAGAAAGTAGGACTGGTCCTTTGTTTCGTCGATGGCGCGGAGCAATTCGTAGCGGCCGGTATCCGGATTGTGACGAACGCGGGCGTAGTGGCCGGTGGCGATGCGTTCGGCTCCGATCTGGCGCGCGATCGTCAGGAGCTGGTCGAACTTCACGTGATTGTTGCAGAGAGTGCACGGAATCGGAGTGCGCCCTTCGAGATAGTCGTTCACGAACGGGCGGATGACGGTGTTCTCGAATTCGCGCTCGAAATTCACCACGTAGTACGGCACGCCGAGATGTTCGGCCACGCGACGCGCGTCGTACACGTCGTCGATCGAGCAGCAGCGGTGCTGCGCGGGGGCGCTCGATTCCTCCTGCGGCAGGCGGCGCTGATTCCAGAGCTGCATTGTGAGGCCGACCATAGCCTGTCCGCGATCGTGCAGGATGGCAGCTACGGTGGAGCTATCGACGCCGCCGGACATTGCGACTGCGACGGTTCCTTTCGCTGCGAGCTGAGGCGCCGGCGAGGCCAGAGGCGCACAGGCCCTTCGTTCCTCAGGGCGAACATGAGCGCCCGTGGCACTCAAACCGGCTCCCGTCGCGATCGTAACCAAGTTTGCTGCGTCCCGCATTTGCAGATCCAGGCCGGATGCGCTCATCGGGCGGTCACCATTGTGGCGGAGCGCGGCGAAAGGGCGCGGAGGCGTTCGACGACCGCGGGGATTGTGGCGATGGCGTGGTCGATTTCTTTGGCGGTGGTTTGGCGGCCGAGGCTGAAGCGCAGGCTGGAGCGCGCGTCGTCGGGCGAGAGGCCGGCAGCGAGAAGCACGTGGGACGGCTCGACGGCGCCCGAGGAGCAGGCTGCGCCGGTGGAGCATTCGATACCGAGAAGATCGAGCGCGATGAGCATTGCTTCACCGCCCGCCGCCGCGAAGGAAAGATTTGTTGTGTTGGGCGCGCGGCGCGTTCGGTCGCCGTTCACGCGAACCGACGGAACCGATTCGAGAATCGCAGCTTCCAGTCTGTCGCGCTGCGCGCGGACGCGCTCGGGCTCTGACGATAAATTCGCCGCAGCGAGTTCGGCGGCTTTTCCGAGCGCGACAATGCCCGGAACATTTTCGGTGCCGCGGCGGCGGTCGCGTTCGTGATGGCCGCCGTGCGACTGCGGAGCAAGCGGCGTGCCGGTGCGAATGTAGAGAGAGCCAACGCCCTTGGGGCCGTAAATTTTATGCGCGGAAATGCTGAGAAGATCGACGCCAAGTTCATCGACGTGGATCGGGATCTTGCCGGCCGATTGCACGGCGTCGGAGTGGAGGTAGACGTCGGCTTCGGCGGCCATGCGTCCGATTTCTTCGATGGGCTGGATCGTGCCGAGTTCGTTGTTCGCCTGCATCACGCTGATCAGGATGGTTTCCGGGCGCAGCGCGCGGCGAATTTCAGCGGGGTCCACAATTCCTGTGCTGCCGACCGGAACGTAGCTCACGTCGAAGCCCTGCGCTTCGAGCGCCTGGCAGGAATTGAGAATGGCGTGGTGCTCGATCGCCGTCGTGACGACGTGTGCGCGCGTGCCGCTGGACTTCGCGGCCACGGCTAAAACGATGCCGAAGATTGCGAGATTGTCCGCTTCCGTGCCGCCGCTGGTGAAAACGATTTCCGATGGCTTGGCGCCGAGAAGAGCGGCTACAGAATCGCGGGCGCGATCGACGGCGGTGCGAGCGCGCTGGCCGGCCGAATGAACGGAGCTGGCGTTGCCAAAGTTATCGGCGAGGAACGGGATCATGGCGTCGAGGACGGCCGGGTCCACGGGGGTGGTGGCGTTGTAATCGAGATAGGCGCGCATGGTCTAGGGCCGCGGTACCAGGGGAAAATCGCGATTGGCAAATCGCATTCTATTTGCGATTAGAAAATTGGATGTAATTGATTCTGCGTTACTTAGAGAGATCTCTAATCGCGGATTTGCGATTAGAAAATCAGCCGGCCTACCCGCGGCCAGGTGCCTGCCAGCGGGCGTACCACTCCTCTTCGAGGACGTCATTCGCCCCGCCCGCTCCCGCCACCGCCGCGTTGTAAGTTGGCTGCCCATAAACGCCCAGATAAGGCTAGCAGGGTTTGCGAGGATTGCAACCGGTTGTTGGTGTGGATACTTTGGAGGCGGATTGACGGGCCAAGGAAAATGGCGATCTCAAATTTCAAATTTCAGATTGAGGCGAAACCGGAGCACCTGGTTAACGATTGCATGAGCGTAACGTTGAGATCCTTCGCTACGCTCAGGATGACAAAAACTCGGCGGGAGACGGGATGACAAGAACTGCTCGGCAAGAGCGAGGAATCGAGGAAGCGAATCTGCGCGCGAATGCGCTGGCGGCGGAGAAAAAAGCATTAACTGGTTGGTGCGCGTTGCCTTGACAGTGGTGCGAGCGTCCGATAGCGTCGAAGAGCGCGTCACTCGCTGGAAGAATCGCACTTCATACGAATCGGAGCCTACGTTGGCACAGCACCGGCCCATCATCACTCTCACGACCGATTACGGCACCAACGACCATCTGGTTGGCGTCATGAAGGGCGTGATCCTCAGTATTAATCCGGAAGCGACGGTTGTGGACATTACGCACGGCGTGCTGGCGCACGACATTCTGGATGGCGCGTTGACGATCGGGCAGGCGTACAACTATTTTCCGCCGCGAACGATTCATGTGGTGGTGGTGGACCCAGGGGTGGGAACCGCGCGGCGTCCGCTGCTGGTGGCGAGCGATCAGCACTATTTTGTGGCGCCGGATAACGGAGTGCTGTCGGCGGTGTACGACCAGACCGAAGCGCTCTATGCGTGGCACATTACCTCCGAGCATTATTTCCGCCAGCCCGTCAGCAATACGTTCCATGGGCGCGACGTGTTTGCACCGGTGGCGGCGTGGCTTTCGAAATCGTGGCAGACATCGGCGTTTGGAGACGCGGTGGAAGATTTGGCGCGCTTTGCGATACCGAAGCCCAAAGTGAACGGCAACACAATCAAGGCGATCGTGCTGAAGGTGGATAATTTCGGGAACCTGATCACGAATTTGAAACTGGAGGATGCACCGGGGCTGGCGGAGGCGGAAGGAAAGTTTGCGATCCGCGTGGGAAATGGCGAGGTGAAAAAGATTTTGCCGACATTTGCCGGCGGGGCGGCGGGAGAGGCGTTCGGCGTAATTGGGTCGAGCGGATACCTGGAGATTTCAGTGAATAAGGGAAATGCGGCGCGCGCGCTGGGCGTGGGGCGCGGGGCGGAAGTTACGGTGGAGCTGGGTTAGCCACATCGGTCGGAGCTATTAGCGCCGGAGCAGCCGAGCGACGAGCCAAGCGTACAGATAGCTCGCGAAGAATGTCAGGACGGCCAGATCCGCGATCCACCGAGGCTGGTCACTCCGCAAGTTCCGTAGAAGCATGAGTTCGGGAAGAATCAGCGTAGTCAGAAAATAAGCCGGCAGCTGGCGCCAGTCGCCGTAGCGAAATCCGGTAACCATGCACCACAGCGCGGCGAGTCGCGCGGCAGCAATCCAGGAACCGTACTTCCACACTACGGGGTCCATTCGCACGTTACCTCCCTCGCAGCAAGCTAACGGCTGACTCGGTATCGACTGCTACTTCCCCACCCACGACAGCGAGTAGGCCCGATCACAGCGCCAGATCACGCAATTGCTTCGAGCCAGTTCGGCTGGCAACGATGCGTGCGCCGCTTTTCATAACCACCTGGACACGAGCGGTGTCGTAAAGATCGATCGAAGTGATGTATTCGAGGTTAATCAGGTGGGAGCGGTGAATTCTCAAGAAATGTGCGTCCTTCAACTGCGCCTCGAGATCGGACAGCCGGACGCTAACGAGATATTGTTTCGCCGCGGTGAAAATTGTGACGTAATCATCGGCCCCTTGCACGCGTTCGAGGCTTGCGAGTGGAATGGGGAGAATGCGGTTGCCGTCACGAACGAAGATTCTGGAAAGTGCACGCGTGTGTTGCAGCGATTCTCTCGCCCGTGGGAGCAAGGGAACATCTGAGTCGTTTAATGCCTGCTGCGCGCGACGCACCACGCGTTCCAATCGGTCACGTCCAAAGGGCTTCAGAAGGTAATCGAGAGCGCCGAGTTCGAACGCGGTGACGGCGTACTGATCGTACGCGGTGGTGAAAATGACCTTGGGTTCGTATTCGAGCTGTTCGAGAACTTCCAAACCCGTTGCGCCGGGCATCACGATATCGAGAAAAATCAGATGAGGCCGCCGTTCATTGGCAATTGCAATCGCGGTATTGCCGTCGCGCGCTTCATGGATTTCGCCCGTCCAACCGAGGCCGAGGAGATGCTCGCGAAGCGTGCGTCGAGCAAGCGGCTCGTCGTCGGCGATCAGGACGGCATCGTTCATAGAGATTCACCGGTCACGGACTTCGCGGACCGAAAGCCTGCAGCGGCAGTGTCGCGGCGCGGTACGGATGAGTCTGCACCGAGTGGAACTTCGAAACTTGCTTCGAAGCCGCCGGGACCGCTTTTCACGCAGAGGCCGGCGGCGGAGCCGAAGGCGCCACGCAGGCGCTCGCGCAGCGAACGTAGCCCGAATTGATGCGATGAGCCGGCGGCAACATCAAGACGAGGGTCAACGCCTGCGTCAACGTCAGCGCCGGCGCCAGGTCCGTCATCTCGCACCGTTACGTTGAGTTTTCCATCGCGGCAC
This sequence comes from Candidatus Acidiferrales bacterium, assembly GCA_050746925.1. Lineage (GTDB taxonomy): Bacteria > Acidobacteriota > Terriglobia > Acidiferrales > UBA7541 > Palsa-295. The sequence continues at coordinate 7,971 of JBOGNA010000110.1, forward strand.
GAGGAAATGATCCAGATCGAGCCGCCTTCAGGACGAACGGAAATCGCGTGGCGAACGGCATTTTCCGCCAAGGTTTGCAGAGAAAACGGCGGAACGTCGAAGTGCACGGATTCCGGATCAATCTGCAGGCTGACTTTCAAGCGATCTTCATAGCGAAGTTGTTCGAAGACGATGTACTGGCGGGTGAAATCAAGCTCCTCGGAAAATTCCACCAATTCGCGGCCATCCTCTTTCAAGGTATAGCGAAGCATGTCGCCCAGGCGCTCGATGGCAACCTCGGAGATCGCGGGATGGAATTTCACCAGAGCAGCGAGGGTGTGGAGCGCGTTGAACAGAAAATGCGGGTTCAAGCGGGCGCGAATCGCGTCAAGGCGAGCCGAGGCTGCCAGCGCTTCCGCGCGCGCCGCGAGGGTTTCCTTTTCGTGCATGCGATTGCGCGTCTGCACGGCGTAGGAGACGCCGGCGAACAAGCCATAGAGCCAAAGTCCGGTGAGAAGTTGCCAGCCGAGAACGGGCGAGCGCCAGAAATCGTGGAGCGAGAGGTTTCCGCGGCGTATCGAGTCGAGCCCATACACCGCGATCGTCAAAGCAATTGAGTACGCTAACGCAAAGACGATTTGCAGCAGATAGAACTTCAGACTGAGCCGAAGAGGCCACGGTAATCGGCGGCACACATGCCAAACGGCGATTCCCAGCGCGCTCGCACTGCCCATCGAAATCATGCTGGCCGCAATGGCTGCCGGCAATTTGTAGTGCGCGTACGACATCGCGAATAACACCCAGATCGCGAAGAACGGCAGCCATGCCGCCAGGACGATCGCATAGCGCTGGATGGTCTTCGGCGTCATTTGGCGCAAATTATCGCAGTTTTTGACCTATTTCACCTCACGATTGACCGACTGATTCTGCCTGTTGGCCGAAAACTTGTGGCTCCGTTCCTAATCGCGGGCTAGTTTCGAGCGCAGAGGAGAAACAAGTGCGCCGAAAAAACATGCCAAGGATTGCGGCTCTACTGGTTATTTCAGCTGTAGCGATGGTCACAACAGCTGGCGGGATGGCGGATCCTAAAGCGTCGAAAGTGGATTCCACGGTCCGCACATCGATCGTTAACGCGACGTCCGGCCTGTCGCACAAACAAGTGGCCGGGATCATCGTGCAAATACAGAGAGCCGATTATGAGGGTGATCGCGCAGCGTTGAAACGCCTGTATGACGAGCTTGCTCCTGAGGATAAGAACAAGGAACTGGCGGCGCGGGTGCGATACTGGCGCGGATTTGCTCTGTGGCGGAGAGCGATCAACGGCTTTAACGACAATACGGACCCGCAGGAGTTAGGAGCGGATTTGAAACAGGCGTGGGAGGAATTCAACGAGTCGACGAATATCGAACCGAATTTCGTGGAGGCGAAGATTGGGGCGATGTCGTGCGTGGGTCTTCTGGCATTCTCGATAAAAGAGAAAGACCCTGCCAGGATACAGGAACTAATCGTCCAAGCCAGACAACTGCGCAAGGAAATCGACGCCGCAGCTCCAGACAATCCTCGCTACCTCTGGGTGTGGGGACCGAGTCTGTGGTATGTCCCGGCGGAGCGTGGCGGCGGCCAAGAAAAAGCACTGGCGACGTATGACAAGGGCTTGGCGATGATACGGACGCACAAGGGCGCGACGAGCGATCCGCTCGAGCCAACGTGGGGAGAGCCCGAGCTGTTGATGAGCCTTGCATGGTCGAACCTGAATCGGAGTACGCCGGACTTGAATGCGGCCGAGCAAAATGCACGTGCCGCCCTGGCGATAGTTCCCTACTGGCATTACGTGAGGGATATTTTGCTGCCGCAAATCGAGGATGCGCAGAAAAAAAAGAACTAGAAACGCTCTCCGCGAGACAAGAACCGACCGACTGTGTTCATTCCATGCGTGACGCCGTCGCTCTCGTGCCTTAGAACCAGCGAAAGCACCTCTACTGCTTAACGCGCGAGGGTGGTGACAATCAAGTAGGCGCGCATGCGCGGGTCGAGCCAGTCGCGGAGGGCGTCGCCGAGGAGATTGAAGGCTAGGACCGCGGTCATTACGGCGAGGGCTGGGAAGATTACCAGGTGCGGCGCGTCGAAAAGGTGGCTGCGGGCGTCGTTGAGCATGGCGCCCCAGCTGGGCATGGGGGCGAGGACGCCTACACCTAGGAAGCTGAGTGTCGATTCGGCGAGGATTGCGCCGGCCATTGCGATTGTAGCTTGAACGAGCACTGGCTGAAGAATATTGGGCAGCAGGTGGCGGATCACGATGCGCGCGCGCTGGGCGCGGGGCGGAAGTTTCGGTGAAGCTGGGTTAGGTTCGCTGCAAGCGGCGCCCGCGGTCATGGAAACCCCGAAGTCGCGCGGAACTCCTCGATTCATTTTCAACTGAAGTTTGCTGCGCGAAGAAAGCGTGCCAGCGTCCCTTCTCCCAGAGGTAGTAATCCGCGTATCGAGTCGTTCGCGTCCTTCCGTCAGAACCCGTCGAATGCGATGTTCCATAAGCGACGGCTACGTCCCCGTGCAGAAGAACCGTGGCTTCGGGCAAGTCTGGTGTCGGCAGATTCTTCCCCCGATTCTTCATCGCCAGCGCGAGCTCATCAGCCAGGAATTTGATCTCACCGGTCCGCATGATTTCGGTGAAGTCCGGGGCGAGAAGGCAGCGTTCGAAATCCATGTCGGCATGCAGATAGGCGATCGTCCAGGCGTTCTCGAGGCGCTGAATCGTCGCGCCGTCGCGGCGCTGATTCAGGAGGGGAGCCTGCTGGCATCTATCCTCATCCTGCGCGTGCAGAGGCACCGAGAAAAACGAGACGAGTAGCGTCGAGAAAAGCAATTGCATTCCGACTTGGCGCATCTTCGAGTCCTTTCGCCGCCGAAGAAACCCACCGACGCTTCAGCGTCTCCCAGATTGACGTCCTTAGACTGTTGTCGTGAGCCATTAAATGGACGCGCCGCGAACACTAGCGCACGAGCGTTGTAACTATCAGGTACGCGCGCATGCGAGGGTCGAGCCAGTCGCGGAGGGCGTCGCCGAGGAGATTGAAGGCGAGGACCGCGGTCATTACGGCGAGGGCTGGGAAGATGACCAGGTGTGGGGCGTCGAACAGGTGGCTGCGGGCGTCGTTGAGCATGGCGCCCCAGCTGGGCATCGGAGCGAGAACGCCGACGCCGAGAAAGCTGAGAGTGGATTCGGCGAGGATGGCGCCGGCCATCGCGATTGTAGCTTGAACGAGCACTGGCTGAAGTATATTGGGCAGCAGGTGGCGGATCACGATGCGCGCGTCGCTGGCGCCGAGAGAGCGGGCGGCTAGGACGTATTCCATTTCTTTGGCTTGCAGGATTTGAGCGCGGGCGAGGCGGGCGTAGCCGGCCCAACCGGTGATGACGAGAGCGAGAATGACTTTGCCGAGGCCAGGCCCGAGAAATGCGGCGAAGGCGATGGCGAGCAGGATTCCCGGAAAGGAGAGAAATGCGTTGATGAGGACGACGTTGATGAGCCGGTCGAACCAGCCGCCGAAGTAGCCTGCCAGCGCACCGATTGCGAGGCCGATAAGCCCTGCACCCAACACTACGCTGATGCTGACTAGCATGGAGACTCGCGCGCCGAAGAGAATGCGCGAGAGGATGTCGCGGCCGAGCTGGTCGGTGCCCATCCAGTGTGCGGAGCTGGGTGCGGCGAGGCGCGCCGGGAGATTTTGCGCGATCGGGTTGTAGGGAGCGAGCCACGGGGCGGCGAGGGCGGCGATTACGAGGATTGAGGTGAGTGCGAGGCCGACGCGGCCTGGGGTGCTGTGTCGTAGGAAGTCACGGAGGCCGCTGGTAAGCGTAGTCATCGCGGGCACCGCCAAAGACGGACGAGAGATTCCTCGACTGCGTCCCCCGCCTTCGTCCCGCAAACGCGACCGGGACGCACGAATCGCGCTTCGCGAAGGAAATGCAAATGCGCTGGGGACTTCGCTCGGGATGACAGGGTGCGGAGTGTGCTTGAGAGGGCGCGGCATGCCGTGCCCTGAGGAAAACCGAAAGACGCCCGCCTGAAGGCGGCCGCTACAAAAGAGGGCTGGGTCATTCGAAGCGCACCCTGGGATCGACCGCAGCGTAAACGAGATCGGTGAGGAGGTTTACCAGCACATAAGAAACAGCGATCAGCAGGATGCAGCCTTGAAGCAATGGATAGTCACGAGCTTCGATGGCTTGGACGGCCAGGCGGCCTACGCCGGGCCAGGAAAAAATTGATTCTGTGACGATTGTGCCAGCGAGGAGCGTCCCGAATTGCAGGCCTAGAATTGTGAGGATGGGAATGAGCGCATTGCGAAAAGCGTGCCGGAAAAGGACGGCGCCGTTCGAGAGGCCCTTCGCGCGGGCCGTGCGGACGTAGTCGCTCGAAAGCTCTTCGATCACGGATGTGCGAACCATGCGCGTGAGGATGGCGGCGAGCGCGGCGCCAAGCGTGATGGCCGGAAGAATCAAGTGCGATGGGCCGCCTCGTCCCGACACGGGCAGCCAGCCGAGAATCACCGAAAAGATGAGAATCAGCACCGGGCCGAGTGCGAAATTGGGAACAGAAAGTCCGAAGAGCGTGAGGACGCCGACGGCGTGATCGGTCGGCTGGCCGCGGCGCTCGGCGGCGAGCGTCCCCGCAGGGATGCCGATGGCAGCGCAGACGAAGAGCGCGAAGATTGCAAGTTCGAGCGTGGCGGGATAGTGCGAGAGAACGACGTCCGTGACGGGCTGCTGGAAGCGGAATGACTCGCCGAGATTTCCGTGCGCGATTCCCTTCAGATAGCGGCCGTATTGCGTAGCGATCGGAAGATCGAGGCCAAGCGCGTGCCGAAGCTGCTGGAGATCTTCGGCGCGGGCGCCTTCGCCCAGCATCTGCTGGACTGGATCGCCGGGAACGATGTGAGCCAGCATGAACACCATCGTGAGGATTAGCCAGAGTGCGGGAAGCGCGAACAGCAGGCGCAGGGAGATGAACTTAAGCATGGGCGTCCCTTTCGAGTAGGTTGACCGAACGCCGACGATTTGTGGTGGTGGCGTGCGAAAGCTCGTCGGAGCACAGGCCCTTCGAATCTCTGGGCGAGCCGGAGTGCCTGTGCCACCGATCGAGATCACAAGCAGAGAGTGATGAGCGCGAGGTCATGGGGATTATTTGCTTCCCTGCGAGCGCCTGCCGGCAGCGCGGCGCGCTTTGGCAATTTCTTTTCGCGGCTTTTCGTTGGGCACGGCACTGGCGCCGGTATTCTCCGCGACGGCTGACGGTTCGGCAACGGGCGATTCCTGTTGGTCTTCTGCTTTCGGACGCTCGGCGGGACGAACGATTTTTATTTTTACGCGCGAGACGCGGCGATGGTCCATTTCCATGACGGTAAAGCGGTAGCCGTGCGCTTCGAAGCTTTCGCCGCCGCGCGGGATGAACCCGAGGTGATTGAGGATGAATCCGCCGACGGTTTCGTAGGAGCTGTCCTCGGGCAATGTAATGCTGTATTGCGATTCGAGCTCGCGGACGTTTGTGGCGCCGTCGAAAATCATCGAGCCGTCGGCAAGTGTGAGCGGGCGTTCGACCACGTCAAATTCGTCGTGAATTTCACCGACCATCTGTTCGAGGATGTCTTCGAGCGTGGCGAGGCCGAGGATGCTGCCGAATTCATCGACGATCATGGCAAGGCCCGTACGGCGGGCGCGAAATTCGAGGAGGAGTTCGCTGGCGCGCTTTGTTTCGGGAACGATGAGGACGTCGCGCAGCATCGAGCGCAGATTGAATTCAGCAGAGGGCTGGCGCTCTTCGGCGCCGCGGGCGCGGTCGAGCAGTATCCAGATCATGTCTTTGATGTGGACGAAGCCGAGGATATGGTCGAGCGAGCCTTCGTAGATGGGGATGCGCGAGCGCTGCGTGGTGGCAAACATCCGCATGGTGTCTTCGAGCGAGGCGTCGGCGGGCAGTGCGTGCACGTCCGGGCGCGGAACCATCACTTCACGGACTTCGATCTGGCCCAGCTCCATCGCGCTTTGAATGAATTTCACTTCGGCAGCGGGAATCAGGCCGCGGTCGTGCGCCTGCTGGACCATCACCTGCAGCTCCTCGGTGGACCGAACGAGGGTGTGGCCGTGCGGCGAGACGACACCGAGTGCGGCGACGACCTTTTCGGCGATGCCGTCAAGAAGGTCGATCGCCCAGCTAAAGGTGTGCAGAAACCAGTGGAACGGGCGCGCGATGAGGAGGGCGACACGCTCGGCGCGCGCGAGGCTGAGACTTTTGGGGACAAGCTCGCCGAGGACGACTTGCAGCATCGTGAGGAAGCCAAACGCGATCACAAGGCCAGCCCCGTGCGCGACGACGCCGGCCCAAGGGCGCGGGATCGTGGCGAGGAGCGGAGAAAGGATGCCGGAGAGTGTTACTTCGCCCAGGTAGCCGAGCAAAAGGCTCGCGATCGTAATGCCCACCTGGACGGCGGAGACGACGCGGCCAACGTCGCCCAAAAGGCTTTCGACGATTTTTGCGCGGGGATCGCCCGCTTCGACGAGCAGGCGGACGCGAGAGCTGCGAACGGCGACGAGCGAGAATTCTGCCGCCGCGAAAAAAGCGTTCATGCCGACGAGAAGAAGCACGGCGAAAAGTTGGAGGACAATCATTTCGCGGAATCCGAGCGGATGGGCGGTTGGCTGGTCATGCCTTCCCGCCGGTCGATGGAAGGGGAGATTGAGAGGCCATCGAGTGTGATTTTAGCAAGTTGGGCGGCGCGAGAGGAAAAATCCGCAGGAGGCGCGGGCGAACGAGGCAATGTGTGGGGCGGCTGCGGAAAAGCGGTTGCACCTGCGGACTAGTCTTCGAGGCGAACGCGCACCGGGCCGAAGGCGACGATTCGCGCGGGAACGTCGCGAAGATACGGGATGCGAAAGAAGAGCCGGATGAGCCACGGGATACGAATCATTTGCGAAGCTCGCAGGGCGCCGGCCACCACTCGTTTTTGAATTTGCGTCTGGACGAACTGGATGACTCGCGTGGGCCACTCGCGCTTGCGCTGGACGGAGCGCAACTCGTTGAGCGTGACGTTGCCGGCGAGCAGCGGCCTGGTGAGCAGATTCGCCGCGACGACCGCGTCCTGAATTGCGTAGTTGATGCCGACGCCCCCGACCGGAGACATCACATGCGCGGCATCGCCAATCAACAGAACGCCCGGCGCGCACCAGCGCGGACAGAGGCTCGATTCGACCGACAGCAGCGCGACTTGCTGCCAATCGGTGAGCGACAGGACGTGCTTCGCGAGCGCCGGAAGAATTTCGACGATGTGCCGGCGGAGGCCTTCGATGCCTTCGGCGCGAACGCTTTGATAGCTGCCCTTCATGATGATGTAGCCCGCTTGCCAGTAATCAGCGCGATCGAGCCCGATGACCATGTGCCCCTTGCCGATGCCTCCAAATGCTCCACCAATGGATGGCGGATCCTCGGGGAGATGCGGAAGGCGGAACCACAACACGTCCATCGGTGGCGAAGTGCCAACGGGTTCGATCCCGAGAAGGCGGCGGACGCGAGAAAACCGGCCGTCGGCGCCGACGGTGAGTAGCGCGCGGAGTTCGTGCGGATTGCCGTCCTGCTCGTAGTGCACACCGCGGACGACTCCGTTCTCGGTGATGAGGCCAGTGACGTTCGCGCCCATCTCCAGTCGAAAATTCGGGAACTTCCCTGCTTCCGCGGTGAGCAGCTCGAGAAGATCTTTCTGCGGAAGCATCAGAATGTACGGAAACTTCGACTTGAGTCGATGGAAATCGAGCGGGCTGAAAGGACCGTCCGCCGTTTGAATTGTCGGGCCGGTGACTGTTGCGTGGCGGAGCTGGTGGAGCCGGTCAGCGAGACCAAGCTGATCCAATACTTCGAGCGTAGAGGGATGAACCGTATCGCCCCGAAATTCGCGGTCGAAATCCTTGTGCATTTCGAGAAGCGTCACGCGGACGCCGCGGCGGGCGAGTAGCAGCGCGAGCATGGCGCCGCCGGGGCCTCCGCCAACAATACAGCAGGTGGTTTCGGGCTCGGCGATCGCGGACGCGTTCGCTGACGCGGGAGACGGGAGCGTAATGGAACCTGAATTCATGCGCGCAGGCGTCATTTTATCGCAAGCGATGCCAAGGTAAAGCGCTGAATCCCTGCAACGCCTCACGGAAGCGCGGTTGCGGGGCTGGTAGCTGTGGGCTACACTCCGCGGGCACGAACGAACGTCACATTGAAATCAGAAAGAGCCGAGAAAGTCGAGAGCGACTAGATGACACGAGGTTCGCGGATTGTACGGAATGTGATCGCGGCGCTGCTATTGCTGGCGGGGATTGCGATGATTGCCGGGTGGTGGATCGAGCATCGGCCGCTTCCGACGCTGGACGGGCAGGTGCCGGTGGCGGGGTTGAAGGCCGGCGTGATTGTCGATCGCGATCAGTGGGGCCGGCCGTGGATTCGCGCGAAATCGACGGAAGATCTGGTGATGGCGCAGGGATACGTGATGGCACAGGACCGGTTGTGGCAGATGGACCTGCTACGCAGAGTGGCAGCCGGCGAGTTGTCGGAGATTGTGGGGCCGGGGGCGCTGAAATTTGACGAAGATCATCGGACGCTTGGAATGCGGCAGGCGGCGGAGCGAGCGGCCGCGGAGTCGAGTCCGGAGATTCGCGCGCTACTGGATTCATACGCGCGAGGTGTAAACCAGTACATCGAGGAGCGCCAGAAGAAGCTCCCCATTGAGTTTTCGCTGCTGCATTACAAGCCGCGGCCCTGGACACCGACGGACACGTATCTCATAAGCTTGTATATGTGGGAAACGCTGACGACCACCTGGCAAGCGAAGATCAATCGAGCGTGGGTGAAGCAGAAGGTAGGACCGGAGCGGGCGAGCCAAATGTTTATGAGCGAGTCACCGCTCGATCATTTCATTGCCGGTCAGGCGGCAGCGCCGCCGCCCACACCTGGCAAGACGGGACGATCGGGAGCCAAGGCGACGGCAGCTAGCGACGGCGAAATGCAGGCCGATGCGATTGCTCCGTTGGCACCGCTTGGGTGGGACGAAGCGCGCGATTTTCTGGCGCAATTCCAGAGGGAATCATCGGAGATTATCGGGAGCAATAATTTTGTGGTGAGCGGGGCGCATACAGCGTCTGGAAAACCACTGCTGGCGAACGATACCCATCTGGCCCTGTCTGTGCCGTGTATCTGGTACCTGATTCATTTGACGGCGCCGGGATGGAACGTGGAAGGGTTTGCCCTTCCGGGCGCACCGCTCGTGATTATCGGGCACAACGAGCGAATCGCGTGGGGATTCACGAACAGCAACGCGGACGTGCAGGATCTCTATGAGGAGACGTTCGATCCGGCCAATCCGTTGAATTATCGTGCGAACGGCAAATGGATTTCAGCGGACGTGCGCCACGAAAAGATTCACGTGCTCGGAAAACCGGATGTGGATCTCGAGGTGACGGTGACAAGGCACGGCCCGATCGTCGCGCGGGAGCCTGCCAGCGATGGAGGGCACGGTTTTGCGTTGCGCTGGACGGCGCTTGAGCCGGGTGGCCTCGACTTCGGATTTCCGCTCCTGGGGCGCGCGAACCATTGGAACGAGTTCCTGGAAATGACCCGGCACATTGCGGGCCCCGGGCAGAATACGATCTATGCAGACATCGACGGAAACATCGGATTCACGATTCCAGCGAGAATTCCGATTCGCGCGAAAGGAAACGGATCACTGCCGGTTCCCGGCGACACGGATGAATTCGATTGGAACGGTTACATTCCGTTCGACGATTTGCCACGGGCGTTCAATTCGCCGGACGGAGTGATTGCGACGGCCAACGCGCGCACGGTAGGGCCGGGATACAAGTACTTTCTGTCGGGCCGGCAGGCGGGACCGTTTCGCACCGAGCGAATCTACGAATTGCTGGCGGGCCGCACCGGCTTGAAGCCGGAAGACCTAAACGCGGTGCAAAATGACATTCTGAGCCTGCCGAATCAATTTCTGGCACAGCAGCTGGTGAATGCTGCGAAGACGGTGCCTCCCAAGGATTCACGGACGCAAAAACTGATCGCGGAATTGAATACGTGGGATGCGCGGGCAACCGCCGATTCATACGAGACTCCGTTTGTTGAGCTCACCAGGCACGCACTATTTCACAATCTAATTGCCCCGTACCTTGGCGACGGCACGCCGAGGTATGAGCTGTGGGAGCCGCGCAGCATTTACAACGAAGTGTGGTGGCGTGACAAAGTGTTTCTGGAAAATATTCTGCGCGAGCAGCCGGCCGCGTGGCTTCCGAAGGGTGTCGTTAGCTACGACGTGCTGCTGATCTCCAGTGCGAACGACGCGGTGGATGCGCTCGCGCGTGAAACCCGGACGAGCGACGTGAACAAATGGACGTGGGGGAGCCTGCATCCGCTGAATATGCTCCATCCGCTGGGGCGGGCGGGTACCCTGCACTCACTCTTCAGCATCGGCCCTTATCCGCAGGGTGGCACGATCGATACAGTGCGAGCAATGGGCGTGGGGCACGGGCCGGCGATGCGCATGGTGTCCGACCTGTCGAACTTCGATAATTCGCTGATGGAAGTTGCGACGGGCGAGTCAGGGCAGATTGCGAGCCCTTACTACCGCGACCAATTCGTGGAATGGTTTGCGGGACGCGGCATTCCGGCGCCATTCAGTGAAGCCGCAGAAGATCGGATGCGCGCGCACCGGTTGACGCTGGTGCCGGCAGGCGGGAGTGCGCCTCCCGCGGAGTAATGCGGCGCGCTGGGTGAAGGAACCGATGCCGGAACTTCCTGAAGTCGAAGCGGTGGCGCGAGCATTGAGGCCGCTTGTCGTCGGAAGGACGATACGGCGCTGCCGCGTGATTCATCCCATTGCCGTACGGCCATCGTCGGGGCGGGGAGCGAAGCAGGCTGCCTCAGCGATGGAACACGCGGTGCGCGGGCAGAAAATCCACGCGGTCGAGCGGCGGGGAAAGTATCTGATTCTCACGCTCGGCCTCGGAGCGCTCGTGATGCACTTCCGGCTCGACGGTCAGCTCGCGTGGTTTGATTCGCGCGAGACTTCGGGGCACGTCGATGTGGCGCTCGAGTTGGATCGAGGAACGCTTGGCTTTGTCGATCGACGGCATTTCGGGCGGGTGCAATGGACGGAGTCGCTGGACGAGATTACTGGGATCAAAGACATGGGCATCGAGCCGCTGTCGCCGGAATTCACCGCTACGCGTTTCGCGGAGATGCTTCACGGGAGCCGGCGACCGCTCAAGCTCTTTCTGCTCGACCAGAGCAAGATTGCGGGCATCGGAAACATCTACTCGAGCGAGGCGATGTGGAGGGCGCGGATAGCTCCGCGGCGTTCGGCGCATCGACTGGCTGCTACAGAAGCGCGGCGCCTGCACAAGGCCATTGTTGACGTTCTCCATCGTGCGTTAGAATGCTGCAGCCATCCGGCTCCGGACTTTCGCGACCCCAATTGGTGGTTTCAAGGACTCGAAAGCATTTTGCGAGTGTACGGACGCGAAGGAAAGCGCTGCCGGAGGTGCCGCCAGCTGGTGAAGCGGATTGAGCAAGGCGGCCGGTCCACATTTTTCTGCGCGCGATGCCAGCGATAGGCAATGCGCATCGAGACACGATGAGTTCAGCGACCAACAAAGCAGCCGAACCGCCGCGCAAGGGCGATTTCGAGAAATCGCTTGCGCGCCTCGAAGAGGTGGTGAAGCGCCTCGAAAGCGTGGAGCTGTCGCTCGACGAAGCGATGAAGCTTTTCGAAGAAGGCGTGAAGCTTTCGCGCGAATGCCAGAAGCAGCTCGAAGAAGCGGAAGGCCGCGTGGAGATTCTGCTGAAGAAGGCCGACGGCAAGATCGCGGCGGAGCCATTCGAAGCCGAAGATGAGAATTCCTAGCAGGCGGGGCGCGAGACGCGCGCCTGATTTCATTTCACAGTTTTTCCCAACCACAAAATGAGCGTTCCTGAATTTTTCGAAGCCGACCGCGCGGGGATCGAGGAAGCGCTCGACGGGCTGCTGCCTCGCGAAGACGCGCATCCGGGGTCGATTCACAAGGCGATGCGCTACAGCGTGTTTGCAGGTGGTAAGCGCATCCGGCCGATTCTCTGCCTCGAAGCCGCGGGCATGTTCACGGAAAATCCCGTCGCGGCGGTTTCCATCGGCTGCGCTCTCGAATTTATCCACACTTATTCGCTGATTCACGATGACCTGCCCGCGCTCGACAATGACGATCTGCGGCGCGGGAAACCGACCTGCCACAAAGTTTTCGGTGAGGCGATTGCGATTCTCGCCGGTGACGCGCTACTCACGCTGGCATTTCAGACCCTCGCCTTCGTTCCCGTCGAGCCGCAGCGGAGATTGAACATCCTCGCGACGATCGCGCAGGCAGCCGGCACCGATCGCGGAATGATCGGCGGACAGGTGGCCGACATCGAGGCGGAGAAAAAAGCCCCGGACGTTGGCACGCTTGAATATATCCATCGGTCGAAGACGGCAGCGCTGATTCGCGCGTCGATTGTCGCCGGCGGAATTGCAGGCGGCGCAACGAACGAGGACGTGGACCGTTTGCGCCGATTCGGCGAGAACATCGGCTGGGCGTTTCAAGTGGTGGACGACATCCTCGACGTGGAGGAATCTTCGGCGGCGCTGGGAAAAACGGCTGGCAAAGATCAAGCGCAGCAGAAAGCTACCTACCCGGCGCTTTACGGAATTTTGCAATCGCGCGACATCGCGGCGGACCTGGCAGCCAAGGCGCTTCATGAACTCGAGTGCTACGGCGAAAAAGCGGCGCGGCTGCGGGAACTGGCGCAGTTTTTGGTAGCGCGCCGTTCGTAAGCACCCGTTGCGTGTGGCTCTTCCCCGTTACAATGATCTGAAGTAGTGGCACAATTTCCTTCGCGCATGACTCCCAAACCTGGCAAGAGCCGGCTCGATGTGTTGCTTGTTGCACGCGGGCTGGCGCCCTCTCGCGAGCGCGCGCAGGCGCTGCTGCTTGCAGGCCAGGTACGCGTAAACGGCGAGCGAATGGAGAAACCAGGGAGCCAGGTATCGACCGAAGCGCGAATCGAATTGGCGGGAGACGGTCTGCGTTATGCGAGCCGTGGCGGACTGAAACTCGAAGGCGCTCTCGAAGATTTCGCACTCGCGCCGAACGAGAAAATCTGCCTCGACGTTGGCAGTTCGACCGGCGGCTTCACCGATTGCCTGCTGCAACATGGCGCGCGGAGAGTGTACGCAGTGGACGTGACGGTAAATCAGCTCGATTGGAAACTGCAGAAGGACCCGCGCGTGGTCGCCATCGAGCGCAACGCCAGGTATTTGAAAGCGGATGACATCGGCGAGGCGATCGAGTTCGTGACGATGGACGTCTCGTTCATTTCCGTGACGAAGGTGTTACCCGCGATTGTGGCGATCGCGCAAGCGGGCGCGGATTTTCTGATTCTGATCAAGCCGCAATTCGAACTCGAGAAAAGTGACGTTGGAAAAGGCGGCATCGTCCGCGACGCCGCTCTTCACGAAAAAGCCGTCGAGAGCGTCCGCGCGCAAGCCGCGATCCTCGGACTCACAGTCGTCGGCGTGCGCTCCAGCCGTATCACCGGCACCGAAGGCAATCAGGAGTTTTTTCTCCACGCCCGCCGCAGCGGGTAGGATAGAATTCTCGCCCACAATGATTCGAGCCGCTGGAATCGTTTGCAAACCGATCAAGGAAATGGTGGCGACGGTTGTTCCGCCGCTGATCGCCTGGCTGCGCGAACGAAAGATCGAAGTGTTTGTGGACGTCGAGACCCAGGGTTGCGTCGAACTCAACGTGCCTTGCGTCAGCCGCGAGACAATCGGCGAGAATATCGACCTGCTGATCGTGCTCGGCGGCGATGGAACGTTGCTTTCCGCCGCGCGAGCCTTGCGCGCGCACTCAGTGCCGATTCTGGCGGCGAACCTCGGCGGTCTCGGATTTTTGACGACAATTACTCTCGACCAGCTGTATCCCATGCTGGAGGCCGTTCTTCGCGGCGAACACCGCGTCGGCGAACGGATGATGCTCGAAGCGCAGATTTTTCACGACGGCAAAGCGGCGGACCGGCAGACAGCCCTCAACGACGCCGTGGTGAACAAAGGCGCTCTCTCGCGCATGCTCGAATTTGATTTGTACGTGGACGGCGACCATGTCGCGCGTTATCGCGCGGACGGATTGATCGTCGCGACGCCCACCGGATCGACCGCGTATTCGCTCGCAGCGGGCGGGCCGATCGTGCAGCCCGGAATCGATGCGTTCGTCATTACCCCGATTTGTCCGCACATGCTGACGAACCGGCCACTCGTAATACCGGACACGTCGCGGATGGAAATCGATTTTTCAGCCGCGGACCAGCGCGTTTACATGACGCTCGATGGGCAAATCGGATATGAGTTAGGGCCTGCCGATCGCGTGGTCATCACCAAATCAGAGAACAAAGTCACGTTCGTCCGGCCACCGCGGAAGACTTACTTCGAAGTGCTGCGCAGCAAGTTGAGATGGGGAGAACGGTGAGCCGTATTTTCACGAACGTGTCGCTGGCGTTCGCGCTTCTCGCTGGTACTTCTCTCGCGCGGGCGGTTCAGCAACTTCCCGCTGCCGAGTCGGCCGCTCATCAGGCATTTCTGCAGCGGCTGACCCTGGCAGCGCTCGATCGACCGCGCCACTCCGTACGCTATGTTTCCGAGTATGTCCGGATTCCCTACCCCGGCGGTGACGTTCCAGCAGACACGGGTGTGTGCACCGATGAGATCATCCGGATTTATCGAGCTGTCGGGATCGACCTGCAAAAAGAAGTTCACGAGGACATGCTGGAACACTTCGCGGCGTATCCTCACCGCTGGAACGCGGCGAGCTCGAAACCGGATTCGAACATCGATCACCGCAGAGTGCCGAATCTCATGGTGTTCTTCGTCCGAAAAGGAGCGTCGCTACCTGCGACATTGCGCGCTGAAGACTATTCGCCCGGCGACCTGGTTACCTGGGATCTTGGTGGTGGAGTGCCGCATATCGGAATGGTGGTGAACCGGCTCGGATCCGAGAATCGGCGCTACATGATTTTGCACAACATCGGAGAAGGACCCAGGATCGAGGACGTACTCTTTCGCTGGAAGATCACGGGACACTATCGATACTTTGGCCCGAGCTCCTAGTCCCCTGCAAGAGTAGCGCTAACAGGCGCGGCCTTACTTCACTTTCAGCACAACGAGAGTGCGATCGTCGGCCGGATGAGCGCCGCCCGAGAAGGCGTCAAGATTTTCGAGAATCTTGTCCGCGAGGCCGTCCGGCGAAAGTTCATGATGCGTGGCAATCATCTGGCAGACGCGATCGTGACCGAAGAATTCCCCGGCAGGATTCTGCGTATCGCCAATTCCATCGGAGTGAAATACGACCACGTCGCCAGGATCGAGAATAAAGCTGCGCTGGTCGTAGGTGGCCTCTTCGAAAATCCCCAGAGGAAATCCCGCGAGGCGGATTTTTTCGCAGCGCCCGCCGTGAAATAGAAACGGCTGCTCCTGTCCGGCATTGGCGACACGAAGTTTGCGCCGGCCGCGATGCCACGTAGCGAAGCAAAGCGTCATAAAACGGCCTTCGATCATTCGCTCGCCGAGAAATCCATTGATGGCGTGGAGCATTTCGGCGGGCCGGTGCTTTTGCGGCGCAAGACTGCGAAGCGTCCCGATGCCGACAGCGCCGTAGAGCGCGGCGGCGCTTCCCTTCCCGCTTACATCGCCGAGCGCGATCGCCAGTTCCTGCGGGCCATATCGCAGAAAATCGTAGAGGTCGCCGCTCAACTCGCGAGAAGAAACGACGCGCGCGGCAATCTCCAACCCATATTCCGGGCCCGGCAAGCGCGGCAACATAGCGCCTTGAATACGGCGAGCGGCGTTTAGGTCACGCTCCATGCGCGCTTCGTCGCGAGCGACCCGTTCGTAGAGGCGCGCGTTTTCGAGCGAGACGGCGAATTGTGCCGCGAGAATCGAAAGCACCTGCACGTGGTCGGGCGTGAAGTAGTTCAGTTGCGGGCTCTCGAGATCCATCACGCCGATCACCCGATCCTGATACAGCATCGGCACGGCAAGCTCGGAGCGTGTCTCGGGATTGAGCTTCAGGTACCGCGGGTCGAGCGTCACATCGGGCACCACTACCGGCCGCCGGAGCGCCGCCGCCGCGCCAACAATTCCTTCATGCGCAGGCACCGCGTGTTTTTCCTGCACACGCTGGCCGAATTTCACGTTCACGCGATGGCGAAACACTTTCTCGCTCTCTTCGTAGAGAAGAATGCTGAAAATCTGGTAATCGATTACACGCTTCGTGAGTTCGGCGGCGCGCCGAAGCACTTCCTCCACACGCAGCGTTGAATTCGCTTCGCGGCCCACCTCGTTCAGCAACAGGAGGGTTTCGGCCTGATTGCGCTCGTGCTCGAACAGGCGCGCGTTTTCAACGGCCGTGCTGATGCGGCTCGCAACCAGCGTCAATATATTTTGCTGGTCGGGCGTGAAATAGTCGGGCTGGCTGCTTTCAATATCAAGCACACCGACAACCCGGCCGCCCAGAACGAGCGGAACGGCAAGTTCGGAGCGCACTCCATCGACTGCATTCAGATAACGCTTGTCTTTCGTCACGTCGCCGACGCGGATCGGCTGGCCGGTAGCGACCGCGGCGCCGATGATTCCTTCGTCCATCGGAATGCGCCAATGTTCCACCACTTCCGGGCGATGGCCGATCGCAAAGCGAAAATACATCTGGTCGGTGTTCTTTTCGGGGAGCAGCACGGCGAAAATCTCGTAATCGATCAAGCGCTTGATTTGCGCCGCGGCGGTGGCCAGCACCTCGTCAAGATTCAGCGAAGCATTGATCTCCTGGCTGATGTCGGCAAGGATCGCCAGGGTCTCGGCTGAGATGTCCGCTTTCGAATTGAGTTCAGCTGAATCCATCTGGATTGCGCGCGCACTCTGGCCCCGAAACTCTTCTCGTATCGGCATCAGAATGTCTCTGATGCGAAGCAACGCAGGAACGATCCATTATATCAGCAGAGAGTGGCGGCTAAGGCGGGAGATCACGGGCAATCGAAAGGCTAATACGTTCCGCTGGGAGTTGCACTGGCGACGGCTTCCGATGGAGCCGCAGCGCGAGCCTGCTCCAGAATCTTGACGCTGGCGCTCGCACCGATTCGCGTGGCGCCTGCTTCCACCATTTTCTGGACATCCTCGAGACTGCGAACGCCGCCGGACGCTTTTACGCCTAGGCCGTCGCCGACTACTGCGCGCATCAAGCGGACATCCTCCGCCGTTGCGCCTCCCGTGCTGAAGCCGGTGGAAGTCTTAACGAAATCCGCGCAGGCGTTTTTCGCCGCCAGCGAGCCGCGAACTTTCTCTTCGGTCGTTAGAAGCGACGTCTCCAGAATCACTTTGCAAATAGCCCCGCCGCGATGGCTGGCGTCGGCGACGCCGCGGATATCGGCTTCCACGGCATCGGTCAGCCCAGACTTCAGCGCGCCGACGTTGATAACCATGTCGATTTCCTGCGCGCCTAATTTGATGGCTTCTTCCGCCTCGAATTGTTTTACTTGCGGCAGCGTGGCACCGAGCGGAAAACCAACCACAGTGCAGACGCGCACCTCGCTTCCGCGCAGCAATTCGGCCGCTTGCGACACGTTCCACGGATTGACGCAGACGGATGCGAATCCAAACTTCAGCGCCTCCAGGCAAATCTTGCGAATTTCTTCGCGCGTGGCGTCGGGCTTCAGCAGCGTGTGGTCGATCAGCCGGGCGATGTCGGCTTCGATCGGACCCACCGCGGCTCCAGCAGAAATTCGATCGGCGCCTGCTTCCACCACTTTGCGTGTTTTTCGCGCGCAACGCTCGGCGCAACGCTGGTCGCAGCCCGGGCAGACAAGCTCGTCAATTTCGAGTCCGCAGAGATCGGTGCATTTTTCGTTGCCGAGATAGCCGAGGATTTCTTCGGTGATCGCCTGGATGACTTTTTCGAGTTGCTGCTGATCCACCCGGCTCTCCAGTGCTGGATTTTCGGGGCGGCGCCGCCGCCGGAGATTGCCGGCGCGTGGCTCAGGATTTTAAATGCCGCTTCTCGATTGCAAGAATCTTATCGACGCGCTTTTGATGGCGTCCGCCCGCGAACGGCGTCTCCAGCCACGCCGCAAGGATCTCGCGCGCTGCCTCTGCCGGAATCAAGCGCGCGCCCAGAGAAAGAATGTTCGCGTCATTGTGCTCACGACTATTGCGCGCCGTAGCTCTATCATAACATAGCGCCGCGCGGGCTCCCGGGACCTTGTTCGCAGCGATCGAGGAGCCGATTCCGGCGCTGTCGATCACGATGCCCAGTGAAGCATCACCGCGCACCACCGCGTTCGCCACAGCTTCGGCAAAATCGGGATAATCGACTGCATCGCGGCTGGATGTGCCCTGGTCGAGAACCGTGTAGCCCCACGCACTGAGGTACGCTTTCAGTTCCTCTTTCAATTCGAATCCGCCGTGGTCTGCTCCAATCGCAATCACGCGGGCAGAAACGGCGGCGGCGCGCTCCGGATTGTCAGGGGCTGCCGAGTTCCGGTCCTCGAATCGGATCCTGATGCCACGAATCGCGGCCTCTTCGAGCGCCAAAGGCGTCACGATCGAGCCGTGGGGCACAACCACTTCGCCCCCTACGGCAATCGATTCAAGGTCCCGCGCGGTGAGGACTTTTCGAGCCACGGTTATTCCGGAGGAAGGCTTAGGACGCACACGTCTTTCAAGTTGCGGTAGCGCTCGGCATAGTCAAGACCATAGCCGACGACAAATTCGTTCGGAATCGTGAAGCCTACGTAGTTGGCTTTCACTTCCTTGATGCGACGAGATGGCTTGTCGAGAAGCGCGGCGATGTGGAGCACCTTCGGCTTGCGCTGTTGCAGAACGCGAATCAGGTAGCTCAGGGTCAGTCCGGTGTCGAGTATGTCTTCGACAAGGACGACGTTGAGGCCCTCGATGCTGCTGTCGAGGTCCTTCAGAACGCGCACCTGTCCGGAACTCTGTTTTCCCTTGCCGTAACTGGATACCGCGATGAAATCGATCGAAGTATCGAGACTGACCTCGCGCACGAGATCGGAGAGGAAAATACAAGCGCCCTTCAGAACCCCTATGATATGGACGCGCTCGCCTTTGAAATCCTTGGTGATCTGCTGAGCGACTTCGCGGACGCGCTTCTGAATCGCAGCGCGGCGAATCAATACTTTCAGCTTGGCCTGACCGGTGCCCGGCATTTGTCCGCCCCCGTGGGAAGGCGGCTACTCTATCCCACGACCCAAGGCGATAACAAGGCGCGAGAATGAAACGAGGTGCGCTCCGAAAGATTGGGGATTCGGCGTGAGTGCGGCATCGTGCATTCTGATTCTCGGAATCGTCGCCGATCGCTCTTTCGATGGCGGGCGGCTAATGCTCGGCCGGTGCGGTTTTTTCCGATTTCCCCGCGGCGGGCTTCGATTCCGCGGCGCCTTCCTTTGTCTCAGATTTCGACTCTTCTTCCGGCTGCTTCACGAGGTATTGCACGATCATCGAAACTCGCCGATTCGAGGGGTCCAGTGGTGCGTCCGGCTTGCGAAGGCTTTGATCGGCAAAGCCTCGTACCTGAGTCACCTGGTCGGACTTCACTCCGTTCTGCTGAATGAGCCTCCGCGTCGCATTGGCGCGGTCCGCGGATAACTCCCAATTTGTGAAATTGCTATTCTCGGCATAGGGTTTGGCATCGGTGTGGCCTTCCACATAAATCTTGTTGGGGAGCTTTCCCAATTCCTGAGCTAGGGCAATCAATATGTCCTGACCGTCGGAGTTTGGCTTTGAGCTGCCACTATCGAAAAAAGTGCCACTCGCTGTTTCAAGAAGTTCGATGCGAAGACCCTCGTTCGTGACCGTCATGTCGATATGGTTTTTCAATCTGTCTATATTGGGAACTTCCCGGATCGCCCTTTGCAACTGCTCTTTCAGCTGCACCATGTTGTCTTTTGTCACGACAAAGTTTTGCCCGCCTCCCTGCATGTCGCTGCCGACTTTCTTTGACGTCCCGGTCGGATCCTTGAAATATCCCCCGACGGCATCCTGAACCTGTTTGCTCGAGTTCAGCAGCCAAAGGACGATAAAGAGCGCCATCATCGCAGTCACAAAATCGGCATACGCAACCTTCCAGGCTCCGCCGTGATGGCCGCCGTGGCCGCTGACTTTTTTGATGACGATGATGGAAGGCTTTGTGGTCATTTCCTCGGCATGAACGGCTACGCTGCAGCGGCAGCGGGCGCGTCTCCTTTGTCCTTGATGAATTTCTCGGTTTCCTGAAAGTCCGGCCGGACGTGTCCGGGAATTGCGCGCCGCCCGATTTCAACAGCCGTCGTTGGCGCGTTCCCTTTCATGAACGAAATAATCAAGACGCGGAGCACGTTGTAGTAGGCGTGTTCTTCTTCGGCCGCCTTGCCCATGTTGGAAGCAACCGGCCCCACCAACCCGTAGCACAAAAGTATTCCGAGAAAGGTTCCGACCAGGGCCGCCGCGACTTTGTGCCCGATTTCTTCCGGTGGCCCACCGAGAGCCCCCATCGTGATCACCACTCCGAGAACCGCCGCAACGATTCCCAAACCCGGCAAGGAATCGGCCATGGTCGCCAGCGCCGCGATGGGCTGCGTTGCCCCATGGTGGTGCACATCCATATCGCGCTCGATCATTTGATCCGCATCAAACGGTTCCACGCCGCCGCTCGATGCAAGCCGAATTGAATCACACACGAAATGCAACGCGTGATGATCTTTCAGAAAGCTCGGATACTTCGAAAAGATCGGGCTCTGGTCCGGGGCGTCGCTGTCGGTTTCAAGAGCCATGAGCCCGTCTCTTCGCGCGCGGCTGAAAAGCTCGTACATCATTTTCAGCGATTCAAGGTAACGCTGCTTGTTGTACTTCGAACCTCCGAACGCGGCTCCGATTCCGCCCGCAATCTTTTTCAGAATGTAAAGCGGATTGCCGATCAACACCGTCCCAATCGCCGCACCGCCGATAATTACCAGCTCCGCCGGCTGAATGAGCACCTTCAGATTTCCGTGCTCCATCAGATAGCCCGCGACAACCGCGCCAAACACCACCACGATTCCTATGATCGTGAACATCGCGATCCACTCCTCCAAATCTCCGCATTCGCTATTGAGCGAGGACCGTGAGTTGGTTTCCGCCGGCCGTTGTGCTCGCGAGAAGCGCAGCCTCTGCACGGGAGACCAGCACTTCAATCGTGTCACCGGGTACCGACGACGCCCCTCCGAAAGACGCTGTCACCGAAAGCTTGTCGCCCCACCAGCTGATATCCGTGAAACCCACCATTCTCTTCAGGCGCTTCGCTACGTTTTCAATTTCCGGGCCCTTGCACTCCGTCAGGATCGCGAGAAAGAGCCGCTCGGAGAGCCGGCCTAAGAAGTCCGTAGGACGCAAACTATTTCCCAGCGTTTGCGCGATCGCGTGTTGAACGGCCGAGACGGCCCGTGCGCCATGAGTCGCCTGAAAGTGATCGAGCTGATCGATCTGAATGCAAAGCACGCTGAATGGAATTCGATACTCTGTGTACGTCGAAAGCTGCTCTCGCATCTGGAAAAAAAGATATTTCCGGTTCAGAACACCAGTTTCCTCATCGATACAGCCAAAATCAGAAAGCTTTCCTTGTCTTCGATCCCAACTTGAAACTGATAGGCTCTCCTCAAAGCTTTCCGCCGCGCCAATCACCGTCCCATGACTGTTCCGAATCGGAACCGCCCGTAGCCTCACTAGAACTCGGTGTCCGTCCTTGTGGCGCATCGACACGTTGACCGCGACAGGCTTACCGTCGCGTAGCACGGCAACGATCGCATCGGAGGCGTCGGACGCAAAGCTATCCCGGCCGCCGCGATTCGCCAAGAGCGTCTCGACGCAGAAGCGCCCTACAACGTCCTGCCGGAGATATCCTGTGATGCGTTCCGCGCCATCGTTCCAGAACAGAATTTTCTGGTCCCGGTCCACCAGGTAGATTCCGGTCTGCAGGCTTTCGAGGATCGTCCGAAATACCGCCGGATTCTCGAGCTCGGACATTTAGTGACTCCGTTAGGAGTTATCGGTTAGAAACAGAACGAGTTTAGGCCGGCAAGGCGCGAATGAATTGACACATACGAGTGCGGGAAAATACAGAAGGCCGACGTGCTGCCGGTCAGCGCCCCGGGGAAAACCAGAATTCAGCAGCGCTCGATGATCGTCGCGATGCCCTGCCCCACGCCAATACACATCGTGCAGAGCGCATATCTCGATTTGGTACCTTCGAGTTGGTTCAATGCGGTCGTAACGAGCCTTGCTCCGCTAGCGCCCAACGGATGACCGATCGCGATCGCGCCGCCGTTGGGATTCACATGCGGGGCATCGTCCGGCAGTCCCAGATCGCGCGTCACTGCAAGCGCCTGCGCCGCAAACGCCTCATTCAACTCGATTACATCCATCTGCGAAATCTGCAATCCTGCTTTCGCGAACACTTTACGCGACGCAGGTGACGGCGCAAATCCCATGACGCGGGGAGCAACGCCCGCCGTAGCCGTCGCGATCACGCGCGCGCGCGCCTTCAACCCATATTTTCTTGCCGCAGCTTCCGATGCCAGCAACAGCGCACACGCGCCATCGTTGATGCCTGACGCATTCCCCGCCGTCACCGTCCCGTTCGGCTTCACGATCGGCTTCAGCTTTTGTAAACCTTCCAGCGTCGTGTCCGGCCGCGGCTGCTCGTCCGTATCGAAGATTTTCGGATGGCCCTTCGCCTGTGGAACTGCCACCGCCACGATCTCGCTCTTGAAAAATCCCGCCGCGTGCGCACGAGCCCAGCGCTGCTGTGTTCGCAAAGCAAACGCGTCCTGGTCATTCCGGCTAACGTGATAATCCTCTGCAACATTTTCCGCAGTCTCGGGCATCGAGTCCACGCCGTACTTGGACTTCATCGCCGGATTCACAAATCGCCAGCCAATCGTCGTGTCGAATATCTGGCCGTCTCGGCTGAACGCCTTTTCCGCCTTGCCCATCACGAAGGGAGCGCGTGTCATGCTTTCCACTCCGCCCGCAATCATCATCTCCGCTTCGCCGGATTTAATTGCGCGCGCGGCAATCGACACGGCTTCAAGGCTCGATCCGCACAACCGGTTCACCGCAGCGCCCGAAACTTCCTTCGGCATGCCGGCCAGCAGCAGTGCCATCCGCGCGACGTTGCGATTGTCTTCTCCCGCCTGATTCGCGCACCCGTAGATCACGTCGTCGAGCGCCTGCCAATCCACGGCGGCGTTCCGCTCCATCAGCGCGCGAATCGGCAGCGCCGCCAGATCGTCCGTACGAATTGTTGACAGCGCGCCACCATAGCGTCCGAAAGGGGTTCGTATTGCGTCGCAAATGAAAACTTCGTTCACACTGGTCTCCCCTAAAGCATCCACAGGAATCGCGAGGCCAAAAAAACGAAACTACATGATGAAGCTTTTGCTGCGTTCCGACAAGTGAGAGAATCGCCCGGCGCAACGGGCGAGAGACTTCGAGGTAGAACGCGCAGATTCAGCCCGGAACTTCTGCGGCGGTGAAATGAATTGACGACGCTAGAACTCATCGCGCTGACCGCCCTCGGCTCGCTGATCGCGGGCTTCCTCGGCTCGCTCACCGGCCTTGGTGGCGGCGTCGTGGTTGTGCCGCTACTTACGCTCGTTTTTGGCGTGGACATCCGCTACGCCATCGGCGCTTCGCTCGTTTCCGTAATCGCCACGTCATCCGGCGCCGCCGCCGCGTACGTGCGCGAGGGATACTCCAACATCCGCGTCGGGATGTTTCTTGAGATCGCCACCACGGTCGGAGCGATCGCCGGCGCGGTCGTCGCAGTCCACCTGCGGCTTTCCTGGATCGCCATCATCTTCGGACTCGTGCTCCTTTACTCCGCCTATCAATCGATCGAGCCGCAGAGCCACGCGAGCGGCGAGACGGAACCCGATCGCATTGCGACCTTGCTCCGAATGGACGGAACATTCCCTACCCCGCATGGCGCGCAAGCCTACAACGTCAGAAATGTCCCAGCCGGATTTGGAATCATGTTCACAGCCGGCGTCTTGTCCGGCGTGCTCGGTATCGGCTCGGGCGCTGTAAAGGTCCTGGCGATGGACCGCGCGATGAAGCTCCCCTTCAAAGTTTCAACCACGACGAGCAATTTCATGATTGGCGTCACCGCGGCCGCCAGCGCCGGCGTGTATCTCAATCGCGGTTACATCGATCCCGGGCTCGCCGCGCCCGTAATGCTCGGTGTCCTCGCCGGTTCGATGGCGGGTGCGCGGCTGCTTGCGGGCGCGAAGGTCCGCGTGCTGCGTATCGTCTTCAGCGTCGTAGTCGCAGCGCTCGGAGCTGAGATGATCTACAACGGCCTCGCCGGGAGGTTCGTACATTGAGTCCAACAATGCCCGCCCGGGCTTCCAACCCCGCGCCGGCGATGTCCGACAAGCGCGCCGAAGCGATTATCGGCATATTGCTGCGCACCGGCGTCACGATTGCCGCAATCGTTGTCTTCGCCGGCGCGATTCCATACCTCGTCCACCACGGCCACACGCAACCCAACTACGCCACATTCCACAGCGAGCCTCCCGGCCTGCGCCACATCTCAGGAATCTTGAAAGCAAGCCTCGCTCTCGACGCCGCAGGAATCATTCAACTCGGCCTGCTGATTCTGATCGCCACTCCCGTCGCGCGCGTCGCCTTCTCCGTCTTCGCCTTCGCCGAAGAGCGCGACTGGTTCTACGTAGCAATCACCCTCATCGTCCTCGCACTCCTCGTCTTCAGCCTCAGCGCCACAAATCTGTAAGTTTCTTCCGCCGCTCTGTCAGCCGCAATAGCCTTCGTAGCGCCGGGCTTCAGACCGGAAGGGGTTCACTTGGAAGTTTCTCTTCTCATTTGCGAATTGCTCCGCCACGCGCCCCAGACTCCGCCGTCCTTTCGCGCCGATCGCGCACTTCCGTAGCGCCGGCATCTCGCCGGCTCTTTTGAATTTCCTCGTTCCAATCGGCGCAAAGAAAAACCGCTGTCATCCTGAAGGCATCCGTTCAGGATGCCTGACCTGAAGGATCTCAGCGTCCCAATCAGCAACCATCGACGCCACGTGCAAACGCCCCCCTCTCCTACTCATGCACCGTCGTATGCCGCACCGCATACCAGCATGGCACATACCCAAAATGCGGAAACAACGAATGAAGGCAAGCCTCCGCCCGCGGCGCATCAAAACTAAACTCCACCCGCCCATCCTTCCGCGGCACATCCCACTCCGTACGCACCTGAACAGACCCCAGCGCCGCAGCAGCATTCGCCCCCGCCATCCGGTGCCGCGCCCACCCATAATCAGCCGCGTAAACCAACGCAGCCGCCAAAATCAACCCGCCAATCCCCCGCTGCAAAATACCCGACGCTCGCATCATTTCTCCCGTACCCAGTAGGGGCGGGTCTAAGCTTGCCGCGCCAGATCTCTGGCGGGACCCGCCCGTGTCCATTACAAGCAATGCCACCATGCCGCGCACTGATCGTTACAGTTCTAGCACTAACTGTCCTGCGCCAGCCTCTCCCATTTGCACCGCCCGCCGCGCCGCCTTCTAGCGGGCCGTGGCCCACCCTTTCCCTCGCGGCGGGGTGAGCTTCTAAGATGCCCCACCTCTCGCGATTTTCAAACGGCGGGGCTTTTCGTTTCGCTCCGCGGTGAAGATCCGATTGCGGCATAAATAGACCGTCGAGAGCGCACGGACTGTATTCGCCGCAGCGGCCTCACCTGCAAACGCTTCAGAGCCACGGCGTGGCATCCCCCGCGCAAGACTACAAAGCGAAAAGAACCCGAGAAGACCAAAACCCCCACCCTCCGCACAAACCGTAAAGGATGCGGCACCCGAAACACCTAGAGGCTAAACCGCCCAGTGAGCTGCCTGAGTGGTATTATGCGTCGCGGAATGAAGTTGGATGCGGAAGTCTCGACAAGGACGAGAGGAAGACGGCGCCACCCGCCAGCCGCGAATCCGGGGATGGACCAAACAGGAGGCGTTCAATGAACTTTTCGGCGTACTGGAAACCAAGTCTGCTTCTGCTCGCCTTCGCTGCTGCCGGGAATGCGTCATCGACCACACCCGTGACGGTCGATACGGCGGTGATCGCCGAAACAATCAAGACGGATGTCGCTCAGATCGTCGCCGGGCTAAATGCCCACGATGTGGCCAGGACGACCGCTTATGACGCCCCGAATATCGTCTCCATGGAATGTGGCAGTCCCTCGACTGTCGGGGACGAAGCCGATAGACAGGGCTTCAGCATGGGCTTTGCCAGCGACCCCACTTGGAAGGTCAAGCTCATCGACGAGACTGTTGACGTCGCAAGTGGCGGAGACATGGCGATCTACCGTGGCACCTATCACGAGGACCACGGTCGTGCAGGTGTGCTGATGACCCATAGGACGAACTTCATTGCGGAATTCAAGCGTCAAAGCGATCGATCGTGGAGGCTCGTCTGGTACAGCGTGTCCAATATGGAAGAATCGCGTCCGAAGTAATTATCGAGATAACGGTGGCCCACCCTTCCCGAACCGACGCCCGATTTTGTGGGTGCCCCATTTTTCGCGCCTCTCGAAAGGTGGGGATTTTCGCCGAACAGTGGGCCGTCAACCGCGTTCCAAATTACCGCGTCTCCGCCTCGTTGCATCGCGTGCCGTTTTACCCTGTGTCGCGATTGGCTTACCTGCAAGACTTCCCTCAGCGCGCATCTCCGAGTTCGCTGCGAATTCTCGCCACCCCTTCCAGCGCCAAGTCTCAAATCTCCAGAAAGTACAGTTCTAGGACCAACTGTCCCGCGCCTGCACACACGACCAGTCGATTTTTCCACGCGCCGCGTGCTACCTTCGGCTGTGACAAACGATAACAAAATTAAGCTTCAATCACTCACCGGGTTTCGGCTTCGGCGTACTCCGCACCGGATCACGAACCATCACTCCAACGTCCGGCCAAACGCAATTTCGCAAGCCACGAATCCCTCTTCACTAATCACTCGTCACTTGTCACCAATCACTGCTTTTCTAATCGGCATTTCCCCGATTAGAAATCGTCACAACTCCCATCGCATCAGCTACTTCCAAATTTCTAATCGGCGCCGATCGAGCCTTTTTCGAGCGCGATTTCGCCCGCCCATTTCCAAAATCCACCCCGCTCGCCAGCGAACTTTTTCATTTCGCGGTATAATTGGACTCCTTTGCTTACCGTAAACAACATCAGCATGCGGTTCGGCGCTCGAATACTGTTCGAGGACGTAACCTGCACCTTTTTCACCGGACGCCGCTACGCCATCACCGGCCCCAACGGCGCCGGCAAATCCACGTTCATGAAAATTCTGACGGGCGAGCTCGAATCCTCGAAAGGCTCCGTCACGCGCCCCAAGAAACTCGGCATTCTCCGCCAGGACCAATTCGCCTTCGACGAATACCGCGTCATCGACGCGGTGATCATGGGCAATAGCCGCCTCTGGAAAGCCCTGCAGGAGCGCGAAGCCCTCCACGCCAAGCCGCACGACGCGCTCACTGATAAAGACGGCATGCGCATGGGCGAACTCGAAGGAATCGTCGGCGACGAGGACGGCTACACGGCCGAAGCGGACGCGGCGATCCTTCTCGACGGCCTGGGCCTCGAAGAACCGCTGCACGAACGCAAAATGCGCGAGCTGCAGGGCGGCCAGAAAGTTCGCGTCCTGTTGGCTCAGGCTCTTTTCGGCAATCCGCAAGTGCTCCTGCTCGATGAGCCGACCAACCACCTCGACCTTGATTCCGTTCACTGGCTGCAGGATTACCTCTGCGAATACGAAGGCGTGCTGATCGTCATCTCACACGACCGCCATTTCCTGAACAGCGTCTGCACCCACGTCGCCGACATCGACTATCAAACGATCATCATGTACAACGGCGGCTACGACGACATGGTGCTCGCGAAGACTTCGATTCGCTCCCGCATCGAATCCGAAAACGCGCAGCGCGAGAAAAAGATCGCGCAACTGAATGAGTTCATCGCGCGCTTTTCGGCCGGCACGCGTTCCGCGCAAGCTACATCCCGCAAAAAAGAGGTCGAGCGTCTCCAGACCGCCGACCTCGCCCGGTCCAACATCGCCCGTCCCTTCATTCGCTTCCAGATGGACCAGCACTCCGGGAAACATCCGCTCGAAATCAAGAGCGTCGTCAAGGAATACGACGGCGTGAAAGTCTTTAAGCCGTTCAGTGCCAGCGTCTCACGCGGAGAAAAAGTGGCGCTGATGGGCCGCAACGGTACCGGCAAGACTACGCTTCTAAGATCCCTCGTCCGCAATGCTCCCGGATTTATCAGCGACGACGAAAAGCAGTTCCCCATCGACGGCGGCACCGTCGCCTGGGGACACAATGTCGCAGTCGGTTATTTCGCGCAGGACCACAGCGACACCATCGTGAAGGGCGCCACGGCCATCGACTGGCTCCATCAATTCGATCCGATGGCCACGCAGGAGCAGCTTCGCGGCGTGCTCGGCCAAATGCTATTCAGTGGCGAAGAAGCGCTCAAGCCCACCGCTGCCCTTTCCGGCGGTGAAGCGGCGCGGCTGATTTTCTGCAAGCTGATGCTGCAAAAGCCCAACGTGCTGGTGCTCGACGAGCCCACGAACCACCTGGATCTCGAATCGATCAACGCGCTCAATATCTCTCTGCAGAAATATCTCGGAACCGTCCTGCTCGTCACCCACGATCACGACGTGATCGACGAAGTCGCCACGCGCATCTGGCATTTCGAAGCCGGTCGCGTCGAAGACTTCAAGGGCCCCTACTCCGAATACGTCGTGTACGCCCAGGAAAAGGCTTCCTAGATTCGATCTCCACCACCCAACTTCCAGAAAACGGATAATTGCCGTTTAGGAACATAATCAAACAAACGCAGAATAAAATCCCGGAACAGCGCCGAATGAACTACCCTTCCCTGCGTCATTACTTCCCTCGAAGCTCTCTGGTTGCGTGCCAGAAAAAAATCACGCCAAATATGAAAGCATGGAGCTGATGCGAAACTCGCACAAATTGCTTGCTGTCTTCGCAATCGCAGCCGTCGCTTCTCTTTCGGCGTGCTTTCCAAGTCTGGGCGACATCATCGGCGGCGGCGGTTCACCGCCCGCCAGCGTCTCCGGCAAATGGTCGGCATTTCTCACCTCCAGCCACGGCTCGGATAACAACGTGGACCTCGAAGCAAACTTCACTCAGTCCACTGGCACAGTCACCGCCGCGCAAAACGTCATACTTACCAACTCACCGTGCGAATCGGAAACCGATTCAATCAATGGGACCGTGAAAGCGAGCGACATCACCTTCACGCTTTCCTTCGGCACCGGCCAGCCCACGGAATCTTTCAGCGGTTCGATCAGCAGTGACGGCTTGACGATGTCCGGCAAATACAGCGTCCCATCCGGCGGTTGCGCCGCTGCAGATTCCGGCACCTGGATCGCAACCAAGTTCGGTGACTCATCGGCTTCCTATTCGGGGCAGCTCGTCTCCGCAGTAACGGATCGCTCGATCAACATTGCCGCGGTGGATCAGGAAGACACCAGCAACAATGTGACGTTCACGGCGACGCTTACCGGCGGCGGCTGCTCGATGCTCCATCTTACGGGCGTAGCGATCGGCAGCGTTCTGGAGCTACAGAACGCGAACAACACGATCACCTTGATCGCCCAGGCTTCTGCTCCGACCTACGCGACCCTCGCCGTGGAGTACACCATCGGTGGAACAACCTGCGGCCTCGCCGACAACGGAACGGGCGCCCTTTCGAAGACGGCGGTCAATGTCGTCCGCCAGTCAGGCCAGCGAACCCAGATCAATCCGGTGATGCACTCCCTGTTCGACAAAGTGCGAGCGATACTCGCTACAGACCAATAGGCGCAACCGGTTTTCTCCGTCACAGCGGCCCCCTTGTTTCGCCTCGCGTGCGCCGTCAAATCCGCGTAAATCTTTCTCGGGAATGATCGTCACGTTGGAAGTGTTGGGCTGGGCATTCCATTCAATCTCCGGGCCGGGGCGCTGCCGTGGATCGCGATGACCAGCATGATGTTGTGCGTGGCGGCGTAAGTGACGCCCTGCGCTGCGAAAAGTTCGGCGAGGGCGGTGGGGATCGAACAAAATCCTATTCCCATAAAGTCCTGCAAACAGTGGTCGTGCAGCCGCTCCTACGCGGACAATCACGACATTCGCTATCAACCTTGGGTGTGATAGATTTCCGGCGGCTGCGATCGACCCAGGGGAGAAATTATGAAATTCGGACTACGGACGCCTTGCGCGATTGTTCTAAGTTTCGCGCTGGGGATGGTTTTGCAATCGGCGCGAGGATCGAGCGCGGCGAACGATGCCCCCAGGGTGACGGGTTTGGGCGGATTCTTCTTCAAAGCGCAGAGCCCGGGGACATTGGCCGATTGGTATCGCACCCACCTGGGAATCGCGCTCGTGGCAGCGGGCAAAAGTGAACGCGCGCCGCAATTCTTTGCGTTCAAGTGGCGCGAAAAGGACCATCCCGATACCATCGGTTCAACGGCATTCTCGATTTTCCCGGCGACCACGAAATACTTCGAGCCCAGCACCGCTACGTTCATGCTGAATTTTCGCGTCGCCAATCTCGAGCAATTGCTCGCGCAGCTCAAGCAAGAGGGCATAAAGGTCGGCGACAAGATCGACGACGATTCCACCGGCAGGTTCGGGTGGGTGATGGACCCGGAGGGCAACCGCATCCAGCTTTGGGAGCCAAAGGGCGAGTGATTCGGCCGAGAGTGGATTTTAGTAGGGGCGGTGGGGATCGAACCCACGACCTTCGGCTTAAAAGGCCGCTGCTCTACCACTGAGCTACGCCCCTAGAGAGGAACAATCGATTCTAGCGTGCGCGCGGAGAACGAGCAACACGCGTTTGGGCCTGGCGAGCGCTGCTCAAACCTTCGCAGATGCCCGGCTCGTCGAGCACACTCGCTCATGAATCGCGGGCGGCTCGAAGCCACAGCCTTCGAAATATCCCGGAGCTAGTCCGCGGCTTCGTTCTTCGCTGAAATCCCGCGGCCGCGCTTTCGTTTCCAGAGGTAATCCTTGCGGACTTTCTGCTGGTGCTTCTTCACTTGCGCTTCAATTTCGGCGAAGGCCACTTTTGCGCTCGCCCGCACGTCTCCGCCGGCGCCCGATGCGTGCAGATTCCCCGTCGGCAGCCGCAGATTTACCGAAAACGTGTACTCGATTTTGCGCGGCGTTTTCTCAATTGACCAGTGCAGTTCGACCAGCTCGGGATCGTAATGCTTCAGCAGCTTTTGCAACTTCTGAATATGAAACGCAGCTTCCTCGTCGATCGGCTTGCGATGTTCCGGTTCGATATTGCTGTAGAAGATTTTCATTGGAGCACCCTCTTTCGAGTTCGCTCTTCAAGGGAAGGGGTATTCTCATGGAGGCATCTTCAGAATAGCGCCGCACGCGGCGCGTTTCAATACCGCGTTCGACGGATTGACAGTGCGAGGGCGCGCGTCATACGCTGAAAAGATTGAGCCGATTGCAGACGATGACCGCAAATAATATCAATACGCTGGGAAGCAAAGCTCATCGCATCCGGGTGGGACTGGCCGGCTGGTCGTACGACGATTGGAACGGAATCGTGTATCCCACGCCGCACCCGCGCGATTTCCACGAAGTGACATTTCTGGCGCAGTATTTCGACACGATCGAAATCAATACCTCGTTCTATCAGCCGCTGAAGCCCCAACTGGCCGTGCAATGGATCGGCCGCGTGGCAGAAAATCCCCGTTTCCTTTTCACCGCCAAGCTCTGGCAGAAATTCACGCACGAACCAAGCGCCACGGCGGACGACGAAAAGCTGGTCCGCGCCGGATTCGATCCGCTGCGCGAAGCCGGCAAACTCGGCGCCGTTCTGTTGCAATTTCCCTTTTCCTTCCACCACACGCCCGAGACGCTCGCGCGCCTGAAACACCTGCTCGATATCTTTCGCGACTATCCGCTTGTCGTCGAAGTCCGGCACTCGTCCTGGGATCATCCCAGCTTCTACGAACTTCTCCACGAGCGCGGCGTGGGCTTTTGCAACATCGACCAGCCCGTCATCGGCCGGTCAATGAAGCCGACCGAGCGCGCCACTTCTCCCCTCGGCTACTTCCGCTTGCACGGGCGGCGCTACGACACCTGGTTCACCGACGACCCGACGGTGCCAAGCCACGAGCGCTACAACTACCTCTACACCGAAGAAGAGCTTGGGCCCTGGGCACATCGGGTCGAGCACGTCGCGAAGCACGCCGAGAACACATTCGTCGTCGCGAATAATCACTACGTCGGCAAAGCGGTGGTCAACGCGCTGCAGCTTATTCGCCTGCTGAGCGGAAAGAAAGTGAACGTGCCGGAGCCGCTGCGCCAGCACTATCCCCAATTGGAATCGATTGCCAGCGCGCCTGCAAAGGAACCCCTGCTGTTCCCTCTCCCGCCGCCCTAGTTCAAGCCCGGTTCAGGCGCAGTTCAAAAGTAGTCCACGAGTGGTCCAGGCGTAATCCGGCCTCGCGAAAAAGCGTTCACGCGAGCGAACGCGCATACCTGTGGCATTGTCCAGTTTTGTTCGAGCTAGCGCCGTGGGGTGCCGAAAGCTACTTCTTGAAGAGGTCTTCGAAGGCTTTGCGCGCGTCGTTGGGACGTCCTGCAGCCGGCGCGGCCGGAGTATTCGTCGCGTACGTTACCGGCGAGGTGTCCTTTTCAACCGTCATCCGAAATTCGAAGAAGGTGCAATCGTTCTTGGCAAGCTTGTTGGCGATTCGCTCCGGAATCGGCTGGGTGCATTCAAACTGCGCTCCCGTATCGAAGTGCACGCACTGCTTGCAGGAATGCATCGCGGCGTGGCATTTCGGACATTCGCCGTTCTGATCGAATCCCGGCGCTAATACGGCGCCACAACTCGAACAGCGCGCGCGCATGACCGTTCCGACCATCCGCGGCGTACGCGGCCCCAGCATATCTTGCTTGGGTCGCGGCTGCTGCTCGGGCGGACGCTCGCTGCGTTCCCGCTTTTTTTCCTTGGCATCGGAGTCGCTATAACCCCTCTGCCTATACTTCCGCTCCATGAAGGTCCTCCCGGGGGGATGTCTCATCATACCCCCAATCCCCTTGTGTAAAGGGGCTTTTGCGTGTGGCGTGTGGAATGGTAATGAAGCAGAGATGCGTTCGTGCCGCCCTGCGCTTCATCGATATGGCCCCAAAACCTCCGCGCGGCGGACTGAAACCACTTCGCGCGGAACGAAAAATGCAAAACTCCGTTCGCCGAAATCGGCATCGAAATCGGCTAGGAAGCGCTCCCTGCTTGCTGGTTCGCCCAAAACTTTGCGAGTCCTTCCAGCGGCAGATCCGGCTGAAGCAGAGCCGTTGGCCGCCCGAATCCCGCCAGCACCGCCTCCGCCGCCAGATAACCGCTCCGTACGGCTCCTTCCATCGTGGAGGGCCAGCCGGTTTGGGTCCAGTCACCGGCGAGGTAGAAATTCGCCGACGGCGTTTCCTGGCCGGGACGCCAGCGGTCCACACCGGGCTCGGGCGAAAATGTCGCGTTCACTTCCTTGATCACTGTCGCTTTCAGTACTTTCGCTTCGCGCGTTGCCGGCAGCACGTCCGCCATCTCGCGGCGGCACAGCTCGATGATTTCAAGGCGCGAGCGCGGAACCAGATCGTAGGAAGCGCTGATCACCAGCTGCAAATATTGGCCTTCTCGCGCGCCGGGCTCAGACCGAAGCACGCCCGCGGCCGAAACTCCATCCGTATGCTCCCTTGGACGCGCGCTTCGTCCGTTCGTTTCGTTCCACGCTGAAAGCTGCGTCTTGTTGAAAATCCACTGTGTCGTGTGATCGAGCAGCGTCAGAAACGGCTCCGTCATCACGGCGCGATCGAACCAGAAATGCGCGCTCGTAATCGGCGACGTCTTGATATGCTGCAATCCTTCGAGCAGCGCGCCGGGCTCCGAAGCTTCCTTGGGCACGAGACTGAGCAGCGCGTCATGCGTTACCGCCGCGATGCACGCATCCGCTGCAAGTTCGGAACCGTCTTCCAGGACGGCGCTCGCAAATCCGCCGTCACCGAAACGGAGTTGGCGAACGCCGCAGCGCACCCGCACTTCCCCGCCGCGCTTCACAATCTCCTCGCGACAGCCCTCATACAAATCCGCCAGCGGTACCGACGGAATACCGACCCGATACCCTTTCGCGTTACTCAGAAATGCTTTCCAAAAAACCTCGATGCCGTAGCGCGCGTCCGTGCGCGCCAGCTCTTCATCCAGCGCACTCACCAGCACCACGCGCCAGAATCGCTCGATCGCACCCGGCGTTTGCCGCATCGAGTGCAGCCAGGCCAGCATCGACGCGCCCTCCGCCCGCGGGGGACTTCCCGCCGAGCGCGCGATTGCGAGCATCGCTTCGGCGATCGATCGCTTATCGGCCAGCGTAAACGCGTCGAACAACAGGAACGACGGCGCCATGTGCAGCGGCGGCGGCAGCGGCGACGCTTGAATCTCCGACCGCCGGCCGGCGCCATCGACGAAATACAGCCGGTCGTAGAACCGAATCTTTCCGCTCGCGCCCACACGCCGGTAAAAATCGGCCAGATTCGTGCAGCAACCCAGCGTCACGTGCTGGCAATTGTCCACTTCGCTGCCGTCCGGCAGCGTGTACGACGTGGCGCGCCCTCCGAGGTGAGGACGCTTCTCGATAAGTTGAACGCGAAAGCCTGCTTCAGCCAGCGCGATGGCGGAGGACAGGCCCGCCAGGCCGCCGCCGATTACCAGGACGCTTTGCGAGGGCATCACCCTTCCACCAGCTCGTCTTGCCAACGGCCAGACTTGCCGTGAGGAGATATTGAACTTTTTCGGCGCTCGACAGGGAGACGCGCGAAGTGAAGACGTCGAAGTTACGCTCTTCCATCCGTGCGAGTAGCGTGCTGTAAGTGCGCACGAGCGCCCACAAAGTGGCGCGGCTATCGGCGTCGATCTGCCCGATGAGCGCGACGCCTTCTTCGTAGAATCGCCAGGCGCGGTCGGCTTCAAATTCGAGAAGGGCCTGCAGGCGCTCGGTAAGCGGACCTGCAAGTTCCTGCGCCACGCAGCCAAACCGGCTGAGATCCTCTTGCGGCAGATAGACGCGGCCCATATCGGCATCGGCGCGCACGTCGCGAATGATATTCGTCAACTGAAATGCGAGGCCCAAGCGTTCCGCGAGATCGGGATCGCGCGGGTCTTTGAATCCGAACACGTGCAAGCACGTGAGGCCAACGGTTCCCGCGACGCGATAACAATACTCGGAGAGTTGGTCGAACGTCGCGTAGGAAGCGACCGTGAGATCCATCTCAGCGCCGAGAATCAAATCGTGGAAGTAGCGCGTGGGGATATTGAATCGCGCAATCGCATCGGCCAGTCCGGGCAGAATCGCGTGGCCGCTTGTCTCGCCTGCGATCGCTTGGTCGAGCATGCCGCGCCAGCGCGCGAGGCCTCGTCGCTTGGCTTCGAGATCGCCCGGCTCGTCCGAGACGTCGTCGATCAAGCGCATGAAAGCGTACAGAGCGAACAACGCGTTGCGCTTGTCGCGCGGCAAGCCAAAAAACGCGAGGTAGAAGCTGCTGCGCGCGCCGCGCGCGATCCGATTGCATTCGGCGTACGATTCGCGGGCCGGCAGCGCGTCCGAAGCAGCGGATGCGCCCACGGGCATGGCAGCGGCTGCGATGGATTCCGTGTTGTGCGACGAGGGCTTGCGCGAAATCGAGCCTTCCTTGCGTTTTCTTGAAACTGCTCGAACCGCGAGCGCGCGCGTCAGCATGCGAATCTGCGTCCACTTCGTGAGCGCAGGCCGGTGTTCGAGCGTGTTGTAGCCTGCCGCTTCGATGGCATCGAGAATCGCCAGGCCGCCGCGGCTGAACATCTCGAGATCGACGCTGAGTGCCCGATCCACCTGCCCGACGAGCGGCATTCCCAGCGCAAACAGCTCCCGGGTGCGCGCGATCAAGTCTTTCATCAATTCGACGTATCGCGGACTGAACTTCCGGGCCACGATATCTTCTTCCGTCAGTCCATGGGCAGCGAGCGCGTCGAGCGGAATGTAGATGCGGCCCTTCTCAAGGTCACGCGAGACGTCTTGCCAGAAATTGGCCAGCTGCAAGGCCGTGCAGGTGAAGTCGGAAAGCTTCTGCCGTCCGGCATCGCGATAATCGCAAAGATAGAGAACGAGGCGGCCTACCGGGTTCGCCGAATAGACGCAATAGTCGAGCACGTCGTCCCAGGTGGCGTAGCGCTGGACCCTCTGATCTTGACGAAACGCGCGCAGGAGATTGCTGAATGGCTCGATCGGGATATTCTTCGCGCGTATCGTCTCGCGCAACGCGATCAGCACGGGGTGCGAAGGGTTGCGGTCCGCCCGATAGCAGAGACGAAGTTCGTCTTCCCAGGCATCGAGCAATTCAAGCGCCCGGGTGCGATCGGGAATTTCGTCACCGAGATCGTCCGACCAGCGGCAGTAAGCGTACAAATTATAGAAATGCTGGTGCAGGCGGCGAGGAAGTAGCCACGAAACGACGTTGAAATTCTCGTAGTGGTGCGTCGCCAGCCAGCGCGTGTAGCGCTGGGCGGCTTCGGCGCTCGATCCTTCCGCAGGAAGATTGCGCGCGATTTCCAATTCAGGTGTGTTGAGCATGAAGGCCTGACGCGGCCGAGGAGCGTGCCTTTCTACTTCCGTACTTCTACCGTTTTCCAGCCTCCCGCAATCGCAAAACTGTCGCGGGATGCGTTGCACGGAACCAACTGAGCTTCGCCGGAATAAAGCGCCGAACGTAGCGCCTAAAATTATCCCGGCCCGAGACTATCCCGGAATGACGGCGGTCTTCAGCTGCCCGTTTCGATTCTTCATGTGCTCGAAAACGGCCGGCAACTCCGCCAGCGGTACTTCGCCGGTGATGAAGTCGCTGGCGCGAACTTCCCCGCGCGCAATCGTCTCAAGCGCTTCGCGCATGAATTGCGGCGTGTGGTGAAAAGTCGATTTGATGGTGATCTCCGAGTAGTGAAGCGCGGCGGGATCGAACTCCACGTGCGCGCCGCGGGGACATCCTCCGAAGAGATTGACGGTGCCGCCCTTGCGAGCCATTTGCACAGCCCACTGCCAGGTGGCCGCCGTGCCGACCGCTTCAATCACTGCGTCGGAACCGCGGCCGCCCTCGCTCAATTCGCGAACGAGCTTCACCGGGTTCTCGATCTCGGAAATATCGAACGCGGCGATTGCGCCCAGGCGTTCCGCGGCGCGAATCTGGGATTTTCTCTTGCCCAGCGCGATCACTCGGACGCCGCGCGCGGAAAGCACGCGCACGAATTTCAATCCGATCGGCCCGCAGCCAATGACAACGGCCGTATCGCCCGGCTGAATGCCGGTTTCATGAATGCCGCGCAGCACGCAAGCGAGCGGTTCCGCCATCGCAGCGTCCACGAACGAAACGCCGTCAGGAATTTCGAGCATGTTCTGCCGGACGATTCTGCCGGGAATGCGGATGTATTCGGCGTACGCGCCATTGTTGAAGAGCAGATCCTCACAAAGATTCGGCTGGCCTTTGCGGCAGTAGAAGCAAGCGTTGCAGGGCGCTGAATTCGCGGGCAGGACGCGCATGCCCTTGTGCACGCCGCCATTCACCGAACGTCCCTGTTCTTCGATCACGCCGGCAAGCTCATGTCCGAAAAGCGCCGGCGGCTTGATCATGCGCGCGTGAAATCCCTGCTTCCAGACTTTCAAATCGGTGCCGCAGGTCAGGGCTACTTCGACGCGCACCAGTACTTCGTCGTCGCCGAGCCGCGGAATATCGACTCGCTCGATTTTCAGGTCTTCGCGGCCATACAGCACCGCCGCATTCATGTGACCGTTCTTTTCGCGTCTCATTCGTGCACGATGACCACTTTTAAAGTATTATCCGCCGGCTTGGCCGCCAAAGCCAATGCATCGGCGATTCGCTCGAGCGGAAACCGGTCGGAGATCATCTCCCGTATCGGCAAACGCCGCTCGAACACCAGCGCCGCGGACTCTTCCTGATCTTCCGCCGACGCGCTGTAACTTCCCAGAATCTCTTTTTCTTCCACGCCAACGGCCGCCGCCGGAAAGTCCAGCTGCGTCACCGGGTCGTTATGAGCAAACAGTAGCACGCGTCCACCCGGCCGCGCGATAGCCAAGGCTTCGGGGACTAATGACGGGTTAGGCACGGCGAGCAGGACGGCGTCGGCGCCCCGGCCGGAGGTGTGGCGGCGCATCTCGTCAGAGAGTCTTACGCTGGCCGGATCGAAGGATTCGGCGGCACCAAAGCGAACGCTGGCGGCGCGACGTCCCGCCATCGGGTCGCTCGTGAAAACTTCCGCACCTTCGCACTTCGCGAGCAGCATCAGCAGCATTCCAATGGGTCCCTGGCCGATGACGAGAACGGTTTCGCCCGGCGCGACGCGCGCCTTGCGTACGGCTTTCAGGCAGGTGTTCACGGGTTCGACGAAGGTGGCGTCTTCAAACGTGACATCGGGAGGCAGCGCGATCATTCCGCGCTCGACCACCCACGGCATGGCGCGAACGTATTCGGCGAAGCCGCCGCCGTTGGGATCGAAGCCGGCGGTGAGACCGGTCTTTTTGTAGCCGGCGCATTGCGAGAAGAGTTTGCGTTCGCAGTAGAAGCACGCGCCGCACGGAACGTGGTGAAAACTCATGATCCGGTCGCCGGCCCTAAATTTTTTCACGCCGGCGCCGACTTTCACGACGGTGCCAGCGAGCTCGTGGCCGAGGATTTGCGGCGGCGTTACGTAGCCGTGCTGGATTTTCTTGATGTCGGTGCCACATATACCGCAGGCGGCGACGCGGAACAGGACTTCGCCTTCGGCGATTTCGGGCACGGGTACCATCTCGACGACGACGCGGCCCTTGCCGCGATAGACGCCGGCGCGCATCTGGCCTACCGGGCCAATTGGCCTGTCGCCTACGCGGATTGAGGTGGTCGTCTGGCTCATCTTCGATTTAACAAATCGCAATCTATTTGCGATTAGAAATTTTTATGGCCCTTAGTTTCAGCTACTTAACTCGATTTCTAATCCCGTATTTGCGATTAGAAATTGGCCTGGTCTAATCGCGAAGATTGTCTCTCGCGCCGCCGCTTTGCCTAAGCTCCTCATACGGCCAGCGCCGCCGATTTCGCGTTCTCGATTTGCGGCGGCGCGGCGAGCGAGCGAACGAAAGAGTCGAGAAATGCCGCCAAGTTAGATGCGGCTCGCTCGCTATCGTGCGCCAAGCGCATCAGGCCGCCGAGCTGCGCGGGCCGGGAAACCAATTGGGCGATTACTTTGGGAATACTCACCGCTCCCCGCTCGTTGAAAATTCGATCGAAATCGAGAGGTAGCGTGGAATCCGCCGTGTCGCTGATCGCTCGAATCGCAATCGCGGGAATGCTTCGCTTGGCGCTGGCCGCGAGAATCCAAAGGCCTTCCAAGTCGACGGCGTCCGCCGACGCGCCCAGATCTTGTTTCTCCGCGGCGGTTCCGACGACGCGATCCGAAGTCAGAAATCGTTCGACTCGGTTCGCACCGAGAGCCACAGCGTTCCCAAGCAAGTCTGGGTCACTG
Organism: Candidatus Acidiferrales bacterium; assembly: GCA_050746925.1. Lineage (GTDB taxonomy): Bacteria > Acidobacteriota > Terriglobia > Acidiferrales > UBA7541 > Palsa-295. The sequence continues at coordinate 47,689 of JBOGNA010000110.1, forward strand.
TACTGAAGCCTCGCACCCCCGGCGTCCCCTACGCTTCGAGCGGCGAGCACCTTGCCGAGCGAATGCTCAGGACGCAACCCGCCGGCGAGACCGGAGGCGATGCAAACCTCGGGAAGCTCATCAAACGCGATCTCGGCCGCTCGCTGGGCCGCAAAGCGCCCGGCGCCCGTGAGGAAGACCCGAACGTCCACGTCGTCGATCTTGGTGCGGTAGGAATGGTCCCACTGATCCGAGGCGATCTTGCTGAAGCCTCGCAACTTCCGCCAGGGGGCGAATTCATTTTCGAGCGCGAATGTGACCAATACCTTCAAATGCTGCTCCCTAGGCTGCGGCGGCGCGTGAGAAAGGCGCCGTGGCGGCTTTTCCGCGAATGTAGCCGTGCGATTCGTACCAGCGGACGGCGCGCTGAAGAGCCGTCTCGACCGGGGTCGGCTTGAAGCCGAGTTCTCTCGCGGCTTTATCGCTCTCGACGAACATGCGGTGGCGCGACATCTTGACGCCTTCGACCGGAATCTGAGGCTCGCGGCCGCGAAGGCGCGAGAAGAATTCATCGGCGTAGCCGGCAGCGAGCGCGACGGCGTGGGGCAGTCGAACGCGCGGCGCCGGACGTCCGGTGATGGCGGAAAGCACATTCAGGATCTGTTTCAGGGTCATGTTACGCGCGCCCAGGATATAGCGTTCGCCGACGCGTCCCTTATCGGCTGCGAGCAGGTGCCCAGCGGCGACGTCTTCCACCGCAACGACGTTCAACCCTGTATCTACGTAGGCGGGCATCTTCCCGTTCAGGAAATCGAGAATAATTCGACCCGTCGGCGTGGGTTTCCAATCGCCCGGACCGACGGGAGCAGTGGGATTGACGATGACAACCGGAACGCCCTTCGCGGCTGCTTCGAGGGCCACCTTTTCGGCGAGGAACTTCGAGCGCTTGTAATGGCCGATCATTTCAACCAGCTCGGATTCGGTGTCTTCATTGGGAAGAGCGCCGTGGCGCGGCACGGCAATCGTGGCAACCGTGCTGGTATAGACGATGCGCTCGACTCCCGCGCGCTGCGCCGCATCGAGCAGCCGACGGGTGCCCTCGACGTTGCTTTCGTAGATTTCTTCGGGATGCCGGGTCCAAAGCCGGTAATCGGCGGCGACATGGAAGACGCGCCGGACGCCGCGCATGGCGCGGTCGATCGAAGCGGCGTCGCGCAAATCACCTTCGGCGCGCTCGACCGGCAAATCGGCGAGAATCTCCGCATTGCTCGTCTTTCGAGAGAAGGTACGGACAGCATGGCCTTGAGCGACAAGCTGCCGGGCTACGTGGCTCCCTACGAAGCCCGTCGCCCCGGTAACAAGAGTGGTCATAAAATGCGGAATACTTCGTCTCCCTGCTGAGCAGGAGCTACCGGAATGACGCGCCTGCTGCCATTGCCGGAGCCGTTTCCGTGGCCGCTGGAGTGGCCGTTGCCGTTGGGATGTTTGTTCGCGTCGTTTTCCTGGTCCGTGGGCTCACCGATCAGGCCGCCCATCTTGCCGGAGAGAGTCCAGCTCAGCATTTTCCAGGTGTCGCCAAGCTTTTTATTGCCGCCCAGAACGGCGGAAGCTTCATAGCCGACGTGAACCATGCAATCCGCACAGCGAGGATCGCGGCCACGTCCGTACTGTTCCCAGGGAGTCTTCTCGATCAGGTCTTTGAAGGTTTCGTGGTGGGCGTCCGTCATCAAGTAGCACGGGCCTTTCCAACCGCGCGGGTTGTAGGTGGGCATGCCCCAAGCAGTGCACATCAGCTCGCGCTCGCCGCGAAGATATTCCATGTAGATGGGCGAGGTGACGATGTTGTAGCGCTCGAGCAAGGCGCTGGCCTGGCGGAATTTTTCGCGAATTTCTTCGCGGGACATGAAGATTTCTTTGGTCATTACAGCCGCGTAGGAGTACGCCGGCGAGAGCATGTGTCCATCGACGCCAATCGTTTGCAAGTAGGCGAAGAGGTCGGCAATTTCCTCGATGTCCGTCTCTTTGTAAATCGTGGTGTTGGAGGTGACCAGGAATCCAGCCGCCTTCGCAGCCTTGATGCCTTCCACAGCTTCGCGGAACACGCCATCGCGTTCCACGCAAATGTCGTGGGTCTTTTCCAGGCCGTCGAGATGGACGTTGAAAAAGAAACGCGAAGTGGGCTTGAAATCTTTCAGGTGCTTGCGGATGAACATGCCGTTGGTGCAGAGGTAGATATGCTTTTTGCGCGCGAGAATTTCGCTGGTGAGCCGGCCAATTTCGGGATAGATCATGGGCTCGCCGCCGCAGATGGAGACGATCGGGGTGCCGCACTCATCCACGGCCTTCAAGCACTCCTCCACGGTCAGCATTTCGTTGATCGTGGATTTATATTCGCGAATGCGGCCGCAGCCCGTGCAGGTAAGGTTGCAAGCGTGCAGCGGCTCGAGCATCATCGTGAGCGGAAACTTCTGCGCTCCGGTGATGCTCTTGCGAGCCAGATACCCCGCCATGCTCGCAGTCATGCTCAAAGGAACTCTCATCCATTACCCCCGTCTTCGTTTAGATGCTTTATTTCTTCGGCGGGAATCTGCAAAGCGAAAGATTTGCGCCGGCCTTTGCGCATATTGTCGAAGCGCGAAAGGGCGTACAGCGGAAACGAATTCCGGTAGAGGTGATACTTCAGATAGAAAACGCAAGGAAAACCCGTGCCGGTGAATTCGGGCTCGTCCCAGGAGCCGTCATCGCTCTGGTGTTCGGTGAGCCATCCCGCGGCGCGCTCGGAGGCCGGATCATCCGGGCCCACGGTGGCGAGCAGGCCAATCAGCGCCCAAGCGGTTTGCGAAGCGGTGCTCTTCCCTTTTCCTTTGAGCGCGGGATCGTAGTAGGAAAGGATCGATTCACCGAAGCCGCCATCCGGGTTTTGAACGGAGCGAAGCCACTGGGCGGCGCGCTGGCAATCGGAATGGGAGGTGAGTCCCACGGTTTCGAGAGCGCGCAGGACGCCGCTGGTGCCGTAGATGTAATTCACGCCCCAGCGCCCGTACCAGGAGCCATCGGGCGTCTGGTCGTGAGCGATGAAATCACGCGCCCGCTCGATGACGGGATGATTGGCCGGCCAGCCAAACTGGCCGAGGCATTCGAGGACGCGTGCGGTGACGTCGGCGGTGGAGGGATCGAGCATCGCGTTGTGGTCGGCAAACGGGATGTGATTCAGGAACTGCAGATTGTTCTCGTGGTCGAATGCGCCCCAGCCACCGTCGCTATTCTGCATGCTGACAAGCCAGGCAATCCCGCGGCGAATCGAAGCGCGCAGAGGCGCGGAATCGGGATCAGCGACACGGCCGAGCGCCATCAGCACGAAGGCGGTATCGTCCACGTCAGGATAGAAGTCATTCTGGAACTCAAACGCCCAACCGCCCGGCGCGGCTTTCTTATTTTTCACCTGCCAATCACCAGGGCCCAGAATTTGGTTTTTGAGAACCCAGCGCTCAGCAGCTACGAGAGCGGGATGGGATGGATCGAGGCCGGACTCTTCGAGCGACACCATGGCGATGGCGGTGTCCCACACGGGCGAGATGCAGGGCTGCACGCGAATGGTGCCATCGTGCTCGTCTTCAATTTCGTAGCGCTCGAGGAATTTGATTTCGCGGTGAAGGAGCGGATCGTCCGCGTCACCTGCCTCTGCGAGGAGCGCGAAGATGGAATTCATCATCGCGGGGTAAATGGTGGCGAGGCCTTCGCTGCGCTCCAGGCGCTCCATCATCCATTTTCGCGCACGAGCGAGACACATCTTTCGAAACGGCTTCCACGAGGAGCGTTCGTAGAGCTTCAGTCCGCGCTCAAGCGCGAGAAACGCGTTGCGCCAGGAGATGAGGCGCTTGTCCCACTTGAACGAAGGCGGCTTCTGCCCCGGCACTTTGAACAGGTCGTTCACCGAGATGCCTTCGGGCAAGCGCCATTGGGGCTTGTGGGCGTAAACGATCGAGAGCGGCACCACGATTCCGCGCGTCCACGACGACATTTCGTAGATATTCAGCGGGAACCAGTCCGGCAGGAGCAGCATCTCGGGCGGCATCGAGGGGACGATGCTCCAATCGATCGCGCCAACCATCGCGAGATAGAATCGAACGTAGGAATTTGTGGCTTCCAGGCCGCCGAGTTCAAGGATTTTCGCCTTGGCGCGCTGCATGTGCGGCGCGGTATCGGCATCACCGGCAAGCCGCAGCCCGACGTAGGCCTTCACGGTGGCGTTCAGCTCCGCGGGGCCGCCTTGAAAAATGTTCCAACCGCCGTCAGCGAGCTGGCGAACGCGGATATAGCGCGCGAGCTTTTCCGTTTTCTCGGATTTCAGCTGGCCCAGGATGTGGAGATACAGGATGTAATCGGATTCCAGCGTGGTATCGGCTTCGAGTTCGCCCCACCAGTAGCCGTCCTGCGCCTGCGCAGCCAGCATCCAGTCGCGACTGCGGGAGACTGCCTGTTCAATTTGAGATTCGAGGTTGCGAGTGGGCGCAACTGCCGTACCCTGTCCCGCGCCCGAATGGGCAGCTTCTATGCGCAGTCTTGCTTCCGGTGTCATCAATCCCTCAGACATATTGTTGATCGTTATTTGAGCCAATCAGAAACCGCAGATGCAGCACGACGGCCTAGTCGTCCAGCGCCCCAAGAAAAACAGCGCGGAGAAACTAGCAAGCCCGCTTCGCTGCCCTGCAGTGAGCACCCGTACCAGGCGGCCTGATGAACAAGCCTCTCCTGCCGTCCGGACTCGCTGCCCGGCTCCCTACCGCGCCGGTTCCAATGGCCCGTGTGTGGGCTATCATAACTCCGGCAAAATTCAACTTGGCCCTTGATGCAACTACAGTCATACCGTAACAGTAACATTATGTTCGGCTTTGCCTGCTTGGTCAACTAGAAATCCCGAACTGAGTGTCCAAAGGCGTGAGATGGCTGGAGGCTAGGAAATGCTGCCTGACAAAAATTGTCGCAGTTCCAAAGGGAGAGGAGAGCCGAAAGTTTGCAGGAATTGTGGCTTCTGCGCGACAGCGATACCGAGACCGGCGGGGGCAAAGGGCGAACGATAGACGAAGCCATCGGCGAGCGAAAGGTTCTCGCGAGCAGAACTCTTAAAATCTGGATTCCCCGGGTCGAGTACTATCAGGAATAACGACGGCTTCCAGAACTTCATAATTGCGTCGCTTTCGATGATCACGTGTTTTGCGTTTGCGATCTTGGCTTGGAGCGCAGGGAGCGCGTCGCTCAGCCGATTCTCCTTGGTTTCGAGCCACAGGGCTCGACGAGCGCCTGCTGCGAGGAATCGCAATGTGTCTGCCGTACCGGCATGCTTGGCCTCTTCGTGGATGGCGTAGGGATGCTCATCGGCCGCGCAGTCGCAGGTCTGGCCGTTTACCGGGCAACCGCTTTCGGCGTAGGGCGTGATCTTCACAGCCGCCCAGTTCCGATCTGGGAAAGCCCTGATTATGTCTTCGACGAGGGCAGACTTCCCCACCTTCCGGCATTGGCCTCCCACGACGAGCAGGAAACCGGGCAACGGAGCTGGTGTTGGGTCCGCGGCCACTAAGACTTCTCTCCTTCTTCCAGCTTGCGCACGCGCGCTCCCAGTTCTGGCAGCCGGGCGAACCAAGCGTATTGCTCTTTGAACTTTTCAAGCGGCCGTGCCGGGGTGCCCCAGACGATCTGGCCGCGGCGGATTGTTTTGCCAGTTGGAATGCCGGCCTGGGCGCCCGCGATTGCGCCGTCTTCGAGGATGCAATGATCGGCGATGCCGACCTGCCCGCCGATGAGGACGCGCTTCCCGATTGTGCTGCTGCCGGAGATGCCGGTTTGCGCGGCGATAACGGTGTGTTCACCGATGCGGACGTTGTGGGCGATCTGTACGAGGTTGTCGATTTTGACTCCGGCGGCAATTTGCGTGGTTTCGAGTGAGCCGCGATCGATGGTGGTGTTCGCGCCGATTTCAACGTCGTTGCCTATCTCGACTTTGCCGATTTGCGGAAATTTCCAGTAGCGGCCGTCCGCTTGGTCGGGGCCGAAGACGTAGCCGAAACCGTCGCTGCCGATTACCGCGCCCGAGTGGACTTCTACGCGATCGGCGAGATGAGCGCCGGCATAGAGCGTGACGCGCGGATGCAGTGTGCAATCGGCGCCGATGCGAGATCCGCGCCCGAGAAAAGCGAACGCCCCGATTGCCGTGCCCGTGTCGATTTCAACTTCATCTTCAATTACGGCGTAGGGGCCCACGGACACATTGGCGGCAAGCTTCGAGGTGGACGCAATTACGGCGGTGGGATGAATCCCGGCACTTGGAGCGGGCTTTTCGATTAACCAGGCGGCGGCTTTTGCGAAGGCGAATTTCGGGTCGGCTGTCTCGAGGATCGTCTTATTTGCGAGGCGCGTGCCGGGGAGCGCAAGGACGCACGTGGCGGCGGATTTTTCTGCACGTGCGGCAAATCTCGGCGTGTCGAGGTAAATGAGATCTGTGGATGCGGCGGCATCCGGGCCTGCTACACCGGCGACCGTGAGGCGGCCGTCTCCTTGAAGAGTTGCACCGAGGTAAGCGGCGACTTCTGCGACTGTGCGTTTCATGGGAACCTCGTCTGTATTCTACGCGGCGACGCGCGGAGACATGCGACTACGATGGCTTCCGGACGCGCCGCTAGAACGGATAGATTGGTTGCTCTCCCAGCGGGCGCGTTTTCCAGCGCTTGTGGACCCAGAGCCACTGGTCAGGATGTTCGCGAACGTAGGCTTCGATGACGGCAGTGAAGCGCGCCGTATTCTCGCGGACGTCGGCGTCCTCGTCGCCTGTTCGCGCTTGCTTGAGCGCGGGTGAAAATTGCAGACGATACATCTTGCGCGCAGCGTCCCACGCGAGGAAACCGGGAATCACGGCCGCATCGGTGCGCAGCGTTATGCGCGCGAGCCCTGAGGTGGTTGATGCCGGGATGCCGAAGAAATTTGCGAATACACCTTCTTCGAGCGCGGTGTTGGTGTCGGCGAGAATACCGACCGTGCCTCCCTCGGCAAGGATTTTCAGAATCGCACGAGCGGAGCGATTTTTCTCGATGGGGCGATTGCCGGAAAGGCAGCGATAACGATTGATGAGTGCGTCCACGCGCGGGTTGGACACCGGTCGCACGAGAAAATGGAGAGGGTGGCCGTAAAGCGCGTGCGCGAAGGGAGCGAGTTCCCAGGCGCTCATGTGGCCGGTGAGGAAGAGGACGCCTTTGCCGCGACGCTGCGCTTCGGCGAAATGTTCGGCGCCGTCGATCTCGACGATGCGGGCAATATTCTCCGGAGTGTATTTCGGGAACTGCGAAAACTCGCCGGCCATCCAGCCGATCTGGCGGATCATGCCGCGAACGATTTCCGCACGTTGGGCTTCACTCGAATCGGGAAACGCCAACTGCAGATTGAAAAGGGCGGCTTGGCGCAGCGGCGTGCGGACGACGTAGGCCGCCGAGGCAAATGCCGCGCCCACAAAACGGGCTGCGGGGCGCGGTAGGAGGCCTAGGGCTTTCAGTCCTGTCCATGCAGCTGCGTATTCGAGCCATTGTCGCATCGCGCGACATTATGCAAGAGGCTTGTGAGGGGATGCTAGCGATGAGTGCGGAAAGGCTTCCGTGCTGAAACATTGTAGGGCGCGGTGTTAGACTCGGCGAGCTTGCGGCAGCGAATCGGCGTGAAGATAGCAGGGCCGCGAGCGTCGTCGGGTTCATATGGATTGCGTGAGTGGGGCGTGCTGCTGGAATGAGCGATTTTTCGCGGCTTCGGGAACGCAACAACCTTGCGGCGCTCGCCGGTGCGGCGGTGGTTGTTGTGATTTGCTTGTTCAGCCATTTGGGGGCGATTGGACTCGTGGGGCCGGACGAGCCGAGATATGCGTGGATCGCGCGGGCGATGGCGTCGAGTGGGGATTGGGTGACGCCGCGCTTGTACGGGCAACCGTGGTTTGAGAAGCCGGTGCTGTATTACTGGGCGGGGGGGGCGGGATTTTTGTTTCATTTGCCGGCGGAATGGGCCGCGCGGCTGCCTTCAGCGTTTGCGGCGCTCGCGGTGGCGCTCGCGATCGGATGGCTTGGTTGGAAGCATTATGGTGCGGAGAGCGAGCCGCTGGCTTCGGCCTGGTTGATCGGACCGCTTTTTTTTTCAACGAGCGTCGCTGCGATTGGATTTGCGCGGGCAGCGTCGCCGGACATGCTATTCAGCGCTGCACTTGCGCTTGCGATGGCTAGTGCTGCGGCGGTATTGCGGCGCCGCGGTGCCTTGCGGCGCTGGGCGGATGCTGCCACCCATGGCGACGCGTCGGAGTATGCGTCTCTCGCATTATTCGGAGTGTGGCTGGGGCTTGCCGTGCTCGCCAAGGGGCCTGCGGGGGTTGTACTTGCCGGCGGCGCGGTAGGAACTTGGGCTCTTGCGACCGGGCGATGGCGCGACGGGTTTCGGCTGGCGCATCCGATTGCGATTGCGGCTTTCTGCGTTGTCGCGCTGCCTTGGTACGTTGTCTGCGCCCTGCGCAATCCCGATTTTATCCACATATTCATTTTTCAGCACAATTTCGAGCGTTACCTGACGCCGATGTTTCAGCATCGGCAGCCCTTCTGGTATTTCGTACCGATTCTGATTCTCGGCATGGTGCCCTGGACGGCGGGCTTGTGGCCCGTGGCGCAGGGAGCGATGCGGCGGTGGCGAGAAAAATCATTCAGCGATTCGCCCGGATTTTTCTTCGCTTGCTGGGCGGCGTTTCCGCTCCTCTTCTTCAGCTTTTCGCAATCGAAGCTGCCCGGTTATATCTTACCGGCCTTTCCGCCGCTCGCGCTCTTGATTGCGGTTGGGCTTGGACGTGAAATCTCGCCTGCGCCCCGAACCGAGCCGGCCGGATCGTCGTCCCGATGGGCCTCCGTCGGGATTGGTCTCACGTGGGTTGTGCTCTCGCTCTTCGCGATCCATTTTCTGAAGCGGCTTCCGCATTCCGTGGACGACGGAGCGGGGCGAACGATACTGGTTATGGCGGCTTTCGGAATCGTGGCAGGAGTCGCGGTCGCGCTGCTCGGGCGACTCGGCAATCGTGCTTTCCTAACATTGTCACTTCTAATGGTCGCAGTATTCACCGAAGCGGCGGGATTGCGAGTGTTGCCGGCGTTCGACCCGCAGCTATCGGCGAGATTTCACGCCGACATGCTCCGGAACGACCGCTATCCGGATCGCGTCTTCACGTTTGATCTAACGCGCTCGTGGCAGTACGGCCTCGATTTTTATCTCGAGCGGAAAGTTCCAGAGTGGTCGCCTTCGGACACGCGGGCTGCGCTCGTATTGACGAACCCTCAGGGTCTGGCGGAAATCAGAAAAATGGGGAGGATCGAAGGAGCGCTCGACGAACCGTATGAAGGAATTGTTTACGTTCCGGTGTTTCCCGCCGCACCAAACCAATCTAACGCGAAGTAGGCGGAATATTCTGCAGGAAGAAATTGACGATCTGATTCTCGTAAGTGTGGCGATCGTCGTCGGTCATTTCGGAATAGCTCAATCGGTCGCGCACTAATTGTTTTGGCTCGGGCGCGCGGCCAAAAATCCGCAGCGTTTCGTCGGCGAGGCCCGGGCGGTCATCTGATTCGATGAAGAGCTTGGCGACTCCCTGTGTATTCGACAGGTGCGTTGAGACGGGCTGCTGCGATCGAAACTTGTAGTTGATGAGGCGGAATCCCCAGTCGCTAAACCGGCTCACGTACGGAATGGCTCCGAGGCCGGAACTCTTCACCTCAATCTGGATCTTGTCGCGCGGATCGTCCCAGGGATCGTCCACCACCAGTGCCACAATTCGAGGATCGGTCGCGGCAACTTCCAGAGCGGCGTATCCGCCCATATTCACGCCCCACACCCCGAAGCGCTTCGGATCGACGTCATCCCGTCTTGACAGCGCTTGAATCGCTGCTGCCAGCTCTGCGGTCTCGCGATATCCCAGCGTGGTGACGCCTGGATTTGTGCCGTGTCCCATGAAGTCGAACACAAACACGTTGAACTGGTGATCCTGCAGAGCGGATACCAGCGTCAATACGTCTGCGCGCTGCGAAAGATATCCGTGGCACACCACGATCGTGGGCGCTCCGCGGAGTCCTGGAAAAAACCACCCTTCCCGCTCCGGCTCTCCCGGAATGGGAAAAGAGAATGGGACCGGGTGACCCATCATTACATTCAAGTCGTAGGACGATGCGGAGTGTGCTGGCTTCAGGACCTGATATAGGAGAAACCCCGCAACGGTAGCGACCGAGACGAAGCAAAAGAGAATGATCGCCAGCAGCGCGGAGAGAACTTTGGCGGGACGCGTGGTGGGATAGCGTAGCTCTGAGAGGACGGCCATCCGTTGAGCGCGGGCGCTCGACCGCTGCGCCTCGACGAACGCATGTTAGCACAATTATCTAGCCGTACCGGTACAACACCCTTTTGCGTTTCCAACACTTACACCGGCTTGGGTTCTATCGGGACACCCGGCTATAATGACTTCCGGGAGCGGCGCGGGCCTTCATGCAGATTGTTGACCTCCGGCAGGTCCATTCAAGATCCCTGGATGTGCTGTTTCAAGAGGAAGCTCGCCACTGGCGCGAGGAACTGCATTGGGACTATCGTCCCTCGATCGACCTCATCCGGAAATTCATCGATTCCCGCTCGCTGAACGGCTATCTCGCGCTCGATAACGGACGCCCCGCGGGCTACGGCTTCTACGTCCTCGAAGATCACAAGGGACTAATCGGCGGCCTGTTTGTTGCTTCCGACTATGTGCGCTCGCCGATTTCGACTGAGATCCTGAACGAAATGCTCACGTCGCTGCGCGCGACTCCGCGACTCGAGCGCATCGAAGCGCAATTGATGCCTTTCGGCGCCGAATTTGAGCCGGCGTTTCTCTCGAAATTCATGCGGCTTCACACGCGGCAGTTCATGCTGCTGCGTCTAGCAGACGTGGAGCTGAGCGAGAAGCCGCTCTCCAGCGCTTTCCGCATGGAACTCTGGACCGATCGGGCATTCGACGCAGCCGCGAAATTGATCCAGCTTTCCTACGCGGATCACGTCGATGGTGAAATCAACGATCAATACCGGTCGGAAGCGGGCGGAATGAAGTTCCTTCGCAACATCGTGATTCTACCCGGCTGCGGCCAGTTCCTGCCGGAAGCGTCATTCCTGGTGCGGCCGGCGACGGGCGACCGGCTCGTGGGAATGGTGCTGACTTCCACGGTGCAGGAGGGCGTGGGCCACACGACTCAAGTGTGCGTTCTGCCCGGTTACCAGGGAAATCACATCGGCCGCGCGTTAATGGAAGCGTCGATTCAGGCGCTGCAGCGGCGGCGGTATGAGTGGCTGTCGCTGACCGTTACGGCGGTGAATACGTCCGCAGTACGGCTCTACGAGCACCTGGGATTCAAGACGATCAAAAAATTCTCCGCGGGCGTGTGGCAGGCGCAGTAGCTCCGGTCACTTCTTCGCGCGGTCCTTCAGCAGGCCCTTCAGCTCGTCCATGAATTCTTTCACGTCCTTGAAATCTAGATAGACGGACGCGAAGCGAACGTAGGCAACCTTGTCGAGCTTCTTGAGGCTCTTCATAAGCTGCTCGCCGATTTCTGCCGTCGTGCGCTCACGCTCCGGCGCTTCGCTGACGTAGGCTTCCGCTTCGTCCACAATCGTTTCGAGCTTTCCGACTGGCACAGGGCGCTTTTCGCACGCCTTCAGCAATCCCTGCAAGATTTTCTGGCGGTCGAATTTCTCGCGGCGGCCGTCTTTCTTGATGACCATGTACGGAATTTCGTCGATGCGCTCGTAGGTGGTAAAGCGGCGGTTGCATTTCAGGCACTCGCGGCGGCGGCGAATCAAGTCGCCCGTGCGCGCCTCTCGCGAATCTACGACTTTGTCATCGAGGTGCGCGCAAAAGGGGCACTTCAACGAGTCCTCTCTTTCCGAGCCGCCGGCTGCCGCTCGGCATCCGCCAGCAACGTCGCTTCGCCCGCCCGCTCTTGCTCTTTGACCATGCGCCGCAATTCTCCCATCGACCAGCCCTCTCGAAACATCAATGGCACGCCGACCAGGCAGCACCCCGCAAACGTGATCAGCCACGTGACGATGGATACGGTCACGGCTGCTTCCTGTTCTACTCCAAAAATCAGCGTGAACACAAGAATGCTGCTGGCCTGCGCGCCGCCGCCCACTCCGGGAAGTTGGGCCACCGATCCCACCATCGTGAACGCGAGAACCAGCAGCGCCCCGGCAAAATCGAGCGACGCAAGCTGTCCGCCGAACGCATGGGCGATCCAAAGATAAATGAATGCCACCAGCAGCCAGTGCAGCGCTGTATAAACCACCAGCAATGCCAAATCGCTCCACCCGCGAATTCCCTGCAGCCCCTCGCTGAATCCTTCGACGACGACAACAATTTTCTCGCGCCAGCCGGTGCGCCACTTCGGTTCCTGCAATCGTGTGGCCAGCCATCGAGCGCCGTGGTAGCGAAAATAAACGAGCAGTGCGATCACTACAACGAGCCCCAGCAGCAGCGCCTTCCCCGTCGAACGGGCGAAAGCCAGCAGATGCGCGTTCTGATCGTTCACGAGCCCGCGCCCCTGGAAAAGCACAAGCGCGACACCTGCCAGCACCACCGTCGCGGCGATATCCGAAATCCGCTCGAGGAAATAGACGCCGAACATTCCAGCGACGGGCAGCGAATCCTTCTTGGCAATCAAAATCGGGCGAATGGGCTCCGCCGGACGTCCCAGCAGAAAGTTACAAGCGAACCCCATAATCGTCGCACTGAACATATTCCAGAAGTTGGTGCGCCCCAGGGTTCGCGAAAACTGCATCCAGCGCAGCGCGCGAATCGCGTAGCAGACGTAGATCGCCACGAGCGACAGAAGCAGGAGAGCGAGATTCGCGTGACGGAGCGAGGCAGCCACCGCGCCCCAATCGAACCTCTTCATCGCAGAAGAATGCCGGAACTCAAAGAAAATAAATCCGGCAACCGCGACCGCCACAACGAGCAAAAAGTATTTTCGGGACTTGCCAGCCATTGGTGGCAGAAGCTAACAGCTCGGTTCCGAAGGTGTCAAGCCGGGACTGGCAGGATGTTGTCAGCAGGGCGTGAATAATTTCCGCGAAGGCGTGGCTTTTGGCTGCCCAATTTCAATCCGCAACAGCCCGCCGCACCGAGCGCCGCTCGATCACTTCACCGAGCCGCTCAAGCGCAGCGCCAAATCTCTTCGACACAGCGCCAAACCCCAGCCGGAAATGCGCGGGAGCGTCAAAACAATCGCCCGGATCGAGCAGCACACCGTTTTTGGCAGCTTCCACGCAAAACGGGCGAGAATCCTCGCCGGAATTCAGCCACGGAAACGCGGTCATGCCGCCTTCGGGCCGGATCCAGCTCAGAGTGTCTGCGTGCGCTTCAAAGAATCGGTCGAGCATCGCGAGGTTCGCTTTCGTCACCGCGCGAACGCGCTCGTAAATCGCCTGGTGATTTCGAAGCGCGAGCACGGCTAGCGCCTCGCTCATGGCAGCGCCAGACACGGTCGAGTACGCCCGTGCCGTCCGGTAGCGCTCCATCCGGCTGCGATCGCGTTCCACGATCCATCCGATTCGCAATCCGCCCAGGCAGAGGGCTTTCGAAAAATCTCCCAGCACCGTCGCGTGAGGCAGCCGGGTCGCCGAAGCGACTGTGGAAGCGGTCGCAGGAGAAGTAGCACCAGGCCGCTCGTGATACACCGGATGAAACACCTGATCCACCACGAATTGAATCCCGCGCCCCGCGGCAAAATCGTGCAGGCCCTCGAGCTCCTGCGCGTCAATCGTCGCACCCGTGGGATTGTGCGGCGAATTCACCAGCAGCAATTTCGTGCGCGCATCCACGAGCGCCTCGATTTCCTCCCGCACGATGCGAAATCGATTCTCGCGCCGCTGATGATAAAAACGCACTTCCGTTCCGAGCGCTCGCGGCATCTCGTAGAACGAAGGAAACGCCGGCATCGACACGACTACGTTCGCGCCCGGCTCCGCGCAATCGCCGAACAGGAGCAGCAGCGCCTCCGCCGCTCCGGTCGTCACCTGCAAGTCCGCCGCATCCACGCGTTCCAGCTTTGCGATCTCGTCGCACAAAGGCGCGCTGCCCTGCAAGCGCGTGTAGTCCAAACTCGTATCCAGCAGCCGGTTCCACTCATCCGGTTCGCCAAGCGCCAGTAATTCCCGCAGCGTCCACACTGGACCAGTGCTCGTGGAAAGATCGAACTCCATCGGCCGCTCGGAATGTTGATACTCGTTCATCCACTCATCCAGCAAAAACCGGTTGAAACGCATCGCTTCCTCCCGATCGTATCCTTCCGAATCCTGCGCCGAAGCACCCACTTTCCACCTGGCGGCGCGCCTCTGCAACAGCCAAAATGGCGCAAACAGGCAAGGCCAAATACAACCTGGCGGAGAGCGGTCTGGGGAGCCAGGCGTTGGTGGTGTCTTAATTTGAAGTTCGCCGCGCTAGAGATTGGCATTTAGAGTGCTCCTAATCCATTGTGAAACGGTCTGCTTCGCGCTCTTGGCTTTCGACTCAATGGCTCTCAGTTCCTCTGGCGTGACGCGCACACGCAACGTACCAGCTTTCGCGTGTCCCTTCGGAAGCGGCGGCCTACCAGCCTTCTTAGCTTTCTTGAGCTTCGGCATTCCTGAACTCCTGAACGATGGATGCGCGAACCGCCAGAACTGCTGAGGTCACTGGGTGGACGTGCAGAACAGTGACATGCCGTCGTGGATTCGCGGCATCGTCTGTCTCGTGCGCCCATGCGTAAACCATTGGCGCTTTCGGGTGTCCCACCAGCTCGAACACTTCTACGATTCCCTCCCACACCGTCTTTCCCTGAAACGTCTCTTTCACTGGCACGCTCTCAATGTATTTCGATTCGACGCCATGCAAACGCCGAATTACGTCCCGAAGCTCCTCAATGTGATTCAAGCTGCCGCCTCAATCAAATCCCGCACTGTCAGGAAATCCCGTTCGATTCCTGCCGCCATTGCGGGAGTCATACGAAGCGTATTGTGGCGCTTCACAAAATTGTAGTAAGCGAAGTGAAGCGCAACGGCTGCCTCGAAGTTTTCCAGCTTCTTGCTGAAAGCGTAGGTGAGACGGGTCAAGCGTCGCATGTGAAGGCGCGTGGTGCCGTTCAATCGCTCAACGTGGCTCGTGGAAGCAAGCGCTAGGTCGGGACGGCCAACGAGCGGAGTCTTGTCCACGCGAATCACTTCCGCATCGGCTGCCTCGCTCTCGAAAACCTTGACGATCTGCGCGAAGTCCACGTTGGAGCCGAAGGCTAGTTCGACGGCTTCCACATACTGCCGCAATGCGTCCGTAGAGATTTGAACGCGATTGGCTAGGCGTGAAGCTACATCGCTAACAAATGCGTTCGCCGTGGCTGCATCCCGCTTGCCCACCATGAACGAAGGAACCAGCTTGTTTTCGGGGTCAATCGCGCAGAACGTCCAAGCGTCGCCCATTTCCGGGTTATCGTCGGGCATTACATGGCGCTGCTTCTTGCCGATGAATCCCCACAATTCATCGAATTGCAGTTGTTCGCAGGGGAGATTCCGCATCTTGCGGTCGAGCAGATTCGCGCAGCCCTTACCGACGCGCACGCCAAGATTCATAATCGTGTTGCGGTTAATGCCCGTCATACGCTCAATCTGCCGGATGCCAGAGCCTTCCGCCAGTGCGCTTATCACTGCCACCTGCTTTTCTTTCGGTAGGACGTTCGCCATTTGCGCTCTCCCTATGCCAATAACTGTACCCCAATAAGTATTGCTTGTCAAGAGATATTTGTGTGGTACAGTATTGGAATCGAGTAGCCGAAGGCCAATATGACCAATCCAACACCCGAAAACGATAAGAACCAGCCCCAGCAGAGCGCCCCAGACGGTTCCTTTTCTGGAGATGTAGGAGAAGTGAAGGCAGATGAGTCCATAAAGGACACAGAGCAGTCCACATCCGCAGGCCGCAACACCTCGCCACCACACGAACCTTGGAGATTGAATTTGGGAGGGAAAATCGGCGAGTGGTGGGATTCCCTGAAGAAAGCGGAGGTCAGCAATAGACTTATTGCCCTCGCGACGATCGCGATGGCCGTCGCCACGATTGTAACCACATACGAAATCATTACAAGCTCCGGACAAACCGACAGAATCGTAGCTGCCTCCGAGAAGATTCAATCTGCCTTGGAGAACAGCAACATACAAAATAGGCGAGCCCTGAGGCGTATATTGCGGGAGAACCGCAACGACTTGGGCCAAACCTTGGCGCAAAACCAGAGGCAATTCGAAGCTACATTGGTTGAAATGAAGAGGCAGAGCAAGGCAATGAATAATGCTGCCACAGCAAGTTCCGGTCTCGCCGTAACTGCCAACAAAGCTCTTGAGGCCCAAACGCGCCCTTCGGTAGGAATAGATGGCCCCATCGAAGCCGAGAACGCCGATCCAAAAGCTGACCATATGATCCTCAAGATTAAATTCCGAAACTACGGGCGATCCCCGGCGATTTTGCCCGCTAATCCGTACTTCAGGCTGACGACCGGAGGCGGACACGGCGGTTGGTGTGATGACAATGCCCATAGGTGGACAGAAGTCGAAAAGCCACTTCATGAAAAGGGTTACGGCAAACACCTTGACGCAGTCTTTCCCGGAAATGAGGGAATCATTATTGATGTTTATGCTCCATATGAGGGTGCCGAATTCCACAGCGGTAAACTCATTCTCATTGGTTGCATCGCTTATAAAAGTGGCACTGATGCGGTCTACCATACTGAGGTCGTTTATTGGGTCAATCGGCCTGAGGGCAGGAACGTCGAATTTGAGAGACGGGACACAGAACCCTACTAGTAGCAGAACAAAAATCCAAATTAAGACACCACCCAGGCGTTCGATTGCTTGTGTTCCCTTGCGCAATATCGATAAGATGCCGATGACGCCGTGGAACTTTTCGTCCCCAAATTGCGTTTCATGATTGAGGCCGAAGAGGTGAAGCAAGTTGCGAGGCTGAGGAAGATTGGAGCCCGACGCTCAACTGGTACAGCAATGTCTCCGGGGCGAAGGGTCGGCCTGGGAGGAACTCGTGCGACGCCACACGAGACGCGTGTTCAACCTGTGCTAC
>JBOGNA010000111.1:0-11336 GCA_050746925.1 Candidatus Acidiferrales bacterium
GAACAAATGAACCGAAAACAAAGAGACAAAGTAGCGATTGAACATGCGAAGGCCGAAGCCAAGTTAAAGACGGAAATACGACATTCTCAAATTCGAGCAATTCTATACAAATGGAGTGCTTGGTTTCTTCGGAAAACTTGGGCTTTCATCTTGGGAATCGCGACATGGATATCACTTCAGCAATTTGTGATATCTAACCCTGAAATCGCCCCAGTAGACTTTGGTGCAAAAGGCTCAAATCCCTTAACCTTCACAATCCACAATCCTCTCCTTGTAAGTATGTATGATGCCGAAGCTGGACTTGTAATCGGGGACGTAATGATGGGAGCGGGCACAGAAAATCTACAAATGCCTTTTCCTTCCGTCAACTTGGGTGCCGAACCATGCGAAAGATTAGAACGGCATCCGACTCTCGCCATGGCATATGAAAAACTTGATGCTCAGAATGAAATGAGCTATGGAGAGATTAAACACGGAGAGAGCGTGACATTTCCATCCTCATGGGAAGCTGGAAATCGCGGTCGCGCAACTTTTGCGGTCGCCGTAAGATATAGCGTAAAGCCCTTCGGTTTATTCTCACTCTGGAAAAGATTTACCTGTAACGAGTATCAGACTGCCGCTGACAGTGAGGGTCGTGTTCATCTGCTCCCTTATTTACGTAAAAAGGCCTCGAAATAGGTCAGAGGAGCAGAGACGTATGTTAAATGAAGTCGAATGGATAGCCCTAGGGGTTGCTGCCACTCTTGTCTGCGCTCTCGTCGCCAATAGAATCGGCCTGCTTCAAATTGGCTTCATGCGGAAGGCTCATGACCTTACGGTCAAGAAGGCTACTCCCAAGATCAATAGTCGAATGGAAATCACTCCCTTTCATCCTGTCCATAGACCTGATGTAACTAGGTACGCCGTCAACACAACAATCTACAATGACGGTGATTTGGTGGCCCGCAATTTGGAGGGAGAGTGGAAATTGACGGCCTCGCATGGAATCAGTGAAGCGACCGATATCATCCGAATAGGGTCTCTTCCCTCTTTTATGCCTTTTAAATTGGAGTACAAAATCGTGGGGAATGTTCCGGCCTTGTGGACCGAATCCAATCTTGCCCTCCAAGTGGATATTAAGCTCAACTATCTTGGATTTGACGATCTGCCACAAACCTATCGTGCTACATATGATTATGAATTCCAAAATCGGCGCATGATTCAAAGAAATATGGGCAATTAAGACTCCAAGTACCCCTACTTTGTGATTTGCCTCTCCTTTTCAAGATTCAAATGACACCACCACCCTAAGTTGACGCCGGTTGCGGGGACTCTCGCATCCCTCAGGTTTTCAAAACGGCTCGATCAATTCCATCTTGAACGGCAAATGTCGGCGCCGCAGTGATGCATGCTCTGGCGCTCCCCGTTTTCAACCCTGGCCCATCTTCCGATCCCCGTTTTCCACAGACCGTAAGTAGTTCTACGGATTCCCAAGACGCGGGTTTCGCGCTACCATCAACCGTTTTCGTATGACGATAAAAACTTCAGTATCGGCGAGCGGGTCGCCTCGAGAGGCGAAAACGCCACTTTTGCCCCCTGATTCCAGGCCACTTACCGCCACATTTCTAATCGCAAATGCGCGATTAGAATTCCCCGTAAGTCATAGCAAAATAAGCCTACTAAAAATTTCTAATCGCAAATAGATCGCGATTTGCCATCTCAAAACTGGAATGCGTCCCCAAACCTCATCGATCACCAGTCACTCATCACCCGTCTCTAATCACTCATCACTCGTCTCACCCCACTCGGCACCTGCCTCCGCCGTGATATCGTATCCCGTTCGCGACCGGCAAAATCGCCGCCCACGCGACATCGCCATCGATATCACGTCTAAGGAAACCTATGAACCTTTTGAGCCGTGCTTCTAAGCTTGCCTTCGCAGCCGCGATTGTTCTCATCATCTCCGCCTTGCCCGCGCTCGCGCAGACCAGCGCCCGCACCAACGACATTCCGGCGCACGTCGATCTCCCGCGCACCGGTTACAACTACTCGAAGCGCGTTGCGATGATTCCGATGCGCGACGGCGTGAAGCTCTACACCGTGATTGTGGTGCCCAACGGCGCGAAGAATGCACCCATCCTTCTCACCCGCACGCCCTACGATGCCGCCACTCGTACTCGACGCACCGAGTCTCCCTTCATGATCGATGAACTGCCGCAAGGCGACGAAGTCTTCGTCCGCGCGGGATACATTCGCGTGTTTCAGGACGTTCGCGGCAAGTACGGCTCGGAAGGGAACTACCTGATGACCCCGCCGCCGGTCGGCCCGCTCAACACCACCGGCACCGACGACACCACCGACGGCTACGACACGATCGATTGGCTGGTCAAAAATGTTCCCGAGTCGAATGGCAAAGTCGGAATGCTCGGCTCCTCCTACGAAGGTTTCACGGTCGTGATGGCCCTGCTCCACCCGCATGCTGCGCTGAAGGTTGCTGCCCCGGAAAGTCCGATGATTGACGGCTGGATGGGCGACGACTGGTTTCATTACGGTGCGTTTCGCCAGAATAATATCGACTACATTTCCGATCAGACCACCGTTCGTGGAGAGGGACATCCCGTTCCGCGCACAGGGCACGACGACTACACCAACTATCTTGAAAAAGGTTCTGCCGGAGATTTCGCGCGCGACGCTGGTCAAGAGCAGTTTGGTTTCTGGCGCTTGATCGAAGAGCACCCGGCCTACGACGCATTTTGGCAGGGGCAGGCGCTCGACAAGATTCTCGCCACCCTTCCGCTCACCGTCCCGACGATGTGGGAGCAGGGGCTCTGGGACCAGGAAGATATGTACGGCGGAATCCACTCGTGGGCCGCTGTGGAGCCAAAAAATACCGCCCACGACAAAAATTTTCTGGTGATGGGCCCATGGCGACACAGCGGCGCGAATTACAACGGCTCTTCGCTCGGGCCGCTGATGTTTGAAGGCGACACCGCGCTGCAATGGCGTCGCGACGTGCTGCTTCCATTCTTCAATCAATATCTCGTGGATGGGGCGCCCAAGGCCGACACTCCGCCGGTGATGATCTACAACACCGGCGAAAATCATTGGGACCGCTTCAAATCCTGGCCGCTCAGTTGCGATTCCGGTTGCGCGAATAAATCCCGGCCGTTGTATCTCGCGTCGAATGGAGGTTTGTCGTTTGACGCGCCGGCGGGCGGCTCTGCGGATTCGAAATTCGATGAATACGTTTCCGATCCCGCGAATCCGGTACCGTATCTCCCGCGGCCCGTAGCTCCCGACGACAGTGACGCCTGGCGGCGATGGCTCGTCACCGATCAACGCTTCGTCGATGGCCGCACCGACGTTCTCACATACGAAACGGCGCCGCTAACTGCTCCGATTCGAGTGAGCGGTGCCCCGGAAGTAAATCTCTCGGCTTCCACCAGCGGCAGTGACAGCGATTGGGCCGTCAAGCTGATCGACGTATATCCGGGCACGATGGCATCGCAACCCGCAATGGGCGGCTACGAGCTGTCTATTTCGCTCGATATTTTTCGCGGGCGTTATCGCTCGAGCTTCGAGCATCCGGAAGCGATCGCGCCGAACCAGCCTTTGATCTATCGCTTCGCTTTGCCCACCGTGAACCACGTGTTTCTGCCGGGGCATCGCATCATGGTGCAGATACAATCCAGTTTGTTCCCGCTCTACGATCGCAATCCGCAAACATTCGTTCCAAATATTTTTTACGCCAAGCCCGCGGATTATCAGAAAGCGACGCAGCGAATCTGGCACGCGCCAGGCATGGCAAGCTTCATCAGCCTGCCGGTGGTTCCGTAGAGGTCATCGCATGGATGGTGTTTAAGGGGTCGGAGCTTCAGCTTGTCCTGAGGAACGAAGGGCTCCGACATTGGAATCCGAAAAGCAAGGGGCTTTAGCCCCTGAAGGGTTCCGAGATCATCGGCTCGGGCATTTTTGAGACAGCTTCTAGAGAATATGTCGCCGGCAGAGTGCCCTAGCGGCCGCGAAATGAAATTTATTTTTCTTCTTCGTCGCCCATCTGCATTGTGAGGTAGCGCTCGTATCCCAGTTCCTTGATCATGTGGATCTGCGCCTCGAGCCAATCGACGTGTTCCTCTTCGTCCTTAAGCAGTGTGACGAAAAGATCGCGCGACCCGTTGTCTTTCTCCGCCACCGCCACTTGCACGGCCGCGTTGTAATCCTTCACCGCGCCCACTTCGAGTTTCAGATCGCTCTCCAGCATCTCTTGCACGTTCTTGCCGACCGTCAGCTCCAGCGGCTTCATCGAGGGCGAGCCGTCGAGAAAAAGGATGCGTTCCATCAGCGACTCCGCGTGCTTCATCTCCCCGATTGATTGTTTCTTGATGTACTCGGAAAGTTTCTCATAGCCCCAGTTCTCGCACATCTCCGCGTGCAGGAAATACTGATTGATCGCGGTAAGCTCTTCGCGCAACGCTTTGTTCAGTTCCTCAATCACCTTCGGCGAGCCTTTCATCCGGAATCCCTCCTGGGAGCACGCGAGTGTAACGCACTCGGCGCGGCTGCAACAATATGCGATGCCGCGCGTAGTAGTGAAAGAGGGCCGGAACGGAGTCTTCGTTTCAGGGGTCGACGATGACAAGCGCAAAGGAAGAACTTTCAGCGGAAGCCAATCGCGGAGCGAACTGGCCCGCGGCGATTGCATCCCTCTGCGTGGGCGCAGCGTTCTTGGCGCTGTGGTTTTGGCTGCTGCCCGGCTGGCTCGGCTTTCACGAGTACGAAAAGGCCGCGGCCGGCTGGCGGTTGATTTTCATCGTACCGGCCGCGCTGGGTTTCGCGGTTGCAATCAAATGCATCTGGGATTTCGGCTGGACGGGGCACGGAACGCCCGCGCCAATGGCGCCGCCGCAAAGGCTCGTCGTTGTCGGCTTGTATCGCTATGCGCGGAATCCGATGTACACGGGCTTCCTCCTGGGCTGGTTCAGCCTGTGGATGTTGTATGGACAGGCGAATCGCGGCTCGCTGATCGTCGCGGTCGCAGCCGTCGTGGGCTTGATGATGTTCGTGCATCTGTACGAGGAGCCGACGCTCGAAAGGAAGTTCGGCGCCGATTATCAAAACTATTGCAAGAGTGTCCCGCGCTGGATCCCGCGCCTGAGCCCCTGGACTTCTTAGGGGGGATGTCAATCCTGCGCGGCGCCTCTTCCCTGAGAGCGCTGCATTTCCGCTTGGCCAAAACCATTCAGCAAGTCATTTGTGAAGCGGCGTGTAGTAGCGCTGGCCGGCGCAGGCGCGGCAGAGGGTGCGGCCGTCCACGGCGACTTCGCGCTTGAAGTTGATGCCTTCGCCGCACTGGTCGCACACGACGCGCGGACCTTTGAAGCCCGGCAAATCCTCCGGGTGGATTTCGACGCGAACCCACTGCTTGTCGAAGAGCTGATCGTCGGGGATGACGCGGTAGGCTTGCTGCTGGCCTTTTTCCTTATCGAGCGCGGGAAACATTTCGTTCGCGAGCTTCTTGGAATCCTCGCGGGCGACGATGCGGACGGCACGACCTGACTGCAAATCGAGAAACGTGGCCGCCACTTTGCCCCAGTCGAGGAACTTCAGCGCGCGCTTGCCGAGGCGGCATCCAGCGACGAGCGCCACAGCGTCCGTCATGCAGCGGTCGATTTCAACGTAGGTAACGAGGCGCTTGCGTTCGCGGACGGGATCCTCGATGCCGAGTTCGCGGAGGCCGAGCATGGCGAGGCGGACGCCGAGGACTTGACCGGCGCAGATGTGCCCGTGGGCTTGAGCCGCGTCGTCGAGATATTGGTCGAGTGTTTTCATGGATGCATGCGCGATTGTGCGCCGCGAACGGAGTTCATTATAGGACGGATTCACAGTGGCGCGGGCGGGGCGAATGAGAAGTTGAGATCCTTCGGGTCAGGCATCCTGGCCGGATGCCCTCAGGATGACAGGGAACCTGCTAGGCGTCGTGCGACGCAGTTCGATGCGATTACGCGAGCGATGTCGTGGCGGGAGCTGCGTTGGCGGCGCTTGTGGTGCTGCGTTTGCGATGGGCGAGAAAGGCACCGATGGCTACGGCGAGAGCCAAAGCGAGAAGCGAGCCGTCCCGGATCAGGGTCTTGGGGCCGAGACGTTCGCCGGGGCCGAAGCAGCCGCAATTGATTTCGAGGCCGAGCCGGTAGGAGCGAACGGTGACGGCAAAGAAGAGCGTCATAAGAAGCGAAGTGATGAGAGCGGAATAGCGCAGCCCGATGCCGGCGAGCAGCCAGAGGCCGACGAGAAGTTCAAAGGGCGGCAGCAGATGCGCGGCGGGGCTGACGAGTGACGGCGGCAGCAGTTGGTAGGAATCAACCTGCATCGCGAACATCGCCAGCGAGACGCGCACCGATCCGGGCGACCAAGGAACGGCGGCCTGCGGCTTGAGCTTTGCGTAAGCGGCGACGATGAAGATCGCCGCAAGCGCGAGACGGCCGACGATGAGTAGGATCTTTCCGAATTGTCCGCGAGCGGCGCTGGTCATTTTACGGATTCATTTCTTCGGGATCATTTACTGGCTCAGCAGGGAGTCGAGATATTGCTTCATGATGGGCCAGGTGAAAATCCCGGACATGGGCGGATACCGCTGGCCTTTGTAGGTGATGACGATCGTCGGCGTAGCGGTAACGGGAACTTTTAGTCCGAGCGCCTTATCTTGCTCGATGTAAGTGTCGATCTCGCAGGCGTGATTGGTCTGCGCTGCGGGCTTTACGGCGACGGTTTGAGTGAGGCAGCCCTGCACAAGTTTTTGCACGCGCTTGAAGTCGGCTGCGCCGAGAGCCGTGGCTACGAACTGTTCCATGCTTCCGTCTCGCGTCCATTTGTCCTGCGTGTCGAATAGCGCAGCATCGATGGTTTCAAACCTTCCGATTCGGCCGGCTGCGTTTGCGTAGCGCGCCGCGTCCATCGAGTAGGCGTGTCCGGCGAGCGGGAAATCCCGGTGGATCAGGTAAACCTTCCCCGAAGCGACGTAGTCATTAATCATGAAGCGCAGCGTGTTTTCAAAGAACGCCCGGCACGCGGGGCACTGATAGTCGCTGAAGACTTCCATCGTGATCGGAGCGGACTTCACACCGAAGGTTTTCATGGGCGGCGGGAGCGATTCGGCAGGAGCGGGCTTTGCGTGCGCCTTTGCGCTGGCCGGCTTGGATTGAGCCTGGGCCACCGCAGCTGGCGCGAAGGCAAACAAGGCGAGCGCAGCGGTCAAAATCCTGCGGCTGGCTGGATGAGATCGAAGAATCAACTGTCCCTCCCGATGCTGCGTTCGGACTGACCCAAAACGAATCGACATTGTAGCTCGATTTGGAGTGTCTTTGAACCGAGCGTTTCCGACTGCGTGTTCAGAAAGTCGCGACCATAGTGGGATGCGGAGCGATGGAAGTTGGTTCGACGAGAAAGCACCTGGCAGCCTTGGGAAGGGAGGCTTCACCGAGCATGGCAAAGAGATTGGCGAGGGGGAAAGCCCATAATGCTATTAAACGCCGCAGTTACAGTAGAATACAGACACACAGATAACTTGACAACGAAGCACTCAACATGTATTATGGGCGAGCTTTAGAAGGAAATCATCCAGGCTGAGGCCAGCGAGACGCAATAGGAGCGATTCAATGAGCAAGATTATAGGTATTGACCTTGGGACGACCAACTCGGTGGTGGCCGTGATGCAGGGCGGCGAGCCAACCGTGATTCCGAACCAAGAAGGGGCGCGGACGACGCCTTCGGTAGTGGCGATTACGAAGAGCGGCGAGCGCCTGGTAGGGCAGGTGGCGAAGCGGCAATCGATCACGAACCCCGAAAACACCGTGTATTCAATCAAGCGATTCATGGGGCGGCGCTTCGACGAGGTGACGGAGGAAGCGAAGCGCGTGCCGTACAAAGTGGTGAAAGGGCCGCACGACGACGTGCGCGTGGAAATTACGGGAAAGGTGTACAGCCCCCCGGAGATTTCCGCGATGATTTTGCAGAAGCTGAAGAGCGCCGCGGAAGACTTTCTCGGTGAGAAGGTGACGAAAGCCGTGATCACCGTCCCGGCGTATTTCAACGACAGCCAACGGCAGGCGACGAAACAGGCCGGCGAAATCGCAGGCATGGAAGTGCTGCGGATCATCAACGAGCCGACGGCGGCGGCGCTGGCGTACGGGCTCGACAAGAAGAAGGATGAAACGATCGCGGTGTACGACCTGGGCGGCGGCACGTTTGACATTTCGATCCTCGAAGTGGGTGAAGGCGTGGTGGAAGTGAAGTCCACGAACGGCGACACGCACCTGGGCGGCGACGACATCGACCAAAAGATCGTCGATTGGATCATCGCCGAGTTCAAAAAAGAGCAGGGAATCGACCTGAGCAAGGATCGCATGGCGATCCAGCGGCTGAAGGAAGCGGCGGAGAAGGCCAAGATCGAACTCTCGCAATTGATGGAGACGGAGATCAATCTGCCGTTCGTCACCGCGAACGAATCCGGGCCGAAGCACCTGCAACTGAAGCTGACGCGGGCAAAGCTCGAGCAGTTGATGGAAGACTTGCTGCAGCGGACGGTGGGTCCGGTGAAGCAGGCGCTGAGCGATGCGGGCATCACGCCGGACAAAATCGACGAAGTGGTGCTGGTGGGCGGTTCGACGCGAATTCCGCGCGTGGTGGACATCGTCAAGAACCTTTTCAACGGGAAAGAGCCGCACAAGGGCGTAAACCCGGATGAAGTGGTGGCGGTGGGCGCTGCGATTCAGGGCGGAGTGCTGGGCGGCGAAGTGAAAGACATTCTGCTGCTCGACGTGACGCCGCTATCGCTGGGCGTTGAGACGCTGGGCGGCGTGATGACTCCGCTGATTCCGCGGAACACGACGATCCCGACGCGCAAATCGGAAACATTCTCGACGGCGGCGGACAACCAGACGTCGGTTGAAATCCACGTGCTGCAGGGCGAACGCCCGGTGGCCAATGGCAACCGGTCGCTCGGCAAATT
The DNA here is from genome assembly GCA_050746925.1 of Candidatus Acidiferrales bacterium. GTDB lineage: Bacteria > Acidobacteriota > Terriglobia > Acidiferrales > UBA7541 > Palsa-295. The sequence goes on from JBOGNA010000111.1 coordinate 8,984, forward strand.
CCATCTGATCGGGATTCCGCCGGCGCCGCGGGGCATGCCGCAAGTGGAGGTGACGTTTGACATCGATGCGAACGGCATCCTGAACGTCTCCGCCAAAGACATGGCCACGCAGAAAGAACAGAAGATCACCATCACCGCTTCCACCGGACTGAGCAAGGAAGAGGCGGAGCGCATGCGCAAAGAAGCGGATACGCATTCGTCGGAAGACAAAGCTCGGCTTTCGGAAGTGGAAGCCCGCAACCGGCTCGACAGTCTGGTCTATCAGACCGAGAAGCTGATCAAGGAAAACCGCGAGAAGCTGGCAGAACCGGATGTGAAGGCGGCCGAGGAAGCAATCGAGGAAGCGCGACGGGCGCTGACCGAGGGCGGACTCGATCGGTTGAACGCGGCCGCCGAGAGCTTGACAAAAGCTTCGCACAAAATTGCTGAGACGATGTACAAGGCTCAGCAGGCGTCGGCGGGGTCGGCCGGCGGCGGTGCGGGAGCTCCGGGTGCTGGTCACGATGGCAGTAGTGGCGGGTCGGGTGGATCTTCGGGCGGCTCGACGGGCGGTTCCACGGGCAGCGGACAAGGTGATGTGGTAGATGCCGAGTTCGTGGACGTGGACGATTCGAAGAAGCCGAACTGACGTAATGCAATTTTGCCCTTCGGGCTGGCACTGCCGGCCCTCAGGGTGAAATTGCGCTTTGCGCAATTTCAGATGATTCGAAGAAGGCGAATTAAGGAACTGCATTTGCATTGACCGCAAGACTCCCGTGGAACGAATTTGCGGTTGGGATTGAAGGCGACGATTGCGATGGCGGCGCGAGAGGGCACGGCATGCCGTGCCCCTACTGGCAAATCCAAAGCGGCGTTGCGGCGGTGGAATTCATGGAGAGAATGCTTTGACGACGAGCGGCATTCGGCGGGCCAGTCCGCCGCACGCAGTCACGAAGATTCGCGACAACTATTTTCTGATCCAGGTATCGATCACGGAGACGCCGAGCGCGGATTGGCGGCGGCTTTTCTACGACGCGCAAGGACAGGACGTGCCTCCCGATTTCGCCCCCCGGTCGGTTGAAATCACGGGGACGTTCTTGCGTTTCAAGATGGACCCCGAGAGCGTCGAGCAGAAAATGGCGATCCTCGACCGATGGATGGAGCGAGCGAGCACGAAAGAAGCGGCGATGGCCGGCCGGACGGAAGTGCAACGGCAGAAGCAAGAGGAAGCCGCGCGCGAGGCGCAGGAGCTGGCCGAGTGGAACGCGCGATGGGAGAAAATTTAGAAGTCCGAGGTCGGAAGTTTGAAGCGAGAAGCGCGGACGGGCGCGGCTGATAGGGCATGAGCGCGGTCCCTTCTGGCAGCGCGTAGCTCAAACTTCGAACAAACAGAATGGCAACGACAACCAAACAAGATTATTACGAGCTGTTGGGAGTTCCGCGGAAGGCGCCCGTAAAAGAAATCCGCGGGGCGTACCGCAAACTCGCGCGTAAATATCACCCCGATCTGAATCCCGGCGACAAATCCGCGGAAGAAAAATTCAAGCAGATCCAGGAAGCGTACGAAGTCCTGTCGGACACGAAGAAACGGCAGATGTACGACCAATTCGGATTCAATGTGCCGGGGCAGGGGGGCGGGCCTCCTCCGGGCGGAGGTTACGGCGGATCGCCCGAAGATATTCATTTCGACTTCGGCGGATTCGATTTTGGCGGCGGAGGCGCGGGTGGCGGAGCCGGCGCGGGCGGAGGCACGAGCTTCCGCGATCTGTTCAGCCAATTCTTCCGCGGCCAGAACGCGGCGCAGGCTGCCAACGAACAGGAACCAGGCACCGATCTGGAATATCAGATCGACATTACGTTTGCCGAAGCGATGCGCGGAACCGTGAAGAAGATGAGTTTCACGCGGCTGGATGTGTGCAACGTGTGCCACGGCAGCGGAGTGGAGCCGGGCGATGCGAAGGTGTGTCCCACGTGCGGGGGATCGGGGCACGTGACGCAGGTGAGCGGCAAGATGCGATTTCAGGTGGCCTGCTCGCGCTGCGGCGGTTCGGGGCGGCTGCACACGATTTGCAAGAATTGCGGCGGCGAGGGGCGGGTGCCGCGGATGGAAACGCTCGACGTGCGGATTCCGCCGGGCGCGCACACCGGTTCGCGCGTGCGAGTGGCCGGACACGGGAACGCAGGACTGCACGGCGGGCCTCCTGGCGATCTGTATTTCATCACGCGCGTGCAGCCGCATCCGTTTTTCGAGCGGCGTGGCGACGATCTACACACCGTGGTGCCGATTACGGTGACGGAAGCGTCGCTCGGCGCAAAAGTGGAAGTGCCGACGATCGACGGTCGCTCACAGGTGCGGATTCCGCCGGGCACGGAC
>JBOGNA010000112.1:0-32888 GCA_050746925.1 Candidatus Acidiferrales bacterium
GAAGTGAATGACCTGCCCCTCAACGGACGCAACTTCACTCAGTTGCTTGCTCTCACTCCCGGGGTCGTCACGATCAATGTCTCGCAGAACGCCGGCGGCGGCGGCGTCTGGTCGAATCCGGTCGGGACGTTTACATACCCGTCGGTAAACGGCCAGACCAATCGCAGCAATCTGTTCCTTCTCGACGGCGTGAACAATCAGGGTTCCTTCGGCAGCACGTATGCAGTCGCGCCCATCGTCGATGACATTCAAGAGTTCAAGGTTCAATCGCACAACGACGACGCCTCGTTCGGCGGCTCGCTGGGCGGCCTCATTAACGTCGTAACGAAATCAGGAACGTCCCAATATCACGGTTCCGCGTGGGAGTTCTATCGCGGCGCAGGGCTCGACGCTCGCCCCACCTTTCTGCCCGCGGGCACCCCGTACTCCTTTACTCAAAATCAGTTTGGCGGCGCTGGCGGCGGTCCGGTCGAAATTCCCGGCCACAGCTCCGGCGCTCCCAAGACTTTTTTCTATGTAGCCTACGAAGGCTACCGGAATTCCAGCATTGCGTCCTCGATCTATACGACGCCGACAAGCGGTCAACTAAGCGGCAATTTCTCCGATTTTGCCGGTCAAATTTTCAACCCCTACAGCGTTGTGCCTGCGCCGCTCCTGCCTGCGCCGGGCGGAACAATAACGGGTTTCAAGAACACCCCGTTTCTTTGCACCGGGGGCGTGCCTTCGCCGCTGCTTCCGAACAACACCCAAACGAGCGGAACTCCTTGCAACATGATTCCTTCCAGTCTCATCGACCAGAACATGGTCACCTATGCCACTACGATCTTCCCCTCTCCAAACCTCATGGGAAACGCCAACGGAAACGGCATTGACACCAGCCCAACGAACGTCCGTCAGGACACCGGAACGTTCCGCCTCGATCACCAATTCACTGAAAAAGACAACCTCTGGGCACGCTACCTCGGCTTCTGGCAGCCCGTTTCCGGTTCCGGTGGATTCTTGGGCCTGCCGCACGTCCAGAAGACGGACGGCTTCAACGTCGGCGTCGGCTACAGCCACGCGTTTTCCAGCAGCAGCTTGTTGGATGTCACCTTCGGCCGGGTCGTGCTCACGATTAACCAGGGTTCAAATCCAACCGGAGCTCCGCCCAGTTTCGGATCCACAGTCTTCAATAGCAATTTCGCCGGCAACTTCCGTGGCGGCGTGGAGATGATTCCGATCGTCGCGATCATCGGCGACATTGGCAACTCCAACGCCAGCGAGCACAACGCCGCTCAGGTTGACTACACCAAGGCCTCTGACATCTGGCAATACGGCGGCAACTACACCAAGGTCTATCGTCGTCACACCTTCCGCATGGGCGTAAATTTTGAAACCAACAACGCCAACGCTCTCTATCTGAACTCCGCCGTGGACTTCCAGGCTGCGAATACCGGCGACGCTTCCACCGCTACGGGTGGAAACGCCATCGCGTCCTTCGTCCTGGGAGTTCCATTCCAGGCCACACGCCGCAACGTCCTCGAAACCGAGCACGGTGGCTGGGTGGACGGCGCCTACTTCATGGATTCCTGGCGCGCCTCCGACAAGCTGACCATCAACCTGGGACTTCGCTACGACCTCACCTTCATGCCCATTTACGGCGATGACAAGCACCAGAACAATTTCGTCGGAGACCTCGACGCAAAAACCGGCGTTTACTACATCCAGCGCAACGCTCCTCCTTGCGATCCTCCGGATGTCGCCGCTCCTTGCATTCCGGGCGGTACGCTTCCGGGCAACGTCAGCGTCACGCCGCTCGCCGACCGTGCCATCTATCACAACGACTACACCAACTTTCAACCTCGTCTTGGCGTTGCCTACCAGCTCAGACAATCCACCGTCATCCGCGCCGGGTATGGCCGCTTCTACGACAACTGGGCCGCCATCACTCAAACCGCTCAAAACTACGAAGGCACGTGGCCCAGCCTTGATCAGTTGAGCGCCAACGTTAACGCCGCCACCTCCGTTCCTTCGGTGTCCGCCCACGATCCTCTGAGCCAGGGCACTTCGATCCCGGTTACGACCGGCACGCCGTTCACTCAGACAACCTGGTTCGCAGATCCCTACCTGAAACGTCCATACGCGGACCAATGGAACATCGGCGTGCAGCAGCAACTCGGCTCGCGCACAATTCTGAATGCCAACTATGTTGGCTCCCGAGGAAACAAGCTCGACCTCGGCCCGTATGCGAACACCATCAATCCTGCAACGAACTCTCAGCCGCTCACGTTCCTTGCTCCTCCGAATACACCTGGAAACACTACCGATCAATATCAAGTCACGCCGGTTCAGCCCACTCCCTTCGACTACAGCGGCGGTTCCAGCAAATACAACGCCTTGCAAGTTTCTCTCGACGGCCGCTCCTGGCACGGCTTGACCTATCTCATTTCCTACACTTGGTCCAAGAGCACCGACGTTGGTTGCACGGGCTGGTACGGCGTCGAAGGATGCGGCATTCAGAATCCCTACGACGTCCGCGGTGATAACGGAAACTCCGCCATCGACATCCCCCAGATTTTTTCGGCTGCCTGGGTGTACGAGCTTCCTTTCGGAACCAACAAGAAATGGTCCTCCGGTAACAAGGTCGTTGACTACGTCATCGGTGGGTGGAACCTCAATGGTATCGTCACTCTCACCTCCGGCCAGCCTTTCGATATCGGTCTCGGCGGTGACCCGGCGCAGACCCTCAACTTCGGCTGCTGCAACGGCTACTACGAGCGTCTCGACACAGTCTCCGGCGTTAATAAGTATGCCCATGACAAGGGCTCACCACTTCCCGACGGCTCGATCCCTTGGCTCAACGTTGGAACCGAACAGGTCGAACAGCCCGATGGATCGTTCCAGACCGTTTGCACTGGCGCTTTCACCTGCACATTCTCTAAGTTCCAATTCGGCGATCTGAAACGTAACTCCTTGCGTTCGGACTGGTTCAAAAACGTGGACCTTTCGCTCTTCAAACAGTTCCCCATCAACGAACGGTTCAGAGCGGAGTTCCGTTTCGAGGGCTTCAATTTCTTCAACAGTCCGACGTGGAACATTCCAGACCGGCAAGTCACCGACACTCACTTTAATCAGGTCTTAAGCACCTTAAGCGTCGCGCGTCAATTGCAGATCGGTATAAAGCTTTACTTCTAGCGCGATCGATTCACCACCCGCGCCGGCATCCTTGGGTGCCGGCGCTAGAATCCGGGAGTGGCACTCGCTACTTGCACGTCGCGTCCAGCGTCCCGATTGTGCGTGACGTAACCCCCGACCACCCCAGCGGCGCCACTCCTGGGGTTTTCTCTTCGACGCAAACAATGGGGCTTCACCCGCACTTCGGATCGCATCGCCCACAGAACGCCCCGAACGAACATACACCGCTCGTAAAATCGCTACAGCAACATCCGGTTGCAGCACCCGCCGCACTCTGCTACGGTCGCCGCAGGACCATGAAATCCATCTCGAGCGTAGCCGATGGAAGATTGCGGAGCCCCCGCAATTCTGCGGTTGCCTCCGCCGCCGAGATACCAGCTCCCTGCTTTCGTCGAGCTTCTATTGCGGTTTTCGCTGCTGGGATATTCCGCCGCGCGGCTTTTTTGGCTGCGTCACTCGCTCTTCTAGCGCTCTGCCTCGCATCCTCGAACTTCGCTCAGTCGAAGGCTCCTGCGCAGCCCGCCGCCAAGCCGAATCCAGCCGCTGCCATCACCGCTACCGCGCTGCCCAAAACGTGCCTCTCACCTAAAGCCAGCTCCGAGCAAATCTCAATGCTGCTCGAGACCGTCAAAGACCACCCTACCGCCGGCGCCTACAACACACTCGGCGCCCTCTTCGCCGCCTCCGGCGAAGTCTCCTGCGCTATACCCGCATTCCAACTCTCGCTGCATCTCGACGCCAAAAACTGGGAAGCGCACTACAACCTTGCGCTCGCCTACATTCACACGGGCGATCCCACTCGCGCCGCGGCCGAACTTCACGCCGCTGTCCACGAGAAGCCCGATTCAGCCACTTCTCATTTCGCGCTCGGTACGCTGCTTTACAGTCAGAAAAAGCTCGCGCCAGCTGCCGCGGAGTTTGACGCAGTGCTGAAGATCGATCCGAATTTCCCCGGCGCCGCCGTCAACCTTGCGCAGGTTCAGATCGCGCAAGGGAACCCGCCTGCGGCCATTGCGCTGCTCCAGAAGACCCTCGCGCAGCCTCCTGTACCCGAGCAGGTCGTGCCCGTCACGGTGGCTCTGGGGCTCGCCTATTCGCAAGCAGGCCAGCCAGCCAAGGCAACGGAGACTCTGCAGCAGCTCGTCGCCGCTCATCCCGACTCTGCCGACGCCCACCTCGGCCTCGGCGTTCTCCAGGCTGGCGCGCAGCCGCCGCAACTCGATGCCGCCATCGCAGAATTTCGTGAAGCCTTGCGCCTCGATCCGCATAAGGACGAAGCCCGGCTCGCCGTCGGCCGCGCCTTCATCTCCCAGGAGAAATTCTCCGATGCGGTGGCTCCACTCCGCGAATACGTCGAGCGCGAGCCGCTCGACTTTCAGGGCTATTACATCGCAGGCCTTGCATACAAAGGCCTTCAGCAATGGGATCCCGCCGCCGAGCTGCTGCAACGCGCTGCCCGGCTCAATCCTTCGAGCTATGAAGTTCGCTATAACCTCGGGCTCGCTCTTGCAGAACTGGGAAAGACAGAGCCAGCGATACGCGAATTGCGAGCCGCGGAGAAAATCCGTCCCTCCGCTCCGGAGGTTCACGATCAACTCGCTCAGTTGCTTGCGAAAAGCGGACAAAAGGACCTCGCGCAGAAAGAGCATGCGGCATCAGCCGCACGCTCCGCGCGCTCCGCGCGCGGCGAATCTCACGGCGACGCCGGCAAGTTCAACGCACAGGCGAATCAGCTGCTGGCGGCGGGAAATGCGCGCGCCGCTGCCGCCGCTTACCGCGAAGCCCTGCGCGCCGACCCGAAGAATCCGCAGCTCCACTACAATCTGTCGCTCGCCCTCGATCAGATGGGCGATCAAGCCGCCGAACGCCGCGAACTCGAAAAAGCGATCCAGATCAATCCGGGCCTCGCCGCGGCCCACAATCAACTCGGAATCCTCGCGATGCAGCACGGCAGCACGGCGGAAGCCGAAGCCGCTTTCAAGAAAGCAATTGCCGCCGATCCGCAGTATGCGGATGCGCAGAACAATCTGGGCGTCATCTACAGCCGGGAAGGCAAGGATTCTGATGCCGCGGCGCTCTATCAGCAAGCGATTGCGAGTGACCCGAAATACTCGAAAGCCTATGTGAATCTGGGCCTGCTCATGGCCCAACACGGCCAGGTGGCGCAGGGCGAGCAGCAATTGCACGCAGCCATTCAAATCGATCCGAACGACCCCGGAGCCTACACGGCGCTGGGAATGATCGAGGGTAAAACAGGCCGCGCCGCGGAAGCCGTAGAAAGCTTCCGCAAAGCGGTAGCGCTCCAGCCGAATTCGGCGGACGCGCACCTGAATCTCGGAATTGCTCTAGTGGATCAATACGACCGAACCAACGGGTTCAAAGAATTTTCCGAAGCAGCCCGCCTTGACCCTCATTCCGCCTCCGTCCACTACAATCTCGGCCGCTTCTATTTCGAAACAGCCAAATATGATGAAGCGCGCAAAGAGCTGGAAGAGACCGTGTGCCTCGAACCGAATCACGCTCTCGCGCTCTACTTTCTCGCGCTCGCGGCCAAGCAGGACAACGACCTCGAGCGATCTTCCGCTCTGTTCCAAAAAGTACTCGCGCTGCAGCCCGGAAATCCCGATGCACAATTCCTTCTGGGCCAGAATTTCGAGCACCAGGGAAAGCCGGCTGAGGCGGTAGTGCATTGGAAGCTGGCTCTGCAAGCAGACCCCAACTATTCCCAGGCCCTCTACAACCTGGCGCGCGCTCTCCGGAAATCGAACGATCCCGAAGCGCAGAAATACCAGGATCGTTACGACACGCTGCAGAAGAACCAGCAGATTACCGACCGCGTGCAACAGCTTGGCAATTTTGCACTCGAAGCATCGAACGCGCAGAACTGGCCTCAGGCTTTCGAACAGATGAAAGAAGCGCTCGATCTCTGCGGCCAGTGCGCCGAAGCCGCACATCTGCACAAAAATCTCGGCATGATGCTCGTTCGCACCGGCAAGCTCGAGCAAGCTGAAAAGGAGCTGGAGACAGCGCTGCAATTGAATCCGGACGACAACGATGCGAAACAGGGTCTGGCCGCGATTCAAAACGCAGCGTCCGCACAGAGCAAATGAGATGAGCGCTCACAATTCCCATTCGAAAAGAGGAACACTCCATGGCTGAAGTCTATCCACAGCTCGATTACAAACCCAAACTGCCGCGCAAGCTCGACCGCGGAATCGGAATCATTGGAGCCGGCGGCATCGTCAACTACGCTCACTTGCCGGCTTACAAGCGAGCGGGATTCAGGGTCGTCGGCGTCACGGACAGGAACCCTGAAGCGGCGGAAAAAACCGCGCGGGAGCATGGCATCCCCAAAGTGCACACGTCCATCGACGACCTGCTCAAGGATACACAAATCGAAATCGTCGATATTGCCGTGTATCCCGCGGCGCAAGCTGAAATCGTCGAGAAAGCCGCGGCCGCGGGGAAGCACATGCTGTGCCAGAAGCCGTTCGCCGACGAATATTCGAAAGCGGTCCGGAATGTCGAGTTGGCGGCAAAGGCAAAAGTGAAAATCGCCGTGAACCAGCAGATGCGCTGGGATGCCGGGATCCGTTGCGCGCGGCTGCTAATCGACCAGGGCTGGCTCGGCACGCCGTTCTACGGAACGATTCAGGTGCATTGCAAGACTGACTGGAGCATGTGGCCGTGGATTTACACGGGCAAACGCCTCGAGGTGATGTTTCACAGCATTCACTACATTGATTCTTTGCGCTACTTGCTGGGGCAGCCAGCTACCGTATTCACGAGCGGCAGCCGCGCTCCCGGAGAAACCACGACAGCCGAAACGAAGACTTTGACGGTGTGGGAGTACGCTTCCGGCCTGCAAGTGCTCATCGACGTCTGCCACTCCACGTGGATGGACGACCCGTATGCGATTTTCCGGCTCGAAGGCACCGAAGGCGTGATCAAAGGAACGATCGGACTGATGTACAACTACCCGTCCGGCCGCCCCGATACGCTCGAATTCATGTCCAAGCGGAATCCGGGCTACTGGTTTTCCGCGCGCCTGGATTCGATGTGGATTCCCGACGCGTTCGTCGGGCCGATGGCGTCGTTGATGCGCGCAATTGAGGAAAATGGCGAGCCGGAAACGAGCGGCCGCGACAACCTCGGAACACTTCAAGTCGTTTTCGCGGAATACCGCTCCATGGCCGAAAAGCGAGCCGTGCGCCCCGAAGAAATCACCGCATGAGAAGCAAATCCCGATGCACGCGTCCCACAATCTCCGGAAAGGACCAAAACTCATGAAACGCTACGGCTCGGTCATCAAGGTAAAACCGGAAGCAATCGCCGAATACAAGCGCTATCACGCCGCCGTGTGGCCGGACATTCTCGACATGATCAAGAAATGCAACATCCGCAACTATTCCATCTACCTGAAGGACGATTTCCTTTTCGGCTACTTCGAATATCACGGCACCGACTACAAAGCCGACATGGCCAGGATGGCCGCCGACCGCCGCACGCAGGAGTGGTGGGCGGTGATGATGCCGATGCAGCAGCCGATCGAGACGCGCAAAGAAGGCGAGTGGTGGGCTGAGATGGAAGAAGTGTTTCACATGGATTGATGAACGCGATGAAAATCGTCGATACCCACCAGCACCTCTGGGACAAGGATCTCTTTCACTACGCGTGGCTCGAGCCGCTGCCGCAGCTCGATCGTTCCTTCCGACTCGGCGACTATCGCGCGGCAGCGAGCGAACTTGAAATTGATCAGACGGTTTTTGTGGAATGCGATGTGGACGAAGCGCAGATGATGGATGAAGCCTCGCACATCCTGCGCCTGTCAAACGATGCCGGCAACCGCATCGGCGGCATCGTCGCTTCCGGGCGTCCCGAGCGCGACGGATTCAAGGCCCACCTCGATAAGCTTGCGGCACATCCGAAAGTGAAAGGCGTCCGACGAATCCTTCACACCGGCCCGGATGAAGTCGGCCGGGGCACAACTTTCATCGAGAACGTGGCTCGCCTCGAAAGCTACAAACTTTCGTTCGATATTTGTGTTCTGGCGCGCCAGCTTCCCGTGGCGATCAATCTCGCATCGAAATGTCCGGGCGTGAGCTTCATTCTCGACCACTGCGGCGTGCCGGACGTCAAGAATCAGGCGCTCGATCCGTGGCGCGAGCATCTCCTCGAGCTTTCGAAACTTTCGAACGTGGCATGCAAGATCTCGGGCCTTTTGGCTTACGCGGAGCCGCAGAATTGGAAGCCGGATGACCTGCGGCCGTTTGTCGATCACGCGATCGAGTGTTTCGGCTGGGATCGCGTGCTATTCGGCAGCGACTGGCCGGTGTGCAACCTCACCGCCAGTTACGCTCGATGGGTCGAAACGCTGCTTGCCCTTACCTACTCCGCCGGAGAAGCGAATCAGAGGAAACTCTTCCGCGAAAACGCAGTCCGTATCTACCGGTTGAATTGAAAAAGGGATTGCCAAAATCACGAAAGGTCGCGCGACAACCATGAAAAAGAGGAAAAAGCCGGGGCTGGTCGATAGGCTTTCGAAGATTCCCTACACGGGCGCGATCAGCGACATTCTCGACGAGATGGGTTTTCATCACCAGGTGTTGCCGAAGGAAATCCAATCGCTCCATCCCGGCCACACGCTGGCAGGGCGCGCACTGACAATCGTCGGCGAGCCTACGAAGAGCGAAGATCCCGAGGTGATCTTCATTCCGTTTCTCAAAATGCTCGGCGACGTCAAATCCGGCGATGTCCTCGTGAATCAGCCGAACGACGATCTTGCCGCGCATCTCGGCGAGCTATCGACCGAAACCGCGCAATTTCGCGGCGCCCGTGGCGCGGTGATTGACGGAGGGGTGCGCGACACGGATTACATTTTGAAGCTCGGCTTTCCGGTCTTCGCGCGCTACAAGACGCCCGTGGACATCGTCGGCCGCTGGCGGCTCGTCGCTCACAATGTTCCTATCGAAATCGGCCGGGTCCACCTCGAGCCGGGAGACTACATCGTGGGCGATCGCGACGGCGTGCTCGTAATTCCGCAAGCGATCGTGGAAGAAGTGGTGGCGAAGGCGGAAGCGGTGGTGAAGACGGAGAACCTTGTCCGCAAATCGATTTTGAAAGGAACGCATCCGGTGGACGCGTTCCGGAAATTCGGCAGGTTCTAGTCTCGCGCGACTACAGCCGGAATTCGCTGGAGATCGCCGCGGTTTGCTCGCCCACCTTCGGTGCGAGCTTGGCGCTCGAGAGGACGTCGTGATCGATGCGAAAAGGACAGCGCGTCGTCAGAATTTCGAGGCCAGCGCCGTTCGCCAGCGTTTGCAGCATTCGCAGTTCCTGGAAGCCGGCGCTCGAAAGAAGCTTTGGCCAGTCGAGCACCTCGGAACACCAGATGTCCGCGGCGTCCAGTATTCCCAGCCAGTGTTCTGTGGTTTCCTGACGCAAGCGCTCCGCGATCAAGCGCTTAATTTCATCACGTCGGCAAAACGCGTCCGCAGAAGTGTTCACTTCAGCCAGCTCCGGAATTCCCAGAAGTGTGCCGAGCGTTGGAAGATGCGTCATCGCGAGCGCGAGATGACCGTTCTTCGTGTCGTACACGCCGTAGGGAGCCGAGAGATAGGGATGCGCGTTTCGGAATGCACCGCGGCGTGGCGGCCGCCTGCCGTCGTTCAAATGCGTCGTCAAGACTTCAAACTGAAAATCAATCAGCGATTCGAGAAGGCTCGTTTCGACGAGCCCTCCTCGCCCCGTGATGCCGCGCCGCACCAGACACGCGAGAATTCCCTGGCACAAGTTGTGGCCGGTGAGCATGTCCGCAATCGCCAGCGCAAAAGGAGTGGGCGGATCTCCTTCGTCGCCGCTGAGCCACATGACTCCCGATCGCGCCTGCGCCAGCAGGTCCTGCCCCGGGCGATCGCGCCACGCCCCGGCTTCTCCGTAGCCGCTGATCGATCCATACACGACGCGCGGATTCGATTGCGAGACGCTGTCGTAGTCCAGCTTTAGCCGCTCGATCACGCCGGGCCGGAAATTCTGGACCATCACGTCGGCCCGTTCGATCAGCCGCCGCAGCTTCTCCATGTCGCGCGGATCTTTCAGGTCTGCCGCAAAGCTCTCCTTGTTGCGATTAATCGCGTGGAACAGCGTGTTCTCGCCGTTGATGTCCGTGTCGCTTAGATACAGGGTGCGTCCCAGGTCGCCTTGTCCCGGTCGCTCGATCTTGATCACGCGCGCGCCCATGTCCGCCAGGCGCAGGGTGGCAAGGGGTCCGGACAGGAACTGGCTGAAATCGAGCACGAGGAGCCCTTGCAATGGTCGCTCGCTGGTTCCGCTGTTGGCACCCGGCCGGGTTGTTGTGGTCGTCATCGCTTCTCCACGAGAAACTGCGCAAAAGGGTTGGTCCGCGCTTTTGGCTTGGCTGCTAGTATTGCATATATGAAAGTATATTTTCATTAGAGAACTTCTGATATAGTCGGATTTGTGCCCATGATTGCTCAGCGGTTTAAACGCAGGCTGAGGGCAGCTCGTCCCGTGCAGCCCGCCCGATATGCCGCGCCCGCCTTAGACAAAGGCCTGGACATCCTCGAGCTGTTCGCCTCGGAACCGGCCGGGCTCACTGCCAGCGATGCGGCGCGCCGGCTCGGTCGCACGGTCGGCGAGATTTTTCGAATGCTGGTTTGCCTGGAAGAGCGCGGCTACATTTCGCAGGGAACTTCCGACGAGCGCTTCGAGCTGACGCTAAAGCTTTTTGAACTCGCGCACAGGCATCAGCCTCTGCACCGCCTCGCCATGGAGGCGCGTCCGCTGATGGAAGAGGTGGCGCACGCGACCGGGCAATCGTGCCACCTGGCAATGCTGAGCAACGGAGAGGTGATCGTGGTGGCACAGGTGGACGCGCCGCAGACCGCCGGCATTGCAGTAAAACTTGGCGCAAGAATCGATCTTCTCAATACCGCATCCGGACACCTGATCCTTGCGTTTCAACAAAACGCGATGCGAGATCGCGCACTCTCGGAGTGGAAACGGAATACGCACCGGCCGGCGCCGGCTGGTCTCGCGCGGCACCTGGCCCGGATTCGCAAGCGTGGCTATGAAGAAATGCCGAGCTATCAGGTGAGGGGCGTGACGAACATCGCGTTTCCGGTGCTGAATCAGCACGGTGAAGCGATCGCGGCGCTGTCGGTGCCGTTTCTCGCGCGTATCGGCGAATCGATTGGAACGGGCAGCGTGAAATCAGCGCTTCGGACAGCAAGCCAAAGACTCTCGAATGCAGTGGGCGGCAAGAAACGCTGAAACGGACGCAAAGGCAAACAAGCGATGGAAAAGACCGAATACTTTGAGGACTATGTTGTCGGCGCGCAGCGGAAGACTGCCGGCCGCACGATCACGGAAACCGACGTAGTGGTTCACGCCGGGCATTCGGGCGATTTTTTCCCGCACCACGTGGACGCGGAGTTTGCGCGCGCCACCGCCTTCGGCCAACGGATCGCGCACGGCACGATGACGTTGGCGATCGGTATTGGGCTGACCGCGAGCCAGATCAATCCGGTGGCATTCACCTACGGATACGATCGGTTGCGATTCCCGAAGCCGGTATTCATCGGCGACACGATTCACACGCGCGTGACAATCAAATCCAAGGAAGCGGACGCGAAGCGGGCGGGATTCGGGCGCGTGATCGAAGCCTGTGAGGTGGTCAATCAGCGCGCGGAAGTGGTGCTCTATTGCGAGCACATCTTGATCGTACAAATGAAAGGTGCAACGAGGGGCAAGTGAGCGTCATTCGATCTGAATTCAAACGAAAGCTACGCAGACCGGGGAGCCGATCGTGGAGACAATTCTAAAAGGGCTCACCTGGGACCATCCGCGCGGCTATTCGCCGCTCATCAACGCCGCTTCGGAATATGAGAAGTTACATCCGAAAATCAAGATTCACTGGGACCGCCGAACGCTCCGAGAATTCGGCGAGGCGCCGATCGAGCAATATCTCGACCGCTACGATCTCATCATCATGGACCATCCCTTTGTTGGGTTTGCTGCCGCCCATAACGCGCTTGTGGAACTCGGCGAGTACCTCACGGATATCGAGCAGGCGTTGTTCGCGGCTGATTCAGTGGGGCCGTCGTGGGAATCCTATCGTTACGCAAACGGCATTTGGGCGTTGCCGGTCGATGCAGCTACGCAAGTAGCGTCTTATCGGCCGGACCTATTGGAGCAATTGTGTGCCACCGCTCCAGGTACGTTCGAGGAAGTGCTGCAGCTGGGAGAAAAAGCGCGCGCGAGCGGGAAATGGATCGCAGTTGCGGCGTGTCCCATTGACGCGATTAGTCTCTTCTTCACGCTGACTGCGAACCTGGGTCATCCAATCGCGGAGAAGGCCGATCCGTTCGTGAGCGAATCGGTTGCGAAGGCAGCGCTCGATCGTTTGCATACGCTCATCGCGGTCGCTCATCCCGGTTCAACTTCTTGGAATCCGATTCAGATGTACGACCATATGATCACCCAATCGGAGGTTGTTTATTGTCCGTGGGCGTACGGATATTCGAACTATTCTCGTCGCGAAATGCCGATCCAACTGAAGTTTGTGGATGCACCGGCGGCAGGCAGCCGCGGATGCGCCGGGACGCAACTCGGCGGCACCGGTGTGGCCGTCAGCAAGCAAAGCCAGAATCGCAGCGAAGCGGTGGCTTACGCCAAGTGGCTCGCGAGCCCGCAGCATCAAGGGGGCGCGTACTTTCGAGAGGGAGGGCAGCCTGCGAGTCTCGCCGCCTGGACCGATCCACAGCTCGATTCGGAAGCAGGCGGCTTCTTTTTCGAAACGCTCGAAACGCTGCGCACCGCTTACGTTCGCCCGCGCTTTGACGGTTTTGTCCGCTTCTTCGAAGCCGCCGGTATTGAGATCAATCGCTGCCTGAAGAATCAACTCAGCGACGCCCAACTGATTGAGTGGCTCAACAAGCATTTCCGCGAGCGGCTGGCTCTGGCAGCAACGCGCTCATGATCCTCTAACTCGCTCAACAAGGAGCACCTGTGACGAATCCGAACGCACCTTCGAATCCCAACCCCGATCCAGCCAAGCACGCGCAGATCAGGATCTGGAATCAAGAGGTGTGGCTCTACGAAGATTTTGAGGTGGGCTTGCGCGCGCGCTCGATTCGCCGCACGATTTCGGAGGGCGAAAGCATGGCGTTTAACGCGCTCGTTCTCGACATGCATCCGTATGTTGCTGACGAAATCTTCGCGAAGGAAGAGGGTGTGTTCGGCAAGCGGCTCGTGGCTGGCGCGATGGTCTTCAGCGTGGGACTCGGCCTGATGGCGCACAACAACGTCGATACTTTTAGCTACGGCTACGATAAGCTTCGATTCATCAAGCCGGTGTTTATCGGAGATACGCTGTACACGATCCGCACGAACCTGGAGAAGCGCCCGAAGTACCCGGCGATGGGGATGGTGCGCGTCTCTTACGAAGTATTCAAAATGCAGGGCGAACTGGTCCTTTATTGCGAGCATCTGCAGACCGTGAAGTACCGCGACGCATCCAAGTTTGCAAGCCAGATCGAGAAAAAGTAATCGCGGCGGGATCGGTGGAGGACAGACGGAATGTCTCTTGGGGGAAAGACGACTCTTGTCACCGGCGCTGCCACCGGAATCGGACGCGCGATTGCCGAGCGCTTCGCTCGAGAAGGTGCCCGCGTCGCTGTGAACTATCGCAGTTCGCGCGATGCAGCGGAGCAAGTGGTCGCGCAGATTCGAGCAGAGGGAGGGGTTGCGACAGCGATCGCCGGGGATGTCTCAAAGGAATCCGAAGTGCGCGGGATGCTCGAACAAGTGGAGCGCGAGTTCGGCCGCTTGGATGTGCTCGTCAACAATGCCGGCTGGAGCATCCGCGTCCCGCATCGCAAACTGGCTGATCTCTCCGATGAAATCTGGGAAAAGACATTCGACGTCAATCTTCGCGGAGTTTTCTATTGCGTGCGAGCAGCCGTGCCGCTATTGCGAAAGCAGCCCGGAGCTTCGATCGTGAACGTCGCATCGGTTGCAGCCACCACGGGAGTGGGAAGCTCGATGGCCTACGCCGCGGCCAAGGCAGGCATCGTGACGATGACGAAATCGCTCGCCCGCGCGCTTGCACCCGAGATTCGCGTGAATGCCATCTCACCCGGCCTGATCCGCACCCATTTCGCAGGCCGCCCTGATTCCGATTCCGACTTCGCGGCGGAAGAGAGTGCGACCCCTCTCAAGCGGCTGGCCACGGTGGAGGAATGCGCCGAAGTGGCTCTCTTCCTGTCCACGGCATCCACCGCCGTCACGGGACAAACCATTCTCGTTGACGGCGGCCTGTACGTCCTCGGACCCAATCGATAGAGCGACGATGACAGGCTACGGCGTTCCCGCATCCAGCTAGAATCGATACACGAGCGCCAGTTGCAGCTGGCGAGCGCTATCGTTCCCGTTCGTCGTCGCCACCGTCGAGTTCAGGTTGCCGAAGTTTCCCGGGCTCAGGATATTCGTGGTCGGGGGATTGAAGTTTGGATGATTGAACAGGTTGAACGCCTCCGCCCGGAACTGCAGCGTATGGCTTTCCTTCCAAGGCATCTTGAAATCCTTCAAGATCGCGAAGTCGGTATTCACGAAGCGAGGCCCACGAATGATGTTGCGGTCTCCTGTACCGCCACCGAACGGAAAAGTGAACGCCCCGAACGCGTTTGGTTCACTCGAGAAATACTGCAAGCTGGTCTGGCCGTCCACGGTTTCCTGATGGATGCCGCGCTTCACATCGGACTGCGATCCTACAAACACCGCACCCGCCGTTTGCGTGAAATCAATCGGGAAGGTCCCGGTGTCGATCTTGATGGGGAAGCCGGAATGCGCGGTGATAATGCTCGAGACTTTCCAACCGCCGATCGCTTCATCGAGCAGCCGCCCCGCATCGTGGCCCATCCACTGGCCGCGGCCGAACGGCAGAGCGTATTCGAAGTTGACGGAGGCGACATGGCGTGCGTCGAAATTAGAGTTTGACCGGCAGACACGGAGGTCGCGCAGATCGCAAACTTCCGCGAGTCCGGCTCCGCTGAAACCGATGAGGCTGTTTTGAATGTCGGAATCGTTGTCGATCGAGTGGGAGAGCGCGTAGTCGAGTTCGAACGCCAAGTTATGCGACAGGCGGTGATTCACCCGTAACAGCAGCGCGTGATAGTTTGAGGAAGAGAAGTTACCGATAAACCCGGCCGCGCCGTTCTGCGCAAGTTGCCCGGCGTTCAGCGGCAACAGGCCTTGCGCCGGGTCTCCCGCATTGATGTTGGCGATTCCGACCAGCGTTGACGAAACGTCGCCGTTCGTCCACGGGCCCTGCTCCAGACCCGCGGAGAGATTTGTGCAGTCGAAGTTTGTTCCCGGTCCGAAAAAGATGTTCGAAAGTTGTGGGCACGTAAAGCCGAGCGCGGCGGCTGCGGACCCCACCTGATGCTCAAACCACGGCTGCTGCGGCAGCGCACCAGGCTGAACGCCCGCTTGCAACTGTTTCTGGACGTTGCCGAAAGCCGTGTAGAGGAATTGGTTGGATTGTGCGTCCTTGAAGTTCAGCGTTTGCGCCGGGTCGCCCACTGCCGTCAGCCTGCGGCCCAGTTTGCCGAAGTAGCCCACATCAATCAGCCAGTTGCCGGGAAGTTCCCGCTGCCAGCTCAAGTTGAAGCTCATCTCGTACGGCGTCTTATATTTTGGGTCGAAGTTGAAGAGCACCACGTTGCCGGGACCAAACCCGCCATCATTGAATCCGATGGGGATTCCATTCGCGTCTATGTTGGGCGTAAGTGTAGGCCTTGGCGAGAGTCCGGGCGACGGAGGAGTGGGCAGGCTGCCGAAGCCGCCAAATCGCGGATCGGTTGCCAGACCGTTGCCCTGAACTCCAAACGAATTGCTGAAAAGAAAGCTCGTCTCGTCGAGTTCAAATCCCTGCCCGATCAGATTCACGTCGTAATTGATTCCAAAGCCGGCTCGGAGGCTGGACTTTCGATCGCCGAGCAGATGCCCCAGAATTCCCTGCGTCTTCGAAGGGGAGTACGCGATACCAATCCGCGGTGCAAAGTTCGTGTACGACGGCTTGTAGTATCCCGGAGCATGGTTGGCCGACCCGCCGAGCCGATAGGAGACCAGCGGAGCCGCATCCGATCCTTCGATTCCGGCCGCGGAATTTGCTTCCCGAGCGCTGAAGAGTTGCTGCTCGCTTATGTTCGGTATCGCTTCGAATCCGTTTACTTCTGTCAGCGGATTGTGGAATTCCCAGCGCAAGCCGTAGGTCAGCGTCAGGTCGGAACGGATATTCCACGTGTCCTGGCCAAAGAATTCATACTCGGTGGCGTGGTAGTCGCGGACCGGAATCGTGCCCTGGGCGGTCGGATTGCCAGCTTTGTCAAAGTTGAACGCGGAGGTGAAGGAAGAGATTCGTCCCAGAGCCAGCGGGAAGAGCAAATCCCACTCATTGGAGGCGACGGGGTCGCCATTGATGTCGGACGGGCGAAGGCCCGGAGTGAGGGACTGCAGACCTCCTCCCAGGCCGATATGGTAGCTGTTGAAGTCTGTGAGATTTCCGGATTTGAAAATCGTGGGCTTGATCACACCGCCGAATTGCAGCGTGTGCTTGCCGCGGTTCTTCGTAAAAGTGTCCCGAATTTGATAAACAGGCACGATCGGGAATTGTTCGTTGAACGACGAGCTGCCGGGAACAGCGCCGCTGGGCGCGCCGTCAACAAACGGAGCGGTGACCACATCCCCATTGAAAAAGAAGTCCAGAAGGTTCGGAAAGTTTGGCTTGGATGTGAGTGGAAACACCAGCGTCTGATTCGTCTCGCCGACCGATACGACGTTCGTCATCGTGGGCGAGATTATCCATGTCTCTCCTACAACCCAGGAGCGCGAGTGATCGATGATGGATGCCAGCGGAGCAGGGTCTCCGGGAAACACTTGAACCACGTGATTGGCTGAATCGCTGTCGTTGCTTCGATCCCAGGTGCCGCGCGCAAACAGGCGATGGCTGGGGCTGAGCTGGTAGTCCACTTTGCCCAGGAACGTATTGTCTTTGTTTTGCACCGGGCCGGCGAATTGAAAACCGGCGGTGTTGATCAGGTCGCCGACGCTGTTGTTGTTCGATTTCGGATATCCGCGCATGGAGAGGAATTGCAGCAGCGCTTGATTCGTTCCTATGCCTTGAGGATCGAGAGCGGCCAGGGAGTTGGGGCCGGTCAAGGGTGTGGTGCTGATGCAGGAAGGCGAACTAACGATGTTCGAGGACGGTCCGCAGGTCGGGTCGCTGCTGTTGATATAGTTTAGCTGCCCATTCCGGAGCGCATCCAGCGGCACCACGTCGTTGATCTCCTGGCTCTGCTTGGCGCGCAAGCCGTTGTAGGCAAAAAAGAAGAAAAGCTTGTCCTTAACAATCGGTCCGCCCACATCGCCGCCGAATTGGTTGCGGATCAGCTGCGGACGCGGCACGCCGTTCAAATTGTTGAAGAAATCATTGGCCGCAAACGCGGTGACTCGATTGAATTCGTACGCTTGCCCGTGAAAATTGTTCGTTCCGCTCCTCGTCACCAGCTCCACTTGCGCGCCCGCGCTGTGGCCGTAGGAAGCGTCACCCCCGCCTACAGTGGTTCTCAGCTCCTGAATGGAATCGAGGGGAGTGTTGATCACCGTCACGAACGCTTGCCCGATTCGGTTGTCGTTGATATCCAGGCCGTCCAGAACGATATTGGATTGATCGCCGCGCGTTCCGGTTACCACACCTGCTTGAGAACTATCTTGCGTGCCTGTGATTACACCGGGCGCCAATTGCAGCAGTGCCGCCGCGTTGTTGACGAACAGGCTAGGTAGGTCCTGCACGCGCTCACCATCGACCACCGTGCCGATGCTTGCATCCGTGGTGTTCAGCGTGGCTTCGCCTTCGCTTTTCACTTCGATCGTCGTCTTCGTGTCGCCAATTAAGAGCTTCGCGTCCTTCGTTTCCTTCGTGCCCACCGCCAGCGCAACGTTTTGGACGGCGTAGGTCTGAAAGTTAGCCTTGGTGAACGTAAGAACGTAGTGGCCGCCCGGCGGCACTTCTTGAAACTGATAGATTCCTGCGTTGTTTGTTGTCGTCGCGGTGCTGAAACCGGTTGTCGAATCCGCGAGTGTGACGTTCACTCCCTCGATCACTGCTCCGGAGGGGTCTGTCACGACGCCAGTAACGCTGGAAGTCGCTTGTGCCAGCACGCGCGTGCCGGCCAGGAAGAGTAACGCTATAGCGAGAAACGCGAACACCCGTACGGCCACACGGATCTCTTTCATTCCGGTTGCTCCTCTTTCAAATTTGCGCTGCTCGCGAGCGGGTGAACACACCCCGGAGCGAATCAGGCGATCCGCTTTGCCAAAAACGAACACCCGGCACGCGAATTACAATCGAATTACGAAACAAAGCTCGTAGTCGCTACCCGGGACCGCTGCAATACGTTCGCCACTCGATTGGATTCGTGCTGAGGGGTGTTTTTCCTGTTCGATTGCTCTCACATTCAAGCGGTCATTCGAGTTTTCGGGCGTTTAGAGACGGAGTCAGGCATGTAGGCCGCGCTGGAGTCTCCCCGCGGGTGAAAATCCGGATCGAGAAGGCCTGCGAAACCGAACATATATCGCAAACGTTCGGATTTCAGAATCGCTGATTACACGAATTCGGATATCGAATGAAAAAATGATGTCGAAGGGGCGATCAGCCACGACAAATAATGTGCTTTGCAGGAATTCGTACCGAAATCGAACACATACGTCTCGGTGCGCTTAGGGGACAGCAGGCGGCCCTGCCCCGCAAGAATTCAGTGCTAGCACGCACTGAGCGAAAACCGATTCGCACCAGCGCACTCGTGCGGATAGACTATTGAGCGTGGAACGGGCGAACATTGTAATCGTTGGTGGGGGAGTGGTGGGGTGCGCGATCGCTCGCGCTCTATCGCAGCGGTGGAGCGACGTGTTTGTGCTGGAAGCGCTGCCGAAAATTGGAATGGGCGCGAGCTCGCGGAATAGCGGCGTCATTCACTCAGGCCTGTACTATCTACCGGGGTCTCTGAAGGCGCGGCACTGTGTGCGCGGCAATCAGCTGACGTATGAATTTTGCGCGGCGCACGGCGTCCCACATCGAAAAACCGGCAAACTAGTGGTCGCGTCGGCGTCTTCGGAATCGGAAGAGCTTGCCGCGCTGATGAAAACCGGCGAAGCAAATGGCGTCGAAGATTTGAAGGTCATCGACCGCGACGCGATTCGCGCCCGCGAACCGCATGTGGAAGGTTTTCAGGCCATCGACGTTCCCTCGACGGGCATTGTGGGAAGCGAAGAGCTCGTGAAAGCGTACGCGCGACTTGCAACGGACAACGGTGCGAGCATCGTGACCCGTGCAAATGTGGAGCGGCTTGAGCCCACTCGCGAAGGGATTCGAGTTACGAGCACGGCCGGTGAAATCGAGACGCGCTGCCTGGTCAACAGCGCCGGACTGTTTGCGGATGAAGTTGCGGGAATGCTCCGCTCAGCGATGGCTGCGCATCGAATTTATCCAGTGCGAGGAGAGTATTGCGAGTTTGTAAGGTCCAAGCAGGGCTTGATTCGCGGGCCGGTGTATCCACTTCCGCATCCAGAAGGCGTGAGCCTCGGCGTGCATCTCACAAAAACGATCTGGGGAAACGTGCTGGTGGGACCGACCGCGCGGTACCTCGATGACAAGACGAATTACGAACGCGATCGCGAACCCATCGAAACATTTGCGCGCGGAGCGAAATTGCTTGTTCCCGAAATCGAGCTCGGGGATTTGGTTCAGGCCTACTCGGGAATCCGCGCAAAGTTGACACCTCAAGGAAAGCCCGGTGAGAAGCGTGTCGCAGATTTCATCATTCAGTCCGACCCGCAGTTTCCATGCGTCGTCCATTTGATGGGTCTCGAATCTCCCGGATTGACCTCAGCGCCCTCCATCGCCGAGCATGTAAGCGGCCTGGTAGCGGAAATTCTTGGCTGACGAATATTGTCGCTGGTGGCATTGCGACGGAGCAGAGACCTGCGCAATGGCGACTCGGACATGAATCCCTGGTCACGAAGAAATTCAGGCAACGTGAGTTAGCGAGATCGCCGGAGGAGCGATGCTGCGGGTGGGCTTAATCGGCTGGCGAGGAATGGTCGGCAGCGTGCTTCTGGAGAGAATGCGCGCGGAGAACGACTTCACCGGTATCGAGCCGATCTTTTTTTCTACATCCAATCCAGGCGGTTCCGCGCCCGCGGAGGCAGGCGACCGCGGCACGTTGAAAAACGCGCGCGAGCTACGAGAGCTTGCTGAGTGCGACGTGCTGATCAGTTGCCAGGGCGGCGAATACACGATGGAGATCTACGGTCCCCTGTGCGCGAGAGGCTGGAAGGGTTACTGGATCGACGCCGCGTCCACGCTGAGAATGAGCGATGAAGCTGCGATCGTTCTCGATCCGGTCAACGAGAGCATAATTCGTGACGGTCTGGCGCATGGCCTCCGCACATTCGCGGGTGGCAATTGCACCGTGAGTTTGATGTTGATGGCCGTCGGCGGACTCTTTAAGGCCGGGCTCGTGGAATGGCTGACGACGATGACCTATCAAGCGGCTTCCGGCGCTGGCGCCGCGAAGATGCTGGAGCTCGTCAGGCAGATGGGGTGTCTCACCGATTCAACGCAGGCCACGCCGTCTGAAAATGCTTTGGAAGTGGAACGCCTGATCACTCAAGCGCAGCGAGCACCAAGCCTTCCAACAGCCGAATTGGGTGCACCGCTCGCTGGCAGCTTGCTTCCGTGGATCGATCGCGAGATGCCTGGCGGGCAGACTCGCGAAGAATGGAAGGGAATGGCGGAAGCGAACAAGATCCTGGGGCTTGAGCCGCGGGTGCCGATCGATGGGATCTGCGTGCGGGTGGGTACCATGCGGTGCCACAGCCAGGGTCTCTGCATCAAGCTCACGAAAGACGTTCCGCTTCAAGATGTGGAGCAGATTCTACAGAACAGCAACCCGTGGGTGCGATTGATTCCCAACGATAAAGAATCAACACTGCGTTGCCTAACCCCTACAGCCGTGTCCGGCACGATGAACGTACCGATCGGCCGGATTCACAAACTGAAACTGGGGCCGCAATTCCTGGGAGCATTTACGGTAGGTGATCAACTTCTCTGGGGCGCTGCCGAGCCGCTACGACGGATGCTGAGAATCGTTCGCGAACAGCTTTGAAATTCGCAAAAGCTGGCAATTGCGGCTACTACAACGGCCGCGCCTTCGATTCTGTAACTCCTGAGCCCATGTAGAAATCCACCGGCTTTTCAAGAGAGGCGCGTTCTAAGAGGAAGGTATGGTTACCGAGACGGGGTCGGAGAACTCACTCTCCACATCCCCGGCAGAGAGCGCCGTCACAACGTAGAAATACGTCTGACCGTCGGCGACCGTGCTGTCCGTAAAGCTCGTAGAAGTATCCAGGGAAGATACCACCTTCGAGAACGAGCCGTTCGAGCCCGTTCGCCGATAGACGAAATACCCGATCACCTGCGAAATGCTCGGAGTCCACGAGAGGCTCACCGTATGTTGTTGCGATGCCTGCGTGCCGGTCCCAGCCAAAGAAATCTGAATCTTCGGCGCGTTGCTATTGACGGTAAGAGAACCGGAGAGAGGCCCCTTCGATTGAGGATCGAAGCTGACCGCAACGGTTGCCGATTGATTGGGCGTCAGGGTCGTGTTCGAACCGCCAGTCGAGCTGAATCCTGTGCCCGAGGCAACCGCGCCTGAAATAACGATGTTCGCGTTTCCAGTGTTCGTCAGCTTAATGTCTTGCGTCACCGATTTGCCGACCAGGACGTCCCCGAAGCTCAAGCTCGTGGCATTCGCGGTAAGTTTGATCGACGCTGAGACTCCAGTGCCGGTCAAATTGATCGTCATCGGAGAGCTGCTGGCATCGCTCGTAATCGAGACGCTTCCAGAGCCGGCCACGGCTGCCGTTGGCTTGAACGCCACCGTGAAATTCATGCTTGCTCCGGCCGCGACGGTGGCCGGCGCCGTAAGACCGGACATGCTGAATCCCGTGCCCGTGATAGTGGCCTTGGAAATCGACAGGTCAGCCGTCCCCGTATTCGACAATTTCATTGTTTGCGTCGCGTCGGTGTTGACCGTGACGTTACCGAAGCTGGCTGACGAAGGGGTTACGCTGATCGCCGGCGTTCCTGCCCCGGGATTGCCGCCGCCCGAACTGCTCTTGCCTGTGAGAGCGCAACCGACGAGAGAAGGTCCAGCAATAAGAAGGATTGCGAAAAAAGACAAATCACGAATGGATACGAGCGAACCGAACTCCGCTCTGAACCGCGTACGCACTCGACAGCCTCCAGGATCTTGAGCCTGCTGCAACTGTTTCAATTGTGGATGGAGGTTCGCTGCGAAACTACTGGACGCAAGTACATACTTGGGACAGGCCGGTTACCCTGTCCCGAAGTGAGGGCTAAAGCCTCTCGGGCGTTTCTTTTACCACAGCTGCCCTGAGGAAATATAGGTTTTCCTCAAGGCATTTGTTCGAGCGCGGAACCCCTTACGGAATGATTGCCTGCACCTCGCTCGAGTTCGAGCTTTCCGTGCCCGATCCGTCGATGGCGCGGACCACGTAGAAGTACGTCTGACTGGACTGAACCGTCGAATCGGTGAAGTCATCCGCGGCGACCGGTGCAGAATCCAGAATCGAGTAGGGGCCGCCGGTCGTGGTACCGCGGTAGATGTTGTAGCCCACGACGCCGCTCGTGCTGCTCGCCGTCCATGACAGATCGACCGAGTGAGCCGTAACCTGCACGCCTGTGCCGGCCACGGCGATACTCGGCGAATTCGTAGCATTGCTGTTCACCGTCACGGTTCCGTTCACGGTGCCGGTAGCGGTCGGGGCAAACGTCACTTGCAGGGTGGCGGTCTGATTGGCCGTCAATGTCATACCGGCGACGCCGCTGGCGCTGAATCCCGTTCCCGTGGCGGAAGCACTCGTGATTGTCACGCTCGAGTTACCGGTATTCGTGAGCGTCACGTTCAGCGAGCTGCTGCTGCCATCGTTGACGTTGGCAAAGTTCAAGCTCGTTGGATTCGCACTCAAAGTGCGGGTTGCTGCCTGGCCGGTTCCGCTCAAAGCGATGGAGAGTGGAGAATTTGGCGCGTTGCTCACGATCGAAATCGAACCGCTCACGTTTCCGGCGCCCGTTGGGGTGAACACGGCGTTGAAGGTCTTGCTGCTTCCCGCATTGATCGTCATAGGCAGCGCCGGCATATTGCTGATCGTAAACCCGGTGCCGGAGACGGTTGCTTGCGAGACCGACACGGCGGCGGTGCCTCCGTTCGTGAGGCTAATCGTCTGGGAGTTGCTGTTGCCTACCGTCACGGTTCCAAGGTTCGCGCTCGATGGATTCGAGGTCAGTTGGCCCTGCACGCCGGTTCCGCTCATAGCAATCGACGCGGGAGAGCCCGGGGCATTGCTGGCGATCGAGATGTTGCCGGTGACGCTTCCGCTTGCCGTAGGCGAGAATTTTGCGGCGAACGTGACGCTTGCGCCGGGATTGATCGTTTGTGCGCCCACGCCCGTGATGCTGAAGCCCGTGCCGGACGCCGTTACACTGGTGATGTTCAACGCGCCGTTGCCCGGATTGGAGAGAGTCACGTTCACCGAAGAGACGGTGCCCACCGTAACGCTGCCGAAAGGAACGCTCGACGGACTGATGGTGAGCTGTGGCTGAGTCGCTGTGCCAGTCCCGCTAAGCGGAATCGCAAGCGGCGCACCCGGAACATTGCTCGTAATCGAGATACTGCCCGAAGCTGCGCCCGCAACCGTGGGAGCGTATTTTGCAGCGAACGACGTGCTCTGCCCCGCCGATAGCGTCGTCGCAGCCAGTCCGCTGATGCTGAAGCCGCTTCCGCTCGCCGATCCACCGGAAATCGCCACGCTGGCCGTGCCCGTGTTGGTCAGGGTCACGGGTATCGACGCGCTGCTGCCCACAATCTGGCTTCCGAAATTCACGCTGGCCGGATTGGCGGTCAATTTTCCCTGCGCTCCGGTGCCGCTCAACGCGATCGTCAGAGTAGGATTCGTGGCGTTACTCGTCACCGTGACGGATCCGGACGCGCTCCCGGTCGATGCTGGTGCAAACTTTGCAGTGAACGACGTGCTTTGGCCGGCATTCAGAGTAACTGGGCTGAACCCAGTGATGCTGAAGCCGGTCCCGGCCGCGGTGGCTTGAGAAATTGCAATGCTCGCCGTTCCGGTGTTCGTAAGAGAAATTGACTGGGTGCTGTTGCTCCCTACGGTCACGTTGCCGAACGCAAAGCTGCCGGGATTCGCGCTCAATGTGGAATTGGCCGAAGTACCGGTTCCCGTGAGATCGAGCGTCTGAGTGGAGTTCGGTGAATTGTCGGTGAACTTGACGGTTCCCGTCATTCCTTGTGCCGATGCCGGCGTGAAAGTGACGTTGAACGACGTGTTCTGATTGGCGTGGATCGTTGCCGGCAAAGACAGGCCGCTCATTCCGAAACCGTTTCCGGAGATCTGGGCCGAATTCACAACCAGATCCACATTCCCGCTGTTCGTCAGTTTCACAGTCTGCGTGCCGCTCTGTCCGACTTTAATGTTTCCGAAAGAGACGCTCGACGGCGACACCGTCAAACCAGCCTGCGTGCCCGTGCCCGTCAAAGAAACCGAAAGAGGCGAATTGGATGCGTCGCTGACGATCGAAAGAGTTCCGTTATCGATTCCCGAAGAAATTGGCGCCAGTTGAATCTGCACGGTCGCGCTCTGGCCTACCGGGATCGAATTCGCCGGATTGCCGCCGATCACCGTGTACCCGGCGCCCGTGATGGTCGCCTGTGAGATATTTACGGTCGCTGAGCCGGTGTTGGTTATGGTCAGGCTCTGCGTCTTGTTGTTCCCAACTGAAACGTTTCCGAAACTGATGCTCGTGGAGCTTGCGGAGAGCACTCCGGTGCTCGATCCCGGGTCTCCTGTGCCCGGACCCGCGCTGGTGGTGCCCACGCAGCCAGTAAGAGTGATAGTTGCCAGTATCAGCGCAAGGACCGAAAGGGACGAGATGAGCTGGCGCGTTGAGTAGGAGCGTTCGCCGCGGGCATTCGAGCCTCGCGCGAAAGAGCCATCTGTATGAGCTGGATTTTGTATGTTCATGATGGAGCCAGTGTAGGGAGGGCGAAGAGTCGCTATCTACTGGTCAGGGGAACAAACAAAGGACAGCGAAGAAAGACTGGTCAGAAGGGCAACTGTCCTGGGTACGGAGGAAGTACAGGTGACGGCAGGCGGGGTGAAGGCCTTGTGCCTTGATTATTCTATGACTTACGGCGAATTTGAGAGTGTATTCGAGGGGGGAGTTTCAGTGCGATTGTGCACCAGTACTCCGACGGGAATTCTTGCGAAGAAAAACCAAATAGCAGACTGCTTTCGCCGCGCCTGTCCTTTTAACTGGACTTCGAGCGAGCGATCGCCACGGGTGGAGGCGAACGGTAGGAACGGCTTCGGCGAAGCTAGAGGGCCAGTAGAGGGTCAGGTCGGGGCATACGCACTCGCTTATTTCGCCTGAGTTTCACCCATCGCAGGAGTCAACTCGGACAGGGCGAACGAAACCAGAACTCCCCCCGACGCGACTGTTACATACTGCTTTTCGTTGATCGAATATGTGATGGGCGAAGCTGTGATCGGGGCTCCCGTTCCGAAGTGCCAGAGATCCCTTCCCGTTCGCGCATCGAACGCGATCAAATTTCCTTCCATGTCTCCTGCGAAAACCAGCCCGCCCGCCGTCGAAAGCGCGCCTCCCCAAGGCGGCGTTAGATACTTGAACTCCCACTTGATCTCACCGGTGGCTGGATCGATCGCCCGTAGCGCGCCCCATGCCTTCTCGTCAGCGGGTTTGTAATAGACGCTCCCTATATAAGGGTGGCCAGGATGGAAAGGCTGCTTGATTCCGGTGAAGACATCGCACTGCTCGCGGGCCGCAACATACAGCAGACCGGTTTGCGAGCTGAAGGAAGGCGACATCCAATTCGTGGCTCCGGCGGCGCCCGGACAAACGACCGTGCCTTCGGTGGATGTTGCTGCAACGGGCTGCAATTGCGGCCGTCCGTCGGCTCCCACTTCCTTCGCCCAGGTGACGTGCGCGAACGGTTTCGCGAAAAGGAATTTCCCGTCGGTGCGGTCGAGCAGGTAGAAAAAACCGTTGCGGTTCGCGTGGGCGAGCACTTTCCGCGGCTTGCCGTCCCACTTCAGATCCAGAAGTACGGGAACTTCCGTAGCATCCCAGTCGTGCGCGTCCGCGGGCGTGAATTGGAAATGCCACGCGAGTTTCCCGGTGTCGGCGTTGAGTGCCACCACGCAATTACTGTAGAGGTTGTCGCCTTTGCGTTCGGAGGTATCGTCGGAGGGCGCCGGATTCCCGGTGCCCCAATAAATCAGATTCAACTCAGGATCGTAGCTGCCTGTCACCCACGCGGGCGCTCCACCTCGCGTCCACGAATCACCGGCCCACGTGTCATTCCCAGGCTCGTTTGCACCCGGTATCGTATAGAACCGCCAGGCGCGTTTGCCCGTGCCCTCGTCGTACGCGTCGATGAATCCACGAATCCCGTATTCTCCGCCGGCGACACCTACAATCACTTTGCCCTTCACCACAATCGGCGCCACTGTAAACGAATACCCAAGCTTGGAATCGACCGCCTCTACGTCCCAGATCACGTTGCCCGTCTTGATGTCGAGCGCCACCACGTGCGCGTCGAGCGTGGCCATAAACAATTTATCGCCGAACGCTGCAAAACCGCGATTCACCCGGCCGCAGCAAACTGGCAATCTCGCTGGCAGCGGCCGCGTGTAATGCCAGATCGTACGGCCGGTGCGCGCGTCTACGGCGTAGCCATGATCGTCCGGCCCAGTGAAGTACAGAATTCCGCCGATAACGAGCGGCGTGCTCTCGATTTTCCCCGCGACGCTGGTTTGATATAGCCACGCAGGCGCGAGCCGTGAAACGTTCGCCGCATTGATCTGCTTGAGCTCGCTGAACCGTTTGCCGGCGTAATCGCCCGAATACGTGAGCCAGTTCTGTGGCTCCTGCTCTGCATGAACGATCTGTTCGCCGGTTACTTGCGCGCGCGAAGTGCCGCTCAACGAGCACAAGAGAAGCCATACGGCAACTATGTCGGCCAGAAGGTGGCGGGTATTCATTTCCCTGGTTCGCCTCCCGCGCTTCCGCGCAAGCTCGTCAGGTAGGCCACCATATCGCGCAACTGCGCCTTATCCAGCATGTCTTCGGTATAGGCCGGCATTACGCTGGCATCCAGATGTTTCACTTCGAGAAGCTCCGCCTTCATGTACGTGTGCAGATTCTCGGAAATATCCATCAGCTGAATCGAATAGGCATCCTCGTTTCGGATCACGCCCGTAATTTTTTCACCGCCGCGGGTGATCACCGTCACTGCTCCATACTCGAGCGGCCATTCCTTACCAGGTTCCATCAGTCCAACGGCAACGCTGCTATTCGGATTCCGCAGCTTCTCCATCAGATATTTCGGAGAGCGAGCGGCGCCCACTCGCGATAGATCCGGACCGAGCCGCCCCCCTTGGCCTGCCACCATGTGGCAGAGCGAGCAATTCCCGTCGCCCCGGAAGATTTTCTCGCCGGCCTTCAGGTCGCCGGGCACCGCCTCCGGCTGCTTGGGAGCAAGCGTGCGCAGGTACGCGATGATTTCCCATGTCTCCGCCTCGGAGAGAATGTTCGCGGGCATCAGCGTTCCCGGCACTCCCTCGGTGATCGTGCGAAAGATTTCCGCGTCACTTCCTCCGTGATTCCACACGCCGCGCGTCAAATCGGGTCCACGGCTTCCGCCGGTGGCATGCAGTCCGTGGCACAGCGCACAATCCGCGCGAAATTGAGAAGCCCCCTCCTGAATCGCTTTCAGATTATCGGCCAGAGGATTCTTCGTGTCCTGGGCGGCCGAGGCAGGAACGTAGGGTTGAAGTGACAGCGCTGCAAATGCGAATAGGAGCGCAGTTGACAGGCGAGGACCGAAAGCAACCAGCCTGCGAAGGAATCTCCGATTACCTGCCATCGCTCACTCGATCTCGTAAGATGGAAATCTCTCGAATCCTAGATCCCCCGCGCGAGCGCATCCTATCAGAGAATCAGGATGCTCTGTTCTTCTTTCGAGCCGGTTCTATTTTGTGGAGATCTTCAATTCGGAAGCAGGCCATGGACGGAAAATGCCTTCTGGCCGCCCACGTAAACCTTGCCGTTCGCCACGATTGGCACCGGGAATTTCACCGGCACCGGCAATGCGCCGGCACCGCTCGCCGGGCTGCTGTACAGCATCGTGCCCAGATTCGTCGCGTTATACGCATACAACACCGCAGGCACGCTTGTCTGGTAGCCGGCGTCGTCCAGCATCCACACGATCCCGTTCGTCGTACCGCTCGCCGACACCACCGGCGTTCCCGCGCGGTACGAAAACGTATTGGTCGTGTGCGACGTCGAACTTGTTGCAATGCTCCCGTTAGAAATCGGTAGCTGCCGGATCGAGTCACCCACCACCACCTCGTAGAGGTTCTCGTTCCAATAGGCGGGTTGGCCGAAGAAGCCCTTGATGGAGCTGCTTGTGTTGAACATGATCGTCACTTCGCCCACGTCCTGATTCGCCGCAGCGTTGTACCCGCCCATGTTCGTCTGATCGAGTAGATAAATCACGCCCACCTTGCCCATCGCGATCATCAAGTGCGGGTGCGCCACCGACCCCACCGAGTCCGGCAGAATAATCGGGTTCGATGAGCCCAGATCGATGTCATTGTTCTGCATGATCTGCTGATCGAACGGTGTAAACGAGTCTTGCTTCACACCCCCCGGGCTGAGCTTGATGACCGAATCGGCAAAGTTCGCCCCGCCGTCGTAAAACCCGTTCCCCGTCTCGAAGTAGATGTTTCCGCTGGCATCTATTGCCGGAGCATTTCCGGATCCCCAGATCGCTCCTCCATTGTTTCCGTTGATCGGATCGGTCGTGTGATAAGACCACAGCTGCGCGAGCGTTGTCGCGTTATACGCCATCATCCATCCCTGCCAGATGCCGTTGTCTCCGTGCGATCCGATTGCGACGTAAACGATTCCGTTGTTCAGCAGCAGTCCGGGCCTCTGCAAGTGAGTTAAGGAAATAAAATTCGGCGCCGTCACCACCACCGGCCCGCCAAACTTCTCCGCTCCCGTTGTCACGTCCAGCGCATGCAGCCGGTGAACGAAGCACGGTGCGCCCGATGTGCAAGCCACGCCCGAGACCGTGCCCACAAACTCCTTCGTCTTGGCCATCACATAGATCGTCTTCGTCGTTGGATCGATCACCGGCGTCGATGTAATTCCGATCTCCGGCGTCAGGTCGCTGAGTTCGTCCACATCCGCCGGCGCCACCGGCACCACGTTCGGCGGCGAAATAAAACTCGTCTTCCATAGCTGCACGCAGGCGGGTGAATCGGCGTCATACGCGTACACGCTGTCGTGCTCGGTCGCCACGAACACCACGTTGCGCGTCTGCCCCGCCACGTTCAAATTGGCGTAGTAGAGGGGCGCAGCATACAAGTAGCCGTCCAGGTTCCCGCACGTGAACAGCGCTCCGAACGTCGAAGAATTCACGGTCGAAGTCGTTAGCGCATACTCCTGCAGGTTCTGTCCCGTCCGCGCCGAGTCGTTGTGATAGGTGAACACGCCTGCCAGATCCGTCACTGCCACCGTCGCCGAAGCATTCACCGAAGTATTCGACTTACTCGTCGCCGTCACCGTGTGCACGCCCGGCTGAGTCCCGGGAGTGTACAAGCCGCTCGCAGACACGGTGCCGCTCGCCGCGCCGCCGCCATTCACTCCATCCACCGACCAGCTCACGCCGCCATTCAGCGGATCGTTGTTCGCAGCGCCCGTGAACTGCTGCGGCTGAGACAACGTGACACCCGCCCGCTTCGGGCTGATCGTCACCGTGATCGAACTGGTCGTGACGGTAAAGCTCACACCATTGCTCGCCACACCGCCCACAGTGACGACCACATTGCCCGTCGTTGCCCCCACGGGCACAGAAGCCGTAATACTCGTCGCACTCCACACGGTCGGCGTAGTCGCAACGCCATTGAACTTCACAGTGCTCGCCCCCTGCGTCCCTCCGAAGTTCGCTCCGGCAATCACTACGGAACTGCCTACCACGCCAGTCGCAGGATTCAGACTCGTAATCGTTGGCGGCGGCAATGTCACCGTGAATGCCTTGCCGTTGCTCGTGATGCCGCCAACAGTAACGACCACATTGCCCGTCGTAGCTCCGGCAGGCACGGGCGTCGTGATGCTCGTTGCGCTCCACACTGTCGCCGTCGCCGCAACTCCATTGAACTTCACCGTGCTCGCCCCCTGCGTCGCTCCGAAGTTCGCTCCCGCAATCACGACGGAAGCTCCTACGACGCCCGAATTAGGAGTCAAGCTCGTGATGCTAGGCGCCGGCGCCGCAACGACGTTGAGCAGCGACGATCCTGTCACGCCGCTCTTCATCGCAGTGATCGTGATTCCCTGCGCCACCGCCACGCCTTTCGCAAGTCCAGTTGCGCTAATCGTCGCCGCGTTCGTGTTCGACGAAGCCCACATCACCGAGCCAGTAATGTCCGACGTGGATCCGTCGCTGAAATGTCCGATGGCTGTGAATTGAATCATGCTTCCCACCGCCACCGAAGGACCCGGCGATGTGACAACGATGGATTGCAGCGTCACCGCTGGCGCCCCGGAGTTTCCACCGCAGCTCGCCAGCACGGAGACTGCAAGAAACACCGACGCAACTGCGATCGGCCAAATGAATCGAGCTTTCATGTTAGGACCTGAGCCTTTGAGTGAGACGAGAGACAAGTTTCGAAGACTGGGCATTTTCGTTCAATGGTAGTTCGTTCTCTCTGAAGCTGCTGAAGTTAGGCGACGTCCCGTACCGCGCAACCCGCATACAAATTCGATTTACGAGCTTCGATGCCCCCGAACTCAGGTTTGGATGCCACGCCATGCTCTCGAATCTAGCCCGTCGCCCCTCGCGAATCGGCGCGGAGCAGACATGCACTTAACAGGCACTTATCTTCCCCACTTCGCAACGAGCATGGCTTCAACCGATCCGTTTTTCGGCTTGCGGATGCCGTCCAATTCCTGTAAATGCTTTGTTTCGTGCGCGTTTCGTCCTGCGTGCACTCCTTAGATTAAGGGACTGGCTACCGACTCAAGGAGATCTCAATGCACACGTCCTTCCAATACGCACGCGGGTTGGTTTCCCTGATTTGTTTCTGTTTCGTCATGGCATTTGGTGTGGGTGCAGAGGCTAGAGTAGCCGCAGCAGCCACGGCGGGATCTGGCTCTGCTCCACAAAAAGCAATCATCGATTCCGACCCCGGCACTGACGACGCGCTCGCCATCCTTCTCGCGCTCTATTCGCCTGAACTCGATGTAAAGGGAATCAGCATCGTCGCCGGAAATGTTACGGCCGACATGGGATTCGACGACGCTCTGAAGGTTCTGTCCCTCGCAGGCCGCTGCGATATCCCAGTTGCGAAAGGCGCCGATCATCCTCTGCTTCAGCGCCTCGTCACCGGCACGTATTGGAATGGCGCCAATGGTCTCGGCGGCGCCGAAACGCCTCCGAGCAAATGCCAGGGCGATAAACGCTTCGGCCCGGACCTGATCATCGATCTCGTCCACAAGTATCCGCACGAACTCGTGCTCATCCCGATTGGTCCTCTCACAAATATCGCTCTGGCCGTCCGCAAAGACCCCTCCATCGTTCCGCTCGTCAACGGAGTCGTACTGATGGGAGGATCGATTTCGGGCGGCAACGTCAACGGCGCGGCCGAATACAATATCTATCAGGATCCGGAAGCCGCCTCGATCGTGTTCAACGCAGGCTGGCCCCTCACGATGGTCGGTCTCGACGTCACCGAAAAAGCCGCCATTCTCGTAGCCGACGCCAAGAAACTCGAATCGCAGCCGGGGCCCATCGCGCGCTTCGCTGCCGCCGTCGCTCGCTACCAGATTTCGATCGGTGAAGCCACGGGCGGCGGCGCTGTTCACGATGCTCTCGCCGTCGGCGCCGTCATCGATCCCACTCTGCTTCAAACGAAGTACCTACGCGTGGATGTCGAAACCGGCGGAGATTTCGCGCGCGGCGAAACCGTGGCCAACCGCTTCGGCACGGTTGAAAAAAACGTCCCCAGCGGCGATCACTGGGACACGATCGGCCTCACTCCGATTCAACCCAACGTTCACGTCGGTGTAGGCGTGGACGGCCGCCGCTTCATCGACATGCTGATCACGCGCCTCGGCAGCCATTGAAACGCATCCGCATTTCATCCGTAGGGGCACGGCATGCCGTGCCCTCGCGACCCGCAGCAGCACGCGGCCTAGTTCTCCGCAATGCAATTCCTTTCGTACGTGCCTGCGCGTTGCGATTGATATCGGTAGCCACGACGGGCGCCCTCTCTCGTCGTAGGCTCCAGAATTTCACGCGATTGAATCTCGGCTGAATGACAACAAGGAAAACCGGGGAAATATCAGCGAAGGAAACCTACTGGGCACACAAAACAGCGAACCGCGGCGGCGACCCTCCGTCGCCGCCGCAATCCGTTAGGCCGTTAGAACACGGCCTGCCGAAAAC
>JBOGNA010000113.1:0-2452 GCA_050746925.1 Candidatus Acidiferrales bacterium
ATACATGGGCTTGTGCGCCGCCTGCCATCATCCGTCCGGCTACGGCGACGCCGGCAAAGGGCCGGCCTTGCTCGATTCCGAATGGCTGGACAATCGCGATCGCCTGGTTCGCCTGGTGCTCTACGGCCTGCGCGGCCCGATCAACGTCGCCGGTGAGGCGTTCAATAGCGCCGCCGCGCTCGAAATGCCGGGGATGTATAAAGCCCTCGACGACACCAAGATTGCCGGCATCCTAAAATTCGTCCGCCGCGAATGGCGCGACCAGGCCGCGCCCATCGAGCCGCAAATCGTCACACGCATCCGCGCCGCGACGGCGGGACGGACGGATCAGTGGACGGAGAAGGAGTTGCTTGAAGCGAAATAAGTACATGGGTAGAGTCGAGCAGTGACGCGGTGGGTTAGGTTGGGTCTAGCTGTTGCCGGCCCTTTCGTCTGCCGGTGCCTCACTACCCCAGCCGTACTCCGGTTTCACTGCCCGCTCATCGAACCGGACGTGCGGATTTGCCGCATCCGGCTCTCGGACAAAGGTTTCATGCGTTCGCCCACAAGAGGCCACGGCGAAAACCAGGAAGCCAGGCCAGACCAAGAACCTGATGCAGGTAGTGATCTGGATAGCGGCGGTAACCGCCGCCAGGCACCTTGTGTTTGCGACAGAGCCACCGACGGAGCCGTTGACACACGTGCCGATTCACGCGCTCATAGGCTTTGGTCACCGGGCCGAGCTGGAAATAATTCGCCCAGCCAACCAGCTTCGGGTTGAGCCAGTGAATCATGTCCGCAGTCTCGCGGGTCAGGCTGTTACGCGCAGTGCCGGCGCTGATGCTGTGCAGCAGCCGCTGGATCTTTTTCTCCGACGGCTTGGTGCCCAGATAGGCCCGCCCCGTCTTCGGCGAATAACAGCGCCCGATGGTGTAACCCAGGAAATCAAACGTTTCTTCCGGCAACCGGCAGAGCCGCGTCTTCTGCTCGTTGACCGTCAACTTGAGCCGAGCCATCATGCTCCGCATTGCCGCCAGCGCTTGTTCACCTGTGCCGCGGCAGCAGATCACAAAGTCGTCCGCATAGTTGATGATCTTCGCGTTTAAGCGTTGCTCATGACCCAGACTTTTCCAACCCAACAGAAACCGACGCATATACAGATTGGCGAGCAAGGGTGAGATCACCGCCCCTTGAGGCGTGCCACGCCCGTCGTCCTTGTTGCGGGTGGTCCTTTGACGCCTGCCGCGCTCATCGACTTCTTCCACCGGCGTTACCAGCCACATCTTGATGAGATGCAACATAGCCCCATCACAGACGCGCCGGGCCACCGATTTCATCAGCTCTTGATGCGGAATGCTGTCAAAATACCCGCTCAAGTCCGCGTCCACCACTTCCGTATGCCCCCCGTTCACTAAAGAGTGGATAGCCTGAATCGCTCCTAACGCACTGCGCCCCGGTCGGTAGGCGTGTTGCTCCGGCTGCAAGTCGGCCTCGAAGATCGGTTCCAAGACCAACACCGCCGCCATCTGCACCACCCGATCACGCACCGTCGGAACACCCAACGGCCGCTTTTTCCCGTCCGGCTTGGGTATCCATACCCGACGCACCGGCTGCGGCAGATACGTCTTCTTCCGCAGGTCTTCCGTCAGTTCGCCCAACCACTTTTCCAGGCCGTACTCCTGGATGTCCTCGAATGTCTGGCCGTCCACTCCCGGTGCGCCTTGGTTCAGACGACACCGCTCGTAAGCGTGAGCCAAAACATCCCGTCGGTACACCTTGTCGTACAGCGCATGAAATCGCTGTGCAGGCGATCCTTTCGCTTTGGCATGCAGCGTCGCCTGAAGTTTCTCAACCGTTGGTGGAGGTGTTAGACTCATCGTCACTCTCGGGTTGCTTGCTCCTGCGGACGTTGCCCTTTGAACTGAGGCCCCTTCCCTCCACCGGCGTTACCCGGCTTCGACGGTACTACGAGCCTCTCCGACTTCCCCTGCTGCCGGGTCAAGTTCTCACGAACTTCCCGTTGATGCCTAAGCTTTGATGCCTAAGCACCACAGCAGGGGATCTCCCGTGTTTCGTGCTTCCCCTTGGCCCGCATGCCGTCGCCCCTACCCCGGAGGACTCGCTGCCCGCTTCGTTCA
Source organism: Candidatus Acidiferrales bacterium (assembly GCA_050746925.1). Taxonomy (GTDB): domain Bacteria; phylum Acidobacteriota; class Terriglobia; order Acidiferrales; family UBA7541; genus Palsa-295. The sequence goes on from JBOGNA010000113.1 coordinate 2,118, forward strand.
TCCCAGACAGCGATGTTGCCTTCCCCACGGCTCGAGTGGGTCGGCGTCCTCATTACGCTTTTCGAGGCTTGCTTGGCGTTCACTTGTGTTACGGCCTACGAACTCGCGGAATCGCTTACCGATCCTTTCCACCGAAGGCTTTGACCGTTTCATTGCTGCCACGGCCACTTCGGTTGCTTCGGACTAGAACGACAATTGTCCGGTGGGGAATTGCACCCCACTGAGGTAACACAACTTTCACGGCGCACCGAGCCGAGACGCGTTAGCGTCCGGTGCTCTCAGCCTCCACCATGCTCGTGTACCATGCGCGCCGCATTTCATACACTGCCTATGCG
>JBOGNA010000114.1:0-10765 GCA_050746925.1 Candidatus Acidiferrales bacterium
GAATTGGGAATCGATCTGGCGCTGCATCAGCGACTGAGGAAGAAAGCCGGACAAAAACTGCTGCGATTCGATCCCTACGAGGATTTCGAGCATTATGCGACTACGATGCTGGCTACGAAGCGGATGGGAATTTTCACAATCGGCGGCGGGGTGCCGCGGAACTGGGCGCAACAGTTTGGGGTGTACGCGGAGCTGCTCGCGCGGCGCGGATACGAAAATCTGCCGCTGAAGCGCTACAACTATGGCGTGCGGATTTGTCCCGAGCCGGTGAATTGGGGCGGGCTTTCGGGGAGCACGTACACGGAAGCGGTTTCGTGGGGGAAATTCGTGCCGCCGGAGGAAGGCGGACGATTTGCAGAAGTGCTGGATGACGCGACGGTGGCGCTGCCGTTGATTGTGGGGGCGGTGCTGGAGCGGATTGGGTATCTAAAGAAAAGATAGATCGCGGTTCCTGCTGGAAAATCCAAATTTACATGGCGTAGCTTGAGCGATCGGCCGTGCTGCGTGGTCGAGAGGGCACGGCATGCCGTGCCCCTACTGGAAGATCGGGGGGCGTAGCCGAGGCAGAGGATGCCTAGTCGTCTTCGCCGAGGAGGATGGCGGCGGCTAGGACTGTGCTCCAGAGGCCGCGCTTGTCGCCGACGGCGGACTGGGTGATGTTCATGGTGCGGACGATCTTGTTCGAGATGCGATAAACCTCTTTTTTCTCGTCCCACGAGAGATCCGGATCGAATTCGACGTTGAGAGTTGTTGCGAGCATTTCGGCGGCAAGCTCTTCGGTGTAGTCGCCCGCGACTTCTTCGGGTTCGCCGAAAGAATGGTGCTCGGAGAGGTAGCCGAACATGGACTTGTCGGCGGGAAGAGCGAGGCCGACGCCGGCGGCGATCAAGCGGTGCGGTTCGCGCGTCTGATTTTCGCTGATCACGGTGAAGGCGACCTGGCCGGCTTTCAGATGCTTCAGTCCTTCGCTGCGCGAAATCAGTTTGCAGTAGGGCGGGAAGATCGAGGAGACGCGGACGATATTGCAAGCGGCGATGCCTGCATTGCGCAGGGCTAGCTCGAAGCTCGAAAGACGCTCGCGGTGTTTTCCGACTCCCTTGGTGAGAAATATTTTCTTCGCGACGAACGCCATGGACTGGTTAGCAGTGCCTCCACTCGGCTGAGTCGGAAATTTTTTCTTCCTCGGGAAATTAACAAGCACCTACAGGGAAGTCAATCATTATTCATGCTGCGAGGATTACAGCAGCGTTACAAGAGAGAGCGAGTGAACGAGTGCAGTGGGCCTGCGAGCCTTGCGGGGCTATGCGTGTACTTTGGAGCCCAACCCGATGCACGGAGCAAGCGCGTCGGCGATCGTTTTCAGTTCGCGCAATTGCTGGTGGGTGAAATCCGGTCCCGCTTCGGCGACGGCTCCGGCTTTGCGGGAAATCTGAATCACGCCGACGACTTTCTTGTCGATGATAAGCGGTGCGCTCATGATCTTTTGAATCGCTTCGCCGGGCTGGTCTTCGGCGATCGGCACGGCTTCAAAAACGGAGGAGTGAGGAATCACGGAGAAATGATTGATCACGTCGGCACGCTTTTCGCGCACGGTGCGCGCGGCGAGCGAGTGCGTGCTGGTGGTCGGAATCTGGCCCACTTCGCGGAGCCTGTCCGGAGTGAGGAACTGGAGAAAACGATCGTCCGGTGTGAGCGCAAAGATCGCGACTTCGTGCGTGCGGACGGCGAAATGACGGCTAATCAAGTCCACGGCACGGTTGAGACCGACATCGTTGCCTTCGCCGCTCCGGCGGGCAAGTTCCGCCGACCATTTCTTCAGCCCATTGATAAATTCGCTCGCCATGTCCCAAGTGAACCTCTTTTAAACAAGTCTAACACGGGCTTTTGCGGGAATTTTCCCGGCGTTACGTGTCTGACACCATCTTGCAAACTCCCTGCCGGATGCATATACTTTAATTTCGCGCGTTCGCAGGCAAATCAACCGGAGAGTGCATGCCGTCCGCAGCGGCCGATTCCAAGACGAGTTACTTCCTCGATAAACTGCAGTCCCTCAGCGGCGTAATACCTATTGGAGCATTCCTGCTGGAACATTTCTGGTCGAACAGCTATGCGCTCGTGAGCGTGAAGAAATACGACGAAGTGTCGGTGGAGCTGCAGAGCATTCCGTGGCGGATTGTCATTGAGGCGAGCGTGCTGTGGCTGCCGATTCTGTTTCACGGATTCTACGGGATTTATATCTGGTGGACGGGGAAGTCGAATGCGATTGGCCATCCGTGGATGGCGAACTGGCTGTACGTGCTGCAGCGCTGGACGGGAATGATCGCGCTTGTTTTCATTTTCTGGCACGTGTATCTGGAGCGATTTGCGGGGCACGGGCGAACGAATTATCAGGATCTGGCGCAGGCGATGTCGCATCCGGGCTATTTCGCGTTTTACATCATCGGTGTGACGGCCGCGTCGTTCCACCTGGGCAATGGGCTCTGGAATTTTGCGTGTAAGTGGGGGATTGCGGTTTCGGTGAAAGCGCAGCGGGCTGCTGGCTGGCTGGGCGCGGGAGTTACGGTGGCGCTGACGCTGGTCGGCATCGCAATTGCTATTGGCTTCCGCAGTCACTGGTTTCCACTGGGAACGTACGTTCAATGAAACAGCCGAAAATTATTATTGTGGGCGGCGGCCTGGCCGGCTTGATGGCGGCGATTCGCGTGGCAGAGCTGGGCGTGCCGGTGGATCTGTTTTCGATCGTACCGGTGAAGCGCTCGCATTCGGTGTGCGCGCAGGGCGGAATTAACGCGGCAAAGAACTTGAAGGGCGAAGGCGATTCCACGTGGAAGCATTTCGACGACACGATTTACGGCGGCGACTTTCTGGCCAACCAGCCGCTGGTGAAGGGAATGTGCGAAGCGGCTCCGGCGATTATTGACTTGCTGGATCGCATGGGCGTGATGTTCAATCGGACGCCGGAAGGGTTGCTGGATTTCAGGCGATTTGGCGGCACGCTCTATCATCGGACTGCATTCGCAGGCGCCACGACCGGGCAGCAACTTCTGTACGCGCTCGATGAGCAGGTGCGGCGGTTCGAATCGGAAGACAAGATAAAGAAATTCGAAGGATGGACGTTTCTTTCGGCGGTGATTGACGACGGCGGGGTGGCGCGCGGAATCTGCGCGATGAATCTGAAGACCATGGAGATCAAGACGTTTGCGGCGGACGGATTGATTTTCTGCACGGGCGGGAATGGAGCGATCTTCGGGCGTTCGACGAATTCGGTGGTTTGCACGGGCTCGGCGCAATCGGCACTCTTTCAGCAGGGCGTTTACTACGCGAACGGCGAATTCATTCAGGTGCACCCCACCGCGATTCCCGGCGAAGACAAATGCCGGCTGATGAGCGAATCGGCGCGCGGCGAAGGCGGGCGGGTCTGGGTCCCGAAGCAGGCCGGTGACAAACGCGCAGGCAAGGACATTCCCGAGAGCGAGCGGTTCTATTTCCTCGAGGAGTGGTATCCGAAGTACGGGAACCTGGTGCCGCGCGACGTGGCGACGCGCGCGATTCACAAGGTCGTCTTCGAAATGAAGATGGGGCTGCCGAACGACACGGCGGTGTATCTGGATGTGTCGCATATCCCCGCCGACGTGCTGGACCGCAAGCTAGAAGGCATCCTTGAAATTTACGAGAAATTCGTAGGCGTGGACCCGCGCAAAGAGCCCATGAAAGTTTTCCCCGCCATGCACTACACGATGGGCGGGCTGTGGGTGGACAACGAGAACCAGGCGACCAATGTGCCGGGAATCTACGCGGCGGGGGAGTGCGAGTATCAGTATCACGGCGCGAACCGGCTGGGCGCGAACTCGCTGGTGTCGTGCATTTACGGCGGAATGCTGGCGGGGCCAGCCGCGGTGAAGTACTCGCGAAATCTGGAGCAGGGAGCGGAGAGCACGCCGGCGAGCGTGTTCGAACGGGAGCGAGTGCGGCAGCAGGACATCACCGACGCGCTGCTAAATCAACACAAGGGAACCGAGAATCCGCTGACGATCTGGCGCGAGATGGGCGAGGTGATGACGGAGAACGTGACCGTAATCCGCTACAACGCGAATTTGCAGAAGACACTGACGAAGCTCGATGAACTGGGCGAGCGATTCGCGAAGATTAATCTGCAGGACCGCACGCAATGGGCGAACCAGACGCTGAACTTCGTTCGCGAGCTTGGCAACATGCTGGTGCTGGCGAAGGTGATTACGATGGGAGCGCTGGCGCGCAACGAAACGCGCGGGGCGCACTACAAGCCGGAGTTTCCCAATCGCGACGACGCGAACTGGCTGAAGACCACGAAGGCTTCGTATGCGGGCGGCGAAATCAAGCTCGAGTTCGAGCCGGTGGATACTTCGCTGCTGCCGCTGCGGGAACGGAAGTACACGGCGGCGAAGTGATGGCGACGGCCGTGGGCAGCGCTATTCGGGATGTACGAATCGGATGAGGCGGGATGATGGCTAACAGCGCGACGGGCAGCACGTTCATCGTGAAGATTAAGCGCCAGCAGCGGGCGGACGAAGCCGTCCGCTGGGAAGAGTTCGAGCTGCGCTACCGGCCGCACCTGAACATCATTCAGTGCCTGCGCGATATCGCGGAGAAGCCCTACACGCGCGAAGGGAAGGAATCGACTCCGGTCAGCTACGATGCGAATTGCCTGGAGGAAGTGTGCGGCGCGTGCGCGATGTTGATCAACGGCGAGCCGCGGCAGGCTTGCTCGGCGCTTGTGGATAACCTGGAAAAGCCGATCCGCCTGGAGCCACTGACGAAGTTTCCTCTGGTGCGCGATCTGGTGGTCGATCGCAGTGTGATGTTCGAGAGCTTGAAGCGGACAAAGTGCTGGATTCCGATCGATGGCACTTACGCGCTTGGTGAAGGGCCGCGGATGTCGCCGGCGACGCAAGAGGTTGGGTATCCACTGTCGCGTTGCATCACGTGCGGGAATTGCCTGGAGATTTGCCCCAAGGTGAACGAGCACTCTCATTTTGTGGGCGCGGCGATTGTGAGCCAGGTGCGCCTTTTCAATATGCATCCCACGGGCGCGATGCATGCTGCCGGGCGCCTGGAAGCGTTGATGGGCCCGGGTGGAATCGAAGATTGCGACAACGCGCAGAACTGCGTGAAAGTGTGCCCGAAGGGAATTCCGCTCACGGAATCGCTGGCTGCGGTGAATGGCCAGGTGCTGGTCCATGCGGTCAAGAGTTGGTTCCAGGGCCACGATTGAGATTTTTCAAAATGGGGCAGAGGATCGCCACAAAATGACGCGGATGGGATTCTTCGTAGTTTGTTTGGGGCTTGGAGCGATTTTGCCGCTATTGACGGTGACCGCGCAGAACGACATTTCACAGAAAGCGCGCGATCTTCATTTCCGTTCGATCGTGGTGGATACGCACGACGACACCACGCAACGGCTTCTCGATCCGAAATTCGATCTGGGAGTTCGCCACTCGGATGGCTCGATCGATATTCCGCGGATGCGCGAGGGCGGGCTGAGCGCGATTTTCTTCTCGATCTGGATTTCCGGAACCGTGACGGGGCCGGAAGCAGTGAAACGCGCGATGGATCAGATCGACGCGGTGCGCGAATTGCCGGCGCGATTCCCGAAGGATCTGGCGCTGGCGCGGACGGCGGAGGATATTCGCCGGATTCATGCCGACGGCAAGATCGCGATTTTGATGGGCGTCGAGGGCGGGCACATGATCGACAACGATCTGGGCGTGCTGCGCGATTTTGCGCGGCTGGGCGTGCGGTATATGACGCTGACGCACATGGTCGATACGGACTGGGCCGACTCTTCGACGGGGAAGTTCACGCACAACGGGCTGACGGATTTCGGCAATCAAGTGGTTCACGAGATGAACCGCATGGGCGTGATGGTGGATATCTCGCACGTCTCCGACAAGACTTTCTACGACGTGCTGGCAATCAGCGAAGCGCCGGTGATTGCCTCGCACTCTTCGTGCCGGGCGATTTGCGATGCGCCGCGAAACATGACGGACGATATGATCAAGGCGCTCGCGGCGAAGGGCGGCGTGATGCAGATTAACTATCACGTTGGGTTCCTGAGCCAGGAATTTCGCGATGCGGAGAGAGCGCATCCGGAAGTCGGCAAGGAGATTGCGGACGAGGTGAAGAAACGGTGCGGCGAGGCGGAGGCGTGCCAGCTCGTGGAGGGCGACAAAGTGACTCGCGAGTACGTGGCGCAGGGAAAACTTCCTCGCGTGGATTGGACCAAGATTATCGAGCATATCGACCATGCGGTGAAATTGGCGGGGGCCGATCACGTGGGCCTGGGATCGGATTTTGACGGTGCGAACATGCCGTATGGAATGGACGACGCTTCGCATCTGCCGCAGATCACGAACGCGCTGCTGGCCAAGGGTTACAGCGAGAGCGATATTCAGAAAATTCTCGGTGGCAATACGTTGCGGGTGATGGAACAGGTGGAAGCCACATCAAAACGAATGGGAGGGCAGCCGTGAAGGGATTGATTTCAAGTTTTTGCCTGGTAGCGTTGATGAGTTTGGTTCCGGTTTCGGCTTGGGCTCAGGCACAGGCGACTGCGTCGAAGCCCGCCACGCAAACCGCAAAGCCGAGAACAGCTGCGGCGGCGCATTCGGGAACGGACCCGGCGCTTCTGCACCCGGCCACACTGAAGGCGCAGGCTCCAGATGAGTACGACGTGAAGTTCGTGACGACGAAGGGCGATTTCGTGGTTCACGTCACGCGCGCGTGGGCTCCTCTCGGAGCCGACCGCTTTTACAATCTCGTGAAGCATCATTTTTACGACGGCTGCACATTTTTCCGTTACGTGGATGGGTTCGTCGTCCAGTTCGGGCTCACCGGCACTCCGGCGGTGAACAAGGCGTGGAACGACGCGTCGATCAAGGACGACCCGGTAAAGGCGAGCAACAAAGCCGGATTCATTACGTTTGCGATGGGCGGCAAAGACACGCGCACGACCCAAGTGTTCATCAATCTGAGCGACAATGCCCGGCTTGACGCCATGGGTTTTCCCCCGTTCGGAGAAGTGACTTCAGGAATGGACGTGGTGAAGAGTTTCTACAGCGGCTACGGCGAGGCGACTACGAACAAGCAAGGCGAGATTACGAACGAAGGGAAAACGTTCCTCGACAAGAACTTCCCGAAGCTCGACAGCATCAAGACGGCGACGATTGTTCCAGCCGCAAGCGCAATCTCCGGTGGAGCAGCAAAGCCCGCGGCTTCCAGCACGTCTGCCGCAAAACCAGCCGCTTCTGGAACCGACAAGCCGAAGCCGGCGGCGAAGCCGCAGCAGTAATTCCGGCGCATCGAAAATCACTCCAGACCTTCGAGGACGGGAAAGCATATATGACAGCGAATGCGGAATTGCTACAGCCGGGAAATTTTAAGGAGCAGGCACCGGCCGAGTACGACGTGACGATGAGCACAACCAAGGGCGACATCGTAATCCACGTGACGCGCGCGTGGGCGCCGCTGGGCGCGGACCGCTTCTACAACCTTGTGAAGAACGGGTTCTACTCGGATGCGCACTTCTTCCGCGTGCTGCCGGGATTCGTGGTGCAGTTCGGATTGAGCGCAGATCCCGGAGTGAGCCGTGTGTGGCGGTCCGCAAATATCAAGGACGATCCCGTAGCGCAGAGCAACAAACCGGGCTCGGTGACGTTCGCAACGGCCGGCCCGAACACGCGAACCACGCAGGTGTTCATCAACCTGGGCGAAAACGGGCAGCTCGATTCGATGGGATTCGCCCCGTTCGGCGAGGTAACACAGGGGATGGACGTGGTGAAGAAGTTGCATAGCGGATACGGCGAAGGCGCCCCGAGCGGGCGTGGGCCGGACCAGGGGACGATCAGCTCGCAAGGGAAAGCGTATCTGGACAAGACTTTCCCGAATCTCGACAGTATCAAGACGGCGACGGTCGCGGACGCGGCCGGGAAATAGATTTGTATCCCCGCTAGCGCTGATGGTTGCCCATCGCGTTACATGCTGCGGCCATTGAACGCTGAGATCCCTCAGGCATCCTGGCCGGATGCCTTCAGGATGACATCTTTAACTTTTCCGCGGCATTCTGAGCCACGCGAAAACGTACTCGACTCGCAGAGCTGGTCGTAGGGCGAGGCCCGCGCTTGGCAATTTCCAAATCATGATGGGCGGGAACACTACCGAGGCGACGGCACCGCCACCCGTTCGCGCGGAATACTCCACCGGTGCGGTGACCTCTGCGACGCTGCTTTGCGGGATTGCCGGAATCGCGATTCTTCTGCACCTGCCGGGAATTGCGCGCTATGGATTCTTTCGCGACGAGCTGTACTACATCGCGTGCAGCGAGCACCTGGCACGGGGTTACGTCGATCAACCGCCGCTGATCGCGCTAATCGCGTGGATTTCGCGGCATCTGCTCGGCAATTCGCTCGCGGCGTTCCGAGTGTTTCCGATTCTGGCGGGCGGCGTAACGGTATTTCTCACCGGCTGGCTTGCGCGGGAGCTTGGCGGCGGTCCGCTGGCCGAGTTGCTGGCAGCTCTGGCGATCCTGTTTGCACCCCTGTATCTGGCTTTCGCCAGCATTTTGACGATGAATGCGTTCGAGCCGGTGTTCTGGCTGGGGTGCGCTTGCATCGCGGTGCGCATCGCGAATGGCGGCTCGGCGAAGCTGTGGCTTCTGTTCGGCATCGTCGCCGGCGTCGGAATCCAGAACAAGCACACGATGGTGGTGTTCGGATTCGCCATCGTCGCTGGCTTCTTGTTGTCGGGCGATTTGCGCCCCTTTCGTTCGCGGTGGATCTGGATTGGCGGAGCGATCGCGCTGGGGCTGGCGCTGCCGAATCTCGTGTGGGAGGCACAGCACGGCTGGCCGCAGATTGAAGTGGTGCGCAACGCGCAGCAGATCAAAAACGAGCTAATCGGCCCGTTGCAATTTCTCGGTGAACAGGTTTTGTTCTACCAGCCGATTGCGTTGCCGCTGTGGCTCGGCGGATTGTGGTGGTACCTCGGCCGCGGCGATGCGAAGCGGTTTCGGTTTCTGGGCTGGGCTTACCTGGTGGTTCTCGCCGTGTTCCTCGCCGGCGACGGAAAGAGCTACTACCCGATGGGCGCGTATCCGATGCTGATGGCTGCCGGCGGCGTCGCGTTCGAGAGATTTTCCGCAGCCGGGTGGCGAACGAAACTTCGGATTGCGTACCCGGCGTCGATCGTGTTGGCAGGGCTCGTCACATTGCCGTTCGGCGTGCCGGTGCTATCGGCGGAAACATTCTTGCAATACTCAGATGCGCTGCCGTACGCGCATGCCGTAAAGACGGAGCGCGACACGACAGCACCGATGCCGCAGAATTACGCCGACATGTTCGGCTGGGACAACATCGCTATGACAGTTGCGCGTGTGTATCACGCGCTGCCGGAAGCGGAGAGGGCGAATTGCGCGATCCTGGCGGGGAATTACGGCGAGGCTGGCGCGATTGATTACTACGGGCCGGCGCTCGGGCTGCCGAAAGCGATCGGCGGGCATAACAGCTATTTTTATTGGGGGCCGCGCCACTACTCGGGACAATGCGTGATTTTGTTCGGCGAAGGGTCGGGCGAATTCAAGAACTACTTCGAGGACGTGCAGCAGGTGGCGGTGGTGTCGAACCCGTTGGGGATGCCGTCCGAGCAGAACGTGGCGATTTACGTGTGCCGGAAGCCACACGCGGCGCTTGCGGAGCTGTGGCCGCATTTCAAGCTGATTATTTAGACCTAAAATTAGTTGGGAAATGGTGGTGGTGTGGCTGTGGCGTAGTTGCGGGTGGTCATCGGGTAGCCGTGACCCGGCTGCGTGTGGCTCGATTCAGCCGTGGGTCGCTCGGGCACGGCATGCCGTGCCCCTACTGGGAAATCGACTGCGGCGCGCGTCAAGCGGGAGCTAGCGGAGCGGGGCGTGGCGCGGATTGCGGGCGGCTCGCTCGAGCATGGTGATGTCGAGGCCCGTCTCGCGCAGGCGGAGTCCGATTTCGGAGCCGTCATTGAAGGCGATGCAGAGAAGGACGCACTCGCTCGTCAGGATCGGAATCACGCGGCCGTCCACCGTGTCGTGATGCGGGGCGATCGCTTCGGAATTTCGCAGCACCAGGTCGAGCTCGGCGGAACGCGGCAGTGGTTTGGCATTCTTCTTGCCAGACTTCGTGGCCTCCGGGAAAAACAGGCGCGGTTTCTTGTCTTCTTCCTTGCGAGATTGATCGTAGAACTCGATCCAGCGATGCCAGCGCTGGGGACTGATCTGGCAGATACGCTGCAGCAATTCTTCTACTTCGTCGGGCTCTTCCCAGAAACGCGACAGGCGTTCCCACTCGTAAATGTACATGCCTGCGAGAAAATCGGGGACGTCCACGACAGCCGCGGCGCGGCTGGAGGCAAGCATCTGCGCGAGTTTTTCGGCGCGGACAAGATCGCGCGTGAGGCGATGAGTCAGCGTGGCGCGGTTTGCTCCATCGTCCACACGCGGCGAAACGGTGGGACGCGATTTGGCCGGGCGGATTGGTTTGCGCTTGAACAATGGCATTGCTGACGGATGACTCCCAGCGTCAAGTTTAACAGTCCGTGCTGATTTTCGGGATGAGTTGGCGCGAGTGCGTGCGTAAGGAAAACTGGCTTGTGTTGCGGGAATTGCCGCATAGGATAAAGGCCCACGACGAGGACGGCGCTCGCCGTGGCTACCCGGTATGTGGCTCGGTTTTGCTTCGGATGGGCGCGGGCGGGTCTGAGA
>JBOGNA010000115.1:0-73844 GCA_050746925.1 Candidatus Acidiferrales bacterium
GCGGAGGACTTGACCACAATTGCTTGCAGGCAGCGGGTCGACGGGGGGCGAGAGGGCACGGCATGCCGTGCCCCTACTGGGCTGCGACCCGTCGTGTCGGCGCGATCGCATCGCGGGCGTACTCCCACGTCAAGCCCTGCCGGGCTGAAGCCCGGCGCTACGAGAGTCTGGGATATTGCGGGCGGTGATGCCGGGGGGAGCTTCAGGGGCTGAAGCCCCGCGCGGTTAAAACATCTTGATGTCGCCCCTGAAGGGGCGACCCACAAAGCGCCTATCGAGCCGGCTTGACTGTCCGCTAAGAGATTGGCCGAGGAGCTCGGGCGGTTAGGAATAGGGCGATTAGGCCTAGGAGCAGGACGGAGCCTTCGAGACGCACGGAAACTTTGTGGAGACGGTCGAATTCGGCGCGGAGGGGATTTTCGGGAGGAGTGGCATCGACCGAAACCATTTGCGTGCGCAGCTGGGTCATGCGCGGAGTGATGCGGTGCTGGGAGATGATCGTGAACGCCAGCATCGCGATTACGGCGACGACGGCGGGCTGCACGAAGACTTTGGGCGAGCGAGCGAGGCCGAGGCTGGCGACCAGATACAGCACGCCGGCGATGATGCCGAGGTGATGGAGGCGCCCGAGGGCGATGCCGACGACGGCGCCGGCCTGGTCGCGGCTTGAGAGCGTGGCAAAAAGTGCGGGGGCGACCGCGAAACTGAAATAGAGGATCGAGCCGAGCCAGGTGCCGAGGGCGAGGAATTGAACGAAGCGGAGAATGTTGGTCATTGGGCGAGACTATCACAGGTGTCCTCGATCGGCGGCGCTCAGGATATCTGACGCGAATGGAGTGCTGGTGCAGGCGTTCGATGATATTCTGGCGAATTACACAGGAGGCTGATCGCCGTTCTGGAGGCGTGTGCGGACGGCGCGCGTATCGTACTTATGCAAACTGGGATCATTGGATTGCCGCAGGTGGGGAAGACGAGTTTGTTCCGGATCTTGACGCGGGCGAAGGTGGATACGCGGAGCGCGCCGGCGCAGACGCATCTGGGGATTGCGCGGGTGCCGGATGCGCGGGTGGCGAAGCTGGCCGAGGCGTTCAAGCCCAAGAAAATAACGTACGCGACGATCGAATACGTCGATATCGGCGGCTTGCAGAAGGATCGCGAGAAAAATTCGGCTTCGCTGGTGCCGCTGCGCGAAGCCGACGCGCTGGCGCACGTGGTGCGCCTGTTTGAAAATCCCGCCGTGCCGCACGAAGCCGGCTCGCTCGACGCGTTGCGCGATATCGAGAGCGTCGAGATTGAATTGATGCTGAACGACCTCGAGCAGGCCACCAAGCGCATCGAGCGCGTCGAAAAGGACCTGAAGAAAAAAAAGGAAACGATTCTTGAGACCGAGCTGGCGCTGCTGAACCGCTGCCGGCAGGCGCTCGAATCGGAAAAGCCGCTGCGCGAACTCGAATTCAAGCCCGAAGAGCTCAAGATGCTTACGGGCTTCATGTTTCTCACGCGCAAGCCGATGCTGTACGTCCTGAATCTGGGCGACGAAGAAGCGGCGGACATCGATCGTGTGGTCGAAAAATTTCATCTCGAAAAGCTCGCTTCGAAGCCGCAAACGGCGGTGGTTCCGTTCTGCGGAAAAATCGAAGCGGAGCTGGCGGAGCTGGACGACGCGGAAGTGGCGGAAATGATGAAGGCGTACGGACTCGCGGAGTCCGGGCGCGACCGATTGATTCAGGCGAGCTACCGGCTGCTCGGCCTGCTCTCGTTTCTCACGTCCGGCGAGCCGGAAGTGCGGGCCTGGACGATCGAGCGCGGCATGAACGCGCAGAAAGCGGCGGGCGCGATTCACAGCGACTTGGAGCGCGGATTCATCAAGGCGGAAGTGGTGAACTGGGAAGATTTGCTGAAGGCGGGCAGCTTCGGCGCGGCGCGCGAAAAGGCGCAGGTCCGGCTCGAAGGCAAAGAGTACATCGTGCAGGACGGCGACGTGATCCTCTTCCGGCATTCCGGCTGACACGATGACGTTCGCTGCCGACTCTCGCCTGGGGCTTGCGGTGCTGCTGGGGGTGACGGCCGCTTCGGCGAACGTGATTGGCGGCTCGCTGATCGTCAACCGACAGTGGTCGCGCGGGTATCTGAAATATTTCATCGCGCTGGGCGCCGGGTTCATGCTGGCGACGGCGCTGCTGGAAATGATTCCGGAGTCGCTGAAGCTTCGCGCGGATTCCTCGTCTTCGTTTGCGAGCGACACCAATTCCGTTTTCTTTTTCGTGCTCGCCGGGTATTTCATCGTTCATTTTTTCGAGCATACGATTGCGCCGCATTTTCATTTTGGCGAAGAGACGCATCACGAGGAAATCTCGCACGCGCACGCGAGTTATGCGGCGCTGCTGGGCCTGGTGATCCACACTTTTTTTGACGGCGTGGCAATTGCTTCGGGCTTGCTGGTATCGACGTGGCTCGGCGGCGTGATTTTCATCGCGATTTTCCTGCACAAATTTCCCGAGGGATTCACGGTTGCGTCGCTGATGCTGGCGAGCGGACAGTCGAAGCGCGCGGCTTTTATCTCGTCCGTGATTCTAGGTGGCGCGACGCTCGTGGGCATGGGCCTGATGTTCCTGCTGCGCGGGGAGGTGGCTTTCGCTCTGCCGTTTTCGGCCGGTGTGACGCTGTATGTGGCGGCATCGGATTTGATCCCGGAGGTGAACCGGGAGCCGAAATTCGGGATGGCGGTGATGGTGTTTGTGGGCGTTGCGGTGATGCTGGGGCTTAAGGCGGTCTTTCATTTGTAGGCGGTGACGGGGCGCGATGGCGCTGCTCGGGCGATCGGGCACGGCATGCCGTGCCCCTACTGGCGCGAGCTTTATAACTTGTTTCTGGTCAGCACTTTATGGCGGTTTCTCTCCGTGATGTCTCTGCGCACCAGTTCGGTTCTAGAACCGCTCCTCGCTCGCAACTTTATGGCTTTGTGGGTGTTAGATACACTGTGGAGGCTATGGCCAGGAACGACGTCGAGCTGATGCTGGACGTGAAGGCGGGGGACACTGCGTCCTTCGAGCTTCTGCTGGCGAAGTATCGAACGCCGCTGGTGAATTTCCTCTACCGCATGGTGAGGGATACGGCGACGGCGGAAGACCTGGCGCAGGAAGTTTTTCTGCGGATTTATCGCGCGCGGAAAGATTATTTTGCGGGCGCGAAGTTCACCACCTGGCTTTTCCGGATCGCGACGAACCTGGCGCTGAATTCGGTCCGCGACAACCGCTATCGCCGCATGGAAGTTTCGATCGATGCTCCTGCCGAGGAAGACGAGGCGCCGATACAGGTTCCCGCGCGGGAAATGCGGATCGACGAGCACATGATCGAACGCGACCGCGCCGAATTCATCCGCCGGACGATCTCGACGCTGCCGGAAAAGCAGCGAGCGGCGGTGCTGTTGCATAAGTATGAAGAGATGGATTACGGAGAAATTGCGAAAGTTCTGGAGTGCTCGGAAAGCGCGCTGAAATCGCTTTTGTTTCGCGCCTACGAGACCCTGCGCGTCGAACTGGCCCCCCTGATGGCCCAGCCGGTCGGGAATCGCGCGGGGGAAGGAAGGTTGTGATGAAGTGTGAAGATGTTTCGAAAGAACTGATCGCGTACCTGGACCGCCGGGCGAATTCGGCCGAGCGGCAGGAAGTGGAAGATCATTTGACGGGCTGTGCCGCGTGCCGGGCGCGCGCCGAGGAATTTCGCAAAGTGTGGAACGTGCTCGACGAGATGCCGGTGGAGGTGCCGTCGCTGGGATTCGACGCGCGTTTGCGGCAGCGGATTGCCGATGAGCCGCGTCCGGGCTGGTTCCGCTGGTTTGTGCCACAGCCCAGGCTGGCACTTTCGATGGCGTTGCTGGTGGCGCTGTGCGTGTGGGTTTCGCGGCTGCCGAGAGACTACTCAACAATCGCAACGAACCCCGTGCCGGCGGTGGCGACCGAGCAGCAGCAGTTTCAGGTGATCGAAAATCTGGGCGTGCTCGAAAATTACGATGTGCTGTCGAAGTTCGATGCACTGTCGGAGCTTCCGGCGCCGGCCGAAACGCCCAAGCCGAAGGACGATCTGAAGCACAACGATAGTGGAGGCATGTAGGTGCGTCGTTTCCCACTCCTGATTGCGCTTGCGTGTGGGCTCTTGATGAGTCTTGCGGCGCAGCCTGCTTCGGCGCAGCAAGGGCGCTGGGCGCAAGCGAGGCGCCAGCGCCGGATGGCTGCGGCGCAGGCGCGGAGGCAGCAAAACGCGCAGGCGAAAGCAAACGCTGCTGCAAACGCGAACAAGCCTTCCAATCCTCCCGCGGAGAGCGCGACTGCGCCACTCAAGCCCCAAGGTGGCGGACAGGGAACCGGTCGCGGGATGGCTGGGTTGCCGCCGAAATGGGTTGAGAATCTCCGTGACAAGCCGCCGGCCGAGCAGGAACGGTTCATGCAGAACAACGAGCGCTTCCAGAACTTGCCGGCGTGGCGGCAACAGCAGGTGCGGCAGAACCTGCAAAAATGGAACGGGCTTTCTTCCGGCCAGAAGGATGCCATGCGCCAGCGGGAAGCCACCTGGCAGAGCATGACCCCCGAACAGCGCAAAACGGTGCGAGATGAGCTGCTGCCGAGATGGCAGGCGATGACGCCGGAGCGGCGGCAGGCGGTGAATGGAAAGCTGCATACGCTGCAGGGGATGAGCGCGGCGGACCGGGAGAACGCGCTGAGCGATCCGAAGTTCCTGCAAGGACTCAATTCCGACGAGCAGTCGATGGTGCGGGACCTCAGTTCGCTGCGAAGCGCCCCGAAAGAGTAGGGGAAGCTTCCAGAAAGAAATTTTTTGTTAACTCTTACAATACATTTTCAGCTTTTCCCGCGAATTTCTGACAATCGAACAACTAGGCGTGCGGCGAACGATGTTTCGCGACTACCAGTAATGGTGGTTTTGACCCATCGCAGACACTAGAGTTCGGCGCGCGGGCTTTTGTTTTTCCACAAAGAAATATTCATTTCCAGAAGAAATTCACTTGACACGCGGGAGAAGCTAACTACAATCGGGGCACAAAGTGGGAGAAAGTGGCGCAGAGTGGTAGAAGGTGTAAGGCAGTGGGAGTGGGCAAGCGGTCCTAGAAGTGGCGCAGGGCAGGGGCGAACGAGCGAGTGATTTCCAGGGCGCACACGCCGGGCGACGAAGGCTTTCATGCTGCGGGGCAACTATTCGGCAACGGTGGACGAAAAGGGACGGGTGAAGATCCCCGCCGATTTTCTGGCCGAATTGCGCAAATCGGGCAAGAAATTCTACGTCACGAGTTCCAGCGGCGAGTACGCGCGAATCTATCCCATGAAGGCGTGGGAAGAGATCGAGAAAAAACTCGCGAAGCAATCCTCTTACAACCGGGCCAAGCAGAAGTTTTTGGCAAGGGCCAATTACTACGGGCAGTTGGTCGAGGTGGATGGGCAGGGGCGCATTCTAATTCCACCTGTTTTAAGGGAATCGGCGCAGATGAAGGGCGAGGTCGATGTGCAGGGCCAGCTCACGTATCTGGAAGTCTGGAATCACGCGCGATTCCTCGAACAACTGAATCGTAATCCCATCACGACGGAAGACGAAAAGGTACTGGACGATCTGGGCATCTAGCTTTTGAGCGTTCTGCATATACCGGTCCTGTTGAGGGAAGTGGTGGACTGGTTGCAGATTCGGCCTGAAGGCACGTATCTGGATGCGACCGTTGGCACGGCGGGGCATGCACTGGCAATTGCCGAGCGGCTGACAACGGGGCGATTGGTGGGGATGGATCGCGACCCGCAGGCACTGGAAATTGCGCGGGAGCGATTAAGGGCGCACGAGCGGCGGGTGATTCTGGTGCACGCGGAGTTTTCGAAGATCGGCGAAGTAGCGGCGAATCTGAATCTGCCTCCTTTTGATGGCGTGATTGCCGATCTGGGGATTTCAAGTTTAGAGCTGGACAGCCCTGAGCGCGGATTTTCATTCCGCTGGGCGGCGCCGTTGAACATGCGCATGAATCCCGAGGATGCGCTGACGGCAGACGAGATTGTGAATTACTGGCCGGAGAAAGAGCTGGCCGATCTCCTCTATCAGAAAGCGGAGGAGACCGATTCACGAAGAATCGCCAGAGCAATTGTGAGGGCGCGGCCGATCCGCGACACCGAACATCTGGCAACGGTTGTGGCAGGGGTCCGAAAAGCAAGGGGAAGGCAGAGACTGCAACCCGCGACAAAAACGTTTCTGGCGCTGCGGATAGCGGTGAATCGAGAGTCGGAGGAACTCGGGCAGTTTCTTTCGCGGACCCCTGCCACTTTGAATTCCGGAGGACGGTGGATCGTCCTCAGTTATCACTCGCTCGAAGATCGTCTCGTCAAACACGCCTTTCAGGACCTGGCCCGCGAAGGCGGATTTCAGGTGCTGACCAAGAAAGTAATCCAGCCGGGCGACGAAGAAATTCGAAACAATCCGCGTTCGCGCAGCGCGAAGATGCGCGTGGCGGAGAAGCTGGCGCCGGCCGAGAATCTGGCGGATGGGAGCTGGTCATGACGCAAGACCATACGACGCAATATCACACAGTGAAGCGCATCGATAATTCGCGGCTGACGCGTCCTACGCCGAAAGCGCGGCTCAACGATTTCTGGCGCCGCGTGGCGGTGGGAGCGGCGATGGCGGCGTGCCTGCTGATATACGCGTGGCAGCATTTCGAATGTATCCAGCTGCACTATCAGCTGGAGCAGCTTCAGTCGATGCGGTCGAAGGCAGTGGAGCTGAATCAACAATTGCACGTGGAAGATGCCACATTGCGCGCGCCCGGGCGAATCGACAATTTCGCACGCCAGCATCTGGGGCTGACGGTGGCGGTGCCCGGGCAGGCAATCCTAGTGGAAGCGAGCGACCCGGTGGTGGCGCAAACGCGTACGACGGGCCAGCTTTCCCGGCCGTAACAAATTGCGGGCGCGATGTATTCTGCTCTAGCGGTTGCTTGGCGTTCACGGCAAAAAGAGCCGGCGAGACGCCGGCGCTACGGAACGGAGTGCCCGAGCGAATCGAATGCGGAGTCTGCCGCGGCTTTGCTTTGAAGTTTGCCAAAGCGAATAGTGACCGATTTCGTCCGTCGGCGCCGGAAAGCCGCAGAGCAAAGCTTCAGACAGGGTAGGCCGAAATTGATGGAGCAGCGCAGGCCGCGTCTCCGCTGGTTGGTCGTTTGGGTCCTGGCAGTGGTTTGGATGGCGGCAATTCTGGTGCGCCTCAGTTACCTCCAGCTAGTCTGTTACGGCGACTACTTCACGAAGGCTCAGCATCAACAGCAGCGCGTATTTGAAATCAGCCCGAAGCGCGGGGTGATTTACGACCGCAAGGGCCGGGAACTGGCGATCAGCCTGCCGATGGATTCCGTTTTCGGCGATCCTGTGGAAATCAAGGACCCGGAAATGGTGGCGCGGCTGCTCGCGCCCGCGCTCGAGGTGCCCGCCGAAGACCTGGAAACCAAGATCCGGGAAGCGCGCACGCCGGTGCGGCTGGCCAAAAAACTCTCACCCGAAACCGTTCAGCGCATCGACGACATGAATTTGCGCGGCGTTTTCTTCCAGAAAGAAAACCGGCGGGTGTATCCGCAGCGCGAGCTAGCAGCGCACGTGTTGGGCTACGTGGACGTGGATGAAAAGGGCAACGGCGGAATCGAATATGCGCTCGACAAGCAGATTCGCGGGAGGCCGGGGAAAATGATGGTGATGGCCGACGGGCGGCGGCGCTGGTACGACCGCACCGAGTCGGCCGCCGATCCCGGCGCGGGCGTAACGCTGACAATCGATCAGACGATTCAGTACATCGCGGAGAAAGAACTCGAGCGAGCGATCGAAGAGACCCACGCGCAGAACGGAACCGTGGTGGTGCAGGATCCGAACACCGGCCAGTTGCTGGCCGTGGCCGTGCGGCCCACGTTCGATCCAAACAATGCAGGCAGCTATCCGGACGAAGATCGAATGGATCGCGCGGTAACGGCGGCGTATGAGCCAGGGTCGACTTTCAAGATCGTGACGATGACGGGCGCCATCGAGAACGGAGTGGCGCGGACGACGGACCTGGTGGATTGCCAGATGGGGTCGATTCTCGTGGCCGGACGGCTGATTCACGACTGGCATCCGTTTGGGATTCTGAGCGTGCAGGAGGTGCTGGCGCACTCGAGCGACGTGGGGTCGATCAAGATTGCGCTGCGATTGGGCGCGCCGAAATTTTACGAAACGATTCGCGCCTTCGGATTCGGGCAGCCAACGGGAATCGAACTGCCGGGAGAAAATCGCGGGCTGCTGCGACCGGTAGAGAATTGGACGGCGAGTTCGATCGGGTCGATCGCCATCGGGCAGGAAGTGAGCGTGACGCCGGTGCAGATCGTCTCGGCGATTTCGGCGATTGCCAACGGCGGCACGTTGTACCGCTCGCGCATCGTAAGTGAAGTGCGAGGGGGCACGACGAAGTACACGCGGGCAGCCGTGGAACCGGAGCCGGTGACGGATGCGAAGACAGCGGCAACCGTCCGGGGAATGATGGAGACCGTGATTTTGGAGGGCACCGGCAAGCCGGCGCAGCTGGACGGGTGGACGGCGGCGGGAAAGTCCGGCACCGCGCAGAAGATCGATCCATCGACGGGCCGGTATTCGCCGAACCAGTACAACTCATCGTTCGTGGGATTCGCGCCAGTGAACGAGCCGGTGGTGACGATCCTGGTGGTGCTCGATTCACCCGTAGGCGCTCATCACGGCGGTGAGGTGGGCGGACCGGTTTTTAAGCGGATCGCAGAGCAAGTGCTGGCATATCTCGACGTGCAGCACGATGTGCCGGCGGCGGCGGAGGTTCAGACCGCGAGCAAGGGCAGTCGCGCGGCGGAGCCGAAGCCTGAGAGCGACGACAGCCGCGCTCGCTATGAAGCGGCTGTGGACAAAAGCGAAGCGAGGACAGCGGCACCCACGATTGCGTTTGGAGATGAAGAGGCCGTGGTGGTGCCAAACCTGGCGGGGCAGACCGTGCGCAGTGTGACAGAGGCGTGTTCGCGGCTGGGGCTTGTCCCCGCGCTGATTGGCAGCGGAGTTGCGTTGGAGCAGTCCGTGGATGCTGGCTCGCAGGTTTTGCGCGGGACGCGGCTGACGGTGCGGTTTGGCCGGGCGGGAGAGTTGGTGCAAGCGTCGGCAAAGGGAGCTGGTAATTGAGTTTCGTTATGGAACAGGAAAGTCCCAAAGGGGGGGACACGTCAGGTGCGCACGTCGCAGGCGAGCGGTTAGCCGAGCCCGAGATGGAACTTGCCGAGGTGCTGGAAGGAATTGCGGGAGTGCGCGTGAGCGGGCCTTCCGATCCGGAGGTCGTGTCGATTGCATGCGACAGCCGGAAGGTTGCGGCAGGCGCGATGTTTTTCGCGTTGCCGGGAGACAAGGCCGACGGCAATCAATTCGTGATGGATGCGATCGGACGAGGATCGCGCGTGATTGCGAGTTCGGTCGAGCGTCCTGCGGACGCGAAGGCGGAAATCACGTGGGTTGAGCTGGCACCGGGCAAAGAGCGGCGGGCGCTCGCGCAGGCGGCTGCGAATTTTTACGGTCATCCAGCCGAGGCGCTAAAGCTGGTGGGAATTACCGGGACGAACGGAAAGACGACGACGACGTTTCTGGTGGATTCGATTTTGCAGGCGGCGGGATTTACAACCGGGCTGGTGGGCACGACCGGATACCGGACGCCGCGGGGCAGCCGCAAGGCTACGAACACCACGCCGGAATCGCTCGACCTGCAGCAGATGTTCGCCGAAGTGCGGGATGCGGGCGGGACGCACGCGGTGCTGGAGGTGAGTTCGCATGCGCTGGCGTTCGAGCGCGTGTGGGGCTGCCATTTTGCAGTGGCGATTTTCACGAATCTCACGCGCGACCATTTGAATTTTCACAAGACGTTCGAGGATTATTTCGCGGCGAAGCGGAGGCTGTTTGAAGGAACCGGAGCGGGCGCTCCCGATGTGGCGGTGATCAACGCGGATGATCCCTACGCGACGCGACTGGAAGGGCTTGCGAAACGGACGCTGAGCTATGGCTTGAAGGGCGATCCGGACCTGACGACGAAGAAATTCGCGTTGAGTTTTAACGGGCTGGAATTTACGGCGCAGACTCCCGCGGGCAAGATCGAAGTTCGCTCATCGCTGGTTGGACGAATCAACGTGTACAACATCCTGGCGGCGATCGGCGCGGGAATTGGACTGGGAATCTCGGTGGCGAAAATCGAAGAAGGAATTGCCGGGCTCGCGCTTGTGCCGGGACGATTTGAGCAGATCGATGAGGGGCAGCCGTTTCACGTGGTGGTGGATTACGCGCATGCGGACGATGCGATGCGGAACCTGATTGCGACGGCGCGGGAGCTGAATCCTTCCGGCCGCATCATCACGCTGTTCGGAGCAGGCGGCGAGCGTGACCGTTCGACGCGCCCGCTGATGGGCGAAGCGGCGGGATCGTTGAGCGATGTGGTGATTTTGACAAGCGACAATCCGCGCACGGAGGACCCGCTGCGGATTATCAACGACGTGGTTGTGGGATTGCAGAAAGTGAACGGGAATTACCGGATCGAGCAGGACCGCGAAACGGCGCTGGAGATGGCGTTTGAAGAGGCGCGGGCGGGCGACATCGTGCTGCTGGCGGGGAAGGGACATGAGAATACGCAGATTTTGCGGGACCGGACTTTCGAGTTCGACGACCGGGAAATGGCGCGGAAAATTTTGCGTCGCAAGGGGTTTGAGAAGCGGACTGGGCGGGAATAGTGGATGGCGACTGAGTCGCTGATGGCGCGAGAGGGCACGGCATGCCGTGCCCCTACTGGCGCGTTTTGTGAACGGGCGAGTGGATCTACGGTTGCGCTGGTGACTGAGCAATTTCGTATCCCGAGAGCTTGCGCTTGAAATTGAAGCACAGCCCGATGGAGACCGAATGCGGTGGCGAGTGGTTCAGGTGGCTGAAGCGCTGGGTGTGCCGGTTCCCGAGGGGCTCGACCCCATGGCCGGGCTGGCCGGCGTGTCGATTGATTCTCGTACCGTTCAGCCGGGAGAACTGTTTATTGCCATACGCGGTCCGAGTCACGACGGACACGGTTTTGTTGCCGGGGCTTTGTCTAACAGGGGGTCTGACGGGGGGGCTGGCGGCGCTGTGGCCGGGGTGGTGGCGCGGGAACGCGTCGCGGAATATGCGCCGGAAATCCGGGGCAAGTTGTTCGCCGTGGATGACACGCTACGCGCGCTGCAGGGACTGGCGCGGAAATACTGCGATGCGTGGCGAGAAGCGAAACCGGGGCGGCGGGTGGCTGCGGTTACCGGCTCGGCCGGGAAAACGACAACCAAGGAAATTCTTGCGGCACTACTTTCCGCGCGGATGCGCGTTTTGAAGTCCAAAGGAAACTTGAACAACGAGTACGGGCTGCCGCTGACACTGTTCCGGCTGGGCGAGGAGCACGATGCGGCGGTGGTGGAAGTGGGCATGTCGCGCCGCGGAGAACTGGCGCGGCTCGCGGAGATTGCGCGGCCGGATGTGGGCGTGGTGACGAATGTGGCGCCGGTGCATTTGAAGTTTTTTTCGTCGGTGGACGAAATTGCGCTGGCGAAGCGGGAATTGATCGAGGGATTGGGTGGCGCGGATCCGGTGGCGGTGCTGAATGCGGATGATGCGCGCGTTTCGAAGTTCGCTGAGATTTTTCGCGGGCGCGTTCACACCTTCGGATTATCCGAGCGAGCGGAATTTCGCGCGGAAAATATCAAGGGGCTGGGGATCGACGGCTCGGAGTTTGATTTCGAGAGTCCCCGGGAGCGGGCGCGGCTGCGGGTCTCGCTCGCGGGCGAACACAATGTGCTGAACGCGCTCGCCGCGCTGGCTGCCGCGAGCGAGTGGGGAATCGGGGCGGCTGAGGCGAGGGAAGTTCTCAAGGAACTACAGCCCGGGTCGCTGCGAGGCGAAGTCTTGAAGTTTGCCGTCGGGTTCGCCGTGATCAACGACTGTTACAACTCGAATCCCGTGGCCTTGGAGCGAATGATCGACCTTCTGGTCGCGACGCCTGGATACACGCGACGCATTCTCGTCGCAGGCGCATGGCGAGAGATTGGGCCGCAATCGGCGGAACTCCATCGCCAGGGAGGCCGATACGCGGCGGAAAAACAAGGGATTGATTGGATCGTGGGCGTCGATGGAGATGCGCGCGAACTGGTGCGCGGGGCCGTGGAGGCGGGACACGCCGCCGAGCGTACGGCGTTCTTCGAGTCGTCGGAAGAGGCAGCGAAATTTGTAAGCGGCTTCGTCGTTCCGGGCGACCTGTTGCTGGTGAAGGGCTCGCGCGGAGTGCACATGGAAGTGATCGCTGCGGCGCTTACGGAACGGTTTCCGCTTGCGGAACGAACGGGCGGAGCGGATGGGAAGTCCGGATACGCGGAAGCAAGGAAAAACTAGGATGCTTTACTATCTTTTTTTCTTCGCGCTGAAGCCGCATTTCAGCCCGCTGAACGTGTTTCGTTACATTACGGTGCGGACGGCCGTGGCGAGCCTGACGGCGCTGTTGATCTCGCTGCTGCTGGGGCCGTGGGTGATCGATCGGCTGCGCGAACTGCAGGTGAAGCAGTTCATCCGTGAAGAGGGGCCGAAAGCGCACCAGAAAAAAGCCGGCACGCCGACCATGGGCGGTGTGCTGATCGTGGCGGCAATCGTGATTCCAACGCTGCTCTGGGCAGACTTGCGCAATCTCTACGTTCTGCTCGCGGTGGGCGCGACGATTGCGTTTGGTACGATCGGATTCATCGATGACTACAACAAAGTGGTGCGGCGGAGGAATCTGGGGCTGCGGCCGCGCGTGAAGTTTCTTTATCAGGTGCTGACGTGCGTGGCTGTGGGTGCGATCCTTCTCACTTTGCAATCGCGCGGGGCCTATTCGACGCAGTTAAGCGTACCGTTCCTGAAGAAGCTGCATCCGGACCTGGTGATCGATTCGCTGCTTCGCCACCAGTACATCTGGCCGCTCGCTTTCGTTCCATTCGTGCTGTTTCTGGTGCTCGTGATCGTGGGCTGCTCGAATGCAGTGAATCTGACGGACGGGCTTGACGGGCTCGCGATCGGGTGCGTGCTGGTTTCTTCGGCGGCGCTGACGGTGCTTACATATATTTCGAGCCACGCGCGGTTTGCGGAGTATCTGGAAATCCAGAAAATTCCGGATGCGGGCGATCTGGTAATTTTTTGCGGATCGGTAGTGGGCGCGTCGCTCGGATTCCTTTGGTACAACGCGCATCCGGCGGAAATGTTCATGGGCGATGTGGGATCGCTTGCACTGGGAGGAGCGATTGGCACCGTGGCGGTGATCATCAAACAGGAAATCCTGCTGCTTTCAATTGGCGGCGTTTTTGTGCTGGAAGCACTGTCCGTAATTATCCAAGTGGGTTCGTTCAAGCTGACGGGGAAGCGCGTGTTCCGCATGGCGCCGCTGCATCATCACTTTGAGCTGGCGGGCTGGAGCGAATCGAAAATCATCGTGCGATTCTGGATTGCCGCGCTGGTGTTTGCGCTGTTTTCGCTGACAACTTTGAAATTGAGGTGAGGGGCAGTGCGACCGGGATTCGATCTCGAAGGGAAGCGGGTGCTGGTGGTGGGGCTCGCTCGCACGGGTGTGGCGGTAGCGCTTTTCTGTGCGGGCTATGGCGCACGGGTGACGGCGACCGATCTGAAGGCGGAGTCGGAAATCGGAGAAGCGGTTGAAAAGCTCCGCGCCGCGAACGTGGAGCTCGAGCTTGGCGCTTATGCGCCGCTGACGCTGGCGGGATTCGATCTGGTTGTCGTCAGTCCGGGGGTGCCGGTCAACGCGCCTTTGCTTGCACTGGCGCGCGAGCACGGAATACCGGTGTGGAGCGAGATCGAGCTGGCGTGGCGCTTTCTGCGCGGCAAACTGGTGGCAATCACGGGCTCGAATGGCAAGACGACAACCACGTCGCTTGTGGCACACATTTTGAAGACGGCAAACATTCCCAGGTTGATCGGCGGAAATATCGGGACGCCGCTGCTCGCACGTGTAGAGGCCTCGATGGATACGACCGTCACGGTTGCCGAGATCAGCAGTTTTCAGCTCGAGACGATTGAATCGTTTCGGCCCGAAATCGGGGTGCTGCTGAATTTGACGCCGGATCATCTCGACCGGCACGAGACGTTCGACCAGTATGCGGCCGCGAAGATGCGGATGTTTGAAAATCAACTCGAGCGGGACGCCGCGATTCTGAACGCGGACGATCCCGAAGTGACACGACGCATGCCATCGCGCCCTCACATCTACTGGTTCAGTCGGCAGAAGCGCGTGGCAGAAGGCGCATTCCTGCGCGACGACCAGATCATCTTTCGACACGACGGCGCGGAGACTCCGCTCTTGCGGCGCGAGGATATCGCGCTAAAGGGCGAGCACAACCTCGAGAACGTATTGGCTGCCTGCGCCGCGTC
Source organism: Candidatus Acidiferrales bacterium (assembly GCA_050746925.1). Lineage (GTDB taxonomy): Bacteria > Acidobacteriota > Terriglobia > Acidiferrales > UBA7541 > Palsa-295. The sequence goes on from JBOGNA010000115.1 coordinate 14,478, forward strand.
TTTTCTCGCCGGCGCTGATCCCGCTTCGATCGCAACCGGCGTGAAATCTTTTCGTGGTGTGGAGCACCGGCTCGAATTCGTCGCCAAGATCGGCGACGTTGATTTTTATAACGACTCGAAGGCGACCAACGTGGACGCCACGCTAAAAGCCGTCGAAGCGTTTCCGGGCTCGTTGATTGTGATTCTCGGCGGCAAGGACAAAGGAAGCGACTACACCACCCTTCGCGAGCCGCTCCGCGAGCGCGCGCGCCTGGTTCTGCTGATCGGCGCTGCCGCGGACAAGATCGCCTCGCAGCTGGGCGATGCAATTCCCGTCATCCATGCAGGCACGATGGACCGCGCGGTCGAGATTGCAATGGAGCGCGTTCGGCCGGGCGACACCGTTCTGCTTGCACCTGCTTGCGCCAGTTTCGACCAGTTCGAGAACTACGAGCACCGCGGACGGGTCTTCAAGGAACTGGTTGCGAGGCTCGGCCACACATCCGATCCGGAAACGGCGCGAGGCGCTGCTGCGGATATACCGCGCCCGAAAGGTTTGCACGATGCCACGTAGTTTACGACCGGACCGTCAACTGTTTGTCGTCACGCTGGCGCTCTGCTTCATTGGCGTGGTGATGGTGTTCAGCGCGTCGGCGGTCACAGCCGGCCAGCAGACCGGAAATGGATACACGTATCTGCTGCGGCAGATTTTGTGGATTGCGATCGGAATTGCGGGAATGTTCTGGCTGATGAATACGGACTATCGAAAGATGCGCCAGCCGCGCGTGATTTTCACCGCTCTGTCGGTGACGCTGTTGCTTCTTGTTGCCGTTTTCTTTCTCGATCGCTCGCACGCCACGCATCGCTGGATCCGGCTGGGCCCGGCGAGCTTTCAGCCGTCGGAGCTGGCGAAGCTCGTGGTGATTTTCTATCTGGCGTGGTTTCTGGAAATCCGGCGCAAGCCGCGCGGCTTCGGTGTGAATGATCCATTGCATTCGCTGCTACCGGCGCTGGGGACCGTGCTCGTTATGGCCGGGCTCGTTCTAGCCGAGCCGGACATGGGCACGGCTTGCATGATCTTCCTGATCGCGTTCGTGATGCTTTATGTTTCCGGGCTTTCGCTGCGCTATATCTTCGCGACCGGCCTCGCGGCGATTCCGGCGATCTATCTGCTGATCGTGCGCGTGCCGTACCGTTACGAACGCGCGAAATCGTTTTTCTCTCCGGGCGCCGATCCACAGGGGCACGGTTTTCAACTGTTGCAGTCGCTGATTGCAATCGGCTCGGGCGGATTTTCGGGCGTGGGCCTGATGGAAAGCCGCCAAAAGCTTTTCTTTCTGCCTGAAGCGCACACGGACTTTATTTTCGCGGTGATCTGCGAGGAACTCGGCTACATCGGCGCGGTGGTGGTGATTGCGCTGTTTGCGGTGTACGGCTGGCGCGGATTTGTGGCGGCGATGAAGGCGCCGGATGAATTCGGAAGGCTTTTGGCGATCGGGATCACCACGATGGTCGTCGGGCAGGCGATGGTGAATCTGAGCGTGGTGCTCGGATTGATGCCGACGAAAGGGATTCCGCTGCCATTCGTCAGTTACGGCGGCTCGAGTTTGCTCGGCATGCTTCTGGCCACCGGAGTGCTTTTGAACATCAGCCAGCACGCGGACGAGTCGTGAGCGCGGATGCAAAGGAACTTTTGGTTGCGGGCGGCGGCACCGGCGGACACGTGTTCCCGGCGATGGCCGTTGCACGTGAATGGTTGCGGCGGGGCGACGCCCAATCCGAAACGAATTCCCGGGGAGATCGAACCGTGGCGATTGTAGGGACCGAACGCGGGCTCGAAGCAAAACTGGTGCCGCAGGCCGGGCTGCCGCTCGAAACGATTCGAGCCGCCGGACTGAAGGGGATGAGTGGCGCCAAATTAATTCGCAACGCCGCGCTGCTGCCGTTGGGAATGTGGGATTCAGCCGCGATACTCCGGCGTCACGATTTCTCGGCCGCATTCGGCGTGGGCGGCTATGCGTCGGGTCCGATGATGTTGCTCGCCACGTTGAGTTCCATTCCCACGGTGGTATTCGAGCCGAACGTCGAGCCGGGCTTCACGAATCGCATCCTTGCGAGCATGGCGACACGTGTGGCCGTGGCGCACGCCGAGACGGCCGACAAACTGGGCCGGCGCGCCATCCTCACTGGCTGCCCGGTGCGTCCGGAATTTTTCAACGTGCCACCGAAGGACCACCGGGCTCCGTTCACAATCCTGATTACGGGCGGGAGCCGCGGAGCACTACCCATCAATCGCGCCGTGATCGACTCGCTCGACACCTTAGTACTACGAAAAAATCAGCTTTTCATCGTGCATCAAACCGGCGAACGCGACTATAATGCGGTGCGCGTGGCCTATGCGAAACGCGAATTCAAGGCGGAGGTTTTACCCTTCATCGAAAATATGGCGGAGCGGTTTGCCCAGGCGGACTTGATCGTCTGCCGTTCGGGAGCGATCACTGTCGCAGAAGTATCTGCCGCAGGACGCGCCGCCATCTTCATCCCCTTCGGGGCCGCCACCGATGCGCACCAGATGCGCAACGCCGAAGCGATGCAACGCGCCGGAGCAGCCCGGCTCCTTCCCCAGGACGAACTGACCGCCGAGCGGCTGAGCAGCGAGATTTTCTCCCTTCTCGACGAGCCCCAGAAAATTTCTGCAATGGAGGAGCGCGCCCGCTCGCTGGCGAAGCCGCGCGCGGTGGAAGATATCGTCGATTTGCTCGAAGAGGTGTCGCGGCGATGAGCGTCACGTTTCGCAATTTTCAGCGTATCCATCTCGTCGGGATCGGCGGCAGCGGAATGAGCGGGATTGCAGAAGTGCTGCTTTCGAGCGGCTACGCCGTTTCGGGCTCGGATTTGAAGGCAACTCCGGTGACGTCGCGCCTGGAAAAACTCGGCGCAAAAATCTTCGAAGGGCACCAAGCGTCGAACGTGCAGGGCGCGCATGTGGTCGTGATTTCTTCGGCTGTGCGGCCGGACAACGTGGAAGTTCTCGAAGCGCACAAGTTGAAGATTCCCGTGATACCGCGCGCGGAAATGCTCGCCGAGCTGATGCGCCTGAAATATGGAATCGCCGTTGCGGGCGCGCACGGAAAGACCACCACCACTTCGATGGTCGCTTCGGTTCTGGCGGCGGCGGATCTCGATCCGACGTTTGTTGTCGGTGGCCGCGTGAATCACGCCGGCTCGAATGCTCGCGTGGGACAGGGCGATTACATGGTCGTTGAGGCGGATGAGAGCGACCGCTCGTTCCTGCTGCTTGCGCCGGTGATCGCCGTCGTCACGACGATCGACCGCGAACATCTCGACCAGTACAGGTCGCTCGAAGAAATTCAGAGCGTGTTTCTGGAGTTCGTGAATCGCGTGCCTTTTTACGGCTCGGTGATTCTCTGTCTGGACGAGCCCAACGTGCAGGCGATCTTGCCGTCGGTAAAGAGGCCGGTGATTACGTACGGCACCACCAGCCAGGCGGACCTGGTGATCAGCGATGTGAATCTTCGGGGTCTTTCGAGCGAGTTCCGGTTGACGTATCGCGGCGAAGACCTCGGCTTGTTCCAGTTGCCGTCGCCGCCCGGAATTCACAACGTGCGCAATGCCGCGGCTGCGGCGGCGGTCGCGCTTTCGCTCAGTGTGCCGGCGGACCTGATTCGTGCTGGCCTTGCCAAGTTCTCCGGAGTCGGCCGGCGCTTTGAAGTGAAAGGCGTGTATGCGGGCGTCACGCTGATCGACGATTACGGCCACCATCCCGCCGAAATCCGCGCCACGCTCGAAGCGGCGCGCGGGTGCGGTTACAAACGGCTGCTGGTTCTGTTTCAGCCGCACCGCTACACGCGAACGCAATTCCTGTGGGACGATTTCTGCCGCGCGTTCAACGACGCGGACATTCTCGTCCTTACCGAAATTTATGCAGCGAGCGAGCAGCCGATCGAAAACATCACCGGCGAGCGGTTGGCGGAAGCGATCAGCGCGGCTGGCCACAAGAACGTGGTTTTCACGAGCACGATGCAGGCGGGAGTGGAGTTCATGCTGCGCGAAGCGCGGCCGGGCGATGCGATCCTGACGATTGGCGCGGGGAGCGTGGGGCGCGTTTTGGATCAGCTCGCGATGTTGCTGGGAACACAGGTGTCGAGTTCGCATGCGGATTGACAACAAAGCGATCGTCGCGCGATTGAAGGAGTTGGGCGTCGAAGTGCGCTCCGGCGTATCGCTCACGGAGAAAACGTCGCTCGAAATCGGCGGCACCACCGACGAACTGCTGCTCCATCGTTACGACACGATTGCGGAAGTGATGCGCCTGCTGGCTGATGCACAAATCCCGCACCGGTTTCTCGGCGGCGGCACGAACGTTCTGATTCCCGATGGGGAACTCCCGTGGGTTGTGCTGCATCTTCCGGCCGCGCATCCGGGCATGCGCGTCGAAGACAATGTCGCGTACGTGGACGCCTCCGCCGACCTCGGCGGTATGGTCACGTTCTGCGCCAAGCACGATCTGGGCGGCATGGAAGGGCTGATCGGCGTGCCTGGGAGCGTAGGCGGCGCGCTGCGAATGAACGCGGGCGCGTACGGGACACAAATTGGAAGCTGGGTCCGCGAAGTGGAAGTGTATCGCGGAGCGAGCGGGGAAGTGGAAACCGCTCGCGGCAACGACATCCGCTTCGACTATCGTCATACATCGTTTGCGGCGGACGACGTGATGCTGCGCGTGAAACTGGAATTGCCGTCGAAGCCTTACAAAGAAATTTTGGCGGGGATTAAGGTGTGCAACGAAAAACGCCGCGCCAGCCAGCCGCTGAATCAAAAGAGCGCCGGGTGCATCTTCAAGAATCCTGCCGGCGGTTCGGCGGGGCGAATGATTGACGAGTTGAAATTGAAGGGCCACCGCGTGGGCGATGCGATGGTGAGCGACCGGCACGCGAATTTCTTCGTCAACGTAGCGCATGCCACTTGCGACGACATGCTGCGGCTGATTGACGACGTGCGCGGCCGGGTGCGCGGCGCGTACGGGGTGGAGCTGGAGAACGAGGTGATTTTCTGGAAAAACTGAGGGCCATGGACGCGGACGCTTACCCGCAGGAAGTTCTGGCGGACGAAGAGCCGAAGTATCTCCGGCGGCAGAAGCCGCTCGAGATCAAGCGGCGCAAGTTCGGGCGAAAGGCCTGGACGACGTACGCGCGGGTGTCACTCTGGATCCTCGGCGGAATCGCGGCAGCGGGAATCGCGTACGTGATCGCGAATTTTCTGCTGCACGCGCCGGCGATGGCGCTGGTTCATCCCGAGCAAATTCACATCAAGGATACCCGATACGTGCAGTCCGCAAGCGTGCTGGGCATTTTCACCGCCGACCGCAATCACAGCGTTTTGCGGATTCCGCTCGACGAGCGCCGCCGGCAAATCGAATCGCTTCCCTGGGTGGAACAGGCCACCGTGCGCCGCGCGCTCCCGAATCGCATCGAAATCGAAATCGTGGAACGTACCCCGATCGCATTCTTGCGCGATGGGAACGAGATGAGCCTGGTCGATCGATACGGCATGATTCTCGAGCGGCCTCTGAAGGGTGAATTTCATTTTCCCGTTGTTAGCGGCATCAACTTGGAAATGCCGATCGATGAACGCGAACGCCGCATGGAGGCCTTCGCCGGATTTTCTCAGCAGATTCAAGCCGCGCACGCCGGAGCGCTCGAACAGGTGAGCGAAGTGGATCTTTCCGATGCCGAGGATCTTCGCGCCACGCTCACCGGTTTGCCCGGCGGCAGCGCGCCCGGTGGGGTGACGAGCGGAGATTGGGGCCAGACGGAAGCGCCACTGCTGGTTCACTTCGGTGATAGTGACTTCGAAGGGAAATATCGCACGCTGCTTGCAAATATCGCGCAGTGGCGGGCGACGGCGGGGCGCGTGGAGTCGGTGGACCTGCGATTCAGCCGCGAAGCGGTGGTGAATCCGGAGACGCCGATGGTGGCGCAGCGGCGGCCCGTGCAAACGACCGTGCAGAAGCCGGCGCCGATTGCGGCGCACTCAACATTGCACGCAACTTCACATGTGAATTCGCACGCAACTTCGCATTCGTCTGGACAAAAGACAGCGAAGAAGACGGCTGCGGCGCATCACGCGGTCAGGAAGCAGCCAGCGAAGAAATCGAATTAAACGCGCGGCCCGTGTGGCGCGTGGGGAACGCAAGGAGCGGCGGAATTGACCAAGAAAGATCGGTACGTGGTTGCGCTCGACGTGGGCAGCACGAAGACGTGCGCGCTGATCGGCGAAATGGAAGAGGAAGGCGGCGGAGTGAAGTTTGCGGCGCTGGGCGCCGCGGAATCGAAAGGCTGGCGCAAGGGCCAGATTGTGAATCTGGAGCTGGCGGTGAGCTCGATTCGGCGCGCGATTGAAGAAGCGGAGACGATTGTGAACGTCCCGGTGGAATCGGCGCTGATTGGTGTCGCCGGCGTCCATGTGCGCGGCTTGAACAGCCGCGGCGGGATTACGGTGGGCGCGCGCCCGCGTGATATCCAGCGCGACGACGTGCGCCGGGCGATTGAAGCCGCGCGCGGCGTATCGCTGCCGGAAGACCGCGAAGTGCTGCATGTGTTGCCGCAGGAATTTTTTCTCGACCGCCAGGACAACATTCGCGACGCGATCGGGATGGTCGGTGTGCGGCTGGAAGCGAACGTGCACATCGTCACCGCGTCCGGGTCATCGACGCAAAATATCGTTACCGCCGTAAATCGAGCGGGCGTCCGCGTGGACGATACCGTGCTCGAGCCGCTGGCCTCGGCGGAGGCTTGCCTCACCCAGGACGAGCGGGAACTGGGTTGCTGCCTGCTCGATGTGGGCGGCGGCACGAGCGACATGCTTGCCTATACCGGCGGAGTGGTGCGCCATACGGCGTCGATTCCGGTGGGCGGGGATCACGTGACGAACGATCTCGCCGTCGGCCTGCGTACGCCGGTGCCCGAGGCAGAAAAACTCAAGCGCGAGCAAGCCTGCGCTTTCCGCGAGCTGGTGAAGGAAGATTTTTCGATTGAAATCGCGAGCGTGGGTGACCGTCCGCCGCGCACGATTTTCGCTCGGATGTTATCCGATATTGTCGAGCCCCGCGTGCAGGAATTCCTGATGCTCGTGCGCGATGAACTGCGCCGCGCCGGGCTCGAATCGCAAGTCCCCGCCGGGATCGTTCTCACCGGCGGCGGCGCAAAGCTCCGCGGCCTGGTGGAACTGGCCGAGCATGTGTTCAAGCTGCCGGTGCGCGTGGCCGCGCCGCGAGGGCTTGCGGAGATGAGCGAAGAAGTTTCCCAGCCTGAGTACTCGACGGCGGTGGGACTGGTTCTCTACGGGGCGCGCACGCGGCGCCTTGCGGGGGCGCGTCCTTCCGGCTGGACGGGCAAACTGAAGGCACTATTTGCAGGACAGTGAAAAATCTTAAGCACGATCGAATTCCTGGGGGAGGAAGCATGACGCCAAAAGAAACGATGCGGGTTTCGTTCAGTGAAGAAGCGCAGAACGGCGCAAAAATTAAAGTGATCGGCGCGGGAGGCGGAGGATCGAACGCCGTCAATCGCATGATCCGCGCGAAGGTGGAGGGTGTCGAGTTTATCGCCGCCAACACCGACTTGCAGGCGCTGAAGCTATCGCAGGCGCCCGTCAAACTGCAGCTTGGCGCGAAGTTGACGAAGGGTCTCGGCGCCGGGGCGAATCCAGAGGTCGGCCGCAAGGCTGCGCTCGAAGATACGGAGAAAATTCTCGAAGCGCTCGACGGCGCGGACATGGTGTTCGTCACCGCCGGTCTCGGCGGCGGCACAGGCAGCGGAGCCGCGCCCGTGGTGGCGAATCTTGCGAGCGAACTTGGCGCGCTCACCGTCGCCGTCGTCACGAAACCGTTCGCCTTTGAAGGCAAGCGCCGCATGCAGCAGGCCGAACAATCGCTTGCCGAGCTGATTGGCTGCGTGGACACCGTGATCGTGATCCCAAACGAGCGGCTGATGGAATGCGTCGAGCACGGCACGAGCTTCTTCGAGGCGTTTCGCATTGCGGACGACATTCTTCGGCAGGCCGTACAGGGCATCAGCGACATCATCACGATTCCCGGCATCATCAACCGCGATTTCGCCGACGTGAAAACGATCATGTCCGGCCAGGGCTATGCGGTGATGGGCACCGCCGTTGCCACCGGCTCGAATCGCGCCATCGATGCGGCGAATCGCGCCATCAACAGCCCGCTGCTCGAAGACAATTGCATCAACGGCGCGCAGGGGATTCTCATCAACGTCACCGGTTCATCGACGCTTACGCTGCAGGAGGTGCACGAAGCTTCGTCGATCATTCAGAAGGCCGCGCACGAGAACGCGAACATCATTTTCGGCGCGGTGCAGGACGACGCGATGAAGGAATCGGTGAAGATCACCGTGATTGCCGCGGGCTTCCGCGAAGTTGCGGGGAGAAAGACGGCGCAGCGCCCGTCGTATCTGCCGAAGACATGGGCTGCGAAGCGCGAGCAGCCGGGCGCGCCGGTAGCTCCGCAACAGACGAACGTAGTGCAGCAGGTGGCGCGAAACGTCAGGGAATCGGCGCATGAAATGCCGTCGGATGATCTGGACGTGCCGACGTTCCTTCGCCGGCAGGCTCAGAAGGCGTAGCCGACGTAGTTATTCGACGATTGATCGGGGGGCGCAGCCCGTTGCGCCCCGCATCTCCTCGGCCCGTGTTTTTGTCTCTTTTTGCCGCGCTTCCTGCTGTTGCCGGTCACGGTATAGACTTCTGCTCGTGGCGGGCGAGATTCAGCTAACGAAAAATGTTGCAGCGGAAATTCTTCGGCACGCGCGCGGGAAGCCTTCGCATGAGTGCTGCGGTCTGCTCGGCGGTTGCGGAGGAGCGATCACTCGCGCATTTGCGGCCTCGAACGCTGCAGCGCAGCCAGCGACCGCGTACGAGATTGCGCCTGAGGAGTTATTCCGTTTGATGCGCGAAATCCGGACGGCCGAACTCGATCTTCGCGGCATCTACCACTCGCATCCGACGGGCGAGAATGAGCCGTCTCCGCGCGATATCGAGTGCGCCTATTATCCTGAAGCTGCCTATTTCATTCTTTCGCCGCAGCCGACTTCGCTAAAGCCCATCCGGGCTTTCTCATTTCGTGATGGCCGCGCAGCCGAACTCGACGTCCAGATCGTATAGGCCAAGTCCACGCGCCTCCGTAGCACTTCAAAACGAAATGGCCGCACAGACCGGTAACTCGGCGATCGGGTCGAGATTATCGCGCAGCAGGCTGAGTGAGGGCTCGGCCCTCACACCCGCTTCCTTCTCGAGCGGCACGCGCAGCGAGATTGCGGTGATGTCGTCGTGCGGCCCTTCCTCGGTTGAGAACGATTTCGCACCCTCGAAAAGATAATCGAGCGATTCATCCGCCGATTTTCGGTTGCATTCGCTCCATAGTTCTCCCAGCCGGTCCCACCCGAAATCTTCGTTTCGGCAATTCCGAAGTTCGTGAAGCCCGTCGGTGGCGAACAGAACGGAATCCCCCGGAGAAAGCCGCACCACGTGCTTGTCGTAAGTCGATCCAGGAAACACCCCGGACGGAAGACCGCCCTCGCCAAGCTTCATGTATTTGCCCTGGGAGACGAGCACCGGATAGGGCAGGCCCGCGTTCGAAAATGTTAGCTGCCGCGTCATCGGATTGAACAGCGCGTAGATCGTGGCGCAGTAACGGCCCGATACCGGACGCACCAGCAGCCGTTTGTTCAGAAGCGCCAGCACTGCCGCGGTATCCTCACCCGTCTTGTTGATTCCTCGCAGAGTACCCATCACGAGCGCCGCATACATCGCTGCCGAAAGGCCCTTTCCGACCACGTCCCCGATGTAAACGCCAATCAAGCCATCCGGCAAGCGGAAGAAATCCGCGAAGTCTCCGCCCACGTCGGCGAAGGGTGAAAATCGGTACGCAACCTCAACGCCGGGAAGCGTAAGGTTACCGACCGGCACCAGCGAGTGCTGAATTTCGCGGGCTGCTTCCCGATCCGCCTCGTAAAGCCCGCCGTTCGTCAATGTTTCCAGAGCTGCGTACGAAGCCATTCCGAAGAACCCCTCAATCGCGGCGCCCAATGCCGCGTAGGAGGATTCGCAACTTGGCTGCCAAAGAGTTCTGCAAAGCGAATCGAGCGATGCACATGTGGCAGGACTTACGACGAAACGGGCGGTTGGCCAGGACACTGCCACGTCTCGAAATGTTCCGCGGCGGAACAGTTGTGTTTACGTGAAACGTCAGCACATGCGGCAGCAGAGTGGTTGTGGAGATTCTGAAAGAAGTTCGAACGGAATAGCAGGACTGCGCGCGGGTTTACGAATTCGCGCGATGAGCCTGAGCCGTTAGGGCATCGGCTTCTTCGAGGCGCCGCGCGTAGAGAGGGAAATCGGCAGCAACTGAAGCAACATCGCCACGCACGCGCTGCTCGGTGGCTGAATCACCCAGGTGCGTCAGCACGTCCGCAATCCAGCCGGCAATCTTTTCCATCTCCGGCTGGCGCATGCCGCGGGTGGTGACGGCCGGAGTGCCCACGCGGATCCCCCCGGCTTTCATCGGCGGCAGGGGATCGAAGGGAATCGCATTCTTATTGACCGTCATACCGGAGCGCTCGAGCGCGAGTTCCGCGTCCCGGCCGGTGATGCCGCGCGAATGCATATCGACGAGGAACAAGTGATTCTCGGTTCCTCCCGTGACGATTCGGAATCCGCGCTTCGCCAGAGCCGCGGCCAGCGCGCTTGCGTTCGCCACCACCTGTTGCTGGTACGCCCGGAAGTCCGGCTCCGCGGCCTCTTTCAGGCAGACCGCCTTGGCCGCGATAATATGTTCGAGCGGACCGCCCTGCACGCCGGGGAAGGTAATGCGATCGAGATCCTTGGCGTACTTTTCGCGGCACAGGACCAAGCCGCCGCGCGGTCCGCGCAGGGTCTTGTGCGTTGTCGTCGAGACGAAATCAGCGTACGGCACCGGGCTCGGATGAATTCCAGCCGCCACCAGTCCGGCGATGTGGGCCATATCCACAAACAAAAGCGCTCCGGCGCTCTGCGCAATCTTTGCAATGCGCGGAAAATCGATAATTCGCGCGTAGGCGCTCGCCCCTGCGACGATCATTTTCGGCTGGTGCTCCCGCGCCAGGCGCTCGATCTCGTCGTAGTCGATCGTTTCGGTGTCTTTGGTCACGCCGTAGGCGACGAATTTGTAGGTCTTGCCGGAAAAATTCAGCGGATGCCCGTGCGTCAAGTGCCCGCCGTGCGCCAGATTCATTCCCAGCACAGTCGCGCCGGGCTCGAGCGCAGCCATGTACACGGAAATATTCGCTTGCGTGCCGGAATGCGCCTGCACGTTTGCGTGCTCCGCGCCGAAGAGCTGCTTGGCGCGCTCGATGGCGATCCGCTCGACACGGTCCACATTCTCGCAGCCGCCGTAATATCGTTTTCCGGGATAGCCTTCGGCGTACTTGTTTGTAAAGACGGAGCCCATCGCCTCGAGCACCGCTTCGGAGACGAAATTTTCGGAGGCGATCAGCTCGAGGCCCGTCGCCTGCCGCCGCACCTCGTCTCGAAGCGCTTCGGCAACCTCGGGATCAACGGCATCGAGCGGCCGGCTCATTCTTCGCAGTTCAGGGGTTTCGTGGGCCATGGAGGGATTCGGGAAGATTCTAACGGAGCGCTACTGCCTTTGCAAACACCTCCGCACTTGCGCCGCGGGACGGGTGGGCATCCAAAGCGGTATTTGCGGAGTAGGAAGAAAAGCGCCGTGGCAATGAATTTCTCCGCCGCGGCACCCGACTAAGGATTCGAGGAGTTCTTGTGGCGCATGTGGCCCATCAGCGTGTGCGGTCCGCCGTAAATGAATTCCTTGGCCACATTTCCGCCGGCGTAGCTGAGCAGGACATAATTGCCCATCCGGAAGCCGTCCGAGGGATCGTAGCGGCTTGGATACCAGCCGAGTGCGGCCGTCATCGTTCCCGCATACGGAGCTGCCAGATTGGGGAACGAAAAGCGGTAACGGCCATCATTGCCGTGGCGCGCAGCTACGGTTGATACGAGCGCATGGACCAAGCGATGGCTGAACCCGCTGCAGTCGCACCGGTAGTAAATCGTATCTTCCCGGAAGAGTTCCGCTAGCGCGTAGCGGGTAGTGGTCGCAGTCAGGTTTATTCCGAAATTGCTTCCGAAACGCTGGAAGTACGCGGCCGCGCCTCCGCCCCATTCCGGGGGAGAGCCCGACCCGGTCTCGAAGATCCGGTCGCCACTAGCCTGCTGAATGGCTGCACCGGCGGCGCTGCCAAGCAGCGCGTACGGCCCGAAGGAGTCGAAAAGATAGTGGCGGAACTTTTGCTCGCCCGTGGGCTTGGTATATCCGGTGCCGGGCTGCACGTGAGACGGGGCCGAAGACTGCGCCGACGGGGTCGATGGAGCGCTACCTGCGCCGGACGACGACTGTGCTTTTGCGAGTGGTGGAACGCCGACGGCCACGACCACCATGCACAAGAAAGCTAGTACCACTCGCTGCATCTTCATCTCAATTTTCTCCTTAGATTTTACAAGCAGCGCCGCCCCAGGAAAGGACGCGCCGTGTAGCCTACACCGATTTGCCCCTTTTGTTAACTGCATAATCTGGCCTCGTGAGATGCGCGCCCCGGTTGACTTCGTTGCCCGGCTCCCCTAACCTTCTTTGCTTATCCATTGCATTTCAAGCACGCACCGCGCGAGCCGTGAAGCAGGCCGGTGCGGCGCAGAATCGAGCCATTGAAGGCATGTCGGATCTGAAGCTCCCCACGCGCGCAGAAGATTTCTCGGAATGGTACAACCAGCTCGTTTTGCGAGCCGAACTGGCGGACTACGCGCCGGTGCGTGGCTGCATGATCGTGCGGCCTTACGGCTGGGCGCTCTGGGAAAACATCACGGCGGCTCTCGACGGGCGCTTCAAGGCCACCGGGCACGTCAACGCCGCTTTTCCGCTGCTGATTCCCCGGAGCTTCATCGACAAGGAAAAATCCCATGTGGCCGGATTTTCGCCCGAGCTTGCCGTCGTTACCCACGGCGGCGGCGAAAAACTGGATGAGCCGCTGGTCATCCGGCCCACCTCGGAAACCATCATCGGCCATGCCTACGCCAAGTGGATTCAGTCCTATCGTGATCTGCCGATTCTCATCAACCAATGGAACAGCGTGGTCCGATGGGAGTTGCGCACCAAGCTATTCCTGCGCACCCTCGAATTCTTCTGGCAGGAGGGCCATACGGCTCATGCCACCCTGGAAGAAGCTCAGTTCGAGACTCGCCAGATGCTCGATATCTATACCGATTTTGCCGTTCGCGAAGCCGCTGTGCCGGTGATTCCGGGCCGAAAATCGGATTCCGAACGCTTCGCAGGCGCAGACCAAACCTTCTCGATCGAAGCCATGATGGGAGACGGCAAGGCGCTCCAGGCCGGCACGTCGCACAATCTCGGGCAGAATTTCGCGAAGGCTTTTGAGATCCGCTACCTCGATAAGACCGGCGTCTTGCAGCACTGCTGGACTACATCCTGGGGGCTTTCGACCCGATTTGTCGGCGCCATCATCATGGTTCATGGCGACGATCAAGGCTTGATCCTGCCTCCTCGCCTGGCGCCCTTCCAGCTTGTGATCGTGCCGATTTACAAGACGGACGATGAGCGAGCCGCCGTCATGGAGAACGCTCACCGCCTCCGCAAAGAACTTATCGGCGCGGGCATTCGAGTGAAGATGGACGAGCGCGAAGGCATGAGCCCCGGCTTCAAGTTCAATGACTGGGAGATGCGCGGCGTGCCGCTGCGGCTCGAACTCGGCCCCAACGATGTAGCGAAGGGTTCGGTTGTGCTGGCGCGGCGCGACCGGCCGGGCAAGGAAGGGAAGGCGTTTGTTCCGCAGCAAGGCATCGCCGCGGCCGTCTCGAAATTGCTAGACGAGATTCAGAAGGCGCTTTACGACCGGGCCCTCGAATTCCGCAAATCCAACACCGTGGAACCGGCGGACTACGGCGAATTCAAGAAAGCCGTCGAAAAGGGCTTCGCTTTCGCCTGGTGGTGCGGCAGCGCCGATTGCGAAGCCACCATCAAGGAAGAGACAAAAGCCACCATGCGCTGCATACCCCTCGAACAACCCGGCGGCTCGGGAAACTGCATCCGTTGCGGCAAGCCCGCCAGCGAGAAAGCCATCTTCGCCAAAGCCTACTAACCCTCGTTACGGCAACGAACTCCAATCGGCCAGGGTTACTCATCGTAAACAACGGCTTGCACGCATTCCGCCTCGCCCCTTTCCCGGTGCTAGCATTAGATTGTCCTCTTTTCCTGATGGAGTAACTGGAGGTCGTGTCATCGTGAATTTCGTCACCTCTCGGCGAGATCGCAATGCGGAACGCGGCGGAAGCGGCATGAAGCTGTTTCTGCTGCTCGTCGTGCTGGGCAGCATGATCTTCGCGGCGGTCAAGATCGTGCCGATTTATGTGAATAACTACCAAATGCAAGACGCGATCGAGAGCGAAGCTCGCTTCGCGATTGGCAACCGCTTGGGCGCCAAGGACGTTCGAGACAACGTCTGGAAGAAGGTCACCGAAATTGGTATCCCGGCGCAACAAGACGATCTCAAAGTGACAGCCACCCCGGGCGCCGTTCAGATCTCACTGGACTACTCCGTTCCCGTCGATTTGATGGTCTATAAGTTCATCATCGATTTTCATGACCACGCGGACAACCGCTCCATTTAGAATAGGAATCCATACTATTTGGGGGGCAGGAACCGCCTTCGCGCCGCCGCGCCGGCCTGGCCGCTGCTTCTGGGTTGCGGGCAACCTCCTCCACGTGTGCTGATCGATGGAAACCAAAAGCCGCTTTAGAATTCGAATCGCGCCGGGCTTCTGGACGTCTCGGTTCGGAATCGCCCTCCTCGCCACGGCTCTCGTGGTGCTGCTCGCTGGAACCTCGCTATTTGCCTACTACTACGTTCAGTTTGGCCGCCTGATCAATGAACGCCTCACCGGCCAGATTTTCCAAAATACTTCACGCGTGTATTCCGCTCCAGGAATCATTTACGTTGGCGAAGCGCTCCATCCCAAGGAGCTCGCGAGCTATCTTCTTCGTGCCGGATATCAGGAAGGCGAAGTTCCTGGCGCGCCCGGCGTGTACAAACTTTCGGGTTCCACGGTAGAAATCAGGCCATCCTCTGACTCTTATTTCCAAGGAGGGAACGCGGTCCGCGTCGATTTCTCCTCCGCGGCAATCACCCGTATTTCTCAGCTTTCGAATAGCACGAATCGCGACTCTGCCGAGATCGAGCCCGAGGTGATCACGAACCTCTTCGACAGCTCGCGCGAAAAACGCCGCGTGGTTCGCTTCGACGATCTCCCTAAGATTCTCACCGACGCCGTCATTGCCACGGAAGACAAACGCTTCTTCGAGCACGGGGGCCTCGATTGGGTGCGTGTGCTCGGAGCCGCGATGGCGGACCTCCGAGTGGGCCAGAAGGCGCAGGGCGCCAGTACGATCGATATGCAGGTGGCGCGCAGCTTTTTCTTTACAACCAAGCGCGAGTGGCGCCGCAAGGTCAAGGAAGTCCTGATGGCGATTGAAATCGACCATCGATTCTCGAAGCAGCAGGTCTTCGAGCTGTATGCCAATGAGGTCTATCTCGGTAATCGGGGCAGCTTCTCGATCCGCGGATTCGGCGAAGCGGCCGAAGCATACTTCGGAAAAGACGTCCGCGATTTGTCGCTCGGCGAAGCCGCGTTTCTCGGCGGCATTATTCGCGCGCCCAACCGCTACGCGACGGCCGAGCGGCACATGGACCGCGCCATCGAAGCGCGCGACCGGGTGCTCGCGCAGATGGTCGAAAACAACTATGCCACCGCCGAGCAAGCGGCCGCCGCGAAGAAAGCTCCTCTCAAATTCGTGAGCGGCGGCATCGAAAGCAGCTCGGCTCCGTATTTCGTGGACATGGTCAAAGACCACCTCCTCGAAAAATTCTCAGAGAACGATCTCGAGAGCCAGAGCTACCGGATTTACACCACGCTCGATCCCAACCTTCAGCGCGCCGCGACCGTCGCGATCCACGACGGAATGCAGCAGGTCGATAAGCTGCTCGCCAAGCGCTACGCTGCATGGAAAAAAGCCGGGCAGCCGGTTCCGCAACCCCAGGTTGCGCTGGTCGCGCTCGACCCTCGCACCGGCGAAATTCGCGCTCTGGTCGGTGGGCGGAACTACGGCGAGAGCCAGTTGAATCACGCACTCGCGCACCGCCAGCCTGGTTCCGTTTTCAAGCCCTTCGTGTACGCGGCGGCGTTCGACAACGCGGCGAAGAATATGGTGCCGGTTGTCACGCCGGTCACCACCGTCGATGACGTACCGACCACCTTTCAATTCGACGGCAAAGACTATACCCCGGACAATTTTGGACAGGAGTTTTTTGGCACGGTCACCGTGCGCGATGCCCTGATCCACTCGCTCAATGTCGCCACCGTCAAAGTCGCCGAAATGATCGGCTATCAGCGCGTCGTCGAGCTTGCCCGTCAAATGGGTCTCGGCAACAACATCATGGCGACTCCCGCTGTCGCGCTTGGAGCGTATGAAATGACGCCCGTCGATGTCGCAGCCGGTTATACCGCGTTCGCGACGAACGGCACCCGCGCCGAACCTCTCTATCTGCGCAGCGTGGTGGCCGCCGACGGCAAAGTGGAAGAATCGGATTTGCCGAAGACGCGTCCCGTTCTCGATCCTCGCGTGGCATATCTCACTACCAGCCTGATGGAAGACGTGATCAATCGCGGCACTGGTGCCTCGGTGCGCGCACTGGGCTTCTCTGCGCCTGCCGCAGGAAAGACGGGAACGTCGCGCGACGGCTGGTTCGCGGGTTTCACGTCCAATCTACTCTGCGTCATCTGGATCGGCTTTGACGACAATCGCGACCTTGGCCTGTCCGGAAGCCAGACCGCCGCCCCGATCTGGGCGGACTTCATGAAGCGCGCTGTGGCACTCCCGGCCTACACGAACACGCAGGGTTTTGAGCCGCCTCCCGGCGTGATTCAGGAAGCGGTCGATCCTCAGACGGGCCAGCTCGCCACCACGTCGTGCCCGAACACGGAACAGGAGTATTTCATCGCCGGCAGCGAGCCCACCCAGGCCTGCGAATTGCATGGCGGCCATCTGGCGCAGGCGAATTCCGGCTCGTGGCTCTCGCATCTGTTTGGGAAAGGATCGAATCCACCGCCTCCCCCCGCTCCCAATTCGCCGGCCAGCGCGTCCAACAATTCAAACGCGCCCGGGAAGGCCCATCCGAAGACCACTCCTGGTGCCGATCCGGCTCAGCCGTCGCAAGACCAGGATAAGAAAAAGGGGCTGCTAGACAAGATTTTTGGTATCTTCGGAGGTAGCAAGAAACCTGCGGATAGCTCCAAACCCCAACCGTAGGTCAGGCGCGGAAAAGGAGTTGGGCAATGAGACGTATCGTCTTCTTTGCCGTTCCGCTTTTGTCTGTACTCGTTCCGTCGAGCTTCGCCCAGCAAGCCACTCCTGCGTCCACGCAACCGGCATCCGCGACGCCCGGCCCCAGTTACGTTGTCCCCGCCAAACCGGAGATGACTCCCCGCCAGGCGGCTGAAATGCGCGGCGATGTGTTCATGGCGCGCAAACAATTTACGGAAGCCGCTGGCGTGTACGAGGATCTTCTCGTCACCGAGCCGAAGAACGCCCAGTTGCTCAACAAGGTGGGGGTTGCCTATCAGGAAATCGGCAATCTGAACCACTCCGAGCGGTTCTACCGCAAGTCGATCAAAGCCGACAAGGGTTTCCCAAGCCCCATCAACAATCTCGGCACCGTCGAGTACGAAAAGAAACACTACAGCAAGGCTATCGTTCTCTATAAGCGCGCGCTCGACCTGCGCCTAAACACCTCCACGATCTTCAGCAATCTCGGCTACGCCTATTTCGCGAACAAACAATATCCGGAAGCGATGGCCAGTTTCGACAAGGCGCTGGCGCTCGATCCCGAACTTTTCGAACGCAAGAGCGGCTACGGCACGATCATCCAGCAGCGCACCACCACCGATCCCGGCCTGTTCAATTTCTTCGTTGCCAAGTCCTACGCGTCTCTCGGTGACGCCGAGCGCGCCGCGCACTTCCTGAAGCTCGCTCGCGACGACGGTTACAAAAATTTCACTTCGGCTGAAACCGATCCCGCATTTGCCAAGGTGATCAAAGACCCGCGCGTCCAGGAGGTCCTTCACGTGATGCCCTCTTATCAAAATGACGCGAAGCGCACCAACCCGCCTCCGCAGAACTAGGGAAGCAGCGATTCTGGTAGCCACGGCGAGCGCCGTTCTCGTCGCGGGGTTTTCGGCGCTTCCGGGCCATCTGCTGCTATAATGCATTCCTGACATGCTGTTCCAGACATTGCGGCGATTTTCACTGTTTGCGTTGGTTCTTGCCGCACTGTCACTCTCGGTCAGTCACGCCGTCTGCTCCGCTCCTGCTGCTTCCGGCACCTCAGCCAGCGTCGTCCAGCTTCGCATCGACGGTGAAATTGAGCCGATCCTCGCCGAATACATCGTCAACGGCATCAACGACGCCAACTCGAGTCATGCGGCCTTAATCCTCATCACGATGAACACGCCGGGCGGCCTCGATTCCTCGATGCGCGAAATCATACAGGCGATTCTGGGATCCAAAGTTCCGGTCGTGGCCTATGTCTCTCCTACAGGCTCGCGCGCAGCCTCTGCCGGATTTTTTATCTTGCTGTCGGCGGACGTTGCGGCAATGTCTCCCGGCACGGACACAGGTGCGGCCTCGCCCATCTTCGTGTTCGGCGGGCAAACCGTGCAGGTAGATGAAACGCTTCACAAGAAAATCGTAAATGAAGCCACGGCCTACCTGCGCAGCTATGTCACGCAGCGCGGCCGTAATGCGGAACTCGCAGCTACAGCCGTTTCCGACGCAAAGGCCTTCAGCGAAAAAGAAGCGCTCGACGGCAAGCTGGTCGATCTCATCGCCCTGACTCCTGACGATTTACTTGCAAAGCTCGACGGCCGCACGATCGCGCGTCTCGACGGCACCAAAGTCCAGCTCGAGCTCTCGCATCCAGTCGTCACCGCGCATGAAATGAGCGCTCGAGAAAAATTCCTGACGAGAATTGTCCAGCCCGATGTTTTCTTTATCCTGCTGATCGTGGGCGTCCTCGGCCTCTACGTCGAGTTCACCCATCCGGGAATGTTCGCGCCCGGCGTAATCGGCGGCATCGCCCTCGTGCTGGCGCTCTTCGCCATGCACATGCTGCCCGTGAACTTCACAGGTCTGCTCCTCATCGTGCTCGCATTTGTCTTTTTTGTTCTCGAAGCCAAATTCCCGACGCACGGGGTGCTCGGCCTGGGAGGAGTCATCGCCATGGTGGTCGGCGCGCTGATGCTGATTCGCTCTCCGCTGACGGGGATGGGCGTCAGCCTCAGCACCGCTCTTGGCGTCGCCCTGCCTTTTGCCGTGATCGTCGTCATCCTGATGCGGCTCGTCCTTCGCTCGCGCCACTGGAAACAATCCACCGGTAAAGAAGAGCTGGTAGGCGAAGAAGCGGAAGTGACCGAAACGGTTGGAGCCGGCGACGCTGCCGGCATGGTCTTCATCCACGGAGAGCTTTGGCGCGCTGCCGCTTCCGCCGGAGTCAGTATCCCGAAGGGCGCGCGCGTTCGCGTCAAGAAAGTGAAAGGACTGACGCTCGAAGTCGAGCCTGTTCATTCGCCCAATCCGGCGCACACGCAACAGACAGTCGAGGGGAGGCAGTAATGGAGTTCATGACAGTCGTTTTCGCGATCGGCGTGCTGATTTTTCTGATCTGGTTCTTCAATTCGGTTTACGTGATCAAGGAATGGGAACGCGGCGTCGTTCTACGGCTCGGCCGCATGCTGCCGGAGGCGAAAGGCGCCGGCCTGCGTCTGGTATTTTTCCCCATCGACAAGCTCACGCGCATTTCGCTGCGGATCGAGACGCTCGACGTGCCACCGCAGGACGTGATCACGCGCGACAACGTTTCCGTAAAAGTAAACGCCGTCTGCTATTTCCGCGTGGTGGACGCGAACCTGGCCCTCTCGCAGGTCCAGAACTACCTCTACGCCACTTCGCAGCTCGCGCAGACCACCCTTCGCAGCCTCGTCGGCCAGTTCGAGCTCGACGCCATCCTCTCGGAGCGCGAAAAGGTTAACGCCAAGCTGCAACAAATCCTTGACCAGGATACGGAGCCCTGGGGTATCAAGGTAACGAAGGTTGAGGTCAAACAAGTCGATATTCCGGAGAATATGCAGCGCGCCATCGCCAAGCAGGCGGAGGCGGAGCGCGAGCGCCGCGCTAAAATTATTCACGCCGAAGGAGAATTTGAAGCTTCCGCGAAGCTGGCCGATGCAGCCGAGGTACTCGAAAAGCAGCCCGCTGCCATCCAGCTGCGGTATTTGCAGACTTTGACCGAAATCGGCGTGGAAAAGAACACGACTATCGTGTTTCCGCTGCCCGTGGACATCATTTCGCAGTGGGTGCAGGCGGCGGCCACAAAGAAATAGGAGCGCATGGCTGGAAACGGAAAACGCGGAGGCGGCGACCGAGTGCTCGAAAGCCGGCACCTGGTGGGACTTTTTCTCGGCGTGGTTCTGCTCTGCGGCGTTTTCTTCACGCTCGGCTATGTGATGGGACGAAACCAGTTCGGCCCGGTTCACGCCGACGACCCTCACGTTCGCGAAACGCCGTCGCTCGTCCCGAGTTCCGCGAAAGCAAAACAGCCCGAGGCGCCCGCCGCGCCCGCTCCCAACGAGTGGGATTTTTACGGCAAGAATTCGCCCAAGGATCCCCGGCCGGCCGAGACGCCCGCCGTCGCGAGCCGCAACTCGGCGGCACCGGCTGCTTCGATGAAGCCGGCAGTTGCGAGCAAGGAGCCGGCCCGCTTCCAGCCGCCGAAATTGGGGAAGAACGCGATCGTGCTCCAGGTTTCCGCGCTCACGCGCCAGAGCGACGCCCTCGCTATGGCCGACGCGATCCAGCAAAAAAGATTTCCGTCGTTCGTCGTCACTCCCACCACCGATAATTTCTATCGCGTCCAGGTAGGCCCCTACTCCGATGAAAAGGCCGCCGAATCCGCCCGCCATGCTCTCGAACAAGCCGGTTTCAAGTCTATAATCAAGCGTTAATGACTTTTCGCCGGCACACGCGAGTTCTACTCGCCCTGGGGAGCGGCGTCGCTCTCGCTCTCTCGTTCCCGAACTACAATTTGCCGCTGCTGGCATGGCCGTCGATCGGCATGCTCGTCCTCGCGTCCGTGGGAGCGAAGCCCCGCGAAGCTCCGCTTTACGGATTCCTGCATGCGTTCGTGTTCTATCCGATTTGCCTGCCGTGGATTGCCACGGTGATGCATCAGTACGGAAGCGTCGATCCGTTTCTATCCGTCGGGATACTCAGTCTATTCGGACTCGCGGGCGGAGTGATCTGGTCAACGTTCTCTGTGAGCGTCGCGTGGATCGCCCGGCGAAAAAGCCTCGCGCTGGCGTGCGTATTCGCGCCGTTCATGTGGGTGACTCTTGAATTCGCGCGCACGCATCTTCCGTACATCGGCTTTCCCTGGAATCTCACGGGCTACGCCGCGAGCAACAGCCTGGCGCTGCTGCAGCTCACACCGATTACGGGAATATGGGGACTCTCGTTCGTCATCGCTGCCTACGGCTCATTGCTGGCCTGCGCGGTTCTGGCAGGGAAGCGGCAAGTCTGGAAAGCCACTCTGGCCGTTACGGTTGTTCTTCTCGTGGTCGCTGTCGGCGGTGGCTACTTGATTCCTCACCCGCAGCCCAGATTCGTAGCGCACCTCGTTCAGACCAATTTTCCGCAGTCCGAGCATTACCCCGACGACTGGATGCAAATCCACTCGGGTGAACTCGACCAGCTCGCGCAAATCAGCATCGACGCAGCCAGGAAGAATCCCGGCCTGATCGTATGGCCCGAAGTTCCGGCGCCTTTCAGCCTGCAGGATCCTCCCTTCGCCGCACGCATGGTGCGGATCGCGAAGGAATCCGGCAGCGATTTTCTCGTCGGGGTCGTGGACTGGCAGCGAAACGCGCACGGCGGTGGTCCGAATCAATGGTCGGCCTACAACAGCGCCGTCCTGCTCGATTCCTCCGGCCGCCGCATCTACTCCTACAACAAAGTCCATCTCGTGCCATTCGGCGAATACGTCCCGCTGCGCCGCTGGCTCACGTTTGCCGGGCGCCTCACCGCCGATATTTCCGATTTCACCGCCGGTGACAATTACCGCGTGGGCTCTATCCCGATGATCGAAACCTACGTCCGGTCGGACGGACCGAAATTCGGCACCTTCATCTGCTACGAAGCCATTTTCCCGGGCGAAATCCGCCGCTTCGCCGCCAACGGCGCCCAGCTCCTCATCAATATCTCAAACGACGGCTGGTTCGGCCGCAGCGCCGCCCCGGCGCAACACCTGATGATGTCCCGCGTCCGCGCCATCGAAAGCCGCCGCTGGCTCCTGCGCGACACAAACAACGGCTTCACGGTGTCCGTCGATCCCTACGGTCGCATCGTTGCCAGCCTCGCCACCGACGTCCGAGGCGAACTGGAAGCCCCCTACGACTTCCGCTCCGATATAACCCCCTACGTCCGCTTCGGCGATTGGCTCCCCTGGCTCTCGCTGTTAGCCGCGATCGGCATTCTTGTTCTCGCGATCTTGCGCCCTGTCCACAATTCGCTTTCGTAGCGTACGCCTTCCGGCGGGCGTCTTATCGACGCGATTAGTGAAGACGGCGCCAGAGGGCACGGCATGCCGTGCCCGTGCGGAAGAATCTCCAGCGATCATGGTGCGGTGCACGATCCGGCGGATTTCCATTTTCGATTTTCCTTTTTCCTGTGTACGATATCCCCATGGCAGAACACATCGAAGACATCCAACACCGCTACATCGACCTGAAAAAACGTATGGAACTTGTGCGGAGCTATCTTTGACGCCCCTTCCGCTCGCGCGCAGCAAGCCGCGTTAGAAACCAAAGTCTCCGATCCCAATTTCTGGCAGGACCAGGAAAAAGCCCAGGCGATCCTTCAGCAGCGCAAAGTGATTGAGGACCGCGTCAACGCGGAAGACACGCTCAATCGCAAGATGAGCGACGTCGAAACCTATTTCCACCTCGCCGAGGAAGAAAAAGACGACGCCCAGCGCGCCTCCCTCCTTGAAGACGTCGCTAAAGAAATCGCCGCGGCCGACGCTTACGTCTCCGGCCTCGAGACGAAAACGCTTCTCGCCGGGGAGAACGACCGCCTGAATGCGATCGTGACGATCAAGCCCGGCGCGGGCGGCACCGAATCGCAGGACTGGGCCGAGATGCTTCTTCGCATGTATCTGCGCTGGGCGGAACAAAAGGGATTCCGCAATACGGTCGTTGATTCAACTCCCGGCGAAGAAGCCGGCATCAAGTCCGCTACCGTGCTCATCGAAGGTGAGAACGCCTACGGCATGCTGTCCGGTGAAAGCGGGGTCCATCGCCTCGTCCGCATCTCGCCGTTCGATCAAGCTGCTCGCCGCCACACTTCCTTTGCTTCGGTCTTCGTCATTCCCGAAATCGACGACCAGATCGAAATTAACATTCGCCCTGAAGATCTCCGTGTGGATACGTTCCGCGCCGGCGGCCACGGCGGCCAGAACGTCAACAAAGTCGAATCCGCCGTCCGCATCACGCACCTTCCCAGCGGCATCGTCGTTCAATGCCAGAACGAACGCAGCCAGCACAAGAATCGCGAAATCGCTATGAAGATGCTGCGCTCCCAACTGTATGAAGCCGAAATCGAAAAGCGCCGCGAAGATCTGCGCAAGCTCGACGCCTCCAAGCCCGAAATCAGCTTCGGCAGCCAGATTCGCTCCTACACCCTGCAGCCCTACCAGCTCATCAAGGACGTTCGCACCAAGGTGGAGCGCGGCGATGTGGACAAAGTTCTCAACGGCGACCTGGACGAATTCATCCGCGCATTTCTCCTCTATCGTCGCGATCTCGACGCCGCCCCCGCGCGCAAATAGCCGAACAGCCAGAGCCGAAGCCGGACAGAGTGCTGCCCGGCACGGAGCAGCAGAATTAATTTCCTGGATTGATCCCACGTCCAGCATTTCTGTGTCAATCGCGGCGCCCATTCAGCGCCGTAAATCCCTGTTCAACCTCGCTTTAACTCATTTCCCTGCATCAGATTGACACTCCCATACCCGCATGTTACCGTCGCTATTCGTGGGTTTCGTTTGTTAACTCAACACGGCCCCGCACGTGCTTTTCACTCCTCCGGAGGGTACTTTTTTGGCGCACGCCGATGAGAAGTTCCTGTTTACCTCGGAATCAGTCACCGAGGGTCATCCCGACAAGATTGCCGACCAGATTTCCGACGCCGTCCTCGACGCAGTTCTGAAGGATGACCCCAATGGCCGCGTAGGCTGCGAGACGCTGGTGACCACGGGCCTGGTAGTAGTCGCCGGTGAGATCACTACCACCACGTATGTCGATTTCTCCGACCTCGCCCGCGAAGTCATCAAGGACGTGGGCTATACGCGCGCCAAATACGGCTTCGACGCTGAAACCTGCGGCGTCATCTGCACGATCAAGAAGCAATCCCCGGACATCGCCATGGGTGTCGATACGGGCGGCGCCGGCGACCAGGGCATGATGTTCGGCTTCGCTTGCGACGAGACCCCTGAGCTGATGCCCATGCCGATTCAACTCGCGCACCAACTCACCAAGCGCCTCGCTGACGTTCGCAAGTCCGGCAAGCTCGATTTTCTCCGCCCAGATGGCAAATCCCAGGTTTCCGTGGAATACGTCGAAGGCCGCCCCGTGCGCGTCGATACCGCCGTGATCTCCACCCAGCACGACGAGAAAGTCTCTCAACGCGACTTGACCGACGCGATCCTCCAAGAAGTCATCAAGCCTGTGATTCCCGCGGCGATGCTCGACAGCAAAACCAAATTCCACATCAATCCCACCGGTCGCTTTGTTGTCGGCGGGCCCATGGGCGACGCCGGCCTTACCGGTCGCAAAATTATCGTGGACACCTACGGCGGCTACAGCCGCCACGGCGGCGGCGCTCTCTCCGGAAAAGATCCAACCAAGGTCGATCGTTCCGCCTGCTACATGGCGCGCTACGTCGCAAAAAATGTGGTGGCGGCAGGTCTTGCCACCAAAGTTGAGGTCCAACTGGCCTACGCGATCGGCGTCGCCGAGCCCGTTTCTGTGATGGCTGACACCTTCGGAACGGGCGTGATTCCGGATTCTCAAATTACCGAGCTGATTCGCGCGAATTTCAAACTCACGCCGAAGGGCATCATCGAAACGCTCGACCTGCGCCGGCCGATTTATAGGCCCACCGCCGCCTACGGCCACTTCGGCCGCACCGGCCCCGGCTTCACCTGGGAACGAACCGACAAAGCCGACGCAATCCGCAAGGAAGCCGGCTCAAGAGGCGCCGTAGCCGTCTCGCGCCGGTAAATTGACTTCGTACCGCCGGCTTCCAGCCGGCTCTTTTGAATTTGTCTTGGGCTTTGGTCGTTGACGTTGTACCGCCGGCTTCCAGCCGGCTCTGTTGACGTTGTCTTTAGCCGTTGTAGCGGCGGCCTTCAGGCCGGCAGCTTTTGATTCAAGTTCTTTCAAATTCTCCGTACCCAGTTCGAAAGGGAGTCTCCCGTGGAAACCGCAGCCAAACTGAACGGCGACGTAAAAGACATCTCACTCGCAGAAGAAGGGAAGCGCAAAATCCAATGGGCCAATCAGCACATGCCCGTGCTGCAATTGATCCGCAAGCAATTCATAAAAGACCAGCCCTTGAAGGGCATCCGCATGTCCGCCTGCCTGCACGTCACCAGCGAAACGGCGAATCTCGCCATCACGCTTCGCGACGGCGGCGCTGACCTCGTCCTCTGCGCCTCGAATCCGCTTTCGACGCAGGACGATGTCGCCTCTTCACTCGTCAAGGACTACAACATCCCCACCTTCGCAATCAAAGGCGAGGACAACGCCACCTACTACGCGCACCTCGCTGCGGCTCTCGACCACAGGCCGCAAATCACGATGGACGACGGCGCCGATCTCGTCACCCAGCTTCTCACCAAGCGTCTGGACTTGCTGAAGGATGTGATCGGCGGCACGGAAGAAACCACCACCGGCGTCATCCGTCTGCGCGCCATGGCGAAGGATGGCACGCTGAAATTTCCGGTGATCGCCGTCAACGACGCGCTCACCAAGCACTTCTTCGACAACCGCTACGGCACCGGGCAGTCCACTCTCGACGGCGTCATCCGCGCCACCAACCTGCTTCTCGCCGGCCTGAAAGTCGTCGTCGCCGGTTACGGCTGGTGCGGACGGGGCGTCGCCATGCGCGCGAAAGGCCACGGAGCAGACGTCATCGTCACCGAAGTGAATCCCACGAAAGCCATCGAAGCTGTCATGGACGGTTTCCGCGTGATGCCGATGCACGAAGCCGCGAAAGTCGGCGACGTTTTCATCACCGTCACCGGCAACAAGAACGTCATCGCCCACGATCATTTCGAAAAAATGAAGGACGGCGCGGTTGTCAGCAACTCCGGCCACTTCAACGTGGAAATCGACATTCCCGCGCTCGAAAAGCTCTCCAGCGGCAAAAAGGAAGCCCGGCCCTTCGTCGATGAGTACGTGATGAAAGACGGGCGCCGCATCTATCTCCTCGGCGATGGCCGCCTTATTAACCTCGCCGCCGCCGAAGGCCACCCAGCGTCCGTGATGGACATGAGCTTCGCGAATCAAGCCCTCGCCGCCGAGTACATGGTCAAGAACGCGAAAGACCTCAAGGCACAGGTCTATCCCGTTCCCGAATATCTCGATCAGCAGATCGCGAAGCTAAAGCTCGAATCGATGGGTTTCCAGATCGACAAGCTCACGCCCGAGCAGGAGCACTACCTCGCATCCTGGTCCGAAGGCACGTAGTCGATTCAGCGCATTCCAGCTTTCAATCAAACGGCCGGCCCGAATTCATTTCGCGCCGGCCGTTTTGTTTCTTAGCCCGCTTTGCTCCAGCAACTCCGCTGCGTTCTTCGATTTCAAACCTAAAATTCCAAATTTCAAATTTGAAATTGCTTTACACTATCGCCGTCGCGCTTCCCGGAGGCACGCAATGAGACTCGCCCGCATCGCCGCTTTATTTTCGTTCGCCGCACTTTCCGTTCTCGCATTCACAAACCATGCTCGCACCGCGTCTCTACCCCCATCGCCTAATTTTATTCTCGTCGCGCACACCGGCGCCGGAGACTACAGCCATATTTCTCCCGAATTCCTCGAGCCCCGCCGCGCCGCCCTGGCGGTTGCAATCCGTCAGGGCTACGCGATTCTCGCCTCTGGCGGCGCCAGCCTCGACGCTGTCGAAGCCACGATCCGCTCGATGGAGGATTCCGGGCAATTCGACGCCGGCCGCGGCGCCTACTACACGCGTGACGGCATCCCGGAGATGGACGCCGCCATCATGGACGGCCGCACTCTCGCTGCTGGTTCCGTCGCCGCGCTTCAGCACATCGCGAATCCCATCCATCTCGCGCGCCTCGTTATGGATAAAACGCCCCACGTCATGCTCGTCGGCGCTGGCGCTGAACGCTTTGCGGAATCGCAGGGAATTGAGCTCGTCTCGCCATTTTACTTTTACAACGAGCGCCTCTGGCAGTACTACAACCGTGCAAAAGAAAAGGTCTCCGAAGACAAAAAGAAATCCTCGGCGCTCCCCGGCATCATCACCGCCGAACACGGCACCGTTGGCGTCGTCGCGCTCGACCAGCACGGCAACCTCGCTGCCGGCACGTCCACCGGCGGCACCACGTACAAAATGCCCGGACGCGTCGGTGATTCGCCCATCATCGGCGCCGGCACCTATGCCAACAACGAAAGCTGCGGCGTCTCCGCCACCGGCACCGGCGAATTCTTCATGCGCAATATCGTCGCCGCCGACATCTGTGAACGCGTTCGCTACCTTCACGTCTCGCTGGACGAGGCCGCCAACGACGTCGTAATGAAAGAGCTCGTCGATCAGCACGGCGACGGCGGCATCATCGCCCTCGACCCCCACGGCAACGTCTCGACGCCCTTCAACACGACCGGTATGCTCAACGCCATCGCCCGGCCCGACGGCAAAATCGAAATCAAGGGCTGGAGCAAATCCGCCGCCCCAATCGTCGTCCCCGCCACTCAATAGTTCTACGAGCCTCAGTGGGATAGGCACGCTTGCCTGTCCTCATGCGCTCAGACACCTGCTCTCCACCAAACCGTGAATCAAACGGGCCTCCGGCCGCCATGCTCGCCCCCGTCTTTGTTTCTCACTCGAAATTTCCAATTTGAAATTTCAAATCGTTTTGCGCACATTCTGCCGGCTCTCCTGCATCCGCTCTTGGTCTCCCGGCAAAATCTGCTCTCTGGTATATTTCTTTCGTAGTCGAAATCCGAAGGAGCGCCAAGAGCGTGACCCCCAGCTTGCCCGCACTAACAATTGTCCTGGCCCTCGCGCTCGCCTCCGCTCCACCGCAAAACCATCCCCGCAAATCCAAATCCGCGCAGCCCGAAATGGTGGACCCCGACCTCGAATTCACCGGTGAAATCGATCGCGGCAAGACCTACATCCACGACATCGGCCACGACCTCCAATTCCGCCTCGAGGTTGCCGCCGACGGCGACTACGCCGGCTGGGACATCAGCATCACTCCCAAATCCCAGCCCGCCGGCGAACCCATCGAGTTTTCCGCCATCGCCACTCCGCCCTATCACAATTTCAACGACCGCTATCTCGAAATCACCTATGGCTCCGCGAAAGAAATCCTCGAAATGTCCCCTCGCCGCTTCAATTTCGTAACCTCCATCGACGACGAGCACCGCGCCGAGGAAGTCGTCAACGCCATGCTCTATCCGAACTCCGTCACCGATGACGAAAAGCAGCGCATCGCCATCAACGCCGCCAACATCCAGCTAGGCACCGCGGAATTCTCAACCCAGAAATACCGCATCACCTCACTCAAAGATCCGCTCTACCCGGGCTCGATCGAATGGCTCAAATTCTCCGTGAAAATAAAATTCTCCTCCGGCCTGACCATGTCCCAAATCGCAGCCCCAGCCGACACCCCGGCCAAGTAATCTCCGCGGGGCTTCGTAGCGCCGGGCCTGCCTGGCGGCAGACAGGCTTCAGACCGGCAGGTGTGGACGTGGATTTCGGTTTGCTCTTCGATTTATTTGAAATCTGAAATTTGTGATTTGAAATTTCTTCTTCTCTTTGTGCCTCTACGCCTCCGCTCCGCACAAATACCCCACAAACTCATCCACCAGCCGGTATCCCACCCGCTCATACACGGGCCGTCCACTCTCCGTCGCGTGCAGCACGGACTCCGTTACTCCGTACTCCGCGCGCATGAACGCGTCCATGTGCCGCAAAATCGCTTCCGCATATCCGCGCCCGCGATACTCCGCATGCGTCGCCATCCAACCCACATACGACGCTCCGTTCACAAACGAAACGGATCCCGCCGCCGCCGCATTTTCACCGTCATAAATCAAGAAACCGTGGTTCGGCGCAGCCCACAACGCTGCGCACGTCATCGGCGCAATCTCGTCCTCGGGCATTCCGTGGCAAATCACGTTCAGCCGCGCAATCTCCTCCGCCATCTTCTCCCCGCGTACCTCCCGGACATCCAGTTTCATCGCCGGATATTTCGACGGTTCGAGCTCACCCGCCACCATCCCCGGCATCCGCACCACCGGCTGAGTATCCGGCGGCGCTTCCAAGCGATCCACTCGACTCATCAAAAGCCCCGTCAATCCGTGCGGCGCCAGCATCTGCGAAAAATCCTCCATCAACCGCGCGAACCCCTCCCGTCTCACCGCGAGGTTCGGAAATGCGCAGTTAAACAGCGGCACGGGTATTCCTGCGCACACCACACGCATGCCAGGCTGCTTCGCCTCGAAAAACGTCGGGAACCGGACCGTCCATTCCCTCCACGCTCCATAAAAAATCTCACTCGTGTCGTTGATCATGCCGCGAATTATATGTGCCCGGCGACCCTGGGCAAAATCCAATCCACTCTATCGCAATTCCGCCGTAGCCTCGGTAGCCACGACGAGCAATTTTCTCGTCGTGGGCCTCGATCTCTGCGGAGCCAACTAAGTCGCCGCCGACACACCCCGCTCGCCGCCCATTTGACACATCTCCGCCCCCCCGGCTAGTATCGTTCGCTTGCCACACACCGAAAATCTTTCGCGAGGGCGCTCTTAACCGATGCAGGATTGGGCAACCCGCGCACTCGACACGGCCAGGCGCCGCGGCGCCTCCTACGCCGACGCGCGTGTGATGGACATACGCCAGCGCGACATTTCCACCAAGAACGGTGAAGTCGGCACGCTCGTCGAATCCGAATCGCTCGGCATCGGTATCCGCGTCATCGCCTCTGGCGCCTGGGGCTTTGCCTCTACCGACCGCTTAACCAACGAGGGCGTCGATTCATGCGCGGCCGAAGCCGTCGCCATCGCCAAAGCATCCGCACTCGCGAAACACGCTGATGTCGCGCTCGCACCCGAAAACGCCTACGTGGACACCTGGCAAAATCCGTTCGTGAAGGACCCGTTTCGCGTTCCGGTCGAGCGTCAGATCGATCTCCTCCTCGCCGCCGACAGGGAAATGCTCCGCGTCAAGGGCATCACCCTCGCAGAAGGCTCGATGGCGTTCCGCAAGATCGATCAGCTGTTCGTTTCGAGCATCGGCTCCGTGATCCACCAGATCAAAATGCAGTCCGGCGCGGGAATTGTCGCCACGAGTTTTGCCGGCAGCGAAATTCAGAAGCGCTCCTATCCCAATAGCTTCGGCGGCCAGCACGCGCTGGAAGGCTACGAGCTGATCGAAGCGCTCGACCTCGCCGGTAACGCCGGCCGAATCGCGGAAGAAACCGTCGCGCTCCATTCCGCCGCGCAGTGCCCCGAAAAAGCCGGCACCATCATCCTCGGCGGCGCGCAGCTGGGCCTGCAGATTCACGAATCCATCGGCCACCCGATCGAACTCGATCGCGTCCTCGGACAGGAAGCGAATTTCGCCGGCATGAGCTTCCTCACCGTCGATAAGCTTCGCAAGTTGAAATACGGCTCGGACATCGTGAATGTCGTTGCCGACGCCCGCCTCGCTCATGGTTCAGGCCTCGGCACCTTCGCCTACGATGACGAAGGTGTTCCCGCTCAGTCCACGCCGATCATCACCAATGGCCTCTTCACCGGGTACCTGAGCAATCGCGAAACGGCCTCTGCCATCGGCGAGGATCGCTCGAATGGCACCATGCGTACGGAAAGCTGGAATCGCCTCCCGATCATTCGTATGACCAACATCAGCCTCAATCCCGGCACGTGGAAGGTAGACGACCTGATTGCGGACACCGACGACGCGATTCTGATGGACACCAACCGCTCCTGGTCCATCGACGACCGCCGCTATCATTTTCAGTTCTCCACTGAAATCGGCTGGGAAATCAAGGGCGGGAAAAAAGGCCGCATGATCAAGAATCCCAGTTACAGCGGCATCACCACCGAATTTTGGAATAGCTGCGATGCAATCTGTTCGCGTGACGACTGGACTCTCTGGGGCACTCCCAACTGCGGCAAAGGCCAGCCTATGCAAACCATGGGCACCGGCCACGGCGCGTCCACCGCCCGCTTCCGCAACATCAAAATCGGAGTCGCCTTCGCGAAATGACGCTCACAATGACGGTCTCCTTCAAAACTGCGGAGCGCAATTTCCCCACGCTTGTCATCCTGAGCGCAGCGAAGGATCTCGGCCGCCGATGAAGCACCGCTCCAAGAAATCACTATCCCGCAGCATCCGCCGGGCCGAAGCGAGCGCCCCCTCACGCCCGCGCTTCACCGCCGCAGAACTAAAAGCCGTCGCCGAACGCATCCTGAAATTCAGCGAAGCCGACGAAACCGAAGTCGAAATCGACGTCACCACGGACGCCCTCACCCGCTTCGCCAACAACATCATTCATCAGAACGTCGCCGAGCAGGTTCTCCACATCTCCGTCCGCGCCGTCATGGACGGCCGCACCGCTCGCGCCACCACCAATAAAACCGACGAAGAATCCCTCCGCCGTGTCATCGCCGCAGCCGCCAAGCTCGCTCTGCACCAACCCAAAATTCCCGGCCTGCTGCCGATGCTCGGCCCGCAAAAGTTCCAAAAAACCGCCCGCTTTTTTCCGGCCACCGCGAACACTTCTCCGCAGGACCGCGCTAAAGCTGTCACCCGCGTCTGCCGCCTCGCCGAAAGAAATAAGCAGACCGCCGCGGGAATGTTTTCCAGCGGCGCCATGCAGACCATCCTCGCCAATTCCAAAGGCCTTTTCGCCCATCACGAACAAACCCGCTCGGAATTCTCCATCACGATTCTCGAGCCGAATTCTTCCGGTTGGGCCAAAGCCAATTCGCCGGACATTCGCGATCTCGACCCTGATCGGCTCGCCGAGCGCGCCAGCCGCAAAGCCGCCGATTCGCGCCAGCCTCGGGAGCTCGCTCCCGGTCACTACACCACGATCCTCGAGCCTTCCGCCGTTCTGGATCTCGTCGGTTTCCTTTTCTACGATTTTGCCGGCACCTCGGTGCTCGACAAGCGCTCTTGCTTCAACGATCGCATGGGCAAAAAAGTTTTCGGTGACAACATCTCGCTCTGGGACGACGTGTACCACCCGCACCAGCTAGGCGCTCCTTACGACGGCGAAGGCCTGCCGAAGCAAAAAGTTCTGCTTGTCGATCGGGGCGTTCCGAAAAACCTGGTCTATTCGCGTGCAACCGCGAAAAAAATGAAAACCAAGCCGACGGGGCATGGATTCAGCCTTCCGAACGAGTACGGCGAAGCCCCGATGAATCTCGTTTTCAGCGGCGGCGACAAGTCTCTCGATGACATGATTCGCGCCACCGAGCGCGGCATTCTCGTCACGCGCCTCTGGTACATTCGCGAGGTCGATCCTTACGAAAAGGTTCTTACCGGCATGACGCGAGACGGAACATTCCTCGTCGAAAACGGCCGCGTTTCCGGCGGCATTCGAAACTTCCGCTTCAATCAGAATATTCTCGAGATGCTTTCGAACGTCGAGATGCTTGGCCCCGCCGTGCGCGCCGCCGGAGAAGAATCCTTCGAGATGGTCGTTCCCGCGATGAAGGTCAACAACTTCCACTTCAGCGAAGCCACGAAGTTCTAAAAGTCAGAGATGGTTTGGCCGCAGAAGCAAGAGCAGGAACAGGAGTGGAAGATCTTCCCTCTGATCGGCTCCGCCTGCCGGAGCCGCGCATCTGAATCGA
Source organism: Candidatus Acidiferrales bacterium (assembly GCA_050746925.1). Lineage (GTDB taxonomy): Bacteria > Acidobacteriota > Terriglobia > Acidiferrales > UBA7541 > Palsa-295. The sequence goes on from JBOGNA010000115.1 coordinate 47,841, forward strand.
GAAGAAACGAACGCCTGTCATCCTGAAGGCATCCGGCCAGGATGCCTGAAGGATCGCAGCGCCAGATGTTTGCGACAGCGTTTGCCACAAGCACGCACGTCCTCGCGCAAATCAAGCGCGACGCTGTCAGTGAGGCGCTTGGAAATCGCCGCTCGGCCGCACGAAGTATTTCCACTTGTCCAAATCCGCGCCCACCGCCACATCAAAAAATCCGACCATCATTTCATCCGACGTCTGGTCGCCCCAGCGCACCGCCACCGTCGGATCTGGATTGTGCGTGTTCGCTTTCGAATTGTCGTACCACGCCACCGCCTGCAGTTCGGTTCCGGCCGCCAGCTTTCTCGGCTCCGCGAGCCGATAGCTCAGTTGCCAGTAAAAATCCCAATTCACTCGAAGCATCGGCTCGATCGTCCCATCCTTGTGCACGATGTTGTACTCGAACCGCTTTCCGCGCAGATGCATGTGAGGCAGAAAGCTGAGCAGCGTCGCATCATTCGGCAGCGTCCCGCGCGCCTCCACACGATAGTTGTCCGCGCCCGGCGGAATCACGAAGTGGTCGTTCGTTAGCTGCAGCGTTAGCACTCGGCGCTCGGGCGTCTGCTTTGCAAACACCAATCCGATCGCGGCTTGGTCGCTCGCCGCCGCACCATGCGTTACGTAGTGCATCTGGAAGACAAGATCCGATCCTGCCGGAATCAGCTTCGCCATCCCGTCCGGCCAGCGATCGGGCGAGCTTCCCGGCGCATACACCAGCAGGATGTCGGCGTCGGTCCAGTGTGCGTCACGGCGCGACTGCTCGTCGGTCAGGTCCGACGCAGTGAAGGGAACTCCGATCGGCGCGTGTTCGAGCCAATTCGAACCCGGCGGCCGGATGTAAACGACGGCGTGGTGCACGTTCTCGCGGCTCGACGGACGAATCTCGGAAAGCTGAACCCATTTCGCTTCGGTGAAGTTGGTATGGACGATTTCGTACGTATATTCAATCTCGCCCCGCGCCGGAAGCGCGACGGGCTTCGTCATCGTGACGATGGCATCCGGCTCCGGAATGTTCCAGCCGTTCGTCCACTCCTGCGCAGGCGGGGAATCGTGCGGATCCCCCGCGGGCGCTTTGGCCTTCAACCATGCCGCGAGCGTCGCAATCTCGTCAGCGGTCAGCGACGGATCGTTCGAAAAATGCCCCACGCGCGGATCGGCAAACCAGGGCGGCATCTTCCGGTTCGCCGTAATGAACGCAATCGACCGTGCTTCCTCGCGCGCTTGTTCGTACGTCACCAGCGGCAGCGGCCCGATTTCACCGGGCCGGTGGCAGCTCTGGCAGCGCTGCTGGAGAATCGGCAGCACGTCGCGATAGTATGTCGGTGCGTTGGCTGCCTTCTTGTTGGTGCTCGCGCGCGGAGTCTCGCGCCACGCCAAACACAAGGCCGCTGTGATTATCGCGGCAACGGTAAGCGAGAAATCATATCGGCGCGTCGGCACAGGAGAATTAGTTACGCATTCCGGCGGCTTGGTTGCAAGCAGGAAGAGAGAAGTGCGCTACTGCTTTGTGAACTCCAGGCTCGAGATCGTGCGGTTAATTACGTTTTCCTGAATCTGCACGAGATCCGAATCGGCGGATGTCATCCCAAAAATTGTGTAGAGATGTGTGTCGTGCTGGAAGAAAACGGCGATGCCGGACCAGTCGTGCTGCTCGACGCTCACGCGAAACCGGCGCTCGATCGCAGGCGCTCCGGAAATCACGATCTTCTTCTCGCCCAACGGCCGGTAGTTGTCGAGAGTTTCCCGCAGGTGGCGGTCGGTCGAGTCGATATCTGCGGCGAAGGATTTCTCTACCGGCTGCCTGCCAATCAGGAGATACGTTGTCTGGTCCGAGGTTCCGAGCGCCGTAATCGCTCCCGGCAGCACGGTGCGAGCGCCCTCCACCAATTGCCATGTCGGCGGCTTGTACATGTGGAATCCGTACGTGTCGTTGCGATAGAGATTCCCGCTTACAACCTCGCGCATGGATTCGGGCGGCGCTGGCTTAGGAGCCGGCGGCGGCGCAGCCACCGCTTGCGCGGCTGGCGCTGCGACAGGCGGCGCAGATTTCGCGGCCACCGCATTCGGGGAAGGCGCTGAACTATGAGCCGGAGACGGCGCTGAAGTAGGAGCCGGTCGCGTCGCGGAAACAGTTGGGTTCGGCGCGGGTGTAGCGGGCGATGCGGTGTTCGTGCTGTACGAGTTGACGCCCTTCGCGGCGGGCGTTGGTTTCTCGGCAGCCGGCGCAGATTTTTTCTCCGCGTCAGGTTTCTTCGGTGCATCCGCGATGCTGATCGAAAGCACCTGATCTTTCTGCACCACGGCGAATCCGTAGCTTGTCTTTACGCGAAACGAATTCTCTTCGAATCCGACAATCGTGCCGACGATTTTCGTTCCATCTTTCAGTTTTATTTCGTCCGTACGTGCGCCGATCGACGAAAAGAGCGCAATTGCTGCGATCACAGCGGGGAAGGGAAATCGTCGCCTCATGCTTTCGAGTATCGCCCCGCCAGACGCGCGCAGCAAGGCAGAGGTCGCGAAGGTTGTTGCGTTAGTCAGGGGGCCGCAATCGTACGGAGCTTACTTCTTGCGGCGCTTGCGCGAAGCCTTCGCGCGGGGCTTCTTGCGCGAGTTCATCGCGAGTAAATCGGCTCTCAATTGACTGACCGCCGCTTCGAGCGCGCGAAATTCCGCATCCGCGCCGCTCAGGTTCCGACCGCGGCCCATCGTTTCGAGATTCCGCGCCGCATCAAACGCATTATGCTCGCCGAAAATCCCGATCGAGCCTTTCAGCAGGTGCGCCGCCGCATCGAGCTTCGCAGGATTCTTCGCCGCAATCGCGCTTCGAATCCCGGCGAGCCGTTTGGGAGCGTCAGCGAGAAACGATTTCGCAAGCTTCTGAATCAGCTTCGCATTTCCGCCCGTCATGCGCCGCAGATGGGTTGTCACGTTCTCGGCGGGCGCAGCCGGTTCGACCTGCGAAGCATTTGCGCGCGTCGCCCGCTCGGGAGCCGGCTGACGAGCCGCAGCAGGACTCGCCGGAATCACCTGGTTGCCGAAATTCCCGAGAAACTCGATCGTCTCGAACAGCGCCTGCATCTCGAACGGCTTCGGAACAAAACCATCCATGCCCGCTTCGATCCGCTGTTGCTTGTCCTCTTCGGCGACGTTGCCGGTGAGCGCGACGATTACCTGGTGCTTCCCCGAAGATTGTTCCTTCTGCCGAATTGCCCGCGTCGCCTCCAGGCCATCCATCACCGGCATTTGCTCGTCCATCAGCACCACGTCGTAGGAATCTTTCTCGAGCGCATCAAGCGCCTCGCGCCCGTTGGCTACTCCAGCGACGGAATGCCCGCGCTTCTTTAGCAATTCACTCACGAGTTCGCGATTTTCATCGGTGTCTTCGGCAATTAAAACACGAAGGCGCTTTGCTGGTTTCTCCATTCTTGGCCGGTTAGGCGTAGTCGGATTCTTCGCTGCCGCCGCGGACGCTCCTTGCGCGCGCGCCGATTCTTTTTTGGCGCCGGTCTGCACGCTTTTCGCCGCGCGAGGCAGCCGAAACCAAAAGCGAGTTCCGCCCTTCGCTTTCGTTTCCGCGCCAATCGTTCCGCCCCAGCGCTCCACGGTGATCTTGCAAAAATAAAGTCCCAGGCCGGCTTTGCCCGGCTTGTCTTTGCCTTTTGCGAAGAGTGCGAACATCTGACCGGCGGGCTGATCCTTCGGCAGTCCGGGGCCCTGGTCATCCACAAACGCGAGAATCGAGTTGCCTTTGTCTTCCAGGCCGATCGTGACCGCGGTTCCATTCGGACTATAGCGCAGCGCGTTTTCGAGCAAGTTTCCGAAGATCCGATCGAGCCGCGCGTCGTCTGCGGCCACAGTCCAATCGCGCGCGAGATCGACGGCCGGATCGAGCTGTAATCGAATCTCTTTTTCCCTGAAAGCCGGGGAAAATTCCTCGACCGCATGCTTTGCACAATCCGCGATGCCTGCCGCAGCCGAATCCTTTTCGGCGCTCACTTGCTGCCCGGCGAGATCAGCAGAAAACGCCTGCAGAATCCCGCGAATCATTTGTTCCTGGCGCTGCGATTCGCGCTGGCCCGTATCGACCATCCGCCGCAACTCGGCGGAGAGATCTTCAAGCGCCATCAGGCTGAAGCAGCCGCGCATGGCCGTAAGCGGCTGCGACAGGTCGTGAATGATGCAGTGAAGAAGAATTTCCTTCTTCTGAATTTCGCGGATCAGCTTTTCGTGTTCGAGCAGGGAATCGCGCGCCGCCTGATATAGTTTCTGTCGCTCGGCGTACATGTTCGAAAGATTGCGAAGCAGCAGCACGTTCTTGCCGTCGAGGTGAAGCGCTGCGGCTTCGAGAGGCGTTTCTTGTCCGGCGGAATCGCGCTCGATCCACACCTGCGAATTCAGCGGCCCCGCCCGGTTCGAATTCCAGAACCCCTCCGCATCGATCAGGAAATTATCGAGAAAAGGCGAAGCTTCGCCCAGCCGAATCGTTTTATCCCGGCCCATCGCGCCCTTCCACATCTTCTCGCACCACTTCGGATATTCCCCGATCGGGCGGAACGCGCTGCCGTCCACATTCTCGAAGAGCGCGTAGCCCTGGTCGGCCAGAAACAATTCGAGGATTGGATGCGCGGACATTTTCTATTTGGCGAGCATCAGATGTGTGAGTCGCAAAAATGCATCATTCACTTCGGTGTCGGTTTTTGCGCTGGTGCGGAAAAGTTCCCAGCCCTCTTTCGCCAGCTCGGCCTGGCGCTCGGCGCTGATTTCCCATTGGTCGATCAGATCCACTTTGTTGATCAAGAGCAACGCGGGAACCTTCCCGGTGATTTCGACCACTCGCTTGTTTACCACCAGCGCGTCTTCCAGCGTTTGCTTCCGCGTGCCATCCACTACCATCAAATAGCCGTGCATCCCGCGCCATTGCGAGGGCTGATAACGCTGAAACTTGTCGTCGCCGTGAATGTCCCAAATCACAAGCCTTACGTCCTGGCCATCGCTGCGCAAATCTTTCTTGTCGACTTTGATGCCGATCGAAGTGAGATACTTCTCGGAAAAAATTCCCTCGATGAAGCGGCGAACGAGGCTCGTCTTGCCGACCGCAAGCGTGCCGAGCATGCAGATTTTCTTTTCCATAGCTGATTTGCGGCTTAGTTTACAGGGGGAGCGGGAGAAAAAGCGACTTTGAAAGTGACGCTGCGGTTGAGCCGGCGGGCTTCTTCGGTTTCTTCGTTGCGCAATGGCTCCGCCGTGCCGACGCCTCGCACGTGAAGAATCGCGGGCTTGATTCCGGCGCGCACCAGAATCGCGTAAATCACGTCTGCGCGCTGTTTGCTGAGCACCATGTTGGTGCCTTCCACGCCCGTGGCGTCCGTGTGCCCGATGATGTCGATGGAGAGATTGCCGTTCAACCGTTCTGCTTGGCTGACGATTGCGCGAACGTTCGCGGCGGCCGCGACAAGAGCGCGCTCCTGGCCGGCTTCCATTTCGGCGCGGCCCAGCGGAAACTGCAGCACCGCCGATTCCAGAGACGATCGCGCCAGGTTCATCTCGACGAGCTCGCTGTTCAGCAGATGCGAATCGTCCAACGAGTTGACGCCCGCGATCCATGGCGCGCGCTCCTCCAATTTGGCAATGAATTTCGGACTCGCGATTCCCTGTGCGCGCAGTTCGCCGTTTGATGCCGTCAGTGTCACGCCCGCCGGAGGATGCAGCATCGCATTCGCGCGTTTCAGCACCATCGCATCGTCGAACGAATAATACGGCTTCAGTTCCAGATCCACGCTGTCCGCCACACTGCCCGAGCGCGAAAGCAGCTCGGCCTTCGACGGCGCGAACGGATCGCGGAAGCCCTCGATGTGATAGCGTCGGCCGTCGCGACCGGCGGACACCACCATCACTCCGGGCTCGCTCTTCAGCACATGCAAGAAGTGGTTCCACTCAATGAGCAAATACGTGGCGTATCCGAAAGCTCCCAGGATCAGCGCGAGCACAATGCCGCCGGCGATCAACGCCGCGCGCGGCTTTCGCTCCGCCGCTGCTGGCTTTTGCTTCAACTGCGCTTCCAGCAGCGGAGTCAGCTGATTGTCCACGGCCCGGAACGGTCCGGAGTCGCCTTCGAATCTTGCCAGCAAGGCGCTATAGTTCCGCTGGATATCTTCGAGCACTACTTTCATCGCCAGACGATAGTCGTCGGGCGCATGCCCGCGGATCACCGCGGCGAGAACGGCCTCAGGCCCCTGCGCAATCCAGATTTCAAGCCCACCGACGAAGACTCGATCGAGCGTGTCCTCATTCGGCGACTCGAAGGAATCTTTCGCGAACTGCTGAATGGCGGAGAGCATTCCCGCGACGAGCGACGGATCCTGCATAGCAATGGTCGGAGCGACCACGTGATTGAGGGCGAGGCCCGTCTCGCGATGAATCAGAAAAACTTGCTCCACGCGAAAAAGCAGGCTGTGCATCAGAACCACGTCGCTGAATCGTTTGCCTGTGCGGAGCGCTTCGATGCGCCATTGAATGCCGCGCCAGGAAAGACTGTGCTCGAGGGCTTCGTTGAACGATTCGAGCATTCCGCGCAGCGTCTCGGTGATCGACTTGCGAATCGCGGGCCCCATCACGGGAAACAGCGCATCAGCGAGAACGTGCGGATCGCGGCGCACAGATTCGCGCAGCGTGTCCTGAATCGTGGGCGCCAGCGCTTCAGCGAGAGCTTGGTCGTCGCCCTGTTCGCGGCGCATCTGGATTGCTTCGGCCACCACGGAGCTCACGTCTTCCGCGCGCCGGCCGGTATCGTCAAGCCGTTCCTGTATTTCCTTCAGGCCTTCCTGTTCGGGACCGACGATCAAATGGCGCAGCTCTTCGTAGGCGTGTGCGTCCTTGGTGCGGTCATCCGGGGCGTGGTTTTCCTGCGGCGGATTGTCGAGCGGTTGCCCCTCGGGGGAGCGGCGTTGCGCTTGCTCGGCCATTTTGGAAGGTTGCTGTCGTGCGCCGGCGGACATGCGGCGTTATTTGTCCGGCAGCTCGAGATCGTCCTTCAGGCGCAGCGAAAACTCCGCGAAAATGTCGGAGAGCGCGGCGCGATCGGTCTTGTCGTTCCGCAGCGTTTCCACTTCACGGTCGAGTGACGCCGTGGTGTCGCGCCGCAGCTTGTCGATCTCGTTGGAGAACGCTTTCGAATGCTCGAGCATCTTGGCGCGAAGCTCGCTCTGCGCGTCCGAGGTCTGCTCCTCGAGCTGGCCAAGCTTCTTCTCGATCATCTTCGCGGCTTCTTTCAGCTCGCGCGCCAGTTCCTTCAGGCCGTCGGTGCGCTCGGACTTCTCCGTCTTCAGCCGCTGGCTCAGCGATTCCACTTCCTGCTGTGCGAAGCTGCTCAGCGTCTCGAGGCGTTTCATCGTGTCTTCGCGGAGCGTCTCCACCGCTTTCGACACGTTCTCTTCCAGCCGCGCGAAGCGCTTCTCGTAGTCGCGCATCTGCGAGCCGAACAATATGTCGCGTATCTTATCTACGTTTGCGCCTTCTTCTTTTCCGGATGAATTGGGTAGCTTTGCTTCCGCAGGGGATGCCATTTTACGGGGTCTCCTTTTCCGATTCTTTATGCCCTGCCTATGGGTCCTGCGCGTGGTGGTTCGGGGCATCGCGCGACACTACTATGAAAGTAGGGGCTGCTGCAATAACGACCTGTAATAGGACTCGGGTACGACTGGTTTGGGAGTTATAGAACCTGGCAGTTGCAAGCCCAGCGACGCCTCGCGGCGCCGTCCGTAGCGCCTATTTGTCGAGAAACTCGCGCAGCCGGGCGTATCCGGCGCGGCTGACGGGCAGCTGCGCACCGTTGTGGAGCACGGCGACGTGGCTGTCTTTGCCATACGGCTCGATGCGCGCCACTCGTTCGAGGTTCACGATGTAGGAGCGGTGAACGCGAAGAAACCGCGTCGGGTCGAGCGCCGATTCGAGGCTCGAAATCGTTTGCTGCTTCAGATGCTTCTTGCCTTCCGAGCACAGCGCGACGTAGTCGTCCTGCGCCTCGGCGTAATCGAGCTTGGCGATGGGGATGATGAAGACGCGCGTGCCGTCGCGCACCGGAATGCGATCGAGATACTGCGCGGGAGGACGTGCGGCGGCTGCGAGCTCAGAGGGCGACGGCGCGGGTCGCGCGTCGAGCGCTGATGCGCCGGCGGACTTGCCGGTGAGCCTCTCCTTCGCGCGCGCGAGCGCAGCCTCGAAGCGGTCGGCGCCGAACGGTTTCAGCAGGTAATCCACCGCGTGGACTTCAAACGCCCGAATCGCGTAGTTATCGTGTGCCGTGACGAAGACGACCGCCGCTCCCGTGCCGATCAGTTCGAGGACTTCGAATCCGTCGAGCTTGGGCATCTGCACGTCGAGAAACACGAGGTCGGGCTTCAATTCAGTGACGGATTTGACGGCTTCAAAGCCATTCACGCATTCGCAGGCGATTTCGATTTCCGGATGCGCGGAAATGAATTCGCGCAGGACCTGCCGCGCGAGCTCTTCGTCATCGACGATCACGGCCCGAATTTTCGTCTCGGCGGCCTGGGTCATGATGCTCGCGCCTCCCGTTCTGCCGGCAGTGTGATCGCAACACGATAGCGGTCGCCTTCGGTTTTCACCTCGAAGCTCGCCAGATTTCCGTGGCGCGTGGCAAGACGCTGCCGGACGTTTGCAAGCCCCACACCGCCTCGGCGCCGGGGCGGGGAATCGGGATCGAAGCTGTTTTCGACCACAATCGAGAGCGCGCCGTCGCGGGAATGGATATCGAGCTTGATCGAGCCCCCTTCCACGAGATTCGAAATCCCGTGGACCACGGCGTTTTCAACGAGCGGCTGCAGCAGAAGCGGCGGCACGAAAACGTCCAGCGCGTCCTTGTCGATATCTTCCACCATCTGAATGCGCGCGCCAAAGCGCACTTTTTCCACTGTCAGGAAGGCCCGAATCAGCGAAAGCTCTTCCTCCAGCGGAATGGCTGCTTTTTCGCCGAGCCCCAGAGTCCGGCGTAGAAAATCGCCGAGCAAGATGCACATCTCGCGGGCTTTCGCGGGATCGGAGCTGGTGAGCGCGCTGATCGAATTCAGGCTGTTGAACAGGAAATGCGGATTCACCTGCGCTTTCAGCGCCCGCAGCTCCGCGTCGCGTGCGAGGACTCCCGCCTTCATTTCGCGCTCTTTCGCTTCCTGCGACTGCTGCACAGCCAGCAATACGTACTGAAATGCTACGGCCAGCAGATAGAGGAGAATTCCAGTGCCAAAAAGCAGTGGGAAATTCTTTGAGAGTCGCGGTTCGATATCTCGGAACGCGGAAAAGTGCGAGAGTTCGTGAGCCAGCGCCTTCGCCAGCAAGACCCAGAATCCGCTCACCACCACGGCGGCAAGCACGTGCGTCAACGCAAGCTGCGCTACCCCCGTTCGATCCAGCGGCGTTCCGCGGCAGGAATACCACGCGGAAAGGCACATCAGCGCGTAAACCAGGCAGAGCGGAATGCCCACCGCGAAAGCTTCCGTCCACGTCAAGCCGCCCGGGACCGCCAGCAGATACACCAGCATTCCGGCAAGAGGAATCCAGCCAAGCAGGTAGGCAATGAACCGGCGAAGTTGGCCGAGGATTGGGTGCATGGCTCGGGCTTAGTTCTTGATCTCCATGCCGCCGAACACCGCGATTCCGCGAATAATCAGCTTTTTCGCGGGAGGGTCCGCCGGAGGGTGAGTGGTCTTGTCGCTATACCCGCCGAAAATCCCCACGCCGTCGATCACCACGTTCCAGGTGCGGGGAACGCGAATTTCTCCACCGCCAAAAATCATCGTGGCTTCGAGCACGGCTTGCTCGCCTTCAATGTCAGCCTGCGTGAAATCGATTTCTCCGCCTCCAAAAATCGAAGTCATCTCGCCGCTCTGGAAAGTCTTGGAGCTTACCTGGTGCTCTCCCGCGCCGAAAATGCTCGTGCAGCTCACGTGCGAATCGGTCGCGTCGAATTTTTGCCCGGTTTGATAGCCCTTTGACTGCCATTTGTTCAGCAATGGTTCATCGCCCCTGCCGAATGCCTGCATCACCAGCAAAACTCCCACGCCGATGATGAAAAGCGGCCACAGCGTCTCGATTCTCACGCGCTGATAGCCGAGCTCCTGCAGCTGCAGTCCGATCCCAGCCAGAATGAGAAATCCGCCCCAAAAGCGGCGGCCAGAACCGTGGCACGTGAGAAGAGTCGAAACGCCCCAGGCGATCAGGGCCAGCGGCCAGAATCGGAACACGCGGGTGGCATCCACCAGATTCATCTGGTCGAGCAGCAGAGTCACTCCCGCGATGACGACGATCATCCCGAAAATCATGCCGCGCGCGCCGCGAGTTAGACTACGCATCTTGGTTGCCTCCCTTGCGCGCTTGCTCGGACAGCTCGCGCGCATAGGCGCGTTTCCGCACCAACAGCATCGCAATACCCGTCGCCACTAGCGCGAGCGGCCAGAATTTCAGAAGCTCCTGCCAGATCGGTGCGTTCCACTGGACGGCGAGCATATTCCATAATCCGGGGACAATCACGGAAATCAGCCACAGGTTGTTCGGGACAAGATGCCCCCATCCGATCTGCGCTGCCTGCAGCACCAGCCCCAGCAGGATGAGTAGCCCCGCCGCAAAAAGAAAGATCCCCGCCGGATAAATCGCGCCGTTCGACGAAACCCGCTGATTCGCATTCGCCATTTCACTGCCTCCTGCGCCGATTGTGTTGCCGTCCATGGCGCAAGAATAGGGGCGTTCCACCAAGCTGTCGCGTACGAATCGGCGAATAGCGGCTATTTACCGGCGAACGACGGCAGGCAGGCGCACGCGATACGAATTGCTTCGCCGGCGAGCAAGCACGCGGGAATAGAAATGGGCCACGCCGGGAGACGGGCCGTCACGTGAGGTGAAACTAGGAAAGGGTTACGCCAAGCCAGAAAGCTTCGACCAGAAGCCCCATCAGCAGCAGCATCAGCCGCAGGCGCTTCTTCTGCACCGCCGCGACAATGATTCCCATCGCGCACAGCACCAGCCCCAATTCAGGCCAAAAAATCCGCGACCCAGCTCCCACCCACTGGCCGGAGAAATCCTGCATCCATACCGAAGCGAACGACATGGCCGTCGTCAGCGCCACGCCGACAATCCCCGCCAGCGCCACGCCCTTGGCCCACTCCGGCACCGCGAAGTTCCGCTTCGCGTCGCGCCAGTCCATCCACGTCTGCGCAACTACTACCCCGACAACCAAAACAACGAACAGCGCCACGTCCCCTCTCTTCTAGGGTCGCTGCCGCCGATTCACGCCCTCAGTACAAGGCCGCCGTTACAAGCGGCTTTGCAGTTTCGACAGGTACGGTCCCCACCGTCTTCTGTTTTTGATACTGCTCTTCTTCGTGTGCCAGACGCTTCAGCATCGTCTGAATCACGCTGCTGCCGTTCTTCCACTGCTTCCCGTCATTCCCACTCATAAAATGCCGTGTCCTTATACAGGATTAAACTCGCCAGTGACAATCAATCTTTCGCTCATGCTCCGCGCCTGCCGGTATCGCTCCGCCGTTTCTGCCGTTGAACCCGCCGGCAGCTCACTCAGGATTCGCGCCAGCTCCTCTTCAAACAGCCGCGTAATCAATTCCGGCGTGTGCGCCACGGGCGTTCCGCTGTCGTCCACTATCCGCAGCTTGTCGCGGTGTTTCACGCGTTGCGCGATCATCAGCCGGTAAATCCTGTCGGTCGCGAGGTCTTCCATGTAGCCATCCAGCAAGCTGGCGCCTCGCCCGCTCAGCACGCCATTGCGGTAGCGGATCACGGTGCGTACCGCCGCCCGCGTTCCGGCCAGCGTCTGATTGCCCACTCCCGCCGGCACCGGACGCATGTCCGGATGCTTGTTCGCATTCTTCGGCCGCGCCGAAAGCTGGTTGGGAATAGGGAACTGATCAACCGCGATCTGATTCTGGTCTGGGTGTCCCGTCCACGCGCCGTCCATCAACGCCGTCGCTTCGTTTTTCTTATCTTTCTCCAAAGCAGCGAGTGCCCGCGCGTTCAATTCGGGATCTTCCCGGCTCGGATACAGCGCCGTCATCCCGCCAATCGCCAGCAATCCGTGCTTGTGGCAAATCTCCGGCATCAGCAGCCGGAAATTCTGGAAGAACGCCACGTCGTGTGGAATCGTATTGCGGTCCGGCAGCACCCAAAGCGGATTTTCAATGTTGAAGTGGATCAGGCTCGCCATGTAATCCCAGCGCCCCAGGTTCAGCGCCAGAATGTGCTCGCGCAGGTTGTACGCGAACTCTTCCATCTGGTACGCAAGCGGATGCGATTCCACCAGCGCCATGCACTTGATAGCGTCCTTCGCCCAGCCCTTGGCCTTCGCGATCGCCTGGAAAAGGTCGCGCCACCACAGCGCTTCTTCCGCAGACTCCGACTTCGGAATGTAGAACGTCAGCGGATGCTTCAGCTCGCCTGCATCCAGTTGGTACGTAATTAGAGCCACGTCGAACAGAGACGCAGGCAGCAGCTCACCCTTTACCACGCCAGCCTGGTGAATATGCAGCCCGCGCGGCCGCACCGAAACCACCACGTTGCTCGGCTGTATCGAAACCGTCCGATTGCGTTTTCGGTCGTCGTACGCCAGATGCCCGCGCAGTGCGGAGAGCACATTTGACACGCCCAGCATCAAATGCGTCCAACTGTTGGCCATCGAATCTTCCAGATCCAACATCACGCCCGGCGCGCCCGAATTCAGCATCTTCACTACAAGCTCGCCGTCATCGGCGGGACCGGTCATCTGGTTTCGCTGATCCTGGCACCAGGCTGGCAGTTCGATCCGCCATTCCTCCTGCGTTGCAGCGGAAGGTGGCAGGTAATCCGGCAGCTTGCCTTGATGCGAGGCAGCGAGCGCCGCTGCGCGTTTCTGGTTTAATGTCCGCTGGCGCGGCGTGAATTCCCGGTGGAGGGGGGCGAGGAATTCGGCGAAGCCCTTGGGCAGGTCGCGGGCGGCATCGAAGTCGGCGGGCACCGAATTCATCGTCATGATCGGTTCGGTACTCTGGCTTGGTTTTGCGTTCATGCTAGCCATGGATGCCGGATCGCCGCCGGCCGATTCATTCCGGGCTCATGACGCAAGTCGGGTTGCGGACTTAAAGACTCACGACTCCCAAGTCGCGCCTCTGAGCGGCACCATCCATACGGCAATCGAAACGCCAATACCTGTACGAAAGGACAGGTAAGCCCAGCGAGCCATGCAACAATCGTACAGGCTTATATTATTTACATATAAGCACTTAACCCCTTCTCCTTCCGCCTAAACCGCCTGCACAGGCGCGTTCTGCTATGGAAACCGCTAAGCGACCTGCCGCAATTGTCAAAAGCATTGCCTCTAATGCGAAGAATTTTCGTCGGCTTGGGCTCAAGAGCCGCCCAGTCAGTAATAGTACGCACTACGCCAAATCCTGCGGTTGCAATCCCAGCAACCGTCTGCACCAGAAGGGAACAGACGCCCAATCGCCTCTGCTACGATTGCACTTCGATGCGAAAGCCGTGGATCATCGCCCATCGAGGTGCTTCGGGACACGCTCCCGAGAACACGATGGCCGCGTTTGAACGCGCCGTCGAACTCGGGGTCGTTTTCATCGAGACCGACCTGCACCTCACCCGGGACGCCCGCTTTGTGGCTATCCACGATCGCACCCTGGAACGAACCACCAACGGCCGCGGCAATGTGGCCGACTTCACCCTCGCCGAACTTCGCCGCCTCGACACCGGCCTCTGGTACGACCGCCAGTTCATGGGCCAGCGCATTCCCACGCTCGAAGACATTCTCGAATTCAGCCGCCAGCACGACATCGTCTTTTATCTCGAAGTGAAATACGACGCGGCCTGGGGCATGCACCATGCTCTCGTAGGCGCTCTCCAGAAGCAGCAGGACGCCGCCCGCACCATCGTCATTTCTTTTGACGCCAGCGCCATCGAAAGCGTCCGCAAACTTGACGCCTCCATCATGACCGGCCTCCTCGTTGAAGAGGGCCCGAACCAGCACGACGCCGTCCGCCGTGCTCTCGAAGTGGGCGCGCGCCAGCTCTGTCCCCGCGCCGCTCTCGTCACGCCCGAGCTCGCCGAACAAACCCATCGCGCCGATCTGCTCCTCGCCACCTGGACCGTGGACGACCCCGACGAAATGCGCCGCGTAATCGCCGCCGGCGCCGACGGCGTAATGACCGATTTCCCCGACCGCCTGATGGCCGTAGTAGAAGACGCTCAAGCCCTGCGCTGAACCGCCTAAGCTGAAGACCCACAGCGTCATGATCCGTCGCAATTTTTTCCATGCGGACGCCACTCGTCGCACCCTTCGGTTTTCGACAGTAGGGGCGGGTCTGAGACCCGCCCGCCGCCCGCCAAGCAATGCCTAACCTATCCTCCTCGCGCTAGACGTGCGAACAGCGTCGCAAATTCCCCAATCGTAAGCTGCTCCGCCCGCACATCCGCCCGCATCCCCATCTCCGCAAACGCCGCACGAATCCGCTCCTCACTCGCGACCGCCCGCAAATTATTCCGCAGCGTCTTCCGCTTCTGGCTGAAACACCTCTGCACAAATTCCAAAAATCGCCGCTCCTCGCCGGCACCGCCCACGCCCAATCGCACCCGCTCCCCAGGCAGCGTCATCCCCACCAGCGCCGACGTAACCTTCGGCGGCGGACGGAACGCCCCCGGCGGCAATCGCAGCGCAATCTTCGGCTCCGCATAAAATTGGCATGCCACCGACAAATACCCATACTCGCGCCGTCCAGGCCGCGCCACAATCCGCTCCGCCACCTCCAGCTGAATCACGATGTGAATCGAATCGATCGAATCCGCCCACCCAAACAGCCGGTGCAAAATTGGCGACGTAATGTAGTAAGGAAGATTGCCGTAAACGCGAAATCGCTCGCCGCCAGCCAGCTTCTCCAGATCCTGCTCCAGCACATCGCCCGACACCACTTCCACGCCCGCCCACGCGCGCGCATCCCCGGCCACAGTCTCGCGCAAACCTTCAGCGAGCCGCGCGTCACCCTCAATCGCAATCACGCGCCGCCCCGCGCCCGCCAGCAGCGACGTCATCTCCCCGTGCCCCGCGCCAATCTCAATCCAGGTTTCGCCCCCGCCGAGCGGCAGCGTCGCCAGGATCCGTTTTCGCCAGCCCATATCGCGCAAAAAATGCTGGCCCATCCGTTGTCGCGCCATCGTGGCGCCGAGTGTACCAACATTCGAATGCAAATCACGCAGATGGAAATCCCTCCGAACCGCGCTTGACGAACCCTCACCGTTCCGTTACCGTTTTTTAGGACCGTTCTTTAGAACAATGATCGCCCGATGAAAATCCTTTTCGTTGCCTCCGAAGCCCTCCCCTATTCGAAAACAGGCGGCCTGGCAGACGTCGTCGAAGCGCTCCCCAAGGCGCTCGTCGAAATGGGCCACGAAGTAGCTGTCTTTCTACCGCGCTATCGCGGCAACAAGATCACCTCCACGATTATCTCCAGCCTGACGATTCCGCTCGGCGATGCGCTTCGCTTTCCCGCGCTTGCCGAAGCCGCTCCCGTGGCCGGCGTCCGCTACTACTTCCTCGACGACCCGCAACTCTTCGACCGCGACGGCATCTACGGCGACAAGTCCGGCGACTTCCCCGACAACGCCGAGCGCTTCGCCGAACTCTCCCGCGCCGCCATCGAATTCATGAAGCGCGTCTGGCTGCCCGACGTCATGCACTGCCACGACTGGCAATCCGCGCTCGTTCCCGTGCTCCTCCGCACGCAATACGCAAACGATCCCAACGTCCGCTCGATTCCCGTCGTCTTCACGATTCACAATATCGCCTACCAGGGATTGTTTCCTCGCTCCGCCTTGCGCCGTATCGGCCTCCCCGATCAGCTTTTCTCGATCGATGGCCTGGAATTTTTCGGGAACGTGAACTACTTGAAGGGCGGCATACTTTTTGCCGACTACCTCACCACCGTCAGCCGCCGCTACGCAAAAGAGATTCAGACTCCTGAATACGGCGCCTCTCTCGATGGCGTCATCCGCAATCGCGCCGATCGCCTCGTCGGAATCTTGAATGGCGCCGATTACTCCACGTGGAGTCCCGAAGCAGACACCCTGATCGCCCAGAACTATTCCGTCCACAATCTCGACGGCAAAAAAGCCTGCAAGAAAGATCTTCTCGAGGTGTTTCACCTTCCTCCCGAAAATATGGACCGGCCGCTCATCGGCATCGTCTCGCGCTTCGTCAATCAGAAGGGTTTCGATCTCGTCGCCGAAGTTGCCTACGACCTGATGAAGGAAAACCTTGCGCTCATCGCTCTCGGCACCGGCCAGCCGGAGTTCGAGGGCCTGTTCCGCGCGCTCGCTGAGAAGTTTCCGGCGAAAGCCGCCGTTAAAATCGCTTACGACGAGGCTTTGGCCCACAAAATCATCGCGGGCGCGGATATGATTTTGATTCCTTCACGCTACGAGCCTTGCGGTCTCACTCAACTCTACGGCCTTCGTTATGGTACTGTTCCTGTGGCGCGCGCCACCGGCGGCTTGGACGATACGATTCAGTATTACGATCCAAAGACCGGCCACGGCACGGGGTTTAAGTTCGACGATTACGATGGCCGCGCGCTTCTGCAATGCGTGCGCACGGCGCTGAAGGCCTACAAAGACCCGAAGATTTGGCGTACGATTCAGTCGAACGGCATGGCCAAAGATTTCTCGTGGAAGGCTTCGGCAGCCGCGTATGTCACGCTGTATGAAGCAGCTAAGCGCTCTAGAATCCCTCGGGCGGTTGGATCATCAAATAAACGATAGCGCGAATCTCCGGGACAGAAGGATTTGCAGAGCCCGGCGCACGCGCACAAGGGAAAAACATGGCAGACAACGTTCAAGCCGTAAATGACGCAAACTTTCAAGCCGACGTGATCGAGGCGAGCAAGACGCAGCCCGTTATGGTCGATTTCTGGGCGGACTGGTGCCGCCCGTGCCACATGCTCTCGCCGACGGTGGAAGAAATCGCCCGCGAGAACGCCGGCAAGCTCAAAGTCGTAAAGCTCAACGTCGATGAAAACGTCAACGCCGCCGGAAAATTCAACATCCGTGGCATTCCGACCCTCCTCGTATTCAAGGGCGGCCAGGTCGCCGAGCAGATCGTCGGCGCGCAGCCCAAAGAGAGTATCCTCAAGGTACTCCAGCCGCACCTTTCCTAGGCGCGATTCAGCTCTGATATCGACAGTACAAGGATGATGCTCGCGAGCGCTCCACAAAGCTCGCGAGCATTACTTTGTACGTGGTTTCGTTAGGCAGGTCCCGAGACATGGCGCGAAAAAGTTTACCGAAACAGCGTTGCCACTGGGCGAAATCCCCGCTCATGATCGAATATCACGACCGCGAATGGGGCGTCCCCGTCCATGACGACCGCCGCCTCTTCGAATTCCTGATTCTCGAAGGCGCGCAAGCCGGCCTCAGCTGGGAAACCATTCTCAACAAGCGCGAAAACTACCGCCGCGCTTTTGACCGTTTCAATGTTAAGAAAATTGTCGCCTACGATCGGAAGAAAGTCCGCCAGTTGATGGCCAACGCGGGAATCGTCCGCAATCGCCTGAAGATTGCTTCTACGATTTCAAACGCGAAGGCATTTCTCGAAGTGCAAAAGGAATTCGGCACCTTCGATCGCTACATCTGGCAGTTCGTAGGCGGCCGCCCAAGAGTAAATCGCTGGAAATCGTCCGAGCGCCTCCCGGCCGGCACCCCCGAATCCGACGCCATGAGCAAAGACCTAAAGCGCCGCGGCTTCCGCTTCGTCGGCTCCACCGTCTGCTACGCCTTCATGCAGGCCACCGGCATGGTGAATGACCACGCCCGCGATTGCCTCAGCCGCTGAAATTTCTTCGCATTCCAGAACTCTTGCCTTCATTCCGCGCGCGGCGTACGATGGTTTACGGTTTTTGCTTCAGCGTCCTTCCTGTAATGCTTCGCGCACCACTTTGACCGGGAGATTGTGCGGCCCCGATTGGCCGAGGACGGCCGGGGATGGCAAGAGGGTGGCCTTCGAAATGAGCAAACCTGCAACGAGAGCGGTCGTGGTCATCGGCGCGCAATGGGGCGACGAAGGTAAAGGCAAAGTCGTTGACTACATCGCCTCCACCTTCGACTACATCGCGCGCTACGCCGGCGGGCACAATGCGGGGCATACCGTTATCTTCGATGGACACCGCTACGTCCTTCAGCTGATTCCCAGCGGCATCCTGCGCCCCGAGAAAAAAGCGGTGATCGGCCCCGGCACCGTTGTGGATCCGGCCGCGCTCGTGGCCGAGCTTGAAAATCTGAAAAAATCCGGCATCGACGTGCGCGGAAGGCTTTTCCTTAGCAATCGCGCCCACCTGATTTTTCCGTATCATCGCGAAATGGATAAAGCCGCCGAGCAGGCGCGCGGTGCTGCGAAAATCGGCACCACCTCTCGCGGCATCGGCCCCGCCTATGAAGATAAAATGGCGCGCCGCGGAATTCGCATGTGCGATTTGCTCGACGCCGATCGCTTCCGCGAAAAACTCGAGCGCGTCATCCTGGAAAAAAACGCCATCAGCCACGCGGCTTACGGCCATCCCCTCGAAACCGCCGGTCTGCTCGAGCAATACCTTGAACTCGCTGCCCACATCCGCGGCCTCGTCGTCGACACCACCGAATTGCTCAACGCCGCGCTCGACAAAGGCGAATCGGTTCTCTTCGAAGGCGCGCAGGGAACGATGCTCGACATCGACCACGGTACCTATCCCTTCGTCACCTCCTCAAACGCCACCTCCGGCGGCGTAGCAACCGGACTAGGTGTCGCGCCCACGCGCCTTACCGGCGTCATCGGCGTCACCAAGGCCTACACCACCCGCGTCGGCAGCGGTCCGTTTCCTACCGAGATGCCTGACCTCGACGCGCAAGCCGTGCGCGAGCGCGGCAATGAATTCGGCGCCGTCACCGGCCGTCCGCGCCGCTGCGGCTGGCTCGACCTGCCCGTCCTGCGCTATGCGAAAATGCTCAACGGCATCGATTCGCTCGTCGTCACCAAGCTCGACGTCTTCGACGCCCAGCCTGAAATCAAGGTCTGCACCGGCTACCATTTCAAAGGAAAGCCGATCAACGACATGCCTCCCGACGTCGAGACGCTCGCGCAAGTGGAGCCGCAGTACAAGACGCTGCCCGGTTGGCGGCAACCCACTCCCGGAATCCGCGACGTGAAAGACCTGCCCCTCGCCGCGCGCGAATACTTGAATTTTATTTCCGACCAGCTCCAGGTGGAAATTGGAATGATCTCCACCGGCCCGGAGCGCGATGCCACGATCGTCCCGCGAGGCACGAAACTAGCCTCCTGGCTCTGAGCCGCCATGCTTTCCTACGAAGCGGCGCGCGCGAAAATAATTGAAATCGTTCGCGGCCGCCTGGGCCATCTGCAAACCGAAAATATTTTTTTCGCCGATGATCCCACGATCGCTCTCGGCCGCGTTCTCGCTGAAAATATTTCGGCCGACCGCAACTATCCGCCGTTCAACCGCTCCACGCGCGATGGATTCGCACTCCGCTCCGCCGACGCCGCGCATCCCGGCACGAAGCTCCGCTTGATCGGCGAGAGCCGCGCCGGAGTCGCGTTCGACGGAGCCGTCGCGCCCGGCACCTGCGTTCAGATCATGACGGGCGCCGCCGTTCCTAAAGGCGCGGACACGGTGGTGATGCAGGAACACGCGCATATGGACGGCGATCACGTCACGCTCGAGAACGCTGCGCACACCGGGCGGAATTTCGTCCTCGCCGGAAGCGAATCGCGCGTCGGAGAAGTGGTGGTGCCGCGCGGCGAGCGCCTGGGATACCCCGAACTCGCGATGGCCGCGCAGGTCGGCCGCTCGCGAGTGGTCGTCAGCCGGCGGCCGCGCGTCGCGATTCTCTCCACCGGCGACGAAGTGGTTTCCGTGGAACAGCCGCCCGGCCCCTTTCAGATTCGCAACAGCAACAGCATCTCGCTTGCTGCACAAGTCGCCATGGCGGGTGGTGAGCCCGTGATGCTCGGGAGCGCGCCCGACGAAGTCGCCAAGCTTCGCGCTATGATCGAGCAGGGAATTACGGCCGACATGCTCGTACTCACCGGCGGCGTCTCGGTAGGAAAATACGATCTCGTCGAGCAGGTGCTGCGCGAGTTCGGCGCCGAGTTTTTCTTCGACGCGATCGCGATTCGCCCGGGCAAGCCCGCCGTATTCGGCTGGTGCCACGACAAGCCCGCCTTCGGCCTGCCCGGCAATCCGGTTTCAACGATGGTCACCTTCGAATTGCTCGTGGTGCCGGCGATCGAGTTGATGAGCGGCCACAAGCCTGACCCGCTGCCGTTCTACAAAGCCAAGCTCGTTCATCCGATCGAACTGAAAGCCGCTCTCACACATTTCCTTCCGGCGCGCGTCACCTGGCCGAGCGGCGAACCCTCCGTCGCGCTGCTGCCATGGGAAGGCTCGGGCGACGTCGGCGCCGTCGTGCGCGGAAATTGTTACCTCGTCGTTCACGAATCGAATCTCAAGCTCGCCGCCGGCGATTGGGTGGACGTGCTGCCGCGCCGGGGGATTTTCTAGCCCATGCCCAAGTTCTCGCACTACGACGCTCGAGGCCGCGTGAAGATGGTGGACGTTACCGCCAAGCCCTCCACCTCGCGCTCGGCTGAAGCTCACGCTTTCGTCCGCATGCGTCGCGCCACAATATCGAGTCTCCGCCGCGTGAAATCTCCCAAAGGGAATCCGCTCGAAATCGCGCGTATCGCGGGCATTACCGCTGCGAAACGCACTTCCGAACTGATTCCTCTTTGTCATCCCCTCGTGCTGACTCACGTAGATGTGAGCGCGAAGCTGTGCCAGAATGGAATTGAAATCACTTCGGAAGCGACGGCCACTGGGCCGACGGGCGTCGAGATGGAAGCGCTCGTCGCCGCCTCGGTCGCGGCGCTGACGATCTACGACATGTGCAAAGCGCTGGAGCGCGGCATTGAGATCACCGGCGTGCATCTGGTGAAAAAATCCGGCGGGCGGAGCGGCCTCTACGTTCGCCCCGGAAAGCGTGCGAAGAAGAAATGACGCCCATCAAAGACGTCAAGGTCCTCGTCGTCGATGACAACGCGCTCGTCCTCGACCTGCTCATGAAGGGCCTCGCGCCGCATTGCGACGCGCGCGCAGCCGCCGATGGCGCGGACGCGCTTCTTCGCATCGTGGACGAGCCGCCCGATCTGGTCGTCTGTGATTACCGCATGCCCGGCCTCGATGGCCGCCAGCTTTACGAAAAGCTCCGCACGCGCCAGCAGACAAAACAGATTCCGTTCATCTTTCTCGCCAGCCGCAGCGACATCGAAGAAAAGCTCCGCCCGATCGTCGAAGGCGTCGAGGAGTTCATTCCCAAGCCGTTCTTCCTGAAGGACGTGGTCCGTCGCGCGAAAAAAGTGATCGACCGCCTCCAGCTCGAGAAACTCCAGAATCGCGCCGTCCGTCCCGGTGTGATTCAGGGACGCCTGGAAGAAATGAGCATTCTCGACCTGATGCAGTCGCTTGAAATGGGCCAGAAATCCTGCCGCCTCACGATTCGTCGCGCCGACGGCACCGGCGAACTATTTTTCTCCTCGGGCCAATGCACCGATGCGAAGCTTGGCGCGCTCGAAGGCGAAGCAGCCGTGTACGAAGCCGTCCGCTGGCCGGACGGCGAATTCGAAATCGATTTCAACTCCGGGCCATCCCGGTCCACCATCTCGCGCACCACCACCGGCCTGTTGATGGAAGCGTTGCGCCTGATGGACGAAACCCAGCGCGACGGCGCCGAAGAAGGCGCCCCCGCCGCCGAAAAGTAGTCGCCGCAAAAAACACATGCGAGTTTCCATTCTCACGATCAGCGATTCTGTGGCCGCCGGAAAATATGACGACCGCTCCGGCCCCGCCGTCGCCGCCCGCTGCAAGGAACTTGGATGGGAAGTCGTCTCCGCCGCCGTCCTCGCCGATGAGCGCATCGCCATCGAAGCGTTTCTGAGGAAGGCGGCCGATGCGGGTGAGGCAGCCGTCGATAGCATCCTGACCACGGGCGGCACCGGCGTCGGCCCGCGCGATGTGACGCCCGAAGCCACGCAAGCTGCGATCGAACGGCTGATCCCCGGATTCGCCGA
Organism: Candidatus Acidiferrales bacterium; assembly: GCA_050746925.1. Taxonomy (GTDB): domain Bacteria; phylum Acidobacteriota; class Terriglobia; order Acidiferrales; family UBA7541; genus Palsa-295. The sequence continues at coordinate 70,045 of JBOGNA010000115.1, forward strand.
ACACATGCGCGCCGAAGGAAGAAAATCGACGGAACGGGCGCTGCTGTCGCGCGGCGTCGCCGGCATCCGCGCAAAAACCATCATCATCAATCTTCCCGGCAGCCCCGCCGGCGCCGTCGAATCGCTCAACGCGATTGCAGGTCTGCTTCCTCACGCCGTCGATGTAGTCCACGGCGCCCGCCACGAGTAACGTCTCTCGGATCTTTTCACTAGGGGCACGGCATGCCGTGCCCGCGCGCAACGGGCACGACGAATGCGATTTAGAAGCGGTTTCGTGTCGCGAGCTAATCCTGCAGGGCTTCTTCGGCTTCCGGCACGCTGTCAAATGTCTGGAAGAGAATATCGACGCTGGCGAGATGCAGCACGTTCCGCACGCGGTCGCTCAAGCCCACCAGCGCGAGATTGCGCTGCGATTTGCGGCAACTCACGTACACCTGGACCAGCACTCCCACGGCGGATGAATCGACGTACGGCACATCGGTGAGGTCGAGAATCAACCCCTGCGCTCGCGCCGCCTGGATGGCCTCCTGAAGTAGCTCGATCGCGCCATACTTTATGGGCCCCGAGATTTTCAGGATGTGCTGCCCGGCTCGCGATCCGGCGCGGCCCGCCACGGTCAGTTGATTGGGATCGGTGGTCATCGATTGCGGCGCGCAGATTCTGGCGCGCAGGCCGCACGCTGTCAAGCCTCCGCTCCCGTCCACGGGCGAAATCTTCGCTTCCCCCTATATTTAACAAACTGGCTAACTATTGCTTGACAGGCGAAGACGAGCGCACTTATATTTAACGTCGTGGTTAACAAACAGCAGCGGGTTACGGCGGTATTCGCGGCGCTGGCCGATCCCACGCGCCGCCGGATCATGGAGCGGCTCAGCGGGCGCGGCGAAACCCGCGTGACGGCGCTCGCCCGGCCTTTCCGGATATCGCTTCCGGCGATTTCCCGGCACCTCCACGTCCTCGAACACGCCCGGCTCATCCAGCGCCGCCGCACCGGTCGCCTGCACCTGATTCGCGTGCGCGCGGCGGGTATGGCGGAGGCGCGCAAGTGGTTCGCCCGGTGCGCCGCGGTGTGGGATGAAAGATTCGACGCCCTCGACGCTCTGCTTGCAAGCGGCGCTCCTGAAGGGAAACGAAAGGAAAAACGGCGATGAAATCCGAGGTGAAGATCGGCAGCAGCTAGGTGCAGCTCACCCGCGTATTCGGCGCGCCGCGCGAAAAGGTATTCGCGGCGTGGAAGACGCCGGAACTGCTCGAGCAGTGGTCGGGCTGCAGCGATTCGACGAGGGTCGAAGTAAAGATGGATTTTCGCGTGGGCGGGGGCTTCACGCAGAAACTCCACATCCAGGGCGCGGGCGAGCATACGATCCGCGGGACCTACGATGAAATCATCGAGCCCGAAAAAATCGTGTACCACGTCAATCTGGGCCCGGCCACCACGCGCGTCACCGTGGAATTCATCGCGCAGGGCAACCAGACGAAAGTCGTTCTCACCCAAGCCGGCTTCCCGGATGAAAACCTCATTCGAATCGTCTCGCAAGGAACGCATGACTCCTTCGACAAGCTCGAAGAATTCCTCGTCGGCCACGCAGCTTGAGTCGCAGTCGAAATCGCAGCACAAAATCCAAGCGTAAAAGGATGGGCCGATGAACTACGGACGCATCGTTCTGGCGGGCATCGCCGGTTGGGTCGCCTATTTCGTATGCGGAGGAGTGATATCCCGCCAGTTGATCGCCAAGGAGTACAAGCCCTACGAAGCGGTATACCGTTCGCGTGAAGCGATCATGAACTATTTCCCGATGGGCATCGCCGCCACATTGATCGCGATCATCATTCTCGCCGCGATCTACGCGAAGGGATATGAGGGCGGCTCGGGCGCGCTCGAAGGGTTGCGCTTCGGCGCGCTGATTGGCGTCTTCATCGTATTCGCGGTTGTCAGTGACGAATACGTCACGCTGAATATCGGAGCGCGCCTGGCGCTGTTCATGGCCGCCGGCAGATTCATCGGATGGCTCGTCGTGGGACTGGCAATTGGCCTCGTTTACAAGCCTTCACAGGCCGCAAAGAGCCGGTAGAGTTAGGCCGCGCCAGGATTTTGATCGCCGGATGCCATTGGCTGCCGCTTGCGCTCTGTGTTAGCATGGCGCGTTCATTCGGCGATGCCGGGCCAATACATTCCGATTCTGATTTACGCACTCCTCGCGGCGTCGTTTCCCGCCGTCTCGCTCATCGTTTTCAAATTTATCCGTCCCGACATGCAAAAAACCGGCGCGCGCCTGGAGCCGTACGAGTGCGGCGTGCCTCCGGAAGGCACTTCGCGCGGGCGCTATTCGGTCCGGTTTTACATTGTTGCGATTCTGTTCGTCATTTTCGACGTAGAGACGATTTTCCTGTTTCCCTGGGCGATCAAATACAGCCAGCTCGGCATGTACGGGCTGCTGACCATGCTCGTGTTTCTCGGGATTTTGCTGGTCGGATACGTCTGGCTATACAGGAAGGGCGCGCTCGACTGGGTCTAGCTGGTCCGAAATAACTGTCCGAATTCGTTGACGCTGATTTTTGGGGTGTGTTAAAAAGGCGGGCTGCTCGCAAGCGACAAAGCGAGTCTGCTCTCTGCGCTTCGGCGAGTTCAGCCGATCGAAACGATGGCTAACGATCCCTCGGAAAAAACGCCGGCTCCCAAACCGCCCGCCGAACCTCCCAAAGCGGCGGGGGAAGGCGCTTCCGTCTCCCCGAAGCCTCCTGTCGAAGCCGCCGCGACGCCCCCGAGACCTGCCGCCCCTGCGAAGCCGGCTGCTCCTGGCGCTCCTGCCGCTGCGGCTCCGCCAAAGCCTCCCGCTCCGCCTCCGCCGCCGAAGGAAGGCCCCACTCCGCTCGATAACGAACTCGTGCAGCGCCTGAGAGCGCGCTTCGGCGATGCAATCAAAGAAGCGACGCAGGATCGCAAGCAGGCCATCGTGCTCGTCGCCGCCGATAAGCTTCGAGAAATTTCACGCTATTGCCGCGACGAAGAGAAATTCGACATGCTCGACGACCTCACGGCGGTCGATTGGCCCAAGCGCGAGAAGCGCTTCGACATAGTCCTGATCCTGTATTCATTCCCGAAAAACGAGCGGCTGCGCCTAAAGGCCCATGCTGCCGAAAACGAACCCGTGCCAAGCGTCTGCGAAATCTGGCCGGTGGCGAACTGGCTCGAGCGCGAATGCTACGACATGTTCGGGATCGTTTTCGAAGGCCATCCGGATCTGAAGCGCATCCTTCTGCCGGATGAATGGCAGGGCCATCCGCTGCGCAAGGATTACGACATTCTGAAGCAAGATACGGACTGGGTGCGCGAAAACCTGGGAATCGAGAGCGGTCAGTAGCGAAATGGCGAACGGACGCACAAGCGAAATCACCAACGTCAGCACCACGGTGCTCGGCGCCGACGAAATTATCCTCAACATGGGGCCGCAGCACCCGTCCACGCACGGCGTGCTGCGCGTGAAGCTCAAGCTGGACGGCGAGCGCGTGGTCGATTCCGAGTGCATCATCGGCTATCTCCATCGGGGCGTTGAAAAAATCGCCGAGCACCGCAGCTATCAGCAATTCGCGCCTTACGTGGACCGTATGGACTACGTCGCGGCGGTCTCGAACGGCCTGGGATATTGCGAAGCGATCGAAAAGCTGCTCGGCGCCGAAGCTCCGCTGCGCGCGCGTGTGGTGCGCACAATTCTTACGGAGTTGCAGCGAATCGCGAGCCACTTGCTGTGGCTCGGCACGCATGCGCTGGACATCGGCGCGCTCACGCCGGTGTTCTATTG